>NZ_JBALPZ010000001.1:0-13168 GCF_036965645.1 Neobacillus drentensis
CAAATCCGTAAGTATAAAAGGAATTAAATACACTGATGAATTTAAAAGAATCTTTATTACTGAAAGTGAGAATGGAAAATTACCACGGCTGATTTTTGAGGAAAACGGTTTTGATGTCGATATCATTGGAATCGTTAGGGTAAATAGAGCCGCTGCTAGATGGCGGGCTACCTATAACGAATCAGGGGTATTGGGACTTCGCGACACACGTCATGATAATTCAGGGAGACCGATTAAAAGAGATCTTAGTTTAGAAGAAAAAAACGCAAAATTAGAAGCTCAAATTAATCTGTTGCGCGCTGAAAATGAATTGCTAAAAAAGTTAGACATGATAGAAAGGGGGCTGGAGAAAAACATGTAAAAGTATCAGCTGAGGAGAAATTCCTCTTAATTCGTTCTGTAATTGAAAAGTATAATCTTAAAAACATGATTGGTTTCTTATGCGAAATATCTGGAGTTTCACGCTCGGGTTATTATAATTATTTTTCTCCGAAGTCCCAGGAAAACAGAAATCACCGTGAAAAAGATGACTTAATCTTAAGAGAAAATATTTTAAAGGCGTTCCAATTTAAACGACGTAATAAAGGTGCTCGACAAATTAAAATGACGTTAAAAGGGCAGTTTCATATAAACTATAACTTAAAACGGATCCGAAGGATTATGAAGAAATATAGTATTGTATGCCCTATTAGAAGGCCGAACCCTTATAAGAAGATGTTATAAGCAACCCAAGAACTTACTGTTCTTCCGAATTTACTAAATCGAGATTTTAAACAAGATATCCCAGGTAAAGTTTTACTTACTGATATTACTTATTTATATTACGGAAAGGGAGAAAAGGCTTATTTGTACCCTTTTAGGATAGTTCAACTAATGAGATATTAGCCTATAATGTTTCAGATCGTCTAACATTAGATTTAGTTACTAATACTTTAGTAAAGTTAAAGAAAAATAGACGAGTAAAGCTTGCAGAAGGAGCCTTTATTCACTCGGATCAAGGAGTACACTATACTAGCCCTACTTTTCAGAAGTATGTAAAAAAATTAAAGTTAGGCCAATCAATGTCCAGACGAGGAAACTGTTGGGATAACGCTCCACAAGAGTCATTTTTCGGTCACTTTAAAGATGAAGCAAATATAAAATCGTGTGTAACCTTAAACGAACTTAAACAGGAAATTAGAAGCTATATGAATTACTATAACAATTTTAGATACCAATGGAATTTAAAGAAGATGACCCCTGTTGAATACAGAAATCATCTCCTTAATGTGGCATAACCTTTTTAAAAATGTCCTATACAACGGGTATACTTTAAAAAATCTGGCTAACCTTATATTACGAACGGGTACTTTAACAGAATCTTAGCTATAAGACTGATTAGCAACCAGTCGTGATTATTTTGATTATTGAAAACGGCGGTTTCCTAATCATAAGTAAAAAAATTAATCGAATTTTCTGATTTAAAGAAGGTAAAAGCAATCACTCAAGTCATTCGGTGGAAACAACGGCGCCAATTGTCCAAACCGTGTAGTAATTTTTCAGGTGGCTTTTGCAGCCAATTCCTAGTATACCAGCAATGTAAGCGTAAACCAAATGGTTAATGTTGGAAAAATAGAGAATGAAAAACTACAACATAAGCGAAATACTCGATGATTATCGATATGGAGATAATATTTCAAACTTAAGTAAGGTTGCTATAATTGTAACCATAGAGAAAGAAGCTAAAAAGCAATTAAACAGGAATAGAATCTAAACTTCCTTCTTGAACAAACGAGGGCAAGAGTTGAAGAAATCCTACGAATAGAAACACGACAGGGGAATACCTGTCGTGTTTTTTATTTAACTTAGTTTTTAAGAGTATTTTCCCAATCAGCAGCAAATTTTTCGATTCCTTGATTAGTTAGTGGATGTTTAGAAATTTGCTCAATGACTGAAAATGGAATCGTTGCAATATGTGCACCTGCCATTGCTACACGAGTTACATGATCCGGATGACGAACAGAAGCTGCAATAATTTGTGAGTCGAAATTATGAATGCGGAACAATTCAGCTATCTTTGATACTAATTGGACACCGTCTTCGGAAATATCGTCTAAGCGGCCTAAAAATGGAGATACATATGTTGCACCAGCACGAGCTGCTAATAGTGCTTGGTTTACTGTAAAGATAAGTGTGACATTTGTTTTAACGCCTTTATCAGCAAGATAACGGCAAGCCTCTAAGCCAGCTAAAGTCATAGGAAGCTTGATGGTAATCTTCTCATCTCCGCCGTTAATTTTAATAAGCTCTTCAGCTTGGGCAATCATTTCATCAGCTGTAATGGCCTCTGGAGTTACTTCAGCGGAAACAGACTCTACTTGTGGAACTGCATTGCAGATTTCTTCAATGCGGTCTTCGAATTTTACGCCTTCCTTAGCAACTAGGGAAGGATTGGTTGTAACACCTGATAAAACACCAATTTTATATGCCTTTTTAATATCAACAAGATTTGCAGTATCAATAAATAATTTCATCGTATATTTCCTCCATTTTTAGATTACAGTAGACTTTTTGCAGTTCGAACAACATTTTCTGTCGTAAATCCAAATAGCTCCATGACTCCAGTGCCCGTTCCTGAAGCACCGAATGTTTCAATAGATAATACTTTCCCTTCTGATCCTACATAGCGTTCCCATCCAAGAGAGATGCCCATTTCTAGTGCCACACGCTTCGTAATAGAAGCAGGGAAGACAAGCTCTTTGTACTCTTTCGGTTGACGATCAAAAAGTTCCCAACTTGGCATTGCGACTACGCGAACCGATACATTTTCCTTTTCAAGTTCAGCTTTCGCGTTAATGGCTAATGACACTTCTGAACCGGTAGAGATCAAAATAACCTCTGGTTGGTCATTTGTTTGCGTTAAAATGTAAGCTCCTTTAGAAAGGTTGTCTAAATTGGCTTGTGTTTCTTGGAACACAGGCAGGTTTTGACGGCTTAGTACTAGGGCAACCGGACCTTCTGTTTGTTTTAGTGCATAAGCCCAAGCACTTGCAGTTTCGTTTGCATCTGATGGGCGAATCACGGTTAGCCCTGGGATTGCACGAAGAGAAGCTAGCTGCTCAATTGGCTCATGAGTTGGACCATCTTCACCAACCGCAATCGAATCATGAGTAAATACATAAGTGATTGGAAGCTTTTGCAAGGCTGCCAGACGAATGGACGGTCTGAGATAATCATTGAAAACAAAGAATGTGCTAACAAAAGGCTTTACCCCGCCATGAAGAGCCAAACCATTGCCAGCTGCTCCCATAGCGTGTTCCCGGACACCAAAGTAGATATTTCGTCCGCTAAATGACTCTACTGCGAATGCTGCGTTTTCCTTTATGTCTGTCATGGTGGAGTGAGAAAGATCTGCACTTCCTCCAAAAATAGAAGGAACTGATTTTACAAAATGGTTAATGGCTTCTCCGCTTGCTACACGGGTTGAGATTGTTTTACCTGTTTCAAATGTCAGGATGTCTTCCGCATTAATTAAAACCTCTCCCGTGATGGCATGTTGCAGGTCCTTTGCTAATTCAGGATATGTCTCTTGATAAGACTGGAATAATGCATTCCATTGTTGTTCTTGGCTAATTCCTCTTTGTTTTAGCTCTTCAAAATGAGCTTTAACTTCTTCCGGTACAAAGAAATCCTCTTCATAGTGCCAGTCATATACCTGTTTTGTTGCACGAGCTTCTTCTGCTCCAAGTGGATTTCCATGTGCCTTGTTTGTTCCTGCCACTTTGGGACTTCCATATCCAATAGTGGTTCTAATTTCGATCAAAGTTGGTTGGTTAGTATTTTGTTTAGCTAATGTAATAGCTTTTGAGATTTCTGCAACATCATTGCCATCTTCTACTCGTAAATATTGCCAATGAGCAGATTCTGTTCTTTTTTGAATGTCCTCTGAAAATGAAAGATTTAATTCACCGTCCAAAGAAATATCATTGGAGTCATATAATGCAATTAATTTTCCTAGTTTCATATGACCGGCCATAGACATGGCCTCATAAGAGATGCCTTCCATTAAGTCTCCATCGCCAACTAAAGCATATGTATAATGGTCAATTACAGGGTATCCATCCTGATTGAACTTTGCAGCTAAATGCGCTTCAGCCATCGCCATTCCTACTGCATTTGCAATCCCTTGCCCTAAAGGACCAGTGGTCGCTTCAACACCATCTGTGTGCCCAAATTCGGGATGACCAGGTGTTTTGCTATTAAGCTTTCTAAAACTTTTTAAATCTTCTAAAGAAACATTATACCCAGCTAAATGAAGCAAACTATACAACAAACTAGATCCGTGTCCGGCAGAAAGAATAAATCGATCGCGATTAAACCATTTTGCATTTGCAGAATTATGATTTAGATGATGTGCCCAGAGTGCATATGCCATTGGAGCAGCACCCATAGGAAGACCTGGATGACCGGAATTCGCACTATTGATCGCGTCAATTGATAAGGTGCGAATCGTATTTACAGCTAGTGTTTCAATACTATTATTCATCTTTTTTTCCTCCTTTAATTTCGTGGGATTTAAGTTAATACAAAAAGTGAGCATTAGGATTCTTGCATCAATGAATTCTTGTTTTTGCATTTTGATGCTAGTTTTTTCGTATTTGAGAATATTTTATCTCCATAAACAAGAAAAAACAAGAAAAATTTCGTTAGATTTTTATAAAATTGGTGAATGCCAGAAAAAATAATATAATATAAGAAAAAACATGCAAAAACACGGAGGATGATCATTGTTATGCTTAGAAAAGAACGGCAAAGCAAAATTTTACAAATACTTGAAAAAGAAGGGAAAGTCGTTGCTAAAGAATTAAGCATGAAATGGGATGTTTCCGAGGACACAATTAGACGAGATTTAAGGGAAATGGATTCATTTGGCCTTCTCAAAAGAGTACACGGCGGGGCAATTCCTGCTTCAGCGAGTGCTTTAACTTTTTCTGAAAGAACTGAAGAAAATATAGATGCAAAAAAGGAATTGGCTTTAAAAGCAGTGAAAATTATTAAAGATGGACAAGTTCTTTTAATAGATGGAAGTACAACAAATCTTTTTCTGGCTCAAGAAATTCCATTGGAGTTTAAAGGGACCATTATTACGAATAGTCCCTCTATTAGTTTGGCATTATCAAAACATCCAAATACAGATATCATACTTTTGGGAGGAACCTTCTTTAAGGAATCTTTTGTGACAGTAGGAATGGAAGTAATTGATGTGCTTAAAAATATTAGAGCCGATCTCTGTTTTTTAGGAGTGTATTCCCTGCACCCTGACTTTGGTATTAGCATCCCTCATATAGAAGAGTCTTATGCTAAACGTCAGATGATTAAAAGTTCAAATAAGATCGCAACCCTGGTAACAAGAAGTAAACTTAATACTATTTCCAATTACTTAGTTGGTCCAGTTTCAGAACTTGATTACTTAATTACGGAAGACGGTCCACTAAGTCATAATTTAAACAAGTACATGGAATTAGGTATCGAAATTATCTAACTATGGTAGTTATTTTTAATTTGAGCTAAACCAGTTAATAGTTTGTCAACATTTTTCTATAAAAAGTTTACTACCCGCATGTTGTATAGATATAGGTTCTATTCTATATAACCTGAAGGTCTTTTATCGTCAGGACTTAGGGGATGAAAACGTGGGGTTTAACGGTTATAGGGTTGGGCTGTAATCCTGTCAATCTGAAAAGTAGGTGAAATCATATGAAAATTTCTTCTCCCAAACTTCCATTAACACCAAAAGAAAAAGTACAATTAAAAATGTGTAAAATAAAATTAAAAGAGATTCCCGGTATGGACATTTCACGTTTATCCAAGTGTTTACAAACTTCTTTTGAACGAACTAAATACCTCCGTGGTCTCGCTCAATTCCAATTGATACCCTCTATCGGTCCCAAAGTCGCTCAACGAGTAATTGATCTAGGTTATTATTCTCTTGAAGAGATACAAAACGAAGATGGTGCTGATTTAATTAATCGTTTGGAAGCACTTTATGGATATTGGGAAGACCCTTGTGTGGAAGATTCTTTAAGATGTATTGTACATTATGCCAAACATCCCGATAGCGAAAAAAGTTGGTTTGATTTTACTGAAGAGCGTAAAAGATATCGTCAAGAAAACGGATATCCAATTGAAAGACCTCAGTTAGCTTGGCATGAAGTAAAAAAATAAGTGCAGTGAAGTATTTTACTTCAAAAATTTAACAACCTTATTTTAACCCCGTCCTAAAATCAGAACGGGGTTATGTGTGTTTGAGGTTTAAAAATTAAATAACTTTATTGTCTATTCTTTTCAATGCTTTCACCAAAAAAAAACTATTTCAAAAAAGTTCCAAACGTCTGTTAGATCACACTATTTGGAATTTAATGTTAAGGTGATTTTAGCCCTTAATTTACTTTACGGTCTATAATACAAATACTGTCACTAAAGAACCATTTACATGAGAATTAGTCTTCAATAAAATAGGTAATAGTTAGATTTAGAGGAAAATGTTAGAAAAATTGTTTTACTGGACTAGAACATATATTGTAACTTGACATTCAACCAAATAGCCTGGAGAATGCTGAATTTTCTAATAAGGGAGTGAGATTGTTGAAAAAAAGACTCTGTATTATTGGTAGTGGCGTAGCTGGACTGCACCTAGCTTATGCTCTAAAGGACGACTTTGATATTACAGTCATTGAACGTCAATCACCAGATCAGATTAGGAAAGGCCGAATCATGTCTACCCAGGTGCATTTTGGATCAACAAGGACTCGTGAAAAACGCTTTTATGAGCCAAAATGGGGAGAACAAACTCTTATTGAAAGTATTCATATTACGATTGGAAATCAAAAACTATTTGTAGGAAAATTGCAAGAACCGGCATTATCTGTTGATCAACGTTTGTATTACTCTCATACTATTAAAGATCTTGTAGAAAAAGGAGTTTCCTTCCGTCTAGAAAAGGTAGAAAAAGAAAGTGTGGAAGTACTTATAGATGAGTTTGATTTAGTTATAGATTGTACAGGGAAAAAAGGACCACTTTTGCCGTTTCCGATTGAAGAGGATCTGTCTCCTTTTCAAACTCCTCAGAGAAAATGTATCGTAGGTTATTTCAAAGGTATAAAAGCAAACACCCCTTTGGGAGTATGTGTAACGGTTCTTCCTGAGTTGGGTGAAATGTTTGAGATACCCGCAATAACAGAACATGGTCCTGTTACCATACTGTTCATAATGGCACTACCAAACAGCGATTTAGACATATTTAAAGGAATTAAAAGTGCAGAAGAGTTTACTCTTAAAATGAGGAGTGCAGTTCAACAGTTTTTCCCGGAAATTTATAACCGAATTGATGGAAAAAATTTTGCTTTATGTGATGAAAATGGCTTCCTCCAAACAGCCTTAACCCCTGTTATTCGAAAGCCATATCTGATGGTTAAAAATAAGCTGGTAGTTGGCTGTGGCGATAGTGTATTTTTAAACGATCCTATTACGGGCCAAGGCTGTAATCTCTCTTCTTACTGTGCTGAACAATTGTATGAAACCCTTACGGAATACAAAAATTCTAAGTGGGACGTAGAATTAGGAGAGTGTTATTGGAATCGAACGAAACATTATGTAAAAGAAGTAACTGAATGGACAAATGCCATGACGAAACCATTACCTGAGCATGTTGTTCAATTGCTACTTCAGGGTGCACAGAACCAAGTAAAAGCAAACGAAATTGCTGAATGGTTTGCTAATCCGACAAAAGCGTATAATGCGTTTTTTCCAAAAGCAACAATAATTGAATAAGCATATAAATAAAAAAGGGAGACTACCTGTTTTTTTTTTAGATAGTCTCCCTTTTTTTTGGGGGTTTACTTTTTCAAACCAGCAGCAAAGAAGGGTCCATTAAAAGTTATGGTAGATAGGATTTCTGCCATTTCTTGAGGGGATTCTTCCCTGCCGCTATTCAACCATTGTTGAATGACTCCTATATGTGCAGAAGCAATGTAAGAAGCTAAATATTGTCCTGGAACAAGTAAATTTTCCTCCTTAATAAGTGCGTTTGAATCATTTCCGAACAGGGTTTTCCACATAAAATCTTTCAGCCGGGTTTGAAAGGTTAAATCGCCTTTTGGACCTAATACAGCTTCCATAAAACCACTATTTTGATCAAGAAACTCAAATATTAAAACTGCAAGGGAAAATGGTGTTGCAGTCGGTGAGTTAGTCTCAAGTGCGGCAATAACACCTGGTAAATTCTTTTTTGCAAGTCTGGACATCTCAAGCATAATCTCTTCTTCGCATTTGGTCATTAAATCAAATTTGTCTTGATAGTGTGCATAAAATGTACCTCTATTAATTTTTGCTCTAGTTGTTAAGTCCTTAACAGTAATGGTTTCGAAACCTTTTTCATTTATCAACTCAACTAGTGCATCTCGGATTGCTTCTTTTGTCCGAATGACCCGTAAATCCGTAGTATTATCTCGCAAGCTGCTTCCTCCTTAATTTTATCCAACACATTAATAAAAGATGTTCCATAACCAACACATCTGCCATTTTTGATTATTGAACAGAATAGGATTCAATTATAAAATTTGAAATATAATAAACAACACGGTGTTTGTTATTATATCAAAAAAACAGGGAGGAAAATATTAATGTTCAAAAATAAAGTTTTATTAGTTTCACCCATTATCGCATTCATAGTTATTTTTATTTTTTCACTAACACTTTTTCCATCGGTTCAACCTCAACCTAAAAATTTGCCCATTGCAATTGTTAACGCAGATCAAGGAGTACAAATTTCTAACCAACCAAAAATGAATATGGGTCAAACAATCGTTGAAACAATGAAAAAAAATTCAAAAGCAACAACAGATGAAGACCCTGCTGTAAAATGGATTGAAGTAAAAACAGCAGAGGAAGCACAAAAAGGAATGGATAATCAAAAATATTATGCAGCATTAGTCATTCCGAAGGATTTCAGTGCTAAGCAGGCATCATTAAGGACACTAGCACCTTCTTCACCTGAAGTTCAAATATATATCAATCAGGGAATGAATACAGCAGCCTCTAGCGTGGCGGGACAGATTTTGAATGGACTTGTTGACAATATGAACAATAATGTTCGTACCCAACTCTTTCAGGGATTTGAAAAGCAAGGAGCAACATTAACAGCGAAGCAAGCTGCAAGTCTAGCAACTCCTATTACAAAAAAAGTCACTAATGTTAATGAAATAGGGACTAATAGTGCAAACGGAAATTCTCCAGTTTCCTTATTTCAGCCATTATGGATAGGAAGTTTGGCAAGTGCTGCTATTATCTTTTTGGCTGTTAGTAAATTATCAATTACAAATCGGATAGATTACCTCACCACAAGGATAGGACAAATTTTAATAGGAGCCATTGTTTCCCTTGTCGTTGGATTTGGTTTAACTTCGCTGGCAGGTGATATGGTAGGACTTCAAATTCCACAGTTTACAGAAACAGCTTTATTCCTATCAATTACCTCCTTTAGCTTTTTCCTAATGATTTCAGCTGTACTTTCGTGGTTGGGTATCAGAAGTATCGCTCTTTTTGCCCTATTGTTATTTTTTGGAGCACCCTTGCTTTCAATGGCTCCAGAAATGATGTCTCCATTTTATCGAGAGTGGATTTATTCATGGTTACCAATGCGATTTATGATACAAGGTTTACGTGAAATGTTCTTCTTCGGAAAAGGATTAACCTGGAGTTCATCTGTATCAACTCTTGTAGGGATAGGAGTAGTAAGTATGGTAATCATACTAGCTTCTACATNNCCAAAAATTAGAGGGTTAATAATAAACAAGCCGTTTCCTTATGGGGAACGGTTTGTTTTAGCAAAAGAGTGTGAATTTGTACTTAAACTTTCAAGGAGGAGTTATACTGAGACGTCTTCTTTAAGGTATTTAATCGTAATGATTATTCTGTTATGCTTATCTAAACAAGCAAAAAAAACAAACAAATTACAGCTAATATTGAAATATTGTAATTGCAGAATACCTTACAGTATTGCTTCAAAAATATCGAAGGAGGTAAAACAGAATGAAAATCATTGTTACTAGTATATTTGTACAAGATCAAGACAAGGCACTGGAGTTTTATTCAGAAAAGCTTGGGTTTGTAAAAAAGGTGGACGTACCCGTTGGAGAATATAGGTGGATAACGCTTGTATCCCCCGAGGGACAAAACGGAACCGAGCTTTTACTTGAACCGGATGCCCATCCTGCTGCAAAGGAATATCAAAAGAAGATATTTGCCGATGGCATTCCAGCAACCATGTTTGGTGTTGCAGATATTCACGAAGAGTACAATCGATTAATGGAAAAAGGCGTGAGGTTTACAATGGAACCGACAAAAATGGGGGAAGTCACTATTGCTGTCTTTGACGATACATGCGGCAACCTTATTCAGATAGTGCAGAAATAACTCCATTACCAAGGTTCTTAAGTCTCATTGTTGAGGTCAATAACACTAAAATCAAGGACCTAAAATATAAATAGGAAAGCACATGATCCAAGAGGGAAATGTGTTTTCCTATTTTTTTTTGCTTATTTATTATTTTATAACCTATTAATAGTTGGATTTACTTTCTAACTTTTTTTGAATTATTTTCTTACATTATTAGAACATGTTCCTTTTTAATCTTCCTTGTCTGGAGAAAATAAAACGTATAAAATTGAATGATTATGTGATTTTAAGTTCACCCTAAATTTAGAAAATAGTAGGGGGAACATAAAATGTCTGATAAGCCAGCCATAACAGCATCTGAGCTAGGCACATTATGGATTACATATCAAGAAAAAACGATGATCCTACGAATGTTGGAATATTTTATAGACAAGGCCGATGATGAAAAGGCTAAGGATATTATGTCCAATTTATATAAAGAAATAAACCCGTATGTTGGTAAAATAACAGCAATCTTTCAAAATGAAGGTGCTGTTATTCCAGTAGGATTTACTTCTCAAGATGTTAACAAAGAGGCACCAAAGTTATATGACAATGGGTTTGACATAATTTTTATTCGATTATTAAAAGAAATTAGTATGGGATTGCATTCACTTAATTTATCTATGAGTTATCGGGAAGATATTGTATTGATGTATAAAGAACTTACTTCCATTATGCAAATGTATTACAATCATTGCACTCAATATTTGCTTGAAAAAGGAATGATTGCTCGACCTCCTTATGTTTCAATGCCAACATCCGTTGAGTTTGTTAAGGATATAAATTATTTGGGAGGACTTGCAGTTAATCCTTTTTATGAAAAACGGGCCTTAAATACGGTAGAAGTGGCTCATATCCATCATTCAATTGAATCAAACGTAATGGGGCTGCAGATGATTATCGGTTTTGCGCAATGTGAAGTAAGAGAGAAGTAAAAAACTTCTTTAACGAAGGAGCAGAACTTTCTAAAAGTATTCTAAAGGTATTAAGCGAAACCTTACTGGAAAGTGGAATACAAACACCTCAACTATCGGGTGGTAATGCAACTCGTTCCACCACTTCTCCATTCTCTGATAAAATAATGATGTATTGTACAAGTCTTTTTTGCAGTTTTGCTATGGGTGGAAACTCATTAGGAACAGCATTCAGTTTACGAAATGATTTATCAGCAAAAATGACTGCTTTTATGAAAGATACATTTGAATATGCTCATAAAGGTGCAAAAATAATGATTCAAAATGGGTGGATGGAAGAACCACCTCAGATGGTAGAAAGAGGTCAAAAAATAAAAAAGTCCTAAACACTTGTTACGAATTACCGTGCGATCCCTTCAAGTTAGAGCGCCTCATATGTATGACAGGTTTACGGCCAATATGTTATAAATAAATCGATAAAAGGAGCTGGTATTAGGTTGAATAAAAGAGTCAATCTAAAACAGCTCCTTTTTAATTAATATTTAGCAGGAAAGGTTTTGGCTATTCTTCTGCTCTCTAAATCGATCGATGACAAAGTCAATAAAATATCTGCTTGCTATTGGCAGAACCTTTTTATCATTGTATGTAAGACTAATTTTTCGAACAACGGGCGGCGAAATCGGTCTTGTTATGAGTTTATACGGACATCGGTTTAATAGAAGTTTTGGTAAAATAGATATACCAAGTTCTTGTTCTATCATCGACATAATCGCATAAGGATCGTGTACTATGTACTCAATATTCAGTTCAAAGTTGTTCTGGTTAAAAATTGTTAAAGGATCATTTATGACCCCTTCATCTAATAATATATAGGGGTCATTTATTAATTCGTTCAATGAGACTTTGCTGTATTTAGCTAAAGGATGATTTATTGGCAATACGGCAAGCAGTTCATCTTCTTGTAAAGGAGTGACAGTTAGATTTGATCCTGCACTTGAATTCACAAAGCCAAAGTCAACAGTTCCTTCTTTAATCCAATTAGAGATATCTGTATAGTTACCTTGATGTAATACGAAATGGACAGATGGGTACAGCTCCTTAAAATCCTTTATAAATCCAGGTAACCAATGACAGGTAACACTGGAGAACGTACCAATTCGAATTAATCCACTCTGCAGCCCTTGCATCTCATTAAGCTTTTCAATCAATTCTCTATGTGAGTTACAAATCTTCTTTATATAAGGCAAAAACTCTTCACCATCTGGTGTTAGTGAAATTCCTTTTCGTGAGCGTAAAATAAGAGTCGTAGAAAGTTCTTCTTCCAACGAAGACACCATTTGGCTAATGGCAGATTGGGTATAACCTAGTTCTTCAGCTGTTTTTGTAAAACTGCCTGTTTCAATTGCCTTGATAAAAGCATAATATGATTTCACTATTTGTAACTCCCTTATATTAGAAATCCTAATACTTCTATTATAAATATTCGTTTCACTAATGTGAATACAGGTGATAATATATAACTAATTGTCAAAGATATACTTTCTATGAGAAGGATGTGTAGGAGAATCATTAATATTGATATAAAATACAAAAATATTATTTTTGCAGCTTGTATGGCGCTTTGCATGTCAATTTTCATCACATTTATATTAGTCTCAATAAATAATGGTTATGATAAATCATTTTTATCAAAATGGTTCAAGACTTGGGCGCAGGCATTTTTTTGTGCCTTTTTTGGAGCGTACTTTTTCCCAAGAGTAATCCAAAAATTTATGAGA
>NZ_JBALPZ010000001.1:13253-19077 GCF_036965645.1 Neobacillus drentensis
GACCTATACAGAGCGTAAGGGTCCTTTATTATGGCCAAAAAAAGGTTCACTTTTTTATTTTGGTCTTGATTTCTATGGCATTAACATGACCGATAAGATACGGCCTTGTAATGTCGCTTTTGTTTGAGACTTTACCAAGTGGCTAACTTCTTGGCAGAAATTTGCGAGGAGTTCTTCGCCAAGGTTTGTATGCGTGATTTCCCTTCCTCGGAAACGAACGCTTACCTTTACATGATAACCTTTGGTTAAAAAGGAGATTGCGCTTTTTACTTTTGTTTGGAAGTCATTTTCACCAATTGTAATGGACATACGTATTTCTTTTGTTTCGATTGTTTGCTGATTCTGTTTGTTCTGCTTTTCTTTTTTCTGTAATTCAAATTTGTATTTTCCACCATCCAAGATCTTGCACACTGGCGGATTAGCTTCACTGATTTGAATAAGGTCTAATCCCATTTCAATGGCCATGTTAAGTGCTTGAATGGTAGGGATGACTTGTTGACCGCCTTCTGAAACGAGTCTCACTTCTTTTGATTGAATCGCTTCGTTCATAATTATTTTTTTAATAAATAATCCCTCCACTTAGGAAAAATACGATTACCCAATATGAGGCATTGCTGCCACTTTAATCTCATTATTACAATGTATGTTATGAAATTAAGAATGGAAGGGCTCTATCACTAGAAAAAGATATATTCCTATTTTTGAAGAAGTTGGTTTTACGCTGCACATTGAAAAAATAGAATTAGTAAAGGGAGAAATGAACGCTTACCTTTTGGAACTAGGATTGAAAAACACCGAAACTCTTGAATAAAAATTAATCATAAAAGATTATTTTTATTTATAAAATCGTAGGAAGAGGTTTCTATTTATTACGTGTGCGCAATAAAAAATGAGTCGAAGGGTGTTGCCGGAATGAAGCTAAAAGACATAAGCACCTCAGTGCCCAAAAAGGACCATAAAGGGAAAGTATCTGGCCAATTGGCTTATATTAGTGATGTGAAAGTGGAAAACATGGTGTATGGAGTTTTGGTTCGGTCACCGATTCCATATGGAAAGATCCGATCCATTCATTTACCAAACCTGCCAGTAGGGTATGAAGCCGTAGGAGCAGAGCATATCCCTGGACCGAATTATGTGAAAATTATCCAAGAAGATCAGCCCATTTTCGCCAATGAGTGGGTCCATTATATTGGGGAACCAATACTTATGCTTGTTGGAGAAGACTTGGATACCTTGTATAGTCTGCTAAATGAAGTAAAGATTGATTTTGAAGAACATCCGGCCATTTATACATTGGACGATGCCATCCAACAAAAATCATCATCCGGAGTGGTGATGGCAAACTATGAATTTGGGGAAAGCTTAGCGACCATTTCCGCAATCGAGCAGGGAGCTCATCAAATCATTGAAGAAGAATATGATACCGGTTATCAGGAACATGTATACCTTGAGCCGCAAGGAATGCTCGCCATCTATAAGGATGATGAAATCGTGGTCCAGGGTTCGATGCAATGTCTTTATTATATAAAAAATGCCTTGCTAAGCGCTTTAGCCTGTGGTGACGATGAAGTCAGAGTGGTTCAAAGTCCTACCGGCGGTGGTTTTGGCGGCAAAGAGGATTTTCCTTCGATGATGGCCTGTCATGTAGCCGTTGCAGCAAAAGCAGTCAAAAAATCGGTCATGCTTGTGTTCGACCGTTCGGAGGATATGGTAGTGACGACCAAAAGGCATCCAGCCAAACTTACCTATCGAACGGCCCTTGATCAGGAAGGAAATATCTTAAGCATGTGTGTCGACATTTTTCTGGATGGCGGAGCAAATGCAGGATTGAGTTCTGTCGTGCTGCAGCGTGCCTTAATAAATAGTGCCGGTGTGTATAAAATTCCTCATTTTCATGCAAAAGGCTATGTTTTAAAAACCAATACCGTTCCAAACGGTGCCTTCAGAGGCTTTGGTGCTCCCCAAAGCTTTGCTGGAATCGAAAGTCATATGGGACATCTTAGTAAACTAGCAAACATAGAACCATTTGACTATAAACGAAAATACCTCGTCAAACAAGGAGACCCCACCATCACCAAAGGAAAATTCCGTGATCCAATATTAGTCGAAGAGATGATTGAGGATTTACTCAACACGTCACAATACAAAAAGAAAAAGGAGGAATTTTACCGTTCTAATCAACAAAATCAGCGCTATAAAAAAGGCATCGGAACTTCGCTTTTCCTTCATGGCTGCGGATTTACAGGCAGCGGGGAAAGAGATCATATCAAAGCAACAGTAAGGCTGGTGAAATCAAAGGATGACAGAGTTATGCTAAAAATCTCCAATTCTGATATGGGACAAGGCATTTATACGACGTTAAGTAAGATTGTCGCAAAAGAACTCGACCTACCGTTTGACAAAGTTTTGTACCCGAGTCCCGATACCAAAGAGGTTCCCGACTCTGGTCCGACCGTTGCCTCTCGTACAACGATGATTGTCGGAAAATTGCTTGAACGTGCTGCCCAAAAACTGAAGGCTCAGTGGCAAACAGGGGTGGAACAGGAAGTAAGAGAGAACTATGTTCACCGTGAAATGATTCCCTGGGACGAAAAAACCTTCACGGGAGATGCCTACCCGGCTTATTCATGGGGCGTGAATATTGTGCAAGTAGAAGTAGATAGTTTAACAGGAAATGTGAAGTTGGAAAAAGTATACGCCAATTATGAGGTGGGGAAGGTCATTGATGACCGGATTATGAAAGGACAAATTGACGGTGGTTTAGCTCAAGGATTAGCTTACGGCTATTTAGAAAAGATGACTTCGAAGCAAGGCAGAATTCAACAAAAAAGCATTTCGGATTATGGACCGCCGACTTCATTGGACGTCGTTTCCATCGAAAGCAAGGTTTTTGATAATCCTTATGCGGATGGTCCATACGGAGCGAAAGGCGCAGGTGAATTGACGTTAATCGGCGGTGCTCCAGCCGTTCAGGCAGCGATTGAGGATGCCCTGCAAACTTCTTTTCAGCAAATTCCGATTACACCAGAAGTCGTTATGGAACGTCTTTGGATGAAAGAGGGTGAAGAAGGTTGATTTCATTTACACTAAATGGAAGAACAGTAGAAACGGATGCCACAGCCACGACAAGATTACTAGATTTCTTGAGAGAGGAGTTGGGGTTAATCGGAACAAAGGAAGGCTGCGGTGAAGGAGAATGTGGAGCTTGCAGTGTTTTTGTTAATAGCCTTCTGCAAAACAGCTGCCTGATCCCGATCGGTTCGATTTCGGGAGCCCATATTCAAACCATCGAAGGGATTATGGACACGGAACAATTTAAGATTCTAGATGAATACTATTCTCTGGCCGGAGGAGTGCAATGCGGTTACTGTATTCCAGGCATGGTCATGGCAAGTGCCGCTTTATTATCCAATAACCCTCAACCTACAGAGGAGGAAATTCGTGAAGGGATCTCCGGAAATCTATGCCGATGTACGGGCTACAATATGATTGTGGATGCGATCAATCTGGCAGCTAAAAAAGGGGACGGCATATGGCAGAAAAAATAACCGCGTACCGCTTCGACAGTTTAGACCAAACGTTGAGCCAACTGAACCAAGAAGACTGTGCACTCATTGCCGGAGGCACTGATATTATGGTCCTTCACAAAAGTGGAAGGGGAGTTCCTCCGAAAATCCCGAATCCGATTATTTTTATTGATCATCTTTCTGAACTAAAGCGGGTGTATCAAAATCAAAAGGATCTTCATATCGGTTCCTGCTGTACCTATAGCGAATTACTGGAAGACCCGTTGATTCCACAGCCCTTAAAGAATGCCATCAAAACAATTGCCGCACCGGCCATTCGAAACAGAGGGACATTGGGAGGAAATATTTGCAATGCTTCTCCGGCTGGTGACACATTGCCATTATTATATGTCTACAATGCAAAACTTCTGCTGCGGTCCGTTAACGGTGATCGTGTGGTAGCGATTAGCGATTTTATTCAGGGGCCGCGAAGGGTCGGGCGAAATCATGATGAAATTTTAGCCGAAATTATCTTGCCATCCATATTCGCAGAAGGTGCTCATGTCGTTTTTGAGAAAGTCGGCAACCGCAACGCCGATGCCATTGCCAAAGTAGGGTTTGCCGGATATATCCGGATGAAGGGCACCCAAATCGAGGATATTCGCTTTGCCTTTGGGGCAGTCGGACCTACGATGGTTCGCTCCATGGAGATTGAAAAAAAGCTGGTTGGAAAAAACATGCCATTATCCGTTGCCGATCTCGCTCAGGTTGTGGCCGCTTTCGATAAAATCATAAAACCAATTGACGATCAGCGCTCCACGGCGATTTACAGAAAAACAGTCGCCTTAAATCTATTACGTTATTTTCTAACCATGAAGCAATATCAACCGAATTAATCTTTAAAAAAGGGGGGAGCTAACCATGCTGCTGATGGAAAAAGTGGCCATGCTGACACGTCAAAATGAAACCTTTGCTTTAGCCATGATCATTGAATCGAAGGGCTCGACTCCCCGGCATGTTGGAAAAATGATTGTATACCGTGATGGGACGATTGAAGGGACTGTCGGAGGGGGCTTGGCTGAACACTATATTATCGAAGACAGCGTAAAGGCGATCCAAAATGGGCAATCGAAAATCGTGGAATATAAATTGAATAAACAAGCAAAAGACGGAATTCAGATGAATTGTGGGGGAACATTGCGTGTGTTTATTGAAGTATATACAAGCAAGCCTGAATTAGTAATAGCCGGAGCCGGTCATTTAGGCTACGCATTGGCAAAGCTTGCAGATTTTCTTGAATATCCTTATTGCATTGTCGATGATAGGGCTGGTTATTGTACGGAGGACCGCTTTCCTAATGCAACCAACCTTTTCGTGAACGAGGATATTGAAAAGGCAATGCTTGCAGCCAATCTAAATAAAAACTCATACGTGGTGATTGTGACAAAAGACCGTGATGATATTGTCTTAAAAACGGCACTGCAATTTCCGATTGCCTATGTTGGGATGGTCGCCAGCAAGCGCAAGGTCATAAGAATATTTGATAAATTAAAAAGTGAAGGAGTCACACCAGAACAGTTGGAGCAGATTCATTCTCCGATTGGAATGGAAATTGGCTCGGAAACAACAGAAGAAATTGCCATCAGTATCATTGGTGAAATCATCAAAGTAAGCAAGGAAAAAAAGCCTAAAATAGTGAAACAGTTAAGTAGATAAGTAGAATAGAGAAGAAATCATTAAAAACAGTAGAAGTAGCTTGGCAATAGGTTTGCCAAGCTACTATTTTGCTAAAATCACTCAAATATTTAATCAGAAAAAGTGGCGTTTCAGATGTGAGTGAAGCCACTTTTTATACGTCTATAAAGGTTTGAAATTAGGAAAAGGTGCTTGAGCCTCAGCAAGTGATGAAAGACTAGTCAGTTCGGCAACAGAACTGATTTTATTCCAAACGGACATTACATTTTCTGATTGATGTGCTTTTTCTATAGCCTCATTGGACTTCCACTCGGCGATTTCAATAATTGTCCCATCTTCCGCTTGAAGAGTGAGTAACTCACGGTCTGTTATCAATCCTTCTTCTCGTAACGTTGGAATATGTACTTTAAGAATTTCTTTTAACTCGTTTTCTTTCCCTGTTTTTGGACGATAAAGTGCCATAAATACCAATGACATATTTCCACCTCCCTTAATGTCTATACATATTATACCTTTAAACTTTGAGGGGAAAAACTATTCAATTAAGATTTAACAATCATTATCACTAATTCAGAATTTATTAATGATACTTTGAAAATGGATGAAGAAGTGTGATTTTAATT
>NZ_JBALPZ010000002.1:0-5228 GCF_036965645.1 Neobacillus drentensis
GTCTCCGTTTCGGTTTCGGTCTCAGTTTCCGTTTCGATCTCTATTTCCATCTCGGTTTCACAATAAATATCAAATATCCCAGGTAAACAAACACCGTATCCATCCGGCAAATTTTCAAAATATAATCCATTAGCTTGTTGTGAAAATTGAGCTTCAGTTAACGGAATTGAAGGAGAACTAAGTTCAAAATGTTGACAATGACCAGGAAGGATTCGATGGGGGCTAAGATCTGTTATTAATACTTGGAAATTTCCAAAACATTTTGCTTCACCTGCGTCTATGTCTAGCCTTGCATTAATATCTGTTTCTGAACCTTCGCCCGGAGTCAGAAGATAAATCGTTCCTGTGTTCTTTGTATTGAAACAGATGGCTCCAATTTCTCCGGTAGTACCGTTATTACATACTGTAATTATTACATTACTTGGACACTTATTACTTTGAGTTACTTTTATAATACCTGATATAGTTTCCCCTTCTGTAGGGTTAAATAAGGCCATACCTGTTATTCACCTCTTTGAAAAACATATTCTACAGTTTTTCATTTTTCTTTTAATAGTAAATCTTTTCGCTTGGACACAAACCTTCCTTCATTAATTTAAAAATAAACATATTAATAGTCTATTTCTTACACGGATCAAGGTTCATTAAATAAACAAATAAGCAGCCCAATCTAAATAAGAAAATACACACAGGAAATTTTTTGAAATTCAATTTTACGAATGAATATATAAATAATCAGTGGAATAATACCCATCGTCATCAAATTTTTGCAATTACATTATACCGTGTAAGACTGGCACCAAAGTTCAAGCATTCTGCAAATGTGTTCCCCCACCCATACCATATACACGAATATCACCTCCATTTGGTACAACATTAATATCATTTTTATTTAAAATCACAACTTGCTCTTTCTTTTTTCCGCTGCCCTTTAAAGTTGGCAATCATATTTTCTACCGTGTACTTACCTTGAATTGCATGTAACCACTGAAATCATGTACTCTATCCCTCCTTTTCACCCATTCCATTCCTTCCTATTTACATAGTATGTTAGTGAACTTAAAATCGAGAGGTGAGTAATGAAGAAGAAAGTGTTAATTACCGGTGTTGCTGGTTTTCTCGGATCTCATCTGGCAAAGGATTTACTGGATGATGGTAATTTATTGGTGGGAATTGATAACCTATCATCCGGAAAAATGACTAATTTAACAAATCTGCCGGAAGACCGCTTTACTTTTATAAATATAGATGTTTGTTCCCCATTAGTTGCTACACATCCTGCTATGCAAAATATCTCGGAGATCTATCATTTAGCCTCCCCTGCTTCTCCGAAATATTATCAGGCAGCTCCTTTCGAAACCATTAATGTGAATACGATTGGCACGAAGAATATGCTGGAATTAGCCAGAAAAAACAATGCTAAGATGGTTTATACCAGTACAAGCGAGGCTTATGGTGATCCGGAAGTTCATCCACAGCCTGAAACCTATAGGGGGAATGTCAATACATGGGGGCCTAGAGCGTGTTATGATGAGTCAAAGCGTCTTGGCGAAGTGTTTTGTTATGAGTTCTATAATCAATATCAAACAAAGGTCAAAGTTGCCCGTATCTTTAATACCTATTCGGCTGGACTTGCCAATGATGACGGCAGAGTTATTTCAAATTTTGTCACTCAAGCATTAAAAGGAAACGATATTACAGTTTATGGAGATGGAACACAAACACGCTCGTTCTGTTATGTGACTGATGTCATAAGAGGCTTAAAGCTTTTGATGGAAAAGGATGAGGCAAACGGAGAGATTATTAATATCGGTAATCCTGTGGAATACTCTATTTTAAACGTGGCACATTTGATAAAGGCTTTAGCTAACTCAACTAGCACGATCACATTCCATCCACTTCCACAAGATGATCCGAAGGTCAGAAGACCTGTGATCGAAAAAGGAACAGCACTTTTAGGCTGGAGTCCCACTGTTTCTTTGGAAGATGGATTGATGGAAACAATTCGTCAGTACAGGTTGAAGCTAAATCTTAAAAAATTGAAAAATAAGACTTAATTTCTATGCCAGGTTCATTTTGTCCTGGCTTTATTTTTTAATCCAAAACATTAAATATAATAAAAAAATCCAATTAAGGACAGCAACCAGGCAAAAAGCTGAGCTGATTTGATTTGAAAAAGTCATCATGATCGCCGTTATAAACAGCCATAACCATTGAAATGAGCGTTTTTCTTTTTCCAAAGCTTTAACTTCGATTAATATATAAACGTACCTTTTATTCTGTCTTTCATATAATAAAATTAACCTTTTGCCAACCAGGTACAAGGTGCTGGAGATTTTCCCACCAACCTATATAACTTGTTTTTTCTAAACCATAAGTTCATTGGGGAAATAGCCAAATTCCCCCTAGTAATGATGAAGTCCTAATCAAATTACTTTTAAAATGCATACCATTATAGAAGTAAAGAATTTTAGATGGTAAATAAAGCTTTGATTACTAAAAAATCTATCAAGTATGTTTAAATCAAACAGGCTAGGTAATTCCATCAAAGAAAGGAGTCAAAAGTTGAAAGGAATTATAATTGCTGGGGGCAGTGGATCAAGACTTAGTCCTTTAACAAAAGTTATTTCAAAATCGCTTTTACCTGTCTATGATAAACCGATGATATATTACCCCCTTTCAATTTTAATGGATGCAGGTATACGTGAAATATTAATTGTAACTACTCCCCATGATAAATTAAGATTTATGAAATTATTAGGAAATGGATCAGACTTAGGGATTTCGATATGTTATGAAGTGGAGCCATCACCAAAAGGGATTGCACAAGCTTTTATTATCGGAGAGCAATTTATTGGCGATGATAATGTTGCATTAATATTGGGTGATAATATCCTTTTTGGAATTGGTCTAACAGAGCTACTACAAAAATCAATGACTAAGAAAACAGGTGCTACTATTTTTGGGTATTTCGTAAATGATCCCATAAGGTTTGGAGTGGTAGAATTTGATCAAAGAGGCAAAGCTATTTCCATTGAAGAGAAACCGAAAAATCCCAAATCCAACTACGCAGTAATAGGATTGTATTTTTATGACAACCGGGTTGTAGAAATAGCAAAAAATTTAAAACCATCCGAACGAGGAGAATTGGAAATTACCGATATTAACAAGAGCTATTTATTTATGGACGAGCTGGATGTTGAAGTTTTAGAAGAAGGATTTACTTGTATTGATTCCGGTATTCACAGTTCATTGTTTGAAGCATCACAATGTGTAAAAGAATTAGAAGAAAACTTAAATATTAAAATTGGATGCATAGAGGAAGTAGCTTTTAAAAAGGGATTTATCACAGAAGAGCAGTTATTTTCATTATCCACTCCGCTCCTTAAAACTAATTATGGAAAATACTTGATGAAAATTGCATCAAAAAATAAAGATCTATTCTAAATGAAAAAATTTATTCTTACTGCTTTTCTCCTTCTATATTAATATAAGCAGTCCTCCTTTACATTCCTACAAATAAACTCTCTTACTATCCAAAACTTACTATATTTAAAAAATGCCAATTGAAAAATGAAAATGAAGACATCTTTTTAGAATGACGAAAATAACCTCAAACCATGCCCAACCAAGTGGACTAGGACAGAGAAAACCGTTTTTTCCTTCAACATTGGATCGACGGTAGCTAGCATTTCTTAAACAACTATTTAAATAAAATTCGGGAGTCGAATTTTAAAGTATAAAGAATTTACAGAGGGTGAAAACATTGAAAGTTCTCGTTACAGGGGGATTAGGTTTCATTGGGTCACATCTTGTGGACCAATATATTCATAACGGGTATGAAGTTGTTATACTGGATAATCTTTCAACTGGATCTCTGTCTAATCTAAATCCAGAGGCCCGTTTTATTAATCTATCTATTTTAGATGATTCTCTCGAAGATTGGTTGCATAAAGAAAAACCAGATATTATAAACCACCACGCTGCACAAGTAAATGTCAGATCTTCAGTCAGCAATCCTATTTATGATGTAGACACGAATTTGCTGGGAACAATTCGTTTGCTTCAAGCAGCAGGCAAAGTTGGTATAAAAAAATTTATATTCGCTTCTTCTGGCGGTACTGTTTACGGTGAAACGCCAGAAATAGCTTTGCCTGAAACGTTTAAAACTAAACCAATATCACCATACGGTATTAACAAACTTGCATCTGAATTTTATATTGAATTCTACGCAAAACAATACGGTTTTCAATCGATCATTTTGCGTTATTCAAACGTGTATGGTTCAAGGCAAAATCCTGCATCAGAAGCTGGGGTAGTTTCTATTTTTGCAGACCATTTACGAAACGGTTTGTCTCCCATTGTGTATGGCGATGGGGAGCAAATTCGTGATTATATTCATGTGAGTGATGTTGTGGCTGCAAATATACTGGTTAGCCAATTGGAATCTCAAGCACAAGAAATTTTCAACGTTGGAACAGGAAAAGGAACATCATTAAATGATCTTCTTACCTTGTTTTATCGACTATATCATGGTGCAAAACCCCCGGTTTATACAAAAGCTAAAGCAGGGGAACTCGGTTTCAACGTATTATCGATTAACAAATTAAGTTCCTTGGGATGGTCTCCCAAAATCAACCTCAAAGAAGGCATTCAACAACTCTGCCAGGAACATGAATAAACTAGGGAAACCTCGCTAATGGCTTCCCTTTATCAAACTGGATGTGAGTCTGTATAACAATGGTTTCATATGTTATTAAGCTTCTATATTAAATTTAAAAATATTTTTTTAAGAAATCAAAAGGATCACAAATATCAAATTAAGAGGAGGTGAGCCCCCTCTTAATTTTTTAATTCCTATACTCCTAAAATATTTATCAGTTTTTTTTAATAATTTAGGCAAGACAAATAAAGCTTACCTCAGTTTTTACTGATTTAAGCCCTCTTGAAAAAAATATGTTGAACCGTTAATGTACATTCACCCACATATTTAAGATCAATGAAATAAATATCTTATTCAATGAAGTTAGTAAGTTTAAATAAATTTTGATTAAATTCCATGCCTTTCGTTTGTAAAAGATTCACTATCTTATGACCACCTCTATGTCCCATAACAATAATTCCGTGTACTTTACCATCGTAGAATAATTGATAAGCTTCATCGCAATAGTCTACTAGCATTTTATAAACATAATCATATAATTTGATTTCAACATTTGGGTAAATAT
>NZ_JBALPZ010000002.1:5238-13102 GCF_036965645.1 Neobacillus drentensis
ATTTAATAGACGTGACATTCAACTCGTTACCTAAACTTAATTGATTATTATTAGACAGAGAATCCATTCTGATTTGATACTTGTATAAAACTTGTGGAACGATGTCGACCTCGCCTAATTCAAACATTCTCAGCCATAAATCAAAATCCTGCACAATTGTATATTTTGGATCATATTGCCCTGCCCTGAAAAATGCTTCTTTTAAGAAAGTACAGGTCCCATGAGATAATGGACATCCGATAAAACGCTCCCTTCTTAAATCAGCTCTGTTTAAGAAACCATTGAAGTATTTTTCCACTACTTTTACTTTATTTTTGGAAACCGATGGCCTGCCTGAAAAGCATTTGATGTGACTTCCTAACAGAATGACGTCAGGGTGAGATTTTATATGATTCGCCTGTTCCATTATTCGATGGGGATAACTCACATCATCTGCATCCTGCCGGACAATCCATTCTCCGTTTGCATTCTGTATTCCTATATTCAGGGCATTTGCAAGTCCCTTGTTTTCATCTAAATGAATCACTCTAACCCGATTATCTTCAAGTAAATTTAATATTTCCCTAGTTTTATCTGAAGAACCGTCGTTTACAATAATAAATTCAAAATCCTTGTATGTTTGATGCAGTATACTGTCTATGGCTTCTTTTAAATATTCCTCCCCGTTATAAACGGCCATGACAACAGAAAACAACATATTTGATCCTCCCACTATAATTAATACGATTTAAGAGTTTATGGACTTTCTCCTTGATTTTCTCTAACTTTTGGGAATACAAATTTTTTTTCTTCCGTTCTATTTCATTTAAACCATCTTGAAGAAGCAATCTTACAAGTTTTCAATAAAGAGTTAACCATATCTTTATCTTTTAGGGATTTTTGTTTTTTGTTTACTATGGCCAAGGTATTTTTATAGACACCTATATTCCTCCATAGCTCATCTGAAGAATCCCATAAAGTTAGCAATAGCAACTCCGGATTTTTTTTCCCAAACTTTTCAAGAAGAATTTTGTTGAAAGGTTCTCCTTTCACATAGTTTTTATATCCACTAGGATGCTCCTGATGGTACCCTACTGTCCCATTAATGCTGACAAAAGAAAGTCCCTGTTTATATAAACGGTACCCCAATTCCCAATTCCCACCAGATCCTATTCGCTCGTCAAACCCACCCTGCTTCTCCAAAACCGTTTTTTCAACCGATACGCATCGAGTGATAAATAACAGCCATGGCGCGATATTTGTCTGTAAGAGTGCAGCTTTATTTTTATCGGAAATGATTTCCCAATGAGACATCACTTGATTTATTTTTCCGAAATTATTCCGGATATCCTCCGGTGTAATAATTTCCACAAGATCCTTTGATTTTAAATAACCATCATCCCAACACTGAAATTGCTGTAATACTGACCGTGCCGCGACTTTTTCCAATTCTGAAAAATCCGAAAAGAATTGAGTGTAAACTCCTTTATAACAATTTGGAGCACCTGATATAACAGCATTATGGTGTTTAGCATGGTATAAATCATGGGTTGCTATAAAATCTGGTAAGCCCAAGAAATCAGCATCACAAAATATAACATAGGTTCCTCTTGCATGTTGTATCCCCAAATTCCTAGCCACACCTGGTCCATTTCTAGTGCTTAATGTAAAATAGCGGAAGATATAAGGTGCTTCGTAATTGCTTAAAATCTCTAGTGTATTATCAGTAGACCCATCATCAATAACTAATACTTCAAATTGATCCTTAGGATAAGTTTGATTTTCAAAAGCGGTTAACGTGAGAAGCAACTGCCTACTCCTATTGTATGTTGGAATGATAATACTAAATTTCATTTTTATTCCGCCCTTATGAAGAAAAGTACTTACTTTCAACAGCTTTTTGACATGCCAATTTTAAACAGTGAGAAACATCGCTATACTGTTCTGACTTCTTGTAAAACTTTTGGATTAAGCGTAGTGTATTTTTATAGTGATGTACATCTTTCCAAGCTTTCCAAACAGTCAATAATGTTAATTCCGGATCTTCAGTCCCGTGTTTCTGAAATAAATATTTTCGATTTTCTTTTAAACGAAAACTTGAGGGATGTTCTTGATGATAACCTACAGTTTCTTGGATCGGAATAAATGAGAGACCTAATTGTTTATGAATGCGATAGCCAAGTTCCCAATCCTCACCCCTAGGGAATTTTTCATCAAATCCACCTATTTTTAAAATATACTTTTTCTTCAAGGAAACACAGCGTGTAATAAATAGGAGCCATGGGGCCACATCTGTTTTTGTATATTCCGTCTTCATTTTTTCAGAAAATTGATCCAATCTTGACATTACCTGATAAAGATTAGAAAAATTTTCTCTTATATCTTGCTGGGTAATAATTTCTACTAAATTATGGGATTGCAGATATTCATCTTTCCATAAACCTGATTTAGAGAGTACATCATAGCATTTCTTTTTCTCCCTCTCCTTAAATTGGGGATAATAATGTGTATATACTCCTTTGAAACATTGAGGTGTTCCAGATACCACGCTTTGTTTATAACGTCCATGATACAGATCATGAATTTCTATAAAGTTTGGACAGACTAAAAAGTCAGGATCGCAAAAAATAATATATTCTCCATTTGCTTCGTTAACGCCTAAATTTCTTGCTGCTGCAGGCCCTTTACGTGAATCTATATTTCTAAAGATTAAATTAAATGGACAATTATAATCTTTCAGAAACTCTTCTAAATGATCTGTAGAACCATCATTCACGACAATGACTTCAAACTTTCCCCTTGGATAGGTTTGTTTCTCGAAAGCAGTTAGCGTGAGAAGTAACTGTTCTTTCCGATTATATACAGGAATTACAACGCTGTATTTGATATTCATCCTTCCACACAACCCTCTTTTCACAGTCTAACTTTTAAGCTGGAGTCTCTTTATACATCACTACCTCTTATAAGATACCAATTTCTGTAATCTTTATTGATCAATAAAATACTAATTTTAAAGGTTAATGGACTAGCCATTATTGACCTTTCTTATTCCATTCAAGTGTCTTAACTAATCTTTCATTGATTGAAACTTTCGGATCAAAATCGATACTGCTCAACTACTGATATCAGGACATCTTCTTGTTGTCCACCAGAGGATATCTGTAATTATATGGCGTGATAATTTAGCGGACATTTGAAAGCAGACGTCCAATGATTTGCGGCTGCTGCTCCAACTCCTCCACTGGCCTTGCCCCCTCTGTAAATTTCTTCTGGACAAAAGCTTAGAAAAAATCCTTATCAACAACAAGTCCTGTGTTCTTTTCAATAGTGATCTAGTATACTATGTGGTTTAAGGCGCAACCGTACTAAGTAAGATAATGTTTTGTCCTTTCTTTCATCACACCCGCCAACTTCCCGAAAAGCTTTTTTTGCAAAGCATGACAGAACTATGGCATCCCCAATGAATCACATTCCTGATTTTATTTCTTGATATTTGTAGATTTCTGCTGTTTGTTATTCCTTCATACATCTCTTCCGAAACATTAGCATTACCGGAAATACATTTCACTAACGTTCCTACACCACTCCAGGTTTATCTTAACAGACATTATCTGTTCTTCAATTCTCTGGATATCTAATTTCATCTGCATCTTGAATAGCAATCTACGCGCCACTAGCTTGTCGATTCCGATTTTTAGTGCATGTGCTGCATCTTGATTTTAGTCTAAATGGATTACCTAACCACGTTCATCTTTTACCTCTTCTAATATTGTTTTAGTTAGATCTTTTGAACCATCATTTACAATAATCATTTCTAATTCAGAATAGGCTTGATGTAATGCATGTTCGAAAGATTCTTTTAAAAATCTTTCTCCGTATATACAGCCGTAACCATAAAAACAAGCACGTTTCGTTTCTCCTTCCCTTCAAGAACTTAAACTTGAATTATTATATGTACGTACCTTTTATTCTGTTATTTATATAATAAAGTTAGCTCACTCAGAGTTTATTAATAACAAATATTCAACCTTAAGACATTGGGGGATCTTTTGTATCATTTTAAGCCTCCTAATGTGATCTATTATTCCGTTAAAGATTGGATTATTAAGAATGGTAATCGTATTCGAATAGAGCTATTACGTGGTTTCAGCAATCAGCTCAATCTTTGCTGCTCAGAGCCGTTGCCCAACCCTTATGGTCAATACATGACTAAATCTTAATTAGAGAGCTAAAGGCTTAATTTTACTGCCCGGTTAGTTATGGCCTGGGTGCCATTTTTTACTCAGGTAATTTAATTCAAGGAACTGTAAAACTACACTAAAAAGACGTTTTTAAATTCAAAAATTATAATTTATCTTTTTTATAAAAGGTACTATTTTACAGCATAAGCTTAATAAATTAGTTTATTAAAATCCCATTTTAAACCTTCCTTTAATGAACGCCCATACTATTTCTCAATATATGAATATATTAGTACTGTTCGGAGATGAGGGGTTAAATTGCTGTTATCCCCATGCTGGTTAATCAATTGGGGGCATGCCAATTACATGAATATTTACCAAGGGAATGTTTCTAAGTTGTGGTACCTCTTTTGTTGATTTATATTAATTGTTTCGTGTTATAAATGCGTGTGACAATGCAAATGACAGAATCAGATTGTAAACCAAACAGTATATTTTGGAATGTTAAATTAAGTTCCAAAAAGTACAATTATCAAATGTAATTTATTAATAAACTAGGTGTGAAATATATGGGAAATAAATTTAGTATAGTTCTTCCGACTTACAATCGTTTAGAACAATTAACACTGACTTTAGCATCGTTTGAAAATCAAAATTTTGATAAACAAAAATTTGAAATCATTGTGGTTGATGATTGCTCAAGTGACGGAACCCAAGAATTTCTTGCTAATTATTCTCCACCATTTCAATTTCGATATTTTAGTAGCGGTGAAAGAAGAGGCGGACAAGGAAATGCACGTAATTTGGGTGCAACACAAGCAAAAGGTGAATATATTATTTTTTGTGATTCAGATTTCTTAGTGGTTCCCGAGTTCTTGAATATATTTAATAAACTTTTTTTGCAATATCCGGATCATGTTATTAGTGGGACCCCATACTGTTTTACCAGAGTATTTACACAGTATTATCCCAATTTTTCTCACTGGGAAAAGAAAAAAATTCAAAGTTTATTAAGTAAAACGAAGATTTGGAATAAATCATTACTCGAAAGTAAACAGATTATTCAAATTATAACACCTGAAGTTTTAAAGGATGACTTTTCCAAATTAAATCATGTTATTTTGGATGAGGATATTTTGGGAGACAAATTAAGAAAAGAGTTATTAAATACAGATGTTGCTCCATGGCTGTTATTTATAACAAGATGTGTAGCCCTTTCCAAAAAAACTTTTTTTGAGTCAGGTGGGTTTGATGAAAGAATTATTCGCGGTGAAGATTGGGAGCTTGGCTACCGGTTATATAGGAAAGGAGTTCATTTCACAAGTGTTGGTGAAACGGTTGGTTTTCATCAGGAGCATCCTTCCTCCTTTAGAAAAGAATTTGGGAATGCACAACCATTTAATAAAATAATTTTCGAAAAATATGGGTTAGAAACCCTGGAATTATCCTTGCTCTCAATTTGGGATTCATCTGATGAGTTGTGGAAAAATATTATACCATTTAAAAAATTATTACGCATTTCCAAACATACTAACGAGTTTGAAAACCACAAAACTAAAACATTACTGAAAGATTTTTTGCTAAAATCGTGTGAAAAAGCTACACAAAGATGGAATTGGGGGAAACGAGATTGAACTATTCTGTAGTAATGACTGTCTATAATGGAGAAGATTATTTAGCAGAAGCAATTGAAAGCATACTCAATCAAACTTTCAAGGATTTTGAATTTATTATAATAAATGATGGTTCCAATGATTCAACCAAATCAATTATTGAAAGCTATAATGATGATAGGATTGTAGCCTATCACTTAGACGAAAACAAAGGGCAAACATATTGTTTAAACTACGGTATAAAAAACGCTAAAGGTGATTGGATCTTTCGACAGGATGCGGATGATATCAGTCTGCCCAACCGTTTTGAAGAACAAATAAAATATTTATCGGAAAATACGCAAATTGTAGGAGTAGGTACTCTTATAGATACAATCCAAGGTAAAAATCCCGTTGATAATCATACTTTACAAAATATGAAATGGAGTAATTCGTGTGTTTCTAGAGAGGAGATTAGGAAGTTTCGATTTGTGGCACCGCCAATAGTTCATGGAACAATATTATTCTCGAAAAAAGCTTTCTATGAAGCAGGGGGATATTGTGAATTGTATAAAATTGGCCAAGATACTGATTTATGGATAAAGTTAATGGAGATTGGTGATATAGATAAGGTAAACAAGGTTTTATACAAATATCGAGTGAATTATGATTCATTAAGTAGAAAAGATGAAACTGAAACTTGTAGAGAGTCAATGTTAATTGTATCAAGAAATATTCATTCAATTTTTACAAAAAAAAGAAACTCCATACCTAAATTTGTCGTTATTGGCCCTGAAAAAGGGTGTGAATTTTATAAGAAATTTATTGAATCCAACTCCGGAATTCATGTTGTTAAATACCTATCTAAAAATGTAAAGGCAGAATTAAAAAGAATAGACTCTCTAAACCATATAGATAAAATAAATGGAATTATCTTACTTGATGGTAAAAATTATAAGAAAATTTACCCTTTACTCGAGAGCCATGGGTTTATCTATAACGACAACTTGTTCAGACTGTGGAATATCATAACTTAAATATATTGTGTCACTCAAGTTAGGTGTGCAATGTAATCATGTTCATAATTAGAGTACTTTTGTCTCAAATAATACTGAAACTTTTTCCCAAGGTTCATGTCCTTAAGAGAAATAAGTTTTTTATTTTTTAAGATACTATAAAGGTTTTTCCATTCATTTAAATAATTGGCCCTTTTTGTTCTCCATCAAATAACTTTATCCCTATTTTGCAAACGCTAATGTGACAAACGCCCAACTGGCACCCCCCTATCCCTTTTTCATTTTGAATGAATATATTTTAGTCATATCATTTAATGATGCTGCAATAATAATGGAAGGAATTTACCAACCATTTAACGTTCCCATATTCACTAATTTTACAAGTTATATTTAACAACATATAGTATTGAAATATGATAGAAAGAATTCCGGTATGTTTATTCAAGCGGGCGGACTACCATCTCTCCATTGAAATGAAGAGGATTCTCGTCCGCATTTCCTAAATCACTGGATACTTCACAAGCACGTTTGATATTTAGAATAATTGAGCCTTGTTTTGTATAATCCATTAAATTGGACGGGTTATTTTGATAGACTTCTTGAATCCTTCGTATACAGCGCTCATTTACACTAATTTGATTAAGGATAACATCATTTTTCATAAATACACCCGCTTTGGTTAATGTTTTTTAAGATTTCCGCACGCTCTTCATTTAATTTTGCATACATACTCAAAGCAATCATGTTCTGCTTTTGTAAAAGAGTGTCATCCTTCGAAAAAACAACATCCCTAGATGTATAAAATTTGTGACCTGAAAACCGGAGAAGCCGTCCGTAGATTCACCAAATCAACTTCAATTTTAAGTATATTTGCTACATCCTGTGCGATTAAAAAATAATCATAGGAAGTAAGCTGTATATCTTTATTGTAAAAAGCGAAATCGACATCACTGTTTGGATGTGTATAGCCTTTTGCATAAGAACCAAAAACAATAATAAACTCCGGATTCAATTTCTTTATTAGGAATTCTTTAATGATCTGAATAAGTTCTGATTTCAATTTTACACAATACTCCTTAGACAGCTAAAAATGATT
>NZ_JBALPZ010000002.1:13121-14401 GCF_036965645.1 Neobacillus drentensis
GTGCTAGGAGATATTTCTATATAATTCCATAAAATTAAAGTCACAACGCGTTAAAAAAGTATAAAGGAAAATAGTAGGATTTACTTTCCACCATCATTTCTGAAAAATAAAAGGAGAAGATGTTGAAAGGTCGTGATCGATAAGATGTTTTATATAAGAGATATTGAGAAAATAATTGAAAATACATTGAAAGAACACAAATTAACGGTTGATTATGAATTTAACAATACCCTGCCCGCACCTATGAGTTTTAATGTAACAAATACAACGATTAAGTTTAACTATTTACAAATTAATGGATACATAGCTAATATTAAATTTAAGATAAAAGAGTCAGACGAAGACTGTGTAAAACTTATTCTCTATCATCAGCTTGGATATTATTTAGTTTTTAAGAACAACAAACATGATTTAAGGGTTTTAAAGTATTTCGATGATAACAAAAAAGCACAGCTGCTAGATAGAATAGAATCCAATGCCTGGGATTATGGCAGAACCCTAGTACCAGAAAAATTAGTAAATTCCTATGATCAAGTCCGTGAATTAGATAAATTGCTACAAAAAAACTATTAAACAAAATGTAAAACATGATAAAAGTAATGGGGGTCAGACTCCCATTACTTTTAAATTTTGACTCTAGGAAATTACGATTATTGAAATGATAAAAAATCAGTCTTTAAAAGATAGCCCATTTTCCTTTAAAGCAGACCTAAGTTTCGGTATAGAGGCTGGACCCATACCGTGAAATTTCAAAATCTCTTTTTCACTATATGATGATAACTTCTGTAAAGAAGTTAAACCATTGTTCTCCAACGCTCGTCTTGCTGGTGCCGATAGCAATGCAAGAAATCCATTTTCAGGCTTGCGTTCATGCTCACAAATCGGACAGATTGGACATTCGCTACTTTTAAAATATTTATGCCCGTTGTTACAAGTTCTTAAATTTTTATTGGAAGTTGTCATTTTTAAACACATCCTTGCTTTTATGAAATGTTATACAATAAGAAAACAGATGGCCACAGCTATCGCATCTTTTACTACAGTAAGCTTAAGAGTTGCAGGGGCTGTATCCTTTTTACCCGAGAACTAATTCAGGGCAGTTGGATGCCTCGCCAACCGCTTACATCGCATTGCCCATATTCATTATCACCCACAGCAACCACTGTGCCGTCCGATTTAAGACCGATGGTATGGGAACAACCCGCCGCAATTGCCACAATATCTCGCCAATCACATACATTACATTGTCCATATTCATTCAAACCCACAGCCGCCACAGT
>NZ_JBALPZ010000002.1:14537-21507 GCF_036965645.1 Neobacillus drentensis
AGATAACCTGCCGCGACTGCCACAATATCGCACCAGCTACTTACATTACATTGGCAATACCGATTATTACCCACAGCCATCACAGTGCCGTCCAATTTAAGACCGATTGTATGCCAGTCACCCGCCGCGACCGCAGCAATATCATGCCAGCCGCTTACATTGCATTCACCTTCATTATTTCGTCCCACAGCAACCACCTTACCATCCGATTTTAGCCCAATGGTATGACGCCAACCTGCCGCAACAGCAACAATATCGTGCCAGTCTTTTACATTGCATTGGTCATGCTTATTCCAACCCACAGCCGCCACAGTACCGTCCGATTTTAGTCCGATTGTATGAGCATTACCCGTGTTCGTCGCCATATGTACATTTCCAGCCGCAACCGCCACAAAATCGCGCCAGCCTCTTACATCACATTGCCCATATTTATTATCACCCACAGCCGTCACCTTTCCGTCAGATTTAAGACCAACGGTATGTCGGCGACCCGCCGCTATGACATCCTTAGTCCCTCGTTTCACCTTTAATGCCTCTTCTTTCGGTGAAATGTAATCCATGTTTTACCTCCTTGAAACAAAACCTAATTTATTTTTGTATCAATTTTGCATGATATATTAATCTGCCCAGATCGTATTATAAGGTTAGCCAGAATGCTAAATATTTCTGGTTGACCTTATTTATTTTGTTCTTATTATATCAGTAGCCAGAGTAGAACGTAACTGCCCTTGGGGCTTCGCCCCCGTTACCTAAACCGTTCGCCCCCTACTTGTAGAAATATGATTGAGGCTGGTTGGGACTTAGATCTCGTATTACATGCGAAGCTGTGATACTGCATGGAGGAATTTAGGGGTTACTGGCAAATTACTAGTTTAAGAGGAGGACTTAGAGCCGTATAAAAAGCGAGGAGTTCAACTATTAAACCTTAGAAATCTTACAAGACAACATGAGAATATTACTGGGGTATTGATCCAAACGAAGCTGCAATTTTAAGCTATTCTAGACCAAGTCTTTCCTTAGTACAAAGGAGTTTTTGAGGATTTATTTTCTGTGGTGTCTCTATTAACACTTTCAGTGTTCCCTTCTTCCGAGAACAAAAGACGCATAAACCACCATTACTTTAGAAGGATTAATTTTCCTCTTTTATCTCATAAAATACATATTAAGAGGTAAAGCTGCAGATTTTTGCTTCAAATATTGAATACGTTTTGAAGTAAAGGGGAATTCAAAAATGCTTTTTATAGGTAAAAATCAGAAAATTTGATATATAATGGAAATATGTAAGATTAAGGAACGGTGATAGAGTTGGGGGAATTTCTAGAGTTTTTGTATAAGGATTTTAGGTACAAACTTTTTGTTCCGAGTGAATATCTAGCAGAAAAAGAATTTCCGTTGATAGTGATGCTTCACGGATGTGAACAAAATCCGGATGATTTTGCTGCAGGAACAAATATAAATGAGCTTGCTGAAAAAGAAAACTTTCTTGTACTCTATCCTGACATGAATCATCTGTTCAATCCTTTGAATCCGTCTGGGTATAACCCTTTTGGTTGCTGGAACTGGTTTTTAGATAAAAATCAGCACCGTGGAGAGGGACATCCCAAGTTGATTAATGCAATCATTAATCAGGTTAAAAATACGTACCGAGTTGATTCAAGTAAGGTTTACGCAGCAGGCTTATCTGCAGGTGGAGCACTCGCTTGCATTCTTGGAGTTACCTATCCAGATGTATTTAACGGTATCGGAGTGTGTTCGGGACTTCCCTATGATGCTGCTAATGTATTTTTTCTAACCGATCCAATGGCTAAGGCTGCCACAGAAAGCATGCAAAAAGGTGTTTCGGATCCCTATGTATGTGGTAACAAAGCCTTTCAGGAAATGGGAAAGCTCAAGAAGAAAATGCCTGTCATTGTTTTCCATGGTATAAGTGATACGGTTGTACATCCCATTAATGGACAGCAGGTTATCATACAGTGGGCACAAACTAATTTCCTTGTAGAAGGTGGTACTGGAAGAGCTAATGTTACACCTCTACAGGTCAAATCAGACCTTATCAATGGAAAAAGTTGTACTAAACATGAATACGGTGATGGGGGCGGTGGACCTTTAATGGAACTATGGATGATCGATCAATTGGGGCATGCATGGTCTGGCGGGAGCTCAAATGGTTCATATACAGATCCAACAGGACCAAATGCAACAGAAATCATTTGGAATTTTTTCTCCAAACATCATCAGCAGCATGTTGAAAATCTGTACGTACCACCTAAAAAGAACTTTTTTCGTGGTCTTTTTAAGAAGCTTTTTAAGAAATGAGGATAAAACTACTCATCTTATACTCTTGGAACTAAGGTAAAAACTGGGATCATAATATGATTATATTGGAAATTCCTCATAACATAAAGTACTATTAATTTAATATTGTTTTTCAAAAATTTATCATGTTGCTACCAAGTGGCTCGATTGTTGGTAAAAACCCATCATACAGTTTTGTGATATTTAGATCAGAGGAAGAATTAAGAGTAATTTAAAATTATTATTCCCACAAACTATTAAAAGGAGGATATTATGAGCGAGAACATTAAAACTTATGAAGCTGAAGGTATCAAAATATATTGGAAACCCAATATTTGCAAACATGCAGCAGAATGTGTAAATGGATTGCCAAGTGTATTCAATACCCAGAAAAGACCTTGGGTCTCACCACAGAATGCAACAGCTGAAAAAATCATGGAAGTGATTGATCGTTGTCCAAGCAGAGCACTTACTTATGAGCAAAAATAAACAGAACTAAAAAAGTTAGGAGAATGAGGAAATGACTGAAATTAAAATGGGCAAGAATGAATTCTATATTGAGGAGTCTAATGAAATTATTGCAAGAATTCAATTTATCCCAAGCGGAAAAGATGTAAATGGAAGAAATTTAATTATTGTAAACCATACAGTTGTATACGAGGGACATAATGGTCGTGGGTTAGGCAAAGAATTAGTAAACAAGATAGCTGAATATGCAAGAGATGAAAACTTATATATTATTCCTGTATGTCCTTACGCAAAAAGTGTTCTTGAAAGTAAGGAAGAGTATCAAGGTGTACTAGCAAATTGATGCCATATTATTATATATGTGTTGAATCCGCTACACTTAACTGGACAAAAAAATAAGGTCAAGTAGACTAATCACTAAATCAGGGAATACTGCTAATTAGTATAAGAAATCCAAACTAGCAACATAACTAGGAGAGGCGGGTATGCTAGCCTAGCTAGCAAGCCAGATGTCTTTGCCATCTGGTTTCCTGGCTGGCAAAGCATGCCCCTGGAGGCTCCTTGTCAGGTTGCGTTTGTTACCCTCTAAAATCGCAAGTCTATTATATCTTATTCGGTTATGGAGGAACGCCAATATGAAAAGGACCATCTTATAAACTCTTCCGTCTGATGTTCGTCTAATATGGGCTTAGCCATTCGAGCGTGTTGGAAAAAAGACATTCTATGGAACAATTTCAAGGCAGATTTAATTGTTGATGATTTAGCAGAATTACCTTCAATTATTTCAAATCTTCTTTAGTTAGAAAAGACCGTCAAAAAGACGATTTTTTCTTGATTAAACATAATCCGCAAAAGGTTTACTCCTAATACAAAATTGTGAAGGCATGAACTCTCTTGACTTGATCGCCCGGTACTAAAAAAACAGGACAGCAAGGGTCACGCCCCGCCATCCTGTTTCTTTGTTCATTCTAATCCAGCTGCCCCTAAAGCCGGAATCAGCTTTCTATTTTTTCCTTTATCTCTTAATGTTTTGACTGGTCATGAGCCACTGCCACGGCTGTTGACACATTTCTGGCGTTGCCGGCCTTATCGGTGATCGTATACGTAATCGTGTATATGCGTCCCGTTCCGCCGCCTGATCGCTCCGCCCGTAAATCGAACTCGAAGTCCGCCGTACCATATGCGGCATTTTGGATATCCTGTGCCGTATGACCGTCTCCAGTCCCGTCAGGAAGCTCATTGCTCGTGATCGACGTCAGTACGATTGACTGAATGCCGGATAGTTCGTCTTTCCATTCCGGCGTCACTTGAATCGTCACCATTTTATGGTTCGGCGGCCAAAGCGACTCTTGATTCAGCTTGAGCGTCAGCTCCGGCGCCGTTTTATCGATTTTGATTTGAAGTGTCTTCACATCCTCCGTGTTGCCTGCGTTGTCTGTGCTGCGGTACTCGATGGTGTGGACGCCTTCCGTCGACAGCTGGAGCGGTGTCCCATACGGAAGCCACTGGCTGCCGTCTATCCGGTACTCTGTTTTGTCCAAGCCTGACTGCTCATCCGCTGCCGAAAGCTCCACTGTGACATCCTTCGTATACCAGCCGTTCGCCCCGTCCGGTTGGCCCGGCGTCACGCTTGCGGCTGTCACTGGTTTTGTTTTATCCAGCCTCACTGACACAGACTCGCTTTCTTCCGCGTTTCCGGCTCTGTCGATGCTCCGGTATTCCACCGTATGGGTACCATCAGTGTTCACCGCAATCGGAGTTTCGTAGACTTGCCAATCTCCCTCATTCATCCGGTACTGTATCTTGTCAATGCCTGAACCTTGGTCTGTCGCCGAAAGGATGACGCTTGCATCTGTTTTGCGCCAAGTGTTCGGTGATAATGGCGTCACTTCAGCCGTTGTCACCGGCTTAGTTTTGTCGAGCTTCAGGGATACGGACTTTCTTTCCTCTACATTGCCCGCTTTGTCTGTACTGCGGTACTCGATATTGTAAAAGCCGTTATCAGTAATTGCAATCGGTCCGTTATACACCTGCCATGCTCCTTGATTCATACGATATTCTGTCTTCTCCACTCCCGAACCCAGGTCTGCAGCTGTCAGGGTGATACTCGCATCTGTCGTATACCAGCCGTTATTTCCATTCGGTGCAGACGGTGTCACTTGCGCTGTTGTGACAGGTGGCTCCTGATCGGCCGGCTGCTGGTCATTTTGGTATAAATCAGAAATTTCCTGTTGGCTGAGCGGATAGTTGAAGAGTCTGAAATTGTCCATCATCCCGCGGAAATACTCCGTTTTCCCTGGCGGGTCATAGCCGATCAGCAGCTGGCTGTTCGAATTCTGGAACACGCCGGTCCATTGTTTAGTCTCCATCAACTTGTCGTTCACATAATACTTGATGGCCGTGCCGTCCCAAGTCACTGTGAGCAAATACCATTCCTTCATTTTCGTTAATGCTGTTGAGGCCAGATTATGGTCCGTCGCGTCGAATCCATCTGTGAAGCGGACTGCCGGCGAAATGCCATAAGAATCATGCAGCAGCGCATACCCCTCATAATTGGACGTTTCGCCCTTGGAAAGCACTGGCGCCCAGCCGCCAGCCCCCGCATCTTCTTTGTACAGCCACATGGACCACGACAGGGAGGTGGAGAAATCCAAGGAATCCGCATCCTTCACATTGATGCCGCTTTTCCCGTCGAACTTAGCCGCCTTCCCTCTTAGGCCGTCCGCGAACGACATCGTGCCAGTCGGAGTGCCGTTGTTGTTATAGCCGGAATAGTCCTTGAAGTCGCCGTCGAATGTGTAGTAGGCGACAATTTTCTGTTCGCGGTCAGCCCGGATGATAATGTCGCGGCTGTCCGTACCTGTACCGCCGTCATCATCCATCACTGTCAGAACAGCAGTATATTTCTTATCAGGCGCATCCATGGATAAAGCCGGATACGTATGGCTCACGTTGCAAACGTCCGAAGTCGTTCCATCGCCAAAATCCCAGCGGCATGTTTTACCGTCTGCGCCTGGGTCAGTGATAGAAGGCAAGAAATCCACCTTTTGACCGGAGCGGGCCACCTTATCTAAACCCGCATCCACGGTCGGCGCGACGTTCGTCGGTGTGATCGTTTTCATCCCTTGATATTTCTTCCCGTTCTGATCCACGGTTTCAAGCATAACCGTGTATGCTTCATTATCCTTGAAGCTATGCGTAAGCGGCTGATCGTTCGGCACAGCCGCGGAAGAACCGTCGCCGAAATTCCATGTGCGGGATTTCAGCTGTCCGTTATCCGCGCCGATGGAAGTATTATAGAACGTCACCGTTTCGCCCTCTTTCGGATTCTTCGGCGCATATTCAAAGTCCACCGCTTGGATGGTTTGCTGCATCGTATATGTGTCGGTGTTCCCGGCCGCATCAGTCGCCTTCAGCATGACCGGATAAGTGCCTGAATCCGGGAACGTATGGGTCGGGTTCTTCTCCGTGCTGACAGGGCTATTGTCGCCGAAGTTCCATTCCCATAATACAATATCATCTTCCGGATCGGTTGACAGGTTTTCAAAAGTCACCGTTGACACGCTGATTTGCGGCGTTTTCACCCGGAACTGCTGCGTGGAGATAACATCTCCCCCGCCCTGTGCGTTCAGCGGCCGGTACATCACATACTTCGCCAAAACCGGCTTTGGCAGCTTAAACTCCTGCACATTGCCGTTATTGGCGGCCGTTGCCTTCAGCACTGTTGTGAACGCGGCATCATCCAATGTCGTCGAGGAAACCGCCACCTCAAAATCCTTGACCCGTTGATTGTCATACATAGGGCGCGGCTGAACCTGCACACGATCAATCAAATACGTGCCGCTGCCCGCCAAGCTGATTTTGACCCATTGGTTATCTTTCCGGCTCGTCGCCCACGGAAACCCGGACTCATTTCCCAAGGCCAATAACTGCTCCGGTACGTGACGTCCGTCATATGAACTTGATGCAGCCTCGATTTTCGCTCCCTGCAAATTGAAGGAAACAACCTTCCCTAAACCGCCGGCATTGAAGAAGACATTCGGCGCGAAATCATCATCCGATGTGTTCAGATTGCAGTCATCATCCTTGCCGTTTCCGCGTTTTTCCGCCGCACCCGGGTTCACGCCAGGATCCTTAGGACGGCAATCCGCATTGTTTCTCCATCCGTCGCCGTCATCCTCCGGCAGGAGGACAGCTACCGGCCAGC
>NZ_JBALPZ010000003.1:0-58061 GCF_036965645.1 Neobacillus drentensis
CATATTTTTAAAAGATATCCATTTTTGTGGATATCTTTTTGTTAGTTTTTGATAAACTTATAAAAGTTTAGCAAGAAATGATAATTTGATAGCAATTTTTTATAATACAATGATTCTCCATAATTTATAAAATAGGGTCAACCGGTTAAACAGTCCTACTTTTTATAAGGAAGAAGGTTATACGATGGAAAATAAAAAAATCTCATGGGGGATTGCTCCAATTGGATGGCGCAATGATGACATCCCCGAAATTGGGGCAGAAAATACCTTGTCCCACTTACTCAGTGATATTGTAGTAGCAGGCTTTGATGGAACAGAAGTTGGCGGATTTTTTCCAGAACCTAAAGTATTGAACAAAGAGCTTCAACTTCGCAAATTAAGAATAGCAGGGCAATGGTTTAGCAGTTTTATTATTCGCGACGGTGTGGAAGAAGCCTCTAAAGCTTTCCATAAACATTGCGAGTATTTGAAAGCGGTTAACGCAGCTGTTGCTGTCGTATCAGAACAAACCTATAGTATTCAAGGTACAGGGAAAAATGTTTTCGAAGATAAACCATACTTCACAGATAAAGAATGGGATCAGTTATGCCAGGGACTAAATGAATTGGGGAAAATTGCTGAAGAATATGATTTGAAGCTAGTTTTTCACCATCATATGGGGACGGGCGTACAAACATTAGCCGAGATTGATCGTCTGATGGAAAACACGGATCCGAATCACGTTCATTTGCTGTATGATACCGGCCATATCTTTGTATCCGATGCTGATTATATGACTCTATTAACTAGCCATATCAATCGTATCCATCACGTTCATTTTAAAGATGTGCGTCCAGCGGTAAAAGAACAATGTGAAAAAGAAGGAAAGTCCTTCTTACAATCCTTTTTGGCAGGAATGTTTACCGTTCCTGGTGATGGCTGCATTGATTTTACAGAAGTATACAACAAGCTTTTGGAAACGAATTATTCAGGCTGGATTGTCATTGAAGCAGAACAAGACCCCTCAGTTGCACATCCGTTGGAGTATGCCTTGAAAGCCCGTAATTATATTAATCAAGAATTAATTCCATTAGAAAATGGTTCATTGATTAAAGCTTAAAAAAAACGAACCCTGGGGAGGGAAAATATGAGTAATCAGGCGATTGAAAAACCACGTGATTACCAAAAAGCTTTAAAAAAGATTACGGTTATATCTACATTTGGGGGACTTCTGTTTGGATATGACACCGGTGTGATTAACGGTGCACTACCTTTTATGGCAAAATCTGATCAGCTCAACCTGACACCGGCGACTGAAGGTCTCGTTACCAGTTCATTACTGTTTGGAGCTGCCTTTGGATCCATATTTGGCGGGCGTTTATCCGACCGTTATGGCCGCCGGAAAATGATTCTAAATCTCGCTTTACTATTCTTTATTGCCGCAATTGGCTGTACGCTTTCACCGTCTGCTGGTGTGATGATCGTCTTCCGATTCTTGCTGGGGTTAGCCGTTGGGGCTGCTTCCGTCATGGTGCCATCCTTTTTAGCGGAAATGTCTCCGGTTGAGAAGCGGGGAAGAATGGTTACCCAGAACGAATTAATGATTGTTTCCGGTCAATTGTTAGCATTTGTATTCAATGCCATCCTAGGAAATACAATTGGTGATGGAGTATCACATGTTTGGCGTTATATGTTAGTGATTGCGTCACTTCCAGCTGTGGTCTTATGGTTTGGAATGTTAGCGGTTCCAGAAAGTCCGCGTTGGCTAGCATCAAAAGGAAAACTGGGGGATGCACTAAGAGTCCTTAAAGAAATACGAGAAGCAAATCAAGCTGAATCGGAACTTAACGAGATTAAAGAGAATATGACTCAAGAGTCAGGGACTCAGCACGCAACCTTTGGGGATTTAAATGTACCTTGGGTCCGCCGGATTATCGGGATTGGAATTGGAATTGCCATTGTGCAGCAAATTACTGGTGTTAATTCCATCATGTATTATGGCACTCAGATTCTTGAAAAATCAGGGTTTTCAACCAATGCAGCACTAATCGGTAATATTGCAAATGGTGCCATCTCAGTCATAGCAACCTTTGTCGGTATCTGGCTTTTAGGAAGAATCGGCCGACGACCGATGCTGATTGCTGGCTTGACGGGAACAACGGCAGCACTTGCCCTCATTGGGGTATTCTCTTTAGTACTTAAAGGATCAGCAGCACTTCCGTTTGTCGTTCTTAGCTTGACTGTTATTTTCCTTGCCTTCCAACAGGGAGCTATTTCCCCGGTAACCTGGTTAATGTTATCAGAAATCTTCCCGTTAAAATTACGTGGTATAGGAATGGGTGTAACGGTATTCTGCTTATGGATCACAAACTTTCTCGTTGGGCTGTTTTTCCCAATATTACTAAGTGCAGTGGGCTTATCGGTCACCTTCTTCATTTTCGCTGTGTGTGGGATTGCCGCCATTATCTTTGTGAATAAAGTGTTGCCAGAGACAAGAGGAAAGTCGCTTGAACAGTTAGAAAGTTATTTCCGCAACCATGGACAAGAAAGCCATAAACAAGCTTCCAATCAATAATCTTATCAAACAGTGAATGATTAACGAATTAGGTAAAAAGTGAAAGCGTTGTCTAGGTGTATCACATTAAATACGTAAACATAAAGGAGAGAATCAACATGACTTTAAAATTTGGTGTAGTAGGAACAGGTGCAATTGGCAGAGAGCATATTAATCGAATTACTAATAAATTATCTGGTGGAAAAATTGTCGCTGTCACGGACGTTAATCAGGAATCTGCTAAACAAACGGTAGAAACGTATCAATTAGATGCTGTCGTTTATCCAGACGATCAAGCACTCATTGCCGATGAAAATGTTGATGTTGTCATTGTTACAAGCTGGGGGCCTGCCCATGAAGCAACGGTTGTAGCTGCAGTTGAGGCTGGTAAATATGTGTTTTGTGAAAAGCCGTTAGCGACGACTGCGAAAGGCTGTATGAGAATCGTGGAAGCAGAAATGAAACAAGGTAAAAAATTAGTCCAAGTAGGTTTCATGCGCCGTTACGATAGTGGATATGTTCAATTAAAACAAGCCATTGATAACTACGAAATAGGTGAGCCATTAATGGTTCGTGCGGCACACCGTAATCCAATGGTAGATGAAAATTATGTTACGGAAATGGCAGTAGTAGATACATTAATCCACGAAATTGATGTGCTTCACTGGCTTGTAAATGATGACTATAAATCGGTGCAAGTGGTTTTTCCAAGGAAAACAAAATACTCACATGAAAAGCTGCAGGATCCACAATTATTTACCATCGAAACAGTGGGCGGAATCGTGATGAATGTGGAAGTGTTTGTCAATTGTAAATATGGCTATGATATTCAATGTGAAATCATTGGGGAAGAGGGAGTGGCAAAATTACCTGAATACTCAAGTGTCGTGATGCGTAAGAATGAAAAACTAAGCACAAGCATCTTAAATGATTGGAAATACCGTTTTATGGATGCTTATAATGTTGAAATCCAGGATTTTATTGACTCCATCAACAAAACGGGCGAGCCTCAAGGACCAACTTCATGGGATGGCTATATTGCGGCAGTAACAGCGGATGCATGTGTAAAGGCACAGCAAACAGGTCAAAAAGAGGCGATTATCCTTAATGAAAAACCGGCATTTTATAGTGAGAAGCAGCTTCAAAAGGCTTAATTCTTTTGCATCGTAAAACAATCCTGCGGAAGGTGAACGCCTGATGCGGAAATCGACGGATCAATTTGGATTTTGGTAGCTCGGCAGTAAAACTGTCGAGCTTTTTGTTATATCTTCAGAATGAGGAAAAAAAGAGTTGAAAGAGAAATTAATTATCGACTCAAAAAAAACTGTTGACTTAATAAAAACAATATTATATGATTATCTCGAATTAAAAATAAACAACTTTGAGATACTCACATCTAAGATATAACATCAAGAAGGCGGTGCAAGTTATGGGTTTTTTAAATCGATTATTTGGTAACAACACACCAGAGGAGGAAAATAAAATGACAAAGTTAAATATCGGGATTATTTTAGGAAGCACACGTCAAGGACGCGTTAGTCCACAAGTAGGCGAATGGGTAAAAGGAATTGCTGACAAACGCGGCGATGCTAATTACGAAATCGTTGATATCGCAGACTTCAACCTGCCATTCTTAGGAACTACAGATGGTACAGAACCAGGGATTGCTGAATGGAATCAAAAACTAGCTAGCTTAGATGGTTTCGTATTTGTTGTTCAAGAATACAACCACAGCATCACAGGCGCTTTGAAAAATGCTCTTGATTTTGCACGTGAAGCATGGAATGACAAAGCAGCAGGAATCGTAAGCTATGGTTCAACTGGCGGAGCTCGTGCGGCTGAACACTTACGCGGCATCTTAGGTGAATTAAAAGTGGCAGACGTTCGTACACACCCAACTTTGTCATTATTCACTGACTTCGAAAACGGCAGTGTCTTCAAACCAGCTGAACTACACCTTACAAATGTAACTGCAATGCTTAATGAAGTAGTTTCATGGAGCGGAGCATTAAAAACAATTAGAAACTAAGTTTCTACCTATTAGAACTATTATAAAGGTGTCTGATACCTAAATGGTGTCAGGCACCTTTTTTGCTGGAATAAATACCATCTTCATGGTTAATCCTAAAACGGGAAATTATTATCCGTGAAAGGTGGTTTAGCCATGACTCATAGTTGGTTAAAAGGCTTAGAACTTCAACTTGTAGAAGTACTTACGATGGAAGGAGCTGCCGCCATCCTTTTTTATTTCACGATTTATTCTTTCGTTGGCTGGCTGCTTGAAAATAGTTTTAACTACTTCACCAAGCGGGAATTTTTTAAGGAGAATTTTTTATTTGGTCCCTTTAAACCCATGTATGGGGTCGCCCCGGTGCTACTTGTTTATTTAACTCCACGGGGTTCCCATTGGGTGTATGTACTCCTCCTATGTTTTATTATCCCCACTCTGGTTGAGTATGTTAGCGGGGTATTGCTTCAGAAATTATTTCAAAGACAATGGTGGGATTATTCAGAAACACCGTTTCAGCTGCATGGTCATATTTGTTTACCTTTTTCCATCTGCTGGGGTTTTTTATCTCTAGTTTGTATAAGGTGGATGCATCCCGGAATAATGTCGCTATATGGAAGCATTGAGCCTTTTTGGGCCTGGATCTGGTCAGCTGTCGGACTCTACTTCCTCGCAGACTTCGTCCTCACAATCCGAAAACACACCCTCCAGGATGTCGTTGGTGCCTGACACCATTACCAATCTAAACACTCCTTCTATAGTGAATAATGGAAGGGGTGTTTTACATTTCTCACGAAAGGTTTCCCGTATTTTTGGGAATATTTCGGGCTGGAAATCATATAATCTATAGTTCATATAAGTGGTATTATTAGGTGACTTTCTCCGTATGTACATCAGGATGATTCAAGGGGGAGGAAGAGTATATGCTCGATGTATTTTTATTTGAGGGTCAATTAGTGTGGAACATTCCATTAATGGCAGGTCTTTTTGGTATAGGTGCTATCTATGTTGCATTATTACGATCGCAAACAGAACTCAAAATTCATCCTACCCAACCGGTATTATTCTTCCTCTCTTTATTCCTATTTTACCTCACCATTGGCAGCCCCTTAGCGACGCTTAATCATCTATTATTCAGCTTGCATATGATTCAGATGAGTGTATTATTTTTTGTCATTCCGCCTCTTTTTTTATTAGGAATTCCAGAAACGAACACGCCGGTCATAAAAGAACTGCGCATATCCCCTTTTGCAGCTTTGGTTGCCTTTGCCATCCTGTTGTTCTTTTATCATCTTCAAGCCGTTTTAACGTTTTTAACCTTAAATCCGTTCATTCACAATAGTTATCTGTTCTTACTATTGATTTTATCCTTCATGATATGGCGCCCAATCGTAAGGGAACAGAATAAACAATTTGCTTTCCTTAGTGGAATTTTACTGCTGCCTGCCTGCAGCCAGCTCATTTTGAGCGGACTTTTTGGCAGCGTAACCAACCCGCTCTTAGGTGGAATGATGGCAACTCTTTGTATAACACCTGCTGGACTAAGTTCGCTCGGCATATTTCCGTCAGCATTCAACACAAGGGTTGACCTTATCATTGCCGGAGTGCTGATGATGGGTATGCATAAATTCGCCTTACTTCTGACAGCTCGCTTGAAGAATAAAGTAGTAGAACGTGATTTGACTGAGAATGGCTAAGGGCTGTTCTTTTTTTTGTCTCCAATGATTGTTAGTTCAGCCTTATGAAAAAAAGATTAAAATTTGATTAAATCAAGTAAACTAATAAAAAATAGTGCTAAATTGAAGAAGATGTAATAAATAAAGTTTCTCTACCTTATTAGAAAAGGGGGGCTTACAATGCAGGAACAGCAACGAATTTTGGTTGTTGAGGATGAACGTCAAATCGCCAAAATCATAAAAATTGAACTCGAATACGAGGGTTACGAGGTAGTAGTCGCCTATGATGGAAAAGCGGGCTTGCAGGCGGCACTCACTGAAAAACCTGATTTAATACTATTAGATGTCATGCTTCCTGAGATGAATGGGATTGAGGTGTTAAGAAGGGTCCGAAAAGAAAACAACCTCATTCCCATTATTTTGTTAACAGCACGAAACCTAACGATGGACAAGGTGACAGGCCTTGACCAGGGGGCAAATGATTATATAACCAAACCGTTTGAGATGGAGGAACTATTGGCGCGAGTGCGTTCTACTCTGCGACAAAATGCCATTGCGCTGAAGGCATCCCAGCCGGAGGAATCTATTTTATCCTTTCACGACTTAACCGTAAATCGAGAAACACGCGAGGTAACAAGAGGGGACGCATCCATCACTCTAACCCCGAAGGAATTTGATTTACTGGTTTATTTGTTGGTCAATAAAAATAAAATTGTTACCAGAGAAAATATCCTGTTTCATGTCTGGGGATATGAATATGAAGGAGAAACAAATGTCATTGATGTGTTTATCAGACATTTACGAAAGAAAGTAGAAGAAGGCTTCTCCGAGCCAACCATTATTCAAACAGTGAGGGGAATTGGCTATACCATAAAGGAGAATTAAGCAAATGAAGATAACAACCAAAATAAACATCATGACAACTGCTTGGATTCTCTGTGTATTAGTGGCTGTGAATGCGGTTGTCTTTTTTTCATTTATGAAAATAACCGTCAACATGGAAGATCAGGAGCTTTATCAAAAAGCGAATACCCTGATAAAGGAAATGAAACTGGACAAATCCTCTGCCCTAAAAAAAGACCAATTAACTCCTTATTTAACCATGCATTCTTATATTAGGATTGTTCAATCAGGTTCAAAAACGACAAATGAGGTAACGAATGATAAACAAATGGCAGCAAAAATAAAGCCAAAATTTATTAGTAAAAAAGAAGCGGTCAGAAAAATCATCCATCAGAAGAATCGTGAGGATCAGGTTTTAATTGTTCGGGTCCCTATCCATACTAACGGTCAAACGACTAAGACATTGGAGATAGGCGAGAAACTATCGGGACTAGAACTGGCAAAGGATGTTTTACTATCGATTCAAATCTCTAGTACCATTTTAGGTGCCCTATTAGCAATGCTTGGCGGCCGGTGGTTATCGAATCTAATCATGAGGCCGATTTCCAATATGATTAATACCATGGAAGATATCGAGCAGAGCGGCATCCCGAAAAAAATAGTCATCCAGCATGATACACGAGACGAACTGCAAAAAATGGCAGTCACCTTCAATCGGATGATTGGCAGATTGGAAGAAAATCTTGAAAAACAACGACAATTTATTTCCGACGCTTCCCATGAATTAAAAACCCCACTGACAGTAATCAAAAGTTACGCAGACCATTTATTAAGACGGGGAATTCGTAATGAGTCCGAAGCGCTCGAAGCAATTGAAACCATCCATTCGGAGGCAACAAGGATTCAAAAAATGACAGAAAGATTTCTGGACTTAGCTGATACTGAATCGGAAAATCACTTGGATACCAAGCCAATTGATTTAGTTATATTATGTCAGAACATCATTAAACAACTTAAAAGTGCTTATAAGCGGGAAATCAACCTTTACTTCGCTAATCCATCCATTACGGTGACTGCGGATGAATTAAAGTTGAAACAGGCCATCATTATTATCATTGATAATGCGATTAAATATAGTACAGACAAAATCGATGTGTATCTGAACGAAAATGAACATAATACGATCATTAAGGTGAAAGACTTTGGAATCGGCATCCCGGAATATGAAATTAAAAATATCTTTGACCGATTCTATCGAGTGGACAAGGCTAGAAGCCGCGAAACCGGGGGAACAGGTCTAGGGCTGGCGATTGCGAAAAATATCATGAAACAGCATCACGGTGAAATTAAAATCAGCAGTACGGAAGGTGTAGGAACAGAGGCGGAATTATTTTTACCGAAAAGCTGAGAAAGGAACAATAATGAAGATATTATGGCTAAGCATCGGGTTCATGATCTTGTTCATACTAGTTTATGCGATCATACCAACAGTGCTGATTCGTATAAATAGTTGGGGTATCAAGAAAAGGCTTCAGTCTGATGTTATCGCCATTACCTTTGACGATGGCCCCAATCCCATTTATACTCCGCAGTTGTTGGACCTGTTAAAAAAGTATCAGGTTAAAGCTACCTTTTTTGTGGTGGGCAGTAAGGTACAACGCTATCCAGAGATCGTAAAACGGATGAGCGAGGAAGGACATACGATCGGGATTCATCATTTTCATCATGTCTCAAGCTGGATCTGCTCACCGTTTCGTATTAAAAGAGAGCTAGCCTTAACAGAACTGGCAATAAGGGGATGTACAAATGAAAAGGTCACTTTTTATCGGCCGCCATGGGGGCATTTTAACCTTTTTAGTATGCTCGTTAGCAAACCATACCAAAAGATTATGTGGTCGCATATTTTTGGAGATTGGAAGGTCGAAAAGGCCAGAAACGGTCTGTTGGAGGAGCTGCGGACAACAGTAGAACCAGGGGCAATCCTATTGCTCCATGACTGCGGGGAGACGCTCGGGGCGGATCAAGATGCACCAGGCTGTATGATTAAAAATCTAGAAATATATTTAAAGGAAGCAATGGATAAGGGGACGAAATTTATCACATTAAAGGAATTATAATATGACTATTGAATCGATCCTGCATTATATTAATTTATATGGGTATGTCGTAATCTTTATCTGCTTATTTTTTGGTATCGTCGGGATTCCGGCCCCGGAAGAATCTCTGCTCTTCTTCATTGGGATCCTGTGTGGAGAACATAAACTTTCATTTGAATTAAGCTTAGTGGTCTCCATCCTTGGGGTATTTACCGGTATGCTGTCCGCGTACTCTTGTGGAAAATTTCTAGGCTATCCATTTGTTAAAAAGTTTGGCAAGTATGTAGGAATAACGGATGAACGTTGGAAAAAAGCCGTGGGTTTCTACGAAAAAAATGTTCAGAAAACCATTCTATTTGGATTTTACATGCCAGGACTAAGGCAAATCAGCCCGTATTTTGCCGGGATTACCCAAATCCCTTTTCGAAAATTTGGGCTGCTCTCCCTAGCAGGCACACTTCTATGGACAATCCCAGTTATGTCGACTGGATTTTTTGCAGGAAAGGTCTTTTATATTAATCCAGCGTATATACCATGTGTAGGAATCGCTTCGTTTCTCTTATTTATGACTTACGTATGGTTACGGAAACGAAAAAGAGCCCGTTTAACATCATAGATATCAAAATAGAAAAATAAAAAAACTGAGCCTTAGATAGATTATAGGCTCAGTTTTTTTATTTATCAGATTTGGAGGAAATAGGTAAAGTTTGTCGTAAAAGTAATGGTGGATAAAAAATGAGAGTTGTTTCTAATGGCTAGTGCAAGAGCTTTTATAAAAAATATCCTTGGAGGGATTGGAAATAATGCAGGCATATTTATTTGTGCACTTTAAGGAAAAGAGAACACCGGATGGTGAACAGGTTTACTTCGGAGTTAGTAAGGATGGCTTTATGTGGGAAGAAGTAAATGACGGAAATCCTGTTTTATGGAGTTATTATGGTGATAAAGGAGTTAGAGATTTTACGATTACAAGGACAAAAGAAGGCAGATTTGTTATTTTAGCAACAGACTTAAGTTTGTCATACGGTATGTTGAATCAATACCAGCATTCATGGGATGAAATCGGCAGAAACGGAAGCAAATGCCTGGTACTTTGGGAGTCTGATGATTTGATTCACTGGTCAGATCAGAGAATGGTCAAACTGGGAGATGAAGACTTCGGCTGTTTGTGGGCACCGGATGTGATCTATGATAAGAAGAATGATGATTACGTCATTCACTGGTCATCCTCCCATAGCAGCAATAACTACGGGGAAAAGGGAATTTATTATTCTCGAACCAAAGATTTCGTGAATTTTACCAAAGCGCAAGTATTGTATCGTAAAGAAGACAGTGGAGTCATTGATTCTGCCATGTATGAGGAAGAGGGAAAGTATTATTTATTCTTAAAAAGTGAAAAGAATCCTTCTAGAATTATTCTAATGGAATCAGAGAATATAACGGGACCATTTGAGAAGATAGAAGACTTTGATCAAAGCATGGAAGCACTTCAAGAAGGACTATATGAAGCTCCAACAGCAGTTAAACTAGAAGATGGCAGATGGTGCTTATTCTTGGATTTTTATGGCTGTTCCGCAGAAGAACAAGGTTATGTTCCGTTTATAGCTGACAAAATGTCAACAGGAAACTTTATTCGTTCCGACCAATCATTTAAGTTCCCTTACGGCTACAAACATGGAACCATTTTAACGATTACCATGGAAGAATATGAACGATTGAAATCTTATAAAAAAATGCCATCAGAGTATTAGGCATCTAAAGAATTTTCCTAAGAAAATGATAGCCCAGTTCAAGTTGAACTGGGCCATTTTACTTAAAAAAACTCTGAACGCTTCATTAAAAATCTATTAAAAACCCATCTTTCACAAAAATGAGTGGTACAGTAAATTAGGACATAAAGTAAGGAGCTGGACAAAATGAAAAAAATCTTGTTTTTACCACTCTTACAAATGCCATCTGGCCATCATCAAGTTGCAGAGGCATTAATGGATACATTAACAAATCATACCTCCAATCTTACAGTTAAGAAAATAGATATATTAAGCTACACCAATAAGTCACTCGAAAAAATGATTTCCAACGGTTATTTAAATTGGATTCGCTATGCACCAGAATCCTATAATCGAGCTTACAAAAATTTCTTTTATTTGCCTGATGCTAAACAACAGACCTTTAAATGGTATCAGCCGTTATTTTTAAAAAAATTGGAACAATTGCTGCTAGAGGAAGAACCTGATTTACTCGTTTGCACGCACGGCTTTCCTTCACAACTTCTTAGCATTTTAAAGAAGAAAGGGAAATGCCACATTCCAGTCATCAATGTCTATACAGACTTTTTTGTGAATAGTGTTTGGGGCAAAACAGGGATTGATGCCCATTTTGTGCCCAGCCAACAGGTAAAGGAAACGCTGTTCAAGAAATTTCAGATACCAAAGCACCAAATGATGGTAACAGGTATTCCTGTGCATAGAGAAATTACAAGGAACGACCAGGCTCATAAAACTCAGCATGCGCGGCCCAAAATATTAATTGCCGGTGGAAATAGCGGCTTAGGCGGGATCGGTAAGCTGCTGGATGAGTTAAAACAGTCAACTGAATTAGATTATCTCGTGTTATGCGGGAAAAATAAAAAATTATATGAAGAAATTCTTTCCTGGGATCTTGAACATATTCAGCCGCTTCCATATCTCTCTTCAAGGTCAGCTATGAATGACCTTTATGACGAGGTGGATGCAATCATGTCAAAGCCGGGCGGTGTAACGGTGAGTGAAACATTGCACAAGAAGCTTCCTACCTTTGTTCATTCCATGCTCCCAGGACAGGAAAAAATCAACATGCGCTTTTTAAAAGAACAAAAGCTGGTATTTGTTATTGATCAGGACCAACCAATCGAACAGCAATTAGTAACGGTGCTGCACGATCCTAAAAAAATGAAAGAATGGGAACAAGCCATCGATTCCTATCAAAGTGGGATCGAGCTCGATTGCCAGGAAGCAGTCGTCGAAGCAATTCTAGATGTGTTGTACCAGCAGCCGCAAAGTGCAGCATCGGAAGTCATCCTTTCGTCGGCCGTATTACAACGTGCAGGTGCACAATAAGGAAGGAGAATTAAGATGTCTCATATAGATTATTCCGTTTTTCAACTCATAAATCATCTGGCCGTTAGTGACCGTTTTTTAAACCCATTGATGATTTTTTTAGCCGAAAAGGCCCAGTATTTCTTTTTTGCAGCCATTCTTTTTTATTGGTTTTATCCAAAACCTAATAACCGAAAAATGATCGTAGAGGTGATCCTGTCCGTCTGTATCGCCCTCAGTCTCAACGGGGTGATCGGTCACTTTTATTACCGGGCCCGGCCTTTTGTAGCCCATCATGTTAATTGGCTGATTCCCCATGCAAGAAATGCTTCGTTTCCAAGTGACCATGCGACAGCAGCATTTGTAATCGCAACAGCTATTTGGATTTGGATCAAACGTGATGGCTGGATTTGGCTGGTTTTAGCAGCAGGAATCGCCTTGTCCCGAGTTTGGACAGGCGTCCACTATCCATTGGATGTCACTGCGGGAATGCTGATTGGGGTTAGCGTTGCCTTGGCAGTACATTATTTAGTTGTTCAATCAGACAAACTGAACAAATTGATTGAAAGAACCATTGGGATGTATGAGAGTGTGGAAGGGACGATCCTGAAAAAGACTAATATGCTTAGAAAGAGATAGGCATCTCTGTTATTCCGCAAAGCATCAACGGCCTGCCGCGAATGCATTTGGGACGGAGTTCAGCGGGATCCAGTGGCTTCATCATCTTTTTCCATCGATGCTCGCCTATGCACTGAGTCAGACCATTACAAGACTGTTTGCGAACTGAAAAAGACCTTTAACCAAAAAGATTCAGCCTGGAAAATTTACCTTTATCAAGTCATGTAGGGAGGGAAATTTCAGATGAAGAATAAACCAATCTTAACGATTGTGGTTCCATGCTATAACGAAGAAGCGGTATTGAATGAAACCATGTTGCAATTGACTAAAGTAATTGTACAGTTAATCGAGGATTCGCTTGTTTCAAAAAATAGTAAACTATTATTTGTAGATGATGGCAGTAAGGATCAAACCTGGAACATGATAGAGAGCGAGTGCGAGAAAAATAGCTTTGTTACCGGGCTGAAGTTAGCCGGCAATGTTGGTCATCAGAACGCACTCATTGCCGGTCTCGAAACTGCCAATCAATACTCCGATTGCGTGATTTCGATCGATGCCGATCTTCAGGATGATATCAATGTGATTGAAACCTTTGTTGAGAAATACTGGGAAGGGATCGATATTGTTTATGGTGTGAGGGATAGTCGCGAAACAGATACCTTCTTTAAACGGAACACCGCTTTATTTTTCTATCGGTTCATGGAGCGGATTGGCATTAAACTGATCCCAAATCATGCCGATTTTCGGCTGATGAGTAAGCGGGCATTGGATGAACTATTGAAATATAAGGAGACCAATTTGTTTTTGCGTGGTTTAGTACCCTTAGTTGGATTTACCTCTGCAAAGGTCTATTATGATCGAAAAGAAAGGCTGGCGGGAGAATCAAAATACCCGTTGAAAAAGATGATCGCCTTCGCCTTTGATGGAATGACTTCCTTCAGTGTAGCGCCGATTCGTTTTGTTACCTTTTTAGGTTTTCTCGCTGTTCTGGTTAGTGCATTGGTGGGCGGCTACGCGATCGTTCAAGAACTCTTAGGGCATACTGAGTCTGGCTGGACATCGTTAGTGATTTCGATCTGGTTTGTGGGCGGGCTGCAGTTAATGGGAATCGGGATCATTGGTGAGTATATCGGTAAAATTTATCGTGAAGTAAAGCGGCGTCCAAGGTACGCAATTGAAGTGGACCGTTTCACAGCGATGTTTAAGGAAGAACTGCAGGAACCTGTTTTTAAATAATGAAAAGGACCCATTGGGTTCTTTTTTTTGTTAAAAGGGTACAGGTAAACGGACCCCATTCCGAAATTTTTGACAAGCCCCCTCCGAACTTTAGGCAAAATCGTCCGAAGTAGGTAGAGGTTCAGACAGGATTATTGGGTAAATAATCATGAAGGGAGTCCGAAGTAGCTTAAGTTAAGAAAAGGCGGGCATAAATAGCTCAATTTAAACTAAAACATTTTTTACTCTACTGAATAATGTAGTATACACTGGTTTATCAATATCACAATATTTTCACACAATTTTATTGACATTCAAATGCTCATTTGAATATCATATAATAAAACGGATATTTGAATAAAGAAGGTGACGAAGGTTGAAAGAACAGGATGTTTGCGAAGTTACCTGTGTCGATAGCGAAAAAACTACTCGAGTGAAGCAGCAGATCACACAAGGAAATATCTTCGATGTAACCAAGCTTTTTAAAGCACTATCTGACGAAACCCGCCTGAAAATTGCTTTTGCCCTAACGCTTGAAAAAGAACTATGTGTTTGTGATGTCGCTCATATTGTCGGCGCCACAACTGCAACCGCTTCTCATCATTTGCGTCACTTGAAAAGCCTCGGTCTTGCGAAATACCGTAAAGAGGGAAAACTTGTCTATTATTCCCTTGATGATGAACACGTCAAACAATTAATCCATATTGCGTTTTCTCACCAGCAAGAGGTGGCTGGCCGTGAGTAAGACAACGGTGAAAGCAAAGGGAAACGAATCCTTTTCAAAGTGAAAGAATAGAGAAATGATGAATGGGAAAATAAAGATTAGAAAAGACTAGCCTTAATCGGAATATTTTCGTTTTAGAAAGAGAATAGAGCAACTTAACACTAAGAGCTCTGGGGGGATAAACATGGGTCATCATCACCATCATGGCCATTCACACGAACATGGTCATCATCATCACACTCCAGCAAATTATGGATTTGCCTTTGGAGTTGGTATCACTTTAAACATAATCTTTATCATTATAGAAGTCATTTATGGATTACTTGGCGACTCACTAGCACTACTAGCCGATGCAGGACATAATTTAAGCGATGTTCTAGGATTGGTGATTGCTTGGATCGCTGTGTGGTTAGGGAAAAAAGCCCCTACCATCAAGCGGACATACGGCTTTAAGAAAAGTTCGATTCTTGCAGCTCTTTTTAATGCAGTATTTCTACTCGTAGCCATAGGGGCTATTGCATGGGAGGCCGTTCAGCGTTTCTCCTCTCCAGCCCCAGTTGCTGGGAAGACCGTTATCATTGTAGCACTGATTGGAATTGTCATTAACTCGATTACTGCCTTCCTATTCATGTCTGGCAGGAAAAATGACTTAAACATTCGCGGTGCTTATTTACACATGGTTGCTGACGCAGTGGTTTCTTTAGGAGTTGTTGTATCCGGTTTTATTATGCTATGGTCCGGCTGGCAATGGATCGACCCGCTTGTCAGTCTCGTGATTGCAATTGTTATTTTTATAGGGACCTGGGGATTATTAAGTGAATCCTTAAATTTATCTCTGGATGCCGTTCCGGATGGGATTGATATTCAAAAATTAAAAACGTATTTAACGAATCTGCCTACCGTGATGGAAGTACATGATTTACATGTGTGGGGAATGAGTACAACAGAGCCAGCCTTAACTGTGCACCTTGTCCGATCGGATATAACGGACAACGACCAATTGTTACAGCGGGTAAGTAAAGAATTGCATGACCAATTTGGAATTGAACACACCACCGTTCAAATCGAAAAAGGAACCTTTTCTTGTTCCCAAGCACCAGCTGATACTATATAAGCAGTACAATATGCAAAGATCCTATAAATGTTAAAAAACCTGTCCTTATTTAATTCCAAGGACAGGTTTTTATTGTACATTAATGAAACTCTACATTTATTAAAAACGTGGATGTTGATTTCCGCTCCAATCAACATCATTTCAAAATCAACTATAACCTTTACCACAGCCAAAAGATAAAACATTCCTACTTTGGTTATATGAAAATCCATACTTTCTGCAAATTTTTATAGTAGGATAGATTTGTAACAAAATTTAGGAGGTTTTAAAATGAAAACTAATAAATGGTTGTTTGGAATTGTTTCTTTGTTATTCATGTTCATGCTAGCGGCTTGCTCTAATAATAGTAATGAAAAGAGCTCTGATAAAAGTTCGAATACAGCCCATGAAAGTATGGACATGGGTGATATGGACCATTCTGGTTCAGGTAAAGTTCCGGAAGGATTAAAAAAAGCAGAGAACCCAACCTATAAAGTAGGAAGCCAAGCCATTATAAAAGCAGATCATATGGAGGGCATGAACGGTGCAGAAGCAACCATTGTAGGAGCATATGATACGATTGCTTATGCTGTTACCTATACACCGACTACAGGGGGAGAACCGGTAAAAAATCATAAATGGGTTATTCAAGAAGAAATTAAAGATGCTGGTGACCAAACATTAGAACCTGGAACAAAAGTTACCATAGAAGCAGACCACATGGATGGTATGAAAGGTGCGGCTGGTACCATCGATTCAGCAGAAAAAACAACGGTATATATGGTTGATTACACTCCAACTACTGGCGGAGATAAAGTCACCAATCATCAGTGGGTAACAGAAAGTGAACTTTCTGCTAAATAATTAATTCAGGAATTGTATGAAAAAATGTTATATATGATTTAGGAAAAAGGGGTTGCGTGCAATCCCTTTTTCCTTTGCAATATCGACCCCATAATATTTGATATTCATATCATTGCCACAATTTCTGAATTTTTTTATGTTAATCTATTTTTATTAAATTCTATTGATAGGTGATATCGTGTACAATTTATTTAGCCAAATAAGTGCGGTATTAAGTAGACCATTTTTTAGTATGGCCAATAGCTTAAAAGCTTGGCCCATTGTGTTTGCCTTAATTTTGGGATTAGTAGGAGCACTTGCACCATGTCAGCTTACAGGAAATATTAGTGCAGTAACTCTTTATGGCAACCGCTCTATTCAAAGGAAAATTGCCTGGAAAGATGTAACTTATTTCACTATAGGAAAAATAGTAGCTTTTTCTTTATTAGGTGTTTTGGTTTGGACTCTAGGAAGAGGATTTGAACAAAGTCTCCCATTATATTTTCCATGGCTGCGGAGAATAATGGGGCCATTATTAATCTTTGTTGGTTTGTTTATGTTGGGGGTTCTCAAATTTAAAGGGACATTCCAACTATTAAAGCTTTCAAAAGAATACAAACATGAAAATCCATTTGCGTCTTTTATGCTAGGTCTTAGTTTTTCACTAGCGTTTTGCCCAACTATGTTTGTATTATTTTTTGTCACCTTAATGCCAGTAGTGGTATCTAGTCCATACGGTTTTATTTTGCCGCCCACGTTTGCCATTGGAACAGCTATTCCACTCTTAATTGTCATCTTCTTCATTTGGTACCTTGGCGGCAGTGGCGTGATATTGAAAAAGGGAGAAAATTGGGGATGGTTATTCAACGAATTGCTGGTGCCCTGATGTTCCTTTTAGGAGTTTTAGATACCATAACTTATTGGTCCCTATAGAGGAAAAATGGTAAACCCATTAAAAAGAAGGAGATTCTCCTTCTTTTTTAATGGGTTTATAAAGTTTTTTATTTTTTCATTGTCTCTTTAGAACAGTGTATTTGCTAGAATTAAATATTAGGGCTAATTTTTACTGTTTTAAGCTAATGGTAAAGCTTGTTCCATGTCCAACTTCGCTTTCAACAGAAATTTCTCCTCCGTGAGCTTCCACTATTTGTTTGACAATAGCAAGGCCCAATCCAAACCCGCCGGTCACTCTTGATCGGGATTTCTCCACTCTATATAAACGGTCAAAAATATAAGGAAGATCTTCTTGGGGAATGCCTATTCCCTGATCCTTTATGGTCATTTTAATTGTTTCATTCTCCTCACTTACTTGTAAATACGTGGTTGTATTCTCTTGTGAATATTTAAGACTGTTATCTAGCAAATTTAATAGAACTTGTTCAAAGCGGGAAGGGTCTATACTGAAATCAATATTTTGGTTACAAACTAACTTCAGTTCGATTCCTTTATGATGAAAGGCCGGTAAAACCTTTTGATAAATGGATTGTAAAAAAACACATAAATCAACCTTTTCTTTAGAAATCGAAAACGTATTTTGGTCCAATTTTGCCAGATCAAATAATTCTTTAAGTAATTCGCTCACACGTTGAGATTCCTCATGGATAATATCCAGGTACTTAAATCTCTCTGCTTCATCAAGCTCCTTCCTTTTAGCTATATCAGCATAGCCCTTAATATAAGTTAAGGGAGTTCGAAGTTCATGAGAAATAGTGGCCAAAAACTCATCTCTCTCTTGTTTTAAATAGTTTAAGTCATTTGCAAGCGTCTGTATGGATTGTGACAATTCACCAAGTTCATCTTTAGAAGGAGGTGGAAGTGTGACGGAAAAATCCCCTTTGCTCAGCTTTTTTGTTGCTTCCTTCATTGAAATAAGCGGCTTGGTGACGGCCTTAGATAAAAAGAAAACCGTTATGAAGATAAAGATAAGGACTAATAATGAGGCCAAAAGTAAATGTTTGTTCAATTCCGAGATTAACTTTTGAACTTCATCCGTTTTTCTGAACATATACACGTATCCAGCTTTTTTTCCATCCTTATTATTAAATGCAGAAACCGTTGCAATATATTTTTCGTTTTGCCAATCCGGTTGAAGAATCCTACCGTTTCTAGGAATATTATTCATCCGTTTATTTAATAAATCCTCGATATTCTTATTGATCTTAGCCGAAGAAACCAAAATTCCCCCATTTGTATCTGTAATCACCACTTCTGTATCAGTCTGCGACTCCATTAAACCAATATGATGTAAGGTTGCTGAATCAGAGTTGATTTCTAATACAGCGCGGTGACTATTGCCTCGTGCCTGAAGTGCACTTAGCTCCTGATGAACTTGTGAGTGTACTAATTTATTATGTAAGAAAATCATAGAAAAAGCTTCGATAAAAACGATACAAATAAAAAACCACAAACCTAATTTAATGGATATTTTCATGCGGTACACCTCTTGTTTTAATACAACTATTTTAAATGACTATTGTGAAGAAAGTTTGCAGAAGTTGTGAATGATTTAGGTTAATTTATCCCTAGAACCAAGGAATAACTCTTTTTAAGCAGCCATTTAAAATCTAGTCTTTTTTTAGATGTTACTAAGTTCGTTAGACAATTAAAAAAGCCCCTATCAATAAGATAAGGACTTTTAAAACTAGAATTGTCTTGCTCCGAGATAACGAGATTTCCAGTAAGAGATATTCATGTCGGAAATTTCAACTCCTTGGGACCCAGAATGAATAAACCTACCATTCCCTACGTAGATTCCCATATGTGAAGGTCCAGCTTTATACGTTTCATAATAGACAAAATCACCAACAGATAAAGTAGACACAGGTTTCATCATGTTCCAGTATCCAGCAACAGTCGAACGAGAGACCTTTTTTTGTTTGTTGACTACATAGTAAATAAATCCACTGCAATCAAATCCGCTTGGAGTATTTCCTCCCCATTTGTAGGGGCTGCCAATCACTGTTTTTGCGTCTTGAACCAACTTGGTTTTATTAATGAAGGACACTGCAGGTTTAGCGGCTGTGGGAGTTGGAGCAACTGGCGATGTGACAGTACCACTGCTAACTTTTAATTTTTGACCTATTCTAATTAAATCCGATTTTAATCCATTCCACGATTTTAATTGTGCTACAGTTTTCCCATATTTCTTGGCGATTGATGATAAGGTATCACCAGATTTTACCGTATATACTACTGAAGATGGACTGGTGCTGGGTTTAGTCACGACCGTACCTTTTTCAGGTATGTATAAACTTTGACCTATAAAGATTCTATCACTTGATAATTTATTAGCCGTCTTAATCTCTGAAACTGATATATTATATTGTTTAGAATACTTAGATAAAGTATCCCCGCTTTTAACTTTGATTGTCGCAGCCATGGCTGACGTACTATATAAGGATGTCCCGAATACTGTAGCTGTAACTAATGCTATAAACTTCTTTTTCATGTGTATCCCCTTGCTAATTAATTTTCTATCTGTACTTTTAGTTTACATACTGATTAGATAAATTTATATAATATGTCGAAAAACGTAACCTAACTGTAAGGAATTTGTAATATTTTGTAGTTTTATATAATGATAGTTTGAAATAAAGGATAAATGCACAGATTCTCCATATTTATTTGCTAAAGTTAATATAGAAGCAATGTCTCATTTTGAACAATCATCTTTCACAGTGACCTGGATATATGGACAAATTGTGAAAGTCGAGTTTAAAACAATAAAATTTATTGAATGCCTATTTACATAGGGTAGGGGGGTATGGTAAATTCAATTTGAAGGAGGGATGGAAATGAATAATGATAATCCTGAAAGCCTGAATCATTCTAATGATCACTGTGCTCCTATAACATCAAACCGAAAAAGTCATCATTCGGAGAAAACAAAACAGAATCTTGTTTCAAGATTAAATCGTATTGAGGGACAGATTCGTGGGATAAAAGGTCTTATTGAAAAAGATACCTATTGCGATGATGTGATTACACAAATTGCAGCTACCCAGGCAGCTTTAAATAGTGTTGCGAAAGTTCTTTTGGAAGGCCATATGAAAAGTTGTGTAGTGGAAAGAATTCAAGAGGGCGACCATGAAGTTGTAGATGAATTGTTAACCACTATTCAAAGATTAATAAAAAAATAATTGTCATAAGAGAGGGAGTAGCAAAATGGAAAAAATAACATTAAATGTTCAAGGAATGTCTTGCGGTCATTGTGTAAAAGCCGTAGAAAGCAGTGTTGGTGCTCTTAATGGTATCAGCTCCGTTAAAGTTGATTTAAAAAGTGCTAAAGTAGATGTTGAGTTTAATAATCAAGAGGTTTCATTAAATCAAATTAAAGAAGCAATCGAAGATCAAGGCTATGATGTGAAATAAAGAGATTGAAAAGACGTGCTAGGTGATAGCACGTTCCTTTCGAAGGAAAACATACCTATATGGGGTATAAGGAGTCGGCTTTATATGAGTCAAAGTGTAAAAGAAACAAATCTGCAAATCTCAGGAATGACCTGTGCCGCATGTGCGGTGAGAATTGAGAAGGGTCTTAAAAGATTAGAAGGCGTGGAAGAAGCAAATGTGAATCTGGCTTTAGAGCGTTCAAATGTTAAATATAATCCAGAAAAAATAAATATTGAAGAAATTGAAAAAAAGATTAAAGATCTTGGTTATGAGGTTGTTAATGAAAAAACGGAATTGGTTATAACCGGAATGACCTGTGCAGCTTGTGCTGCACGAATAGAAAAGGGTTTAACTAAATTAAATGGTGTCGTAAAAGCAAATGTCAACTTGGCACTTGAAAAAGCGACTATAGAGTACAACAGTGCGGTCTTAAACCCGAGTGAAATTATTAAAAAGGTAGAAACCCTTGGGTATGGTGCTCAAATAAAGGAAGATACAAAAGAAACAAGTGACCATCGCCAAAAGGAGATTGAAAGACAAACAGGGAAATTTATCTTTTCGACCATCCTTTCCTTCCCGCTTTTATGGGCCATGGTGGGACACTTTTCATTCACCTCATTTGTTTGGGTTCCCAAAATGTTTATGAATCCATGGGTGCAATTAGCTTTAGCTACCCCAGTACAATTTTTTATTGGTAAACAATTTTATGTTGGAGCTTATAAAGCTTTAAAAAATAAAAGTGCCAATATGGATGTTCTAGTGGCTTTAGGAACATCCGCCGCTTATTTTTACAGTTTATATTTATCATTAATGTCTATCGGTGGTATGAATCATTCCGTAGAACTTTACTATGAAACTAGTTCCATTCTTATTACGTTGATTATTCTTGGGAAGCTTTTTGAAGCAAAGGCGAAAGGACGGTCATCAGAAGCCATTAAGAAACTGATGGGTCTTCAAGCAAAAACAGCGATAGTTGAAAGAGATGGTGTAGAACAAGAAATCCCAATTGAAGAAGTGATTGTTGGTGATATTGTTCATATTAAACCGGGTGATAAAATACCGGTAGACGGGAAAGTATTAGAAGGGCGTTCCGCCATTGATGAATCAATGCTTACGGGTGAAAGTGTTCCAGTTGATAAAACCGTTGGTGATGAGGTAATTGGAGCTACAATCAATAAAAATGGATTTTTATTAATCGAGGCAACAAAAGTGGGCAAAGATACGGCTTTAGCACAGATTATTAAAGTAGTGGAGGAAGCGCAGGGATCAAAGGCACCAATCCAGCGTCTTGCTGATAAGATTTCCGGTGTATTTGTGCCTATTGTAGTTGCTCTAGCAGTATTAGCCTTTATCGTTTGTTATGTTTGGGTGGACCCTGGCGATTTTGCAGATGCACTTGAAAAATTGATTGCCGTTTTAGTTATCGCTTGTCCTTGTGCATTAGGTTTGGCAACGCCAACATCTATTATGGCCGGTTCAGGTCGTGCAGCAGAATATGGCATTCTATTTAAGGGTGGCGAGCATTTGGAAATGACCCATAAAATTTCTTCTGTTGTTGTAGACAAAACGGGTACCGTTACAAATGGAACACCTGTTTTAACCGATGTAGTAACAGCCCAAAATCAAATAGAAGATGAATTATTATCATTAGTGGGTTCTGCCGAAAAACAATCAGAGCATCCACTCGCTCAAGCAATTGTTCAAGGAATTAAGGATAAAGAGATTCCGTTAAAAGATGTAACAGAGTTTGAAGCGATCCCTGGGTTTGGTATTAAAGCAACTGTCGAAGCTAAAGAACTATTAATTGGTACTAGGAAATTAATGCGTAAATACAATGTAGCGGCAGAAGAGGCTTCTGGTCAAATGAACGAGTTAGAAAAGGCTGGTAAAACAGCTATGCTCGTCGCTATCGACTACCAATACGCTGGGATGGTAGCTGTAGCGGATACCATTAAAGAAACATCCCAATCAGCCATAAGCCGCCTCAAGGATATGGGAATAGAAGTAATTATGATTACTGGGGATAATCAACAGACAGCTCAAGCTATAGCATCACAAGTCGGTATCGAAAAGGTTATTGCTGAGGTTCTTCCTGAAGGAAAGGCTGAGGAAATCAAGAAATTGCAGGCAGAAGGGAAAAAGGTTGCCATGGTTGGTGATGGTATCAATGATGCTCCAGCCCTTGCCATTGCGGATATCGGAATGGCTATTGGAACAGGTACGGATGTTGCCATGGAAGCAGCGGATATCACGCTTATTCGTGGGGATTTGAATAGTATTGCAGATGCAATCTTCATGAGTAAGAAGACGATTCGTAATATTAAGCAAAATTTGTTCTGGGCCCTTGCTTATAATACTCTAGGTATACCTGTCGCTGCTCTTGGATTCCTAGCACCTTGGTTAGCAGGTGCAGCAATGGCATTCAGTTCAGTATCCGTTGTTCTCAATGCGTTACGTTTACAAAAAGTAAAATTGTAGATATGAAGAAGAAATTCAAAAAAGGTTTGGTAAGATACCAAACCTTTTCATTTATAGTTCTTTTCAGGATTTTCCTTTACCCATTTATACCCAATACCCCAGACTGTAAAAAGATGATTATCAATAGGGAACCCTGCACTCCGTAACTTTTCTCGTAAATTCCTAATATGGGAATCAATCGTTCGATCATCTATCTGGGATCTAAGCCCCCATATTGATGACAACAAGTGGTCACGAGAGTACACTTTTTGAGGATTTTTTATAAACAAACCAATTAAAGCAAATTCTTTGGGGGTAACCGAAATGACTTGGCCTTTATATTTTAATTCCATTGATTCTTCCTTCCATTCTAGGCCATTAAAAATTAAAATACGCTTGTCCTCTGTTGACTTTCTCGATCTTCTTAGCAATGCCTCGATTCTAGCCAGTAGCTCCCCTTCATTAAAAGGTTTTGTTACGTAATCGTCTGCTCCAAATTTTAAACCTTTGATAACGTCGGGAGTTTCACTCCGTGCTGTTAACATAATAATGGGGACATCTGAAAACTCCCTTATTTTTTTGCAGATCGTCCAACCATCCATCTCTGGCATCATAACGTCAAGAACTACCAAGTCAATCATTTCTTTTTCTAAATAAGTTAGAGCCACTTTTCCTGAGGTAGCCTTCACGCATTTATAACCATAAGGAGCTATATAAAGTCCTAAAAGGTCAAGCATTCGAGTTTCATCGTCCACAAGTAAAATCGTCTTCATATCTCCGCCCCCTTAACAAAAGTTTATATCTTTATAATAGAGTAAAATTTTGAAGAAACTTTGCAGATTTAATTTTTTGGCTGTGTTAAACATGGCTGTTGATTTCCGCTCCAGTCGCTCAGCAAACCAGCGGGCGTGCCGTGGAGCCTCCTCGGCGCTTAAGCGCCTGTGGGGTCTACCCTGCCCCGTACTCCCGCAGGACATTGATTTTACATCCTCGAATCCGCCCACGCACGAAGGAAATGCGTTAGCATTTTCGAGGAGTCGAGCGCCTTCCGCTCCAATCAACATCGTTTAAAAATCAAGAATAACCTTTAACACAGCCTTTTTAAAAAAAATTCACCTACTTAATTTAAGGCTCTTGAAACTTTATTTTAATCTTATGGCAAACCGTTATTTTTGCAAATAGTGATTGGTGTTTGGATTAAGGTATATTTTTGTCTTTTTCGACACTTTACACATTTTCTTCAAAGTTTCTGCTAAGTTTCTGCATACTTTTTTATTATATTAACTGTAAAGAGACATAAAGGAGAGGTTAACATGAATATGACGCATTATATGGGGTTACTCGCAGATAATCAGCCCTGGAATTTATTGATTTTTATGGCGGTTCCTGTCATTTGTGCAGAAATCTTGGCGATTTCGGAAATTGCTATATTATACACAAGAAAATTAGATGGTGCTTTGAAAAAACTGAATAAAGTAACTGGGATTTTTGCGGGATTCTATTTTACAGGTATATTTATTTACCTAATGAAAGCAGCCTATATCCCTCTAACGGTTAACGGAGAGTGGAAAGGGTGGATTGATGTAGTCGCTGTTACTTTCTATCTGCTTGGTATTATTCCATTTCTTGGTATGGCACTACTTGACCTAAATCTTATCTATCGAAATAGAACAGAAGAAGAGAAACTTAAAATTCATGCAATCTTTGTTAGTATCTTCTTGGTTGTAGCCCATATTGCCATGATTTTCGGAATGATTGATCCTTCCTTAGGTTCTAGTTCCTCAGGCGGCCATGACATGATGAATATGTAGGAATTAATCGTATGCTGTATAATTAAAAGATCAGAATGATAATGAGTGAAATGCGTGCAAAGAGGAGACTATTCTCCTCTTTTTTTATTTTTGGGGCCTAGATATGCAGGGTAGTAGTTTTTTTTATGTTTGTGGTAAAATGTTCTAACTTGGAAAAATTTTATCTAAATAGGTATACATACTAGGGGTGAAACAGTGTGAAGAAGTCTGCGGATTCGATGGACAAGCGTTTTAAGATTGCACATAAAGAAGCGCTGATTGGAGTTATCTTAGTTATTATTAATTTTGGTTTGTGGTACGGCTTTGGTTATGGACTTGGTTCGACAGATGTCAACGATTATACATATGTGTTTGGCCTGCCGGCATGGTTCTTTTACAGCTGCATTCTTGGCTCCATCATCATGATTGTTCTTGTAATTGTAACAGTAAAGTATATTTTCCAAGATATACCCTTTGAAGCAAATGAGGAGGAACACAAGTGAACTGGGCTGTTATTACACCATTGATTCTATTCTTATTGATTATTTTTGCAGTGGGGATTTGGTCAAACAAATTGGTACTCAAATCTGAATCCTTTTTAGAAGGGTATTTCTTAGGAGAACGGCAAATGGGCGGGTTCATCCTGGCGATGACCATGGTGGCCACTTACGGTAGTGCCAGTAGTTTTATTGGCGGCCCGGGAATTGCCTATACTCAAGGTCTGGGCTGGGTGCTGCTCGCCACCTCACAGCTGGTGACCGGCTATTTTACCTTAATGGTCCTTGGGAAAAAGTTTGCGATTGTGGCCCGTCAGTATAAGGCGATCACCTTAATCGATTTTTTAAAGGAACGTTATAAAAGTAAAACCGTTGTCATCTTATCAGCGGCAAGTATCATTATTTTCCTCTTTTCATCGATGACGGCGCAATGGATTGGCGGGGCACGTCTGGTGGAATCGTTGACGGGCATGCCTTATTCAACCGCCTTACTGATTTTTGCTTTTTCTGTTCTGGTGTTTGTTATTGTCGGTGGCTTTCGTGCGGTTGCGCTCACCGATACCGTTCAAGGGGTCGTGATGTTTGCAGGAACGCTGATTCTTTTAATTGCGACAATTAAAGCAGGCGGAGGGGTTTCGAACATCATCTCTGATTTAGCGGCGGAGAATCCGAACCTTATCAGCCCGTTTGGCGCCCAACATAATTTAACCCCGGCATATGTTTCGTCATTTTGGATTTTGGTTGGTGTTGGGGTTGTAGGCCTGCCGCAAATCACGGTTCGGGCGATGTCCTATAAAAATTCAAAAGCTATGCATAACGCCATTATAATCGGGACCATTGTTGTCGGCTTTATTATGCTCGGCATGCATTTAATTGGTGTATTTGCCCGCCCGGTGCTTCCGGGTATAAAAATCGGTGATACGGTTATGCCATTGTTATCAATGAAAGTATTGCCGCCGTTTGTTGCCGGGATTGTCCTTGCGGCACCTATGGCTGCGATTATGTCAACGGTCGATGCCTTGCTGATCTTGGTGAGCTCGGCTTTGGTAAAAGATATCTATTTGAATTACATCAAGCCGGATGCTGAGGACCAACAAATCAAAAAAGTAAGCTTCAGTGTAACGGCCATTATTGGGATTATCGTGATTATCCTTGCGTTAAGTCCACCTGATTTGATCGTTTGGTTAAATCTATTTTCTTTTGGCGGGCTGGAGTCAGTGTTTATTTGGCCAGTGATTTTAGGTTTGTATTGGAGTAAAGGTAATAAGTACGGAGCAATCACGTCGATGATTATTGGAATGGGTTCTTATATTCTATTAGATCGTTTTTATCCAAATGCCTTTGGACTGCATACGGTTGTCATGCCGATAGTCCTGTCTTTTTTAGGTTTTATCATTGTTAGTTTAATATCACAGCAAAAGGCAGCGGCTGGTCTAGAAAAGGCTAAGGTTTAAGGGATATTTTAGTTGCAATTTTATGGATTAGTTTTTAGAATAAATAATTAACGAGATTAATAAATGAGGTGTGCCCATGTTTGAGATTGTTAGGATATTTTCGGCACTAACGATGCCCGGATTAATGGTTTTGCTTTTTTCACGGGTCACTTACAATCGCGTTATCGGCCTTGTTTTAACCGTGGCACTCATTGCTGGGTCAGTTTACAAAGGCTATACCGACACCTTTTACCTGATTGTTATTGATGCCTTTTCGCTTACGGCCGGCTTCTGGCTGGCAGCCAAGATGAAACCGCGCGCAATTAAAAATAGCTAGAACCTAAACTTCTTTGAAAGTCTGCCTGGAAACAAGCAGGCTTTTTTTAATTGAAAAAACTTAATCAAAAAACGAATGTTAGTTCGCATATTGTTGGTTTGTTTTTGGGGGAATGTGGTAGAATGTTAATATGCAATTATCGAGAATCCATTTTTTAGCAGCATCCCGGACAATAAACAGTTTCTAAACCTGAGAGTGATATTTTTTTACGGGAGGAAATGAATTGTGAAAGACCAATTTGAATTAGTTTCAAAGTACTCGCCCCAAGGTGATCAGCCCGAAGCGATCCGCCAGTTAGTAGAAGGGATTAAAAATAATAAACGACATCAAACCCTGCTTGGCGCGACAGGTACAGGGAAGACCTTTACTGTTTCGAATGTCATTAAAGAAGTGAACAAACCAACCCTTGTGATCGCCCATAACAAAACATTAGCCGGACAGCTCTACAGTGAGTTCAAAGAATTTTTCCCAAATAATGCGGTAGAATACTTCGTCAGTTACTATGATTACTATCAGCCTGAAGCTTATGTGCCGCAAACCGATACCTTTATTGAAAAAGATGCCAGTATCAATGATGAAATTGATAAGCTGCGCCACTCGGCGACCTCGTCGTTATTTGAACGGAAAGATGTCATTATCATCGCCAGTGTGTCCTGTATCTATGGTCTCGGTTCGCCGGAAGAATACCGCGAGATGGTGTTATCGCTTCGCACAGGAATGGAGATTGAACGGAATCAGCTTCTGCATCGTTTAGTGGATATCCAATATGAACGTAATGATATCGATTTTAAACGGGGAACCTTCCGTGTCCGCGGGGATGTCGTTGAGATATTCCCAGTCTCCCGCGATGAACACTGTGTTCGCGTAGAATTTTTCGGTGATGAAATTGACCGCATTCGTGAAGTCGATGCGTTAACAGGTGAAATCATTGGGGAACGTTCACATATCGCGATTTTCCCGGCATCCCACTTCGTCACACGTGAAGAAAAAATGCGTCTAGCGATTGAGAATATTGAAAAAGAACTCGAGGAACGGCTTGAGGAATTAAGATCAGACGATAAACTGCTCGAGGCCCAGCGGATTGAGCAGCGTACCCGTTATGATTTAGAAATGATGCGGGAAATGGGCTTTTGTTCCGGGATTGAAAACTACTCCCGTCACCTGACCCTAAGGCCGGCCGGTTCCACACCTTATACATTGCTTGACTATTTTCCAGAAGATTTCCTGATCGTCATTGATGAGTCTCATGTTACCTTACCGCAAATCAGGGGTATGTTTAATGGAGACAAGGCCCGTAAACAAGTGCTGGTCGACCACGGCTTCCGTCTGCCATCGGCACTTGATAACCGGCCGCTTACCTTTGATGAATTTGATAAGCATGTCCACAATGCCATTTTTGTCTCGGCCACACCTGGACCATATGAGCTTGAGCATACACCGGAAATGATTGAACAAATTATCCGCCCGACAGGCTTATTGGATCCAACGATTGAAGTCCGTCCAATTGAAGGACAAATTGATGATTTGATTGGTGAAATACAGGACCGAGTTAAGAAAAATGAACGTGTCCTCGTAACGACGTTAACGAAGAAAATGTCAGAGGACTTGACTGATTATTTGAAAGAAATTGGGATAAAGGTTCAATATTTACATTCAGAAGTCAAGACGCTCGAGCGGATTGAAATTATCCGGGAGCTGCGTCTTGGAAAATATGACGTTTTGATCGGAATCAACTTGCTCCGGGAAGGACTCGATATTCCCGAGGTTTCCCTTATCACGATTCTCGATGCTGACAAAGAAGGCTTCCTTCGTTCGGAACGGTCGTTAATTCAAACAATCGGCCGGGCCGCCCGAAATGCCAATGGCCATGTTATTATGTATGCAGATAGAATCACCAATTCGATGGAGCTGGCAATTAGTGAAACAAAGCGGCGCCGGGCCATCCAAGAAGAATACAATGAAAAACATGGCATTACACCGCAGACAATTCAAAAGGAAATCCGTGATGTAATCCGTGCGACTCAAGCCGCGGAGGATCAGGAAGAGTATAAACCAGCGGCATCCTTCGGCAAGATGAGTAAGAAGGAACGAGAAAAACTGATAATGACAATGGAAAAAGAAATGAAGGAAGAAGCAAAAGCACTCAACTTCGAACGTGCTGCCGAGCTTCGTGATTTATTATTGGAATTGAAAGCGGAAGGATGACGTTAAATGGCAATGGAAAAACTGATTGTGAAAGGCGCCCGCGCCCACAATTTGAAAAATATAGATGTCACCATTCCGAGAGATAAGCTTGTGGTACTGACGGGACTCTCCGGTTCAGGAAAGTCCTCGCTCGCATTTGATACGATTTATGCAGAAGGGCAGCGCCGTTATGTGGAATCCCTGTCTGCTTATGCCCGCCAATTTCTCGGTCAAATGGATAAGCCGGATGTCGATATGATCGAGGGATTATCCCCGGCGATTTCGATTGATCAAAAAACGACAAGCCGAAACCCGCGCTCAACCGTTGGGACGGTAACGGAAATCTATGATTATTTGCGATTACTTTTTGCACGAGTCGGACATCCTACTTGTCCAAATCATGGGATTGAAATCTCTTCACAAACGATTGAACAAATGGTCGACCGGATTCTTGAATATCCAGAGCGGACCAAAATGCAAATCCTTGCCCCCGTTGTATCGGGACGAAAAGGAGCTCATGTAAAAGTATTGGAGGACATCAAAAAACAAGGGTTTGTCCGGGTTCGTGTCGACGGAGAAATGCTTGATCTTGGTGATGAAATCGAATTAGACAAAAATAAGAAACATTCAATAGAAGTAGTAGTGGACCGTATTGTCGTCAAGGAAGGCATTTCTGCCCGTGTTGCTGATTCGCTCGAGTCAGCCTTAAAGCTGGGGGAAGGAAATGTCATCGTCGATGTAATCGGCGAGGAAGAGCTGTTGTTCAGTGAGAATCATGCTTGTCCTATTTGCGGTTTCTCGATTGGTGAATTAGAACCAAGGATGTTTTCCTTTAACAGTCCATTCGGGGCCTGCCCTGACTGTGACGGACTTGGTTCAAAACTGGAAGTGGATCTTGATTTAGTCATCCCTAATAAGGATCTGACTTTAAAACAGCATGCCATTGCCCCTTGGGAGCCAACCAGCTCACAATATTATCCGCAGCTGCTGGCGGCGGTTTGTGATCATTATGGAATTGATCTGGATGTGCCTGTTAAAGACATCCCCGACCACCAAATGGATAAAATCCTCTACGGTTCCGGCAAGGATAAAATTTATTTTCGTTATGAAAATGATTTTGGGCAGCTCCGTGAGGGACATATCCAATTTGAGGGTGTAATGCGTAACGTTGAGCGTCGCTATAAAGAGACAAGCTCAGACTTTATCCGTGAACAAATGGAAAAATACATGGGTCAGCAGCCATGTCCAACCTGTAAAGGCTACCGTTTGAAAAAGGAATCGATGGCTGTATTAATTAACGGGTCTCATATCTCTCAAGTAACAGACCTATCGATTAAGGATGCTCAATCATTTTTTTCAGAATTAAAGCTTTCGGAAAAAGAAATGCAAATTGCTGCGTTAATCTTCCGTGAGATCAGTGAACGGCTAGGCTTCTTAATTAATGTTGGACTAGATTATTTGACCCTAAGCCGTACTGCTGGGACACTCTCCGGCGGTGAAGCACAGCGGATTAGGCTTGCGACACAAATTGGCTCGCGCCTAACCGGCGTATTATACATTTTGGATGAGCCGTCCATTGGTCTCCATCAGCGGGATAATGACCGGTTAATCGGTACGATGCAAAACATGCGTGATATCGGCAACACCTTGATTGTCGTCGAGCACGATGAAGATACGATGCTTGCTGCCGATTATCTCATTGATATTGGCCCTGGCGCAGGAATACATGGCGGTGAGATTGTTTCCGCAGGAACTCCGGCAGAAGTAATGGCCGACCCGAACTCCCTGACAGGTCAATATTTATCTGGGAAAAAATTCATTCCGCTTCCGCTTGAACGCCGGAAGCAGGACGGCCGTTTTATCGAAATCAAGGGCGCATCTGAAAATAATCTAAAAAATGTCAATGTGAAGTTTCCGCTTGGTCTGTTTATAGCCGTGACTGGCGTATCGGGATCCGGAAAAAGTACCCTTATTAACGAGATTCTTCATAAATCATTGGCGCAAAAACTGAATAAGGCGAAAACCAAACCTGGAGCACACAAGACGGTTAAGGGTATGGAGCATTTAGAAAAGGTAATTGACATTGACCAATCCCCAATCGGCAGAACACCGCGCTCGAATCCGGCCACTTACACCGGCGTCTTTGATGATGTTCGTGATGTGTTTGCATCAACGAATGAGGCGAAGGTGCGCGGGTATAAGAAAGGCCGCTTTAGTTTTAATGTCAAGGGCGGCCGTTGTGAGGCCTGCCGAGGTGACGGAATTATTAAAATTGAGATGCACTTCTTACCTGATGTATATGTTCCATGCGAAGTATGCCACGGCAAACGTTATAATCGTGAAACCCTAGAAGTGAAATATAAAGGAAAAAATATTGCGGACATCCTCGATATGACAGTTGAGGCCGCAGTTGAGTTTTTTGAAAACATTCCAAAAATCAGCCGTAAGCTGCAGACCATTTTGGATGTAGGTTTGGGTTATGTTAAACTTGGTCAGCCGGCAACGACCCTGTCAGGGGGAGAGGCTCAGCGTGTTAAGCTTGCCTCAGAACTGCACCGCCGTTCAAATGGTAAAACGTTCTATATCTTAGATGAGCCAACGACCGGGCTTCATGTGGACGACATCTCCCGTTTGCTTGTTGTCTTACAGCGGCTGGTTGAAAATGGCGATACGGTTCTGGTCATTGAGCATAATCTCGATGTGATTAAGACGGCCGATTATCTTGTCGACCTCGGTCCCGAGGGAGGAGACAAGGGCGGAACCATCGTTGCAACGGGAACGCCGGAAAAAGTAGCAGAGACCGCTGAATCCTATACCGGAAAATATTTAAGACCAATCCTTGCACGCGATCGCGAGCGGATGAAACAGCAAATTGAAGAGAAGAGTGCGATTAAAGCATAGAAAAAGCTGAAATCAACAGGTTATAAACCTGGCTGGTTTCAGCTTTTTTTATGCACTAGGAAAGTAAAGAGTTTGAAATAGCGGCATAAATCTAAAAACTGGCGGAATAAGATAGAATGTTGGTGGAATAAATTAGAAATTGTGGGGTTCCGAGTCTAGCAGGAACTAGGTTGGCGGAAAAAATGCAAAAATGGGCGGAATTAATCTGAAATTAGGCGGAAATACGCCTGAAATAGGCGGAATAAAATAAAAATCCGACGGAAACCAGAACCGCACCAACTAGGCTGGCGGAAAAAATCTAAAATTAGACGGAAAAAATCCGAAATCTGGCGGAAAAAATTCGTAAACTGGCGAAAAAAACACTAAATNNTAAATCTAACGGAAACCAGAACCGCGCCGTCTCGGTTGGCGGGAATAATCTCAAATTAGACGGAAATAATCCCAATTCTGACGGAAAAAACACTAAATCCGACGGAATTAATCCAAAAGTCCGCGGAAACAAACCAAAATCCCCAACCCGCCATCCAAGCCGCGCTTAAAAATAACAAATAGAAAAGAAACCTTTCCCATACTAAACTCGTAATAAAAGAGAGAGGTGATAAACGTATGGAGACAAGAAAAGTCCTATCCAGTCTGTGCTACTTTAGTATCTTTTTCGCCGGATTTATTTTCCCCTTAGTCGTCTATTTAGCCACAGGGGACAAAGAAACCAAAGGGCATGCCAAAAAATCACTAGTATCACACCTAATACCATTAATCCTGACCCCTCTCCTAGTGTTGGCGGTATTCTATGACTTTACTTCTCAGCTAGACAGCATCCCTATTTTTACCATTCTGAGTATCATCGTTCTCATTTTACTTTGGCTCATAGTCATCATCTGGAACATTGTCAAAGGCGTAAAGGTATTAACAGCTGAATAAGCTAAAAGTAACAAATTCATTTAGGTAGAGGTGGAAAACATGAAAGAGGAAAGAAAACAGATTTTACAAATGGTCGAGGAAGGGAAAATAAAGGCCGATGAAGCCTTAAAACTCCTCGAAGAACTGGAAAAAGCAGAGAAATCAATGGAACAAAAGCAGGCGCAGCTTGTCAATGAACTGTCCACCACCGTCCAATTTGAGGAAGCCAAAAAAGAAGAGCCGTTCCAAGCAAAATATCAATCTACAAAGGACAAAATCTTTGAATTTGTGGATTTAGCCTTTAAAAAAATTAAAGACATAGAATTAGATTTAAACTTCGCCCAGTCCGTGGATATCTCGCATATTTTCCATCAAGGGGAAGCCGCAATAAAAGATATCGACATTGACGTCGCGAACGGAGCCGTCAAGCTCGTAGGCTGGGATCAGCCTGATGTCAGAATTGAGTGTCAGGCAAAGGTATACCGAGTGGAAAATCAAGACCAAGCCCGGCAAAATTTTTTACGAGACGTCCTTTTCACTGTGGAACACGAAAAATTACGATTTATCACCCAGCAGAAATGGATGAAGGTCGAAGCCGTTGTCTACGTCCCAAAAGCCGTTTATAACCGAGTGCGGGTCAGATTGTTTAATGGCACGATTACTGGGGAACAAATGAATGTAGATGAACTGCGTGTAAAAACGGCGAATGGAAAAATTGCCCTTGACCGCTTCATTGGTAAGAATACAGAACTGGAAACAGCGAATGGGAAAATTAAGCTGAAAGGCAGTCAATTTGATAAAGTCGAAGCAGAAACAATTAATGGTGCCATCCAACTTGACGGTGAGTTTAAAAAGCTTGAAATAGATTCATTTAAAGGAAATATCAGTTTAAATCTACATGGAAACCAAGCGGAATTGATTCAGGCCAAAACGACTGCGGGCGGAATCGACCTCTATATCCCTGATGGGCTCCCGGTAAATGGGAATTTAAAAACCAATCTTGGCGGGTTTCACGTCAACTTAGTCGGCATTCAAGTGCTGGAGGAAAAAACTGAAATGATCCAAAAATCACTGCGCTTCCAATCCATTAATCACCCAGAAAAACTGGCACACATTTATGCCGATACGAAAACAGGTTCCATCACGATCCACCAATCACAAGAAGAAAAGTAGGAGATTTATTGAATGAGATGGCTGCTAGGTTGTTTGATAAATGCGGTATTATTTATGGCACTCGCCGGTTATTTTCATGAAAGCTTTCAATTGACCGGTTTCGTAGCCGCACTAGAAGCGAGCGTTTTATTATCGATCTTAAATATACTCGTCCGTCCGCTGTTGATTTTGTTTACCTTACCGGTCACAGTCTTAACCATGGGGCTTTTCCTGTTTGTGATCAATGCCATTACGCTTGAGTTGACGGATTATTTAATGGGTCCCGCCTTTGAAATTAATGGGTTTGGTATGGCATTATTCTTTGTCATATTGATGTCGCTCATTAATGTCATTATTCAAAAAACGCTCCTTGAGCCATCAAGAAGAGCTAAGAAATAACAGAAAAAGGTGTACTTCTTACTAATAGAGGTGCACCTTTTTCCTTTTTTGGATAACTACCATTTGGTTCTTTTTCAAAAAATGCTAAAATAGGAGGTATGAATTCTTCTTATTACTAATTTTTAAAAAAATACATCCGTTTGAGGAGGAAATATCCTTGCCAAAAGTACGTACCAAAGATATTTATGAAAAATTCAATTTAGAATTAATCAGTGGTGAAGAAGGCATTAACCGCCCAATTACCATGAGTGATATATCTCGTCCGGGGATTGAAATGGCCGGCTACTTCGAGTTTTATCCGGCTGAACGGATCCAGCTGTTAGGAAAAACAGAATTATCATTTTTCCAAGAGCTATCTCCGAACGACCGTGCTTCTCGAATGGAACGGCTTTGTACGGACATCACACCTGCCATCATAGTCACACGGGGAATAGATGTTCCGAAAGAGTTAATCGAAGCATCCGAACGAGAATCTGTTCCTGTCTTAAAGACCAACATGGTAACTACCCGTTTCTCCAGCCGTTTGACCAACTTTTTAGAAAGCAAGCTTGCGCCAACTACCGCTGTTCATGGCGTATTGGTTGATGTTTATGGGATTGGTGTGTTAATTACAGGGAAAAGCGGCGTTGGTAAAAGTGAAACAGCTCTAGAACTAGTAAAGCGCGGGCACCGGCTCGTGGCAGACGATTGTGTTGAGATTCGTCAGGAAGACCAAGATACATTGGTGGGGACCTCACCGGATTTAATCGAACATTTATTAGAAATCCGTGGTTTAGGGATTATCAATGTGATGACTTTGTTTGGTGCAGGAGCGGTCCGCAGCAATAAGCGGATTACACTCATTATGAATCTGGAAATTTGGGATGCGAAAAAGCAATACGACCGCCTTGGCTTGGACGAGGAAAAAATGAGGATCATTGATACCGATGTTCCAAAGCTGACGGTTCCAGTTCGCCCAGGCCGAAACCTGGCTGTTATTATAGAAGTGGCAGCCATGAATTTCCGCTTAAAACGGATGGGTGTCAATGCAGCCCAGCAATTTACCGACCGCTTGTCAGATGTAATTGAAGAGGGAGACCACGAATAAGGAGAGAAAAAGATGAACGAAAATATACAGCCATTAAACCCGATCGCTTTCTCACTTGGTCCAATTCAAGTGCATTGGTATGGGATTATTATCGGCTCCGGATTAGCACTTGCTTTGTATTTGGCGATTAGAGAAGCCAATCGTAGAGGATTACCAAAGGATACATTTGCTGATTTAATGCTTTGGGCCATCCCCATCGCGATTATTTCGGCAAGGATTTACTACGTTATATTTGAATGGGATTATTATGGCAGTCATCCGGCAGACATCCCGAAAATTTGGAATGGGGGAATTGCCATTCATGGTGCCCTAATAGGTTCTGTGATCACCACCATCGTTTTTGCCAGAAAAAGAGGGATTTCCTTTTGGAAAATAGCGGACATTGCCGCGCCTAGCATTATTCTTGGACAAGCGATTGGCCGCTGGGGCAATTTCATGAACCAGGAAGCCCATGGAGGAGAAGTAACAAGAGGATTCCTTGAAAGCTTGCATTTACCTGATTTTATCATCAACCAAATGTATATTAATGGGACCTATTATCACCCAACCTTTTTATATGAATCAGTTTGGGATTTCATCGGCTTTTTATTATTAATCCTGCTGCGCCGCGTGAATTTCCGCCGCGGGGAACTGTTTTTATCTTATGTTATTTGGTATTCCATCGGCCGCTTTTTTGTCGAAGGACTTAGAACAGATAGTTTGATGCTTGGAAACCTTCGAATGGCGCAAACCATTTCGATTGCGTTGATTGTAGTGGCTTTGGGCATTTTTGTTTATCGACGCACGAAAAATCCAGCCGGAGCGCATTACTTAGATCAAACGAATTAAAATAGCTGGCACTAGGCTAATGAGAAAGGAATTCAGCTATGACCAACAAAATCACAACCATACTATTTGATTTAGATGGGACTTTAATCGATACGAATGAATTAATTATTTCCACTTACTTGAACACCCTGGAAAAATATTTTCCAAGCAAGTATAAACGCGAGGATGTGCTCCCTTTCCTTGGCCCCACACTCCATGAGGTATTTGGAGGAATGACTCCGGAACCGGAACAGGTTGAGGAAATGGTCGCCGCTTATCGTGAGTATAATATCTCCAAGCATGATGAACTCGTAAAAGAGTTTATTGGGGTGACAGAAACGATTCAGACGTTGAAGCAGCGCGGCTATAAGCTAGCGGTTGTGACAACCAAGCGTTTGGACGTAACACTTAAAGGCTTACGTCTTATGAATTTGGAGCAGTTTTTTGAAGTCATCGTTGCTTACGAACATGTGAAAAAGACAAAGCCGGATCCAGAACCGATCCTTAATGCCTTGGAGCAGTTGAAGTCAATTCCATCAGAAACGATGATGGTCGGCGATAATTTCCACGATATTTTAGCTGGTAAAAATGCTGGTACGCTAACAGCTGGTGTAGCTTGGTCGATTAAAGGCCGGGACTACGTAGCAAGTTATGAACCTGATTACATGTTAGAGAACATGACTGACTTATTAACCATTCTCGGAGAGACAGAAAGATGAGAAATACGACCCGCTATCCTGTAGAGGGGGCGAACTCTTTGTGGCACGTCTACAAGACGGTGCCATTTTGGAAGGTTGTTAAAAATTTTGTCGTCATTCAGATGGCGAGGTATACACCATTTTTGAGCATGAAAAACTGGTTATATCGTACCTTTCTAGGAGTTAAGGTAGGGGAGCAAACCTCCTTCGCACTAATGGTCATGCTCGATGTCATGTTTCCTGAGAAAATTAGTGTCGGCCGCAATACGGTTATTGGCTATAATACGACCATTCTCGCCCATGAGTATTTAATTAAGGAATACAGGCTTGGGAATGTCGAAATTGGGAATGAAGTCATGATTGGGGCCAATTCTACGGTTCTTCCTGGTATAACGATAGGGGATGGAGCGATAGTCTCAGCTGGAACATTAGTTCATAAGGACGTTCCGCCTGGATGTTTCGTCGGAGGAAATCCTATGAGGGTCATTTATACGAAAGAAGAACTAGAAAAACGCTGGTCAGACGACCAGATCTATAAAAATGTAAAAAAGTCTAGTCAAATATGATTAGACTTTTTTACGTTGTTTAAATAAATTCTTACATAAATTAGGAATTGAGTCGCGTTTTTGTTCTTGATTTGGAACGTTATAATGGTAGAGCATGGTAATCTATTAGATTCAGACCTTTTATAGAATGTAGTCCATCTATTAAAAGATTGTCGATTTTTGGCTTATAGAAAAAGACAAAGAGAATTTCCCTGATCATTGGCTGATTGGGAGCCGAAGGACAAAATTTTTCTGAATCTTAAAAAAGGAGAGGATTATCAGAAAGATAAAGAAAACGGAGGTCTTAGCTAGAAAATTTGATCAAAGGGGATAGGTGAAGAGGCAAATGAAAAAGAAGAATATTAATAGATATAGTAAATTAGCCGCAACAGCTTTGATACTCAGCACAATTGTTTCACCCTCAATTCCGTACAAGGCAAAAGCAGCAGAGACAGCTAATGCAGCCACTCTAAGGATTTTGGAAACAACCGATCTGCATGATGCCGCAATGGCTTATGACTACTACCAAGATACCTCGAATGGCATTAACTACGGTTTATCAAAGACGGCAACATTGATTCAGCAAGCAAGAGCAGAGGTAGATCCAAGTAACTCGATGCTGTTTGATGCTGGTGACTTACTCCAGGGGAATCCGATGGCCGATTATGTTGCAAAAGTTAACCCTCTGAAAGATGACGAGGTTCATCCAATGTTTAAGGCTATGAGTCTATTAAACTATGATGGTGGAATCGTCGGAAACCATGAGTTTAATTATGGTTTAGACTTTCTGGATAAAACCTTAGAACATGCTCCATATCCAATTGTTAACGCAAATATCTATAAAGATGATCATGACAGTGATCCATCCAATGATGTTAACTATTTTACTCCATATCAAATCATTCCGAAAAAGATAAAAGACAAAAATGGCGATATACAAGAAGTTAATGTAGGAATTATAGGATTCGCTCCACCTCAGATTTTACAGTGGGATAAAGATAACCTTCAAGGAAAGGTTATTGTTAAAGATATTGTTGAAACTGCCAAAAAATATGTGAAAGAAATGAAAGATAATGGTGCAGATGTGATTATAGCCATTGCCCACTCTGGCTGTGATGTCACAAACGAAAACCAGGTGGATGCAGAAAATGCCGTATTCACATTAAGTAAAGTTGCTGACATCGATGCCCTATTATTCGGACATGCCCACTATGCGTTCCCAGCTGGTAAAGAATTTCACCAAGGAAGCAATATAGCAAATCCTGATCTGCCAGGCCTTGATACTTCAAAGGGTACTATTAATGATACACCTGCAGTAGAAGCGGGTTATTGGGGCAATAACCTTGGTGTTCTTGACTTGGCATTAGTTCAAAATGCTGATGGGAAATGGACAGCGGATAAAGCTGCTTCACGCTCTGTTGATAGACCTGTAACACCGGCTACTGCTGAGGATCAGACAATTGTAAATGCGGTTAAAGATGTACACGAAGCAACCCTTGAATATGTACGCGGGAAAATTGGAGAAACAAGTGCACCAATGTCCAGCTATTTCTCTCGGGTAATGGACGACCCAACCATCCAAATTGTCAACAATGCACAAACAGATTATGTTAAGAGCTGGATTAATAAGAACCGTCCAGATCTTGAAGATGTTCCCGTCATTTCAGCAGGGGCACCATTCAAAGCCGGCCGCCAAGGAGCAACCGATTATACAAACATTGCAAAAGGCGACCTTTCCATTAAGAGTGCCAATGACCTTTATTTATATAACAACACATTAAAAGCTGTAGAATTAACAGGTGCAGAAGTAAAAGAATGGCTAGAAATGTCGGCCTCACAATTCAACAGAATTGATCCTACTAATGCCAACGCACAAGAATTAATCGATTATGGGTTCCAGCCATTCAATTTTGATGTGATTGATGGAGTTAAATACCAAATCGATGTTACACAGCCAGCAAGATATAACTATACGACAGGTGAAGTTTCTAACCCAGATGCTCACCGTATCATTCATTTTACCAATATGGATGGATCAGCGATTGATCCAAATCAAAAATTTATCGTTGCGACCAATAACTATCGTGCCAGCGGCGGCGGGAACTTCCCAGGAACGAAAGGTGGAAAGGCAGCCGTTGTAGTAGATTCTCCTTTAGAAAACCGTCAGATTTTGATGGATTATATTAAGGCACAAGGGGTTGTAAATCCAGTTGCAGATAATAACTGGAAAATCGCTCCTGTGGGTGGAGCAGCGAAAACATTAACCTTTAAATCGTCACAAGCTGCAAAAGATGTTTTAGCATCTACTCCAAATATTAAAGATGTAGGTCCATTATCCGATGGCTCCGGTTTTGAACAATACTCGCTAAATCAAGATGTTCACGTTCAATTACTTGGTATAAACGACTTACACGGACAATTAGACTATAAAACTACTGTAGCTGGAAAACCTGCCGGCGGAATTGAATATTTAGCTGGTTACCTAAAGGAAAGAGAAGCAGACAATCCTTCGAACACCTTAATGGTACAAGCAGGAGACGCTGTTGGTGCGAGCCGTCCTGTTTCCGCCTTATTACAAGATGAGCCAACCATCCGAATCCTGAATGAACTTGGCTTTGATGTCGGTACCATTGGTAACCATGAATTTGATGAAGGTGTAACCGAGATGCTTCGCTTGATTAACGGCGGTGCCCATCCAAAAACCGTTGAGAAGTATGGTGTGTTTGAAGGAGCAGATTTCCCTTATGTAGCGGCAAATGTCGTGAAGGAGGATACAAACGAGCTCATCTTGCCTCCATATGTAGTTAAGGAAGTAGACGGAGTGAAAGTTGGCTTTATCGGTGTTGTGACAACTGAAACGCCAAGCATTGTAACGCCAAGTGGTGTGGCCGGAGTTAAATTTACAGATGAAGCAGAAGCTATCAACAAGTATACAGCTGAATTAAAAGCCCAAGGAATTAAATCGATTGTCGTTCTTGCCCATGATCCTGGTACTTCCGCGACAGACGGTACTAACCCTATAGGAAAAGTAGTCGATATCGCCAAGGCAGTCGATGATGAAGTGGATGTTATTTTTGGGGCGCATGACCATAAATACCTGAACTCCACTGTAGACGGTAAACTGCTTGTTCAATCTTATTCTTATGGAACAGCATTCTCTGATGTTGATTTAACGATTGATCCAGTTACGCAGGATATTGTTGAGAAAAAGGCGGAGATTGTAACAACGTTCCAAGATGCTGCCCATCTTGATGCAAAAATTAAGGCAGAAATGGATCAATATCAGGCAGATGTGGCACCTATCACGAATCAAGTTGTAGGGCAAGCAGCTGCACCAATTTCACGTACGACTAATGAAGCAGGGGAAGCGCCGCTAGGAAACCTGATCGCAGATGGCATGAGAGATGCAACCGGTACTGATTTTGCGTTCATGAATATCGGCGGTATCCGTGATGATATTAAGGATGCTGGAGATATTACATGGGGAGAACTTTTCGCCATCCAGCCATTCGGCAATGATATCGTGACAGAGAAAATCACTGGTGAGCAAGTAAGAACTCTACTGAATCAGCAGTTTGCAGCTGATCGAAACCGGATTATGCAAATTTCAGGTTTGAAGTACACTTGGTCCGATTTATTACCACTTGGGCAAAAGGTCATCGATATTTACTTGCCAAGTGGTAAAAAGATTGACCCTAATAGTACTTATTCTGTAACCGTCAATAACTTCATGGCAGACGGCGGAGATGGATTCGTGGTTCTTAAGCAGGGTACAGACCGTACGACATGGTCTTCTGACTTGGATGCCTTTGTAAACTATATTAAGTCCTTTAAAGGGCAACCAATTTCTGCAAAAATTGAAGGCAGGATTTTGATAAAAGACATTACAGCTCCAGATGCACCAGTCGTTGGACAAATCATTGCCCCAGCTATGAGCGTAACGGGGAAAGCGGAAGCAGGTTCAACCGTAAAAGTTTATAATGGGAAAACGCTGTTAGGCAGTGCTGCAGCAGGTCAAAATGGAGTATTCACGATCTCATTTAAATCAGCTCAGACACACGATACAGTGTTAACTTTCACAGCTACAGATGCAGCTGGAAACACAAGTAATGTAACGTCAGTAAAGCTAGTAAAAAGCAATCCGAAATTCCAGTAATATATGAAAATGCACTCCTGAATCCTATTCAGGGGTGTTTTTTTGTGTTCAAGGAAAATATAGATTTACTACTTGTGGACAACTTTTTACAGGTTTAGACACGTCCAGCTCCAGCGCCTAGCCCCTCGAGGTCATAAGCCAATCCGTCCAAAAGGTTAAAAAACAACCTTTCGGCCGGCTCGTCTTATGCTTGTCGGGGCTAGGGAAAAATGAACTACTTTTTTACCTGATCAAGGCGCTTGCGCTTTTGTTCCTATAATGAAACAAATTCTGCTGAATCTCGCGAAAATTTGCAAAATTTATGCGTACTCGATGTAAAACTAGTTTAAAATATAAGAAACTTAAGTGTTTTTGATTGACGTGTCGAAAGTAAAAAGGTAAACTTTAGTTTATTAGCACATTAGCAGACTAAAGGATTTTTAAAATAATCGCAAATCTGAAGATAAAGGATGAGCAGAATGAGCCGCTTGTTTATGTTTGAAAAGCCGCTGGGAATGCGGGACACATTGCCAGAACTATATGAAAAAAAGCATCAAGTCCGCACTTCGATGGCAGATACCCTGAAACTGTGGGGTTACCAATTTATCGAAACCCCAACACTTGAATATTACGAAACCGTTGGAGCCGCCTCTGCAATCGCAGACCAGCAGTTATTTAAATTGCTCGACAAAGAAGGGCATACCGTCGTACTAAGACCTGATATGACTGCCCCGATTGCCCGGGTAGCCGCTTCAAAGCTTTTAAATGAGGACCTTCCCGTAAGATTAGCCTACTCCGCTAATGTATTCCGTGCCCAGCAGCGCGAAGGCGGACGTCCGGCAGAATTTGAACAAATCGGCGTTGAATGCCTCAATGAGGAAACTGTTTCTTGTGATGGAGAGGTAATTGCCCTGCTGATTTCTTCCTTAAAAAAAGCAGGACTTGAGCAATTCCAAGTCTCAATCGGGCATGTAGGCTTTGCGAACGAACTGTTTGTTCAAATCCTTGGAACAAATGGCAGGGCCACCACATTACGAAAATATTTATTTGAAAAAAATTATGTCGGCTACCGCGAGCACGTAAACTCGCTTCCGCTGTCATCTATTGATAAAAAGAGACTCTTACAGCTTCTCGAATTGCGAGGGGGAGAAGAGATCATTGGCTTGGCTCTCGATATCATCGAGAATGACAAAGGCAAACAGGCCATCCTAGAATTAAAGGAATTGTGGGATGTGATCAAAGATTATGGCGTGGCAGAATATGTGAAATTTGATTTTACGATTGTCAGCCATATGAGCTATTATTCCGGAATCCTTTTTGAAGCCTATGCCGGTAATGTGGGCTTCCCAATCGGGAATGGCGGCCGCTATAGTTTAATAGAGAAATTCGGCAAAACGGCGAGCGCGACTGGTTTTGCTGTCCGAATGGATATGCTTCTAGAAGCACTTCAAGGCGGGCAGTTAGAAAACACCACACACTGCATCTTCTTCAGTCAGGAAAGACGTAAGGAAGCATTCGAACTGGCTGCAAGCATGCATGAGCAAGGGCAAAAGGCTGTCCTGCAGGATATCACGGGCGTTAGAAATCTTGATGCGTTTACAAAACGGTTTGCCGAGACAACCTATTTAATTGGAGGGCGCGCGAATGAGTAACCTATTAACAATTGCGATGCCAAAAGGGCGGATTTTTATAGAGGCCGTAGAACTGCTCCGAAAAGCGGGGTATAAACTGCCGCCGGAATTTGATGATTCGCGGAAACTGATTATTGACGTACCCGAGGAAGGGTTACGGTTTATTTTAGCAAAGCCGATGGATGTCGCTACCTATGTAGAACATGGCGTTGCCGATGTCGGAATTGCCGGGAAGGATGTATTGCTCGAAGAAGAGCGCGATGTCTACGAACTTCTCGATCTAAAAATCAGCTACTGCTATTTGGCAGTTGCCGGCCTTCCAGATACGAAAATGAATGACGTTGCTCCTCGAGTCGCCACCAAATATCCGAATGTGGCTGAGGCTTACTTCCGTGAGCAAGGGGAACAGGTTGAAATTATTAAATTAAACGGTTCGATTGAGCTTGCTCCAATTATCGGGCTATCTGACCGGATTGTTGATATTGTGTCAACCGGACGGACCTTAAAGGAAAATGGACTTGTAGAGTATGAAAGAATTAAGGATGTAACTTCACGGATTGTGGTCAATCCTGTCAGTTACCGCCTTAAAGATCAACAAATCGATGATATGGTGAAACGACTTAGCGAAGTAGTGTAATGGGGGACAATAGAGATGAAAATCTTAAGAGTAAATGAACTGGTTTCCATCAAACGGTCGATTGAAGCAGGTACCTCCGAGCAGCTCGCCGTTGTAAAAGGGATTATTACCGAAATCCGCAATCGCGGTGATGAGGCATTAAGAGAGTATACGGAAAAATTCGACCGCGTTCACTTACCATCTTTTTCGGTGACCGAAAGTGAAATAGAGGCGGCCTACGCCGAAGTAGATCAGGAGTATATTGAAATCGTGCGCGAAGCGGCGGAGAATATTAAGTCTTTTCATGAAAAGCAGCTCCGTCCTTCCTGGATGACAACCGAAGAGAATGGCACGATCCTGGGTCAAAAAATAACCCCGCTTGATTCGGTTGGTGTCTATGTACCAGGGGGCACGGCGACCTATCCATCCTCAGTTTTAATGAATGTCATTCCGGCAAAGGTGGCTGGGGTGAAACGGATTGTGATGGTATCTCCTCCAGATGAATCAGGAAAACTTCCGGCAGCGGTGTTAGTTGCCGCAAAAGAAGCTGGTGTCAAAGAAATTTTTAAAGTAGGCGGTGCTCAAGCGATTGCTGCTCTAGCTTACGGAACAGAATCGATTGCCGCTGTTGATAAAATCACCGGCCCTGGAAATATCTTTGTCGCGCTAGCCAAACGCGAAGTCTTTGGCGATGTGGATATCGATATGATTGCCGGTCCAAGTGAGATTGCGGTTTTAGCGGACGATACCGCCCGGGCTGATGAGGTTGCAGCGGATTTGTTATCGCAAGCCGAGCACGACCCGCGCGCCTGCAGTGTTCTTGTGACCCCTTCGATTGCGTTAGCAGAGGCGGTTGCCGAGGAAGTGGAAAAACAGCTTGCTGAATTGCCGCGCAAGGATATCGCTTCTCGTGCCATTGCTGAATACGGTGCGATTTATGTAACAGCTGATCTCGACGAAGCGGTTGATACGGTGAATCAATTAGCTCCAGAACATCTTGAAGTGATTACCGAAAACGCGATGGAGCTGCTGGGGAAAATTCGTCATGCCGGCGCTATTTTTATCGGGCGGTACAGTTCAGAGCCGGTCGGCGATTATTTTGCCGGACCAAACCATGTTTTGCCGACAAATGGGACAGCACGGTTCTCCAGCCCGCTGAATGTTGATGATTTTCAAAAGAAATCAAGTGTGATTGTCTATAGTGAAAGGGCATTGAAGGAGAACGGAGCAAAAATCGCTGCCTTCGCCAGAATGGAAGGGCTCGAGGCCCACGCTCGTGCGGTTGAGACAAGGCTAAAAAATAAATAGGTTAAAGGAGCACCAGATATGGAAAGAACAGCAAGTGTTGAACGATATACAGGTGAAACACAAATTAAACTAGCGTTTGATATAGATGGAGAAGGCAAGTCCAATTTGGAGACCGGCGTCCCGTTCATGACCCATATGCTAGACTTATTTACCAAGCACGGACAGTTTAATTTAACCGTCGATGCCAAAGGGGACATCGAGGTCGATGACCACCATACAACTGAGGACATCGGGATTTGTTTGGGCCAGGCGCTTCGCGAAGCCCTTGGTGACAAACGCGGCATCAAGCGTTACGGAAATGCATTTGTGCCTATGGATGAGGCGCTTGCACAAGTAGTTGTTGACCTAAGCAACCGCCCGCATCTTGAAATGCGCGCAGAATTTCCAAGTCAAAAAGTCGGAACGTTTGATACTGAACTTGTTCATGAATTCCTCTGGAAGCTTGCTCTTGAGGCTCGAATGAATCTCCATGTCATCGTCCATTATGGTCAGAACACCCACCATATGATTGAAGCTGTTTTTAAGGCATTAGCAAGAGCATTGGACGAAGCAACGACCGTTGATCCACGTATTAAAGGAGTGCCATCCACCAAAGGGATGCTCTAACAGCGAGCGGGACAAATACCGACAAAGGAAGGTGACAGAAATGATTGGAATCGTAGATTATGGGATGGGAAACCTGTTCAGCGTCAGCAAAGCCCTCGAGCGGCTAGGGGCGGACTATTTCATCTCCGCGGATAAAAATGAGTTGCTCAATGCCGATGCGTTAATTCTCCCAGGAGTGGGTTCCTTCCGTGATGCAATGGAACGCTTGCAGGTTGAGACCATAAAGGAGTTCTCCGCTACAGGCAAGCCCTTATTAGGCATCTGCCTTGGTATGCAGCTGCTTTTTGAAGAAAGTGAAGAAAATGGGCCTGCGAAAGGATTAGGTTTACTTCCTGGAAAGGTCCGCCGTTTTCCGGGTACCACACCAGAAGGCGAAACATACAAAGTACCGCATATGGGATGGAACCGTCTTGAATTTGTCCAGGAATCTCCGCTATTAAAAAACTTAAATGAAGATTATGTTTATTTCGTCCATTCCTATTTTGTTGATGCCGACAACAACGATGCCCTTCTGGCAAAGGCAGATTACCACGAACAAGTGTCAGCAGTAGTTGGAAGAAATAATATCTTTGGCATGCAATTTCATCCTGAAAAAAGCAGCAGGCTTGGGATGGCTCTTTTGGATAACTTTTTAAAAATGGCTGTGGAAAGGGATGCGGTTCGATGAGTTTAACGATTTACCCAGCAATCGATATGCGGGGCGGCAAATGTGTGCGCCTCCTTCAAGGGGACTATGATAAAGAAACCATTTACGGGGATTCTCCGTTTGAAATGGCAAAAAGCTTTGCAGCAGCTGGGGCCGAATGGATTCATATGGTGGATCTTGATGGGGCCAAAGATGGCAAGCGTGTAAATGATCGTTTTGTGATTGAAGCAGCACAAAACCTAGATGCAAAGGTTCAAATTGGCGGCGGGATCCGCTCGGAAGAGGACATCCTCCACTATCTTGAAAATGGCGTCGACCGTGTCATTATCGGCAGTATTGCCGTTTCCAATCCTGAGTTTGCGATCGAAATGATAGAAAAGTATGGGGCAAAAATTGCCGTAGGCATTGATGCGAAAAACGGTTATGTCGCGACACATGGCTGGCTCGATACTTCATCCGTCAAGGCCATTGAGCTGGGCAAGCGATTTGCCGATGCCGGTGCCGAAACGTTTATTTTTACCGATATTGCTACAGATGGTACCTTAGCGGGCCCGAATATTGATGCGGTTTGGGAACTGGCTGAAGTAACGGGCAAAAATGTCATTGCCTCAGGAGGCGTCAGCAGTCTTGCCGACTTACAGGCGATTGCCAAAAAAGGGATCCGTGGAGCGATTGTAGGAAAGGCCCTTTATGAAAACCGCTTTACCCTAAAGGAAGCATTGGAAGAGGTGGGAGTAAAGTGACATTAACCAAGCGAATTATTCCCTGCCTTGATGTAAAAGATGGCCGGGTTGTCAAAGGCATTCAATTTGTCCAGCTCCGCGATGCCGGCGATCCGGTTGAACTAGCGCGATTTTATGATGAGCAAGGAGCAGACGAATTGGTGTTCCTCGATATTTCCGCATCCGTTGAGGGCCGGAAAACCATGGTGGAGGTTGTGAAGGCGGTAGCATCCGAGCTTGCGATTCCGTTTACCGTTGGCGGGGGGATTAATGCCTTAGAGGATATGAAAAGAATTCTCCGGGCCGGTGCCGATAAAGTGTCACTGAACACAGCGGCGGTCTTAAATCCCGGCTTGATCAAGGAAGGCGCCAGTTACTTCGGATCCCAATGCATCGTGGTGGCTATCGATGCGAAATTTGATCCTGAAATCGGGACCTGGCGTGTCTATACCCACGGCGGCCGAACACCGACAGAGAGAAAAGTAGTCGAGTGGGCTGTTGAAGCTGCTGAGCTTGGAGCAGGGGAAATCCTCCTTACAAGTATGGATAGTGACGGAGAAAAAAATGGATTTGATCTAGAATTGACCAAAGCGGTAAGTGAAGCTGTAACCATTCCTGTTATCGCTTCAGGCGGTGCCGGAAATGCGGACCATTTTGCTGATGCCTTTTTAGCTGGAAAGGCCGATGCTGGGCTTGCTGCCTCCATTTTTCATTATAAGGAAACATCCGTAGATGAGGTTAAAAGCTTTTTAAGGGAAAAAGGAGTGAGCATACGATGAACGTGAAATTTGATGAAAAGGGGCTCGTCCCCGCAATTGTACAAGATGCTGATACAAAAGAAGTGTTAACTCTTGCCTATATGAACGAGGAATCTTTGAAAAAAACAATCGAAAGCGGAGAAACATGGTTTTACAGCCGTTCCCGCCAGGAATTGTGGCATAAAGGAGCAACAAGCGGCAATACTCAAACGGTTGCCAGTATCAATTATGACTGCGATCAGGATGCGTTATTAGTACAGGTTTATCCGAAAGGACCTGCCTGCCACACAGGAGCAGTGAGCTGTTTCTCAGAGCGAGTTCTAGAGGGTAAGGCGAATTTAGCGGACTATCAGATCCTGCAATCATTAGAAAAAGTTATCTTAGAACGTGAAAAAGAGCGTCCAGAGGGTGCGTATACCACTTACCTTTTTGAAAAAGGCGTTGATAAAATTTTGAAAAAGGTCGGCGAAGAAGCGGCAGAGGTGATTATCGCTGCAAAAAATCGTGACCATGAGGAACTTCGCTGGGAAGCAGCCGATTTGCTTTATCACCTTCAGGTTTTATTGGTAGAACAGGGGCTTCCGTTTAAAGAAGTTTTAAGAACTTTAGAAGAAAGACACAAAGACCGGTCCTAAGTGGGCTCGGTTTTTTGTCTTTTTAGCAATCATACTTCGTTTTAAAGGCTAATTTCACCTTTCCGCATGTTGGAGAGTGGTATCCGCAAGTTATGTAACGCTATCCACAAGTGAGAGCTTGTTATCCGCAAGTTGAGCAACATTATCCACAAATTAAAGCTGGCTATCGGCAAGTTGGACCAGCATATCCGATAGAGCGATTCGATGACTAACTCCCCTCTTCTCGAACTACCTCCAAGTGTGCTATACTACATAAGTTATGTTGAAAAATTTGGAGGACTTCATGGTGAAAGAAGCGAAGGCAAGAATTCAAAAGGGAAAAATACTATCATTTGTTCCAACGGGCGAATATTATTTCAAGAAGGGTGTTAAGGCATTCCATCGACGAGATTTTATCAAAGCCAAAAAATATCTTGGACGGGCGATTCAGCTTGAGCCGGGTGAACCAATGATTACATGCCAGCTGGCGATTGTCTCGACAGAACTTGGCGAATTCGAACATTCCAACCGACTCTTGCATCAAATCCTTGAAGAGCTTGATCCAGAAATGGCGGAATGCCACTACTTTTTAGCAAATAATTATGCCCATATGGGATTTTTTAAAGATGCGTATCATCACAGCAAACTATATTTGCAGCTTGATCCGGAAGGTGATTTTTCCGATGATACCGAAGAGTTATTAGAAGTACTTACCTTGGAGGCGGAAGAATTCGAGGATGAGTTATATGAGCAGGATGATTTAATCATCAAACAAGAGCAGGCCCGTGAACTGCTCGAATCCGGTTATTTTCCGAAGGCGATTGAACTGTTGAAAGATGTCGTTAAGGAGTACCCGGAATACTGGTCCGCTTATAATAATTTAGCACTAGCCTATTTTTATTTAGGAAAAGTGGAAAAAGCGGAAGCGATTCTAGAAGATGTGTTAGAGCGAAATACTGGCAATCTTCATGCCCTTTGTAACAAGCTTGTGTTTGCTCATTATCAAAGCCAAACAGAGAACGTAACGGAAATGCTTCTGGTTTTGAAAAAAATCCAGCCCCTTTTAAGTGAGCAACAATATAAACTTGGTGCAACTTTTGCGTTAGTGGGCGAATACGAACTTGCCTACCAATGGTTGAAAAAACTATATAAACATGGCTTTGACGGAGATGGTCCATTTTATTATTGGCTTTCGTATTCCGCTTTTTACACAGGCTTTGAAAATTTCGCAAAAAGCATTTGGAAAAAGGTGCTGGAGCTTAGTCCTGGTAAAGAGGGTTCAGAACCATGGAACCATGAAAAAACAGCAGCCAATGGATTTGAAGAACTTTCAGAATCAATTTTTCAAAAGCTTGAAAGTGACTATGTTGAGGAGCGCTTATTTGCCCTCTTTTTGACAACTGTTTCAAGTAAAAAAGAAGAAATTATTGGCTCCAAACGGGTGTTTCAAAATCAAAAGTTTACCAAGTTGGAAAAAGATTATCTCTCCATGATTCGATTGGGGAAATGGTCCAATACCAATGATGCTCAGGAAGTGGCTGAACTTTTTTATGAAAACCATCAACCAATAGGCGCGATTGAATCCGGGTTGTATCTTCTCTGGTTCTCTGTTTTTGTCGAAGTTTCCAAAGCGGGAGTTGACTTGAAAAATAAACGTGCCTGGGCTGGAGCTGTTGAATACTTGTGGCATAAACTGCGGAGTGAGAAAGTTTCCCAGCAGGAAGTCGCTGACAGGTATGGATTGTCTACAGCTACTATCGGCAAATATGTAAAATTGGTTAACAACTATCTTAACTAAGCATATTCGTGGACGATAATTCAATAGTTTTATACGATTAAGTGGGAATACTAATACTTAATCGTATTTTTTTATAGGGAGTTGAATTACATGACTGAAGAGAAAATTTATGATGTCATTATAGCCGGCGCTGGCCCAGCTGGGATGACGGCTGCTGTATATACATCTCGTGCAAACCTCTCGACACTTATGATTGAACGCGGGATGCCGGGTGGTCAAATGGCCAATACCGAGGATGTTGAAAACTATCCTGGGTTTGAAAGCATTTTAGGACCTGATTTATCAACCAAGATGTTTGAGCATGCGAAAAAGTTTGGTGCCGAATATGCTTATGGCGATATTAAAGGCATTGAGGACCATGGCGATTACAAAATTGTTAACGCTGGTTCAAAACAGTACAAAGCTTACTCTGTCATTATCACAACAGGTGCTGAATATAAGAAAATCGGTGTACCAGGTGAAAAAGAATTAGGCGGACGCGGGGTTTCTTATTGTGCGGTATGTGATGGAGCATTCTTTAAAGGGAAAGAATTATTTGTCATTGGCGGCGGCGACTCGGCTGTGGAAGAGGGCGTTTATTTAACCCGTTTTGCCTCAAAAGTAACGATTGTTCACCGTCGTGATCAGCTTCGTGCGCAAAAAATCCTTCAGGATCGCGCTTTTGGAAACGAGAAGGTTGATTTTATTTGGAACCACACCATTAAATCCATTAATGGTAAAGATGGAAAAGTTGGCAGTGTCACACTTGTTTCAACACAAAATGGCGAAGAGCAGGAATTACCAGCAGATGGCGTTTTCATTTATATTGGCATGGTACCACTCTCAAAACCATTCGAAAACCTTGGCATAACTAATGAAAATGGCTATATTGAAACAAATGACAGAATGGAAACAAAGGTGCCTGGTATTTTTGCGGCGGGAGATATTCGTGAAAAAATGCTTCGTCAGATTGTAACTGCTACAGGTGATGGCAGTATTGCTGCTCAAAGTGCTCAGCATTTTGTAGAAGAGCTTAAAGAGGAATTGAAATTAAAAAGTAATATATAAATTAAAAGCGTAACCTTTTTATAACTCTCCTGTAACAGTAGTGAAATAAAGATGGTGTATGATAGAGGATATTGACCCCCTTTAAAATATATACCTTTCTGCACAGGCCCAGCAGCTTGTGCTCTTTTTTTGTTTGCTGTGTGTTTGAATTTGAAACCTTCAGCTAGAGTCCATCCACCATCGCTGGCATGTCGTTCTGCTTCTCTTAGAATTGTCCAGCTCCAGCGCCTAGCCCCTCGAGGTCATAAGCCAATCCGTCCAAAAGGTTAAAAAGCAACCTTTCGGCCGGCTCGTCTTATGCTTTCTGTACGCATTAAGGGCGACTAGTCTTTGTCCCTGCTTTCGCCGGCCAGTCGACAAGTCGCCCTATATCGGGGCTGAGCAAGGCGCTTCCGCTTTTCTTATCATTTAACAAAAATATCAAATTTGTATTCATTGTGGCGGTTTCCTAAAAATAGTATAATGAAAAGAATAAATTAATTTTATCTACCCAAGCTCTATAAAAGGGCTTGTTCTTTCTAAAATTTACATGCATCAGATGAGGCATGTGCACTTCTAAAGAGGTGAAAAAAGTGCAGCGGGTTACCAATTGTGTATTAATCAGAAATGATCAAGTATTATTACTGCAAAAACCGCGCCGCGGCTGGTGGGTGGCTCCAGGCGGGAAAATGGAGCCGGGTGAGTCAGTTCGTGATTCCTGTATACGGGAGTTTCGGGAAGAAACAGGCATTTATTTAAAGAACCCACAATTAAAAGGAATTTTTACGATGATTATGAAGGATGCTGACGAGCTTGTGTCCGAGTGGATGATGTTTACGTTTGTGGCAACTGATTCAGACGGAATTGATTTAGATGAATCAGAAGAGGGCAAACTTGCTTGGCAGCCGATCGAGCAGATCAAAGGTCTGCCTATGGCAGCCGGGGACCTACATATCATTGATTATATGATTCATGGAAAAGGTATTATTTATGGTACTTTTACCTACACAAGCGATTTTCAGCTGATTAGTTATCGATTAGATCCGAGTTAAAGAATAGGGGGAATGAAAATGAGTACTGGTTCGACAAGCGAAACCCAAATGGTCATTATTACAGGAATGTCAGGGGCTGGAAAAACGGTCGCCATCCAAAGCTTTGAAGATTTGGGATTCTTCTGTGTTGATAATTTACCTCCTACGCTTCTGCCAAAATTCCTTGAACTTATGAAGGAATCTGGGAATAAAATGAATAAAGTGGCCCTCGTTATGGACCTGCGCGGCAGAGAATTCTTTGACCATTTATTTAAAGGATTGGATGAGCTGGCAGAAACCTCCTGGGTAACGCCTCAAATTTTATTTTTGGATTCAGATGATGCTACCTTGGTGAGAAGATATAAGGAGACTAGACGAACCCATCCACTTGCCCCAACAGGTCTTCCGCTTGAAGGAATTACACTAGAGCGAGAATTACTGGAGGAGTTAAAAGGCAGGGCCCAGCTGGTTTACAATACTTCCCAGATGAAACCACGTGAATTACGTGAGAAAATATTAACTGAATTCACGACCAATAAACAATTAATGTTTACTGTCAATGTCATGTCGTTTGGCTTTAAATATGGAATCCCAATTGATGCCGACCTCGTTTTTGATGTACGCTTTTTGCCGAATCCTCATTATATTGATCATATGCGGCCGAAAACAGGTTTGGATGAAGAGGTTTCCAGTTACGTTTTGAAATGGAATGAGACACAGAAGTTTTTGGAAAAAGTGACGGACTTGCTAAGCTTTATGCTTCCACATTACAAAAGGGAGGGAAAAGCACAACTCGTCATTGCCATTGGCTGTACTGGAGGACAACACCGCTCGGTAGCCTTAGCGGAAAGTATTGGACAATTTTTCCAAAAAGATTATAAAACGGTTGTTTCACATCGTGACATTGAGAGGAGAAAGGAAAAAACATCATGAGAGAGTTAGGACAGCCTCGCATTGTCGTAATTGGCGGCGGCACAGGATTACCCGTTCTATTACGTGGATTAAAACAGTATCCTGTGGATATCACCGCTATTGTGACAGTAGCGGATGATGGCGGCAGCTCGGGCCGTTTACGCGAGAATCTGCACATTCCGCCGCCTGGCGATATACGCAATGTGTTAGCCTCACTGTCAGATGTTGAGCCTCTCGTTGAGGAGATGTTTCAGCATCGCTTTAATACAGCGAATGAGTTGTCCGGTCATTCGCTCGGTAATCTAATCCTGGCAGCCATGACCTCAATTACAGGAAATTTTGTTCATGCCATTCAAGAAATGAGCAAAATTCTTAACGTTCGCGGAAAGGTGCTGCCTGCTGCCAACCAGAGTGTTGTCTTAAATGCTGAGATGGAGGATGGTGCCATCGTTTCAGGTGAATCCAAAATTCCTTACTCAGGTAAAAAAATTAAAAAGGTTTTCCTAACTTCAAAAGGCAGTATTCGCCCTTTACCAGAGTCCATTCAAGCCATTCGTCAGGCTGATTTAATTATTATTGGACCAGGAAGCTTGTATACGAGTATATTGCCAAATCTGCTTGTTCCACGCTTAGGCGACGAGGTGTGCCGCTCTCATGCCAAAAAGGTTTATATCTGTAACCTGATGACGCAAGCTGGGGAAACACATGGTTTTACTGCAAGTGATCATGTGAAGGCGATTTATGATCATATGAGCTGTACTTTTATTAATACCATTCTAGTTAATAATGAAGAGATCCCGCCTGATATCCAGCTTCGCTATAATGAAGAACTGGCCGACCCTGTCCAATATGACTTACCAGAGTTATCTAAACTTGGTCTTGAGGTCGTTCATGCGGATATCGCTTATCAGGAAAATGGGGCATTACGGCACGACCCGAAAAAGGTTGCGAAAATTTTATATAATTTACTAATTGATGAAACTAAAAAGCGTTATGAATCGTAATTAGTAGTAAATGATTTGTTATAGGAAGTTTTATAAGGTGGTGAGGGGATGTCTTTCGCTTCGGAGACAAAAAAGGAATTAACTAACTTGGAAGTGAAAACTTGCTGTAATCTTTCTGAACTATCAGCATTGATTCGCATGAATGGTTCCCTTTCCTTTTCGAATCGTAAGTTAGTTGTGGATATTCAAACGGAAAATGCGGCGATTGCCAGAAGAATATATACATTATTAAAAAAAAGCTATCAAGTACAGGTAGAGCTTTTAGTTCGAAAAAAGATGCGTTTAAAGAAAAATAATGTTTACATTGTTCGCTTAGCCGAGCAGGCTAAGGAAATTTTAGAGGATACGAAAATACTTGGTGAAGGATTTACCTTCATTCATGATATTTCGCCTGAACTGATCATGAAGAAGTGTTGTAAGCGTTCTTATTTACGAGGCGCATTTCTTGCAGGCGGGTCGGTCAATAATCCAGAAACTTCTTCCTATCATTTGGAAATTGCTTCGCTTTATAAAGAACATAATGATTCTTTATGCGAATTAATGAATACATTTGGATTGAATAGTAAAACACTTGAACGAAAGAAAGGCTTTATCACCTACTTAAAGGAAGCGGAGAAAATTACGGAGTTTCTCAATATTGTTGGGGCTCATAATGCCCTGCTTCGTTTTGAAGATGTAAGGATTGTCAGAGACATGCGAAATTCCGTTAATCGCTTAGTAAACTGTGAAACGGCCAATCTAAATAAAACGATAGGTGCGTCGATCAGACAGGTCGAAAACATCCGCTTTATTGACTCTATTGTGGGCCTGCAGGTATTACCTGATAAGTTGAGGGAGATTGCAGAGCTTCGGGTTCAATATCCCGATGTCACTTTGAAAGAGTTAGGAGAAATGGTTTCCGGTGGCACCATTAGTAAATCTGGTATTAATCACCGGTTAAGAAAAATAGATGAGATTGCTGACAAGCTCCGAGTTGGAGAAGTAGCGTCAGGAAATCGCAATTAATAATGTGTAATGATTAACAAAGTATATAAAACAACTTGAGGAGGAATTTGTTATGTTGGTAAAAGAGATAGAAGTAAAATTAAAAACGGGTCTTCAAGCACGTCCTGCAGCCCTTTTTGTTCAAGAGGCAAATCGGTTTAACGCTGATATTTTTCTTGAAAAGGATGGCAAGAAGGTGAATGCAAAAAGTATTATGGGGTTAATGAGCCTTGCTGTCGGCTCAGGCGTTGTTATTAATATTATCGCTGAAGGCGAAGATGAAGAAAAAGCCATCGTTGCATTATCAGATTTTATTCAAAAGGAACATTAATTCCAAAGGGTTCGGCGGCAAAGGCTGAATCCTTTATTTTTTAATGAATTTAGAATACAATAAAAAAGCAACCGACACTTCAATGCCGGTTGCTTTTTTTATTATTTTTTCTCTGCTGTGTCAGTAGGCTTACGAGTGATGATGCTGTCGATAAGGCCATATTCTTTAGCTCTTTCAGCAGTCATGAAGTTATCACGATCTGTATCGCGTTGAATTACTTCAAGCGGCTGGCCAGTGCGCTCAGCTAAGATTCCATTTAATTTTTCACGAAGGAAAAGAATGCGTTTTGCTGCAATTTCAATTTCAGTAGCTTGACCTTGAGCACCGCCAAGTGGCTGGTGGATCATTACTTCAGCATTTGGCAGGGCATAACGTTTTCCTGCTTGACCTGCAGAAAGCAAGAATGCTCCCATTGATGCAGCCATCCCGATACATACAGTTGATACATCTGCTTTAATATATTGCATCGTATCATAAATCGCCATACCGGCTGTAATACTTCCGCCTGGGCTGTTGATATAAAGTGTAATATCTTTTTCTGGGTTTTCGGCTTCAAGGAATAATAGTTGTGCTACAATGCTGTTAGCCACATTGTCATCGATTGCGCTTCCTAGCATAATAATCCGGTCTTTTAATAGACGGGAGTAAATGTCATAGGCTCTTTCGCCGCGATTAGTTTGTTCAATAACTGTAGGAATCAAATTCATTTTTCTTCCTCCTTTGATTAGAAAAGGTAAAAGCTTATGTAATAGTATCATACACTGATGGTCAATAAAGGTCAAACAGTTTGCCTTTATATTTGTTCGACAACTTTCCCAACATCAGGATAACCATTTCTGGCAAATTTAAAACCTATTCTCTACTTGCAATGTAAGAGAATATAGCATATAATATAAAAGTCGCTAATAAATATTTGCGCTCGTGGTGCAACGGATAGCACGTAAGATTCCGGTTCTTAAAATGGGGGTTCGATTCCCTCCGAGCGCGTCTGAAAAATCGTCAAACCTATTAAGGTATTGACGATTTTTTTTTNNTTTTTTTTTTTTTGGGAAAATTAAGAACAGGATTGTTTTGATGTGATTTTGTCTCTATTTCAGGTAGTTCTCATTTAATGTATAGTTTACCCTAAATTCTTTGAGCGTGGTCTATTAACAATTGTATTAAAGTTTATAAAGTAAATGAATACTGTGATGAGGAATGGGGTTATATATGCAAACTGCTAAAAGGATAACCTGGATTGATGCTAGTAAAGGAATAGGGATTTTCTTAGTAATAATTGGTCATTCCACCTTAATTGGACCATCAAGGTTTCAAATATATGCGTTTCATATGCCTTTGTTTTTCTTTTTATCAGGCTACTTGTTCTCTTTCAAAAAATACTCTTGCTTTAAAGAATTTTTAAAATCCAAATCTAAATCTATATTAATCCCTTATTTTGCGTTTTCGATAATATCAATTATTCTTCTCAGGTATTTAAGAGAACAACCTAAAACAACAGAATCGATAGAAAAAAATTTTAAAAAATCTAAAGTCTTATTTACTCTATCTATAATTTATCTTTGGATTTTGATTGATCCGCATTATTATCAGAAAGCGTGGGGAATAATCCACTTTCCTTCTAGTTTATTTATATT
>NZ_JBALPZ010000004.1:0-5287 GCF_036965645.1 Neobacillus drentensis
AAAAGGTGACAGGCACCCATGGGTGCCTGTCACCTTTTCTATTATTTCGATGCCGATTGTGTGTGTATTCTAAGTCGATCTTTGCCGAGGATAAAGATAAAGAGGAAGGCGATTCCAGCAGGGACTAGTGCCCATGTAAAGGTGTGAACGATTGAGCTTGATAGGGCATCTGTGATTTTGTCTAAAATTTGTGGCGGGATGTGACTTCTGGCTCCTTCTGATAACAATGACCGTGAATCGCCAAACGGCTGACCATTCATCTGACCCATTCCAGAAAAGGCATCTTTGAGCCCCTCGTTAAGATTACTTCTTTGGATGGTCCCAAAGATGGTTATGCCAATTGTCATTCCAAGTGAACGGATAAAGTTACTCGTAGAAGTAGCTGATCCCCTCTGCTCCATGCCAAATGGATGAATCGCCGCCATGCTTAACACCGAGAAGGAAAACCCGACGCCTAACCCGATAACAATCATATAAGCCGTCAGCAATGCCCTGCTTGTGTCCGGAGAGATGTTGCTTAACAGCAAAAATCCAATAATCAAAATAACCCCAGATAAAAACATGATGTTACGGTAACTCATCTTCGTCGTCAAAAAGCCGCCTGCCTGGGCAGTCACCACTGACCCGAGCATCATCGGCAATAAAATCAGCCCTGAATTCGTCGCTGTCCCGCCGTAAACCCCTTGCACAAAGATGGGAATATACACAGTAGCTGCCATAAATGCCGCTCCATAAAATAAGCTGACAAGTGTACTCCCGGCAAACAGACGATTCTTAAACATTGCAAACGAAATAATTGGATCCTTTGCCCTCGTCTCAGCGTACAGAAAGAGTAATAGTAAGACCGCAAAGCCAGCAAATAAGCTCAAAATAATAGTAGAATCCCAATCATATTTCTGCCCGCCAAGCTCAAGGGCAAACATTAAACAAACAACGGAGCCAATTAGAGTAATAGCCCCCCACCAGTCAATGATCTGTTTTTGGTGAATGGGCGATTCCTTATAGGCTATTGACACAAAGACTAAGGAAAGAATACCAAGTGGCAAATTGATATAAAAAATCCAGTGCCAGCTGATATGGTCGGTAATATAGGCCCCTAATAACGGACCGAAGATACTTGATAATCCAAAAACAGCCCCAAACAATCCGCCCATTTTCCCGCGCCTTTCAGGAGGAAATAAATCAAACATGATGGTAAAAGCAATCGGAACTAAAGCTCCTCCGCCAATACCCTGAATGGCCCGGTAGATGCTTAACTGAGTAATGGTTTCAGCAGTACCGCATAAAGCAGAGCCGATCATAAATAAAATCAATCCCATGATGAAGAATCGTTTCCGTCCATACATATCGGATAACTTTCCAAAAATCGGCATCCCGGCCATCTCTGCCACCATGTAGGCTGAAACCACCCAGACAAAGCTCTCCAGTCCGCCAAGGTCACCAACAATGGTTCCCATAGCCGTTACAACAATCGTATTATCCATCGAAGCCATCAGAATCCCCAGTAACAATCCTGCAACGACCAGCCCTAACTTACTTTCCTTTGCAGCCATTCGATTACCCCTTTACACTTTTGTCTTAGATTTGATTGCTGACGATGAATCACTTTTCAATTCCGTCGTATATTCAACAAGGCCTATTTGACAGCCGGGACCAATTTTTACCGTATTACCGCGGACCACTTCAGCCGTTGTATTTTCTAAGTAAATATCATCACCCTCAATGACCTTGGCCGTTAGAGTCCCTTCCTCTCTACCAAACGGAAGGAGCGAGTTTTTCTTTCTTTTGACCAAAATTTTGCCGCCGCCAATTTCTTCTGCTGTGCTTTGTCCAAATCGCAGCGCAATCTTAACCTTTTCTGCTGTTAGTAATCCTTTAATGTCGAAGCCGCCGCTAGAATCAAACGTCTCATATTCCACATCTCCTTTAACCGAGATACTTCCTTTAATGGTCGCTTCATCTCCGCTTAACTTTTCACCAACTTCCAGCAGACCAAATACCTTCATCTTCTTCAAACTGGCATTCCGTCCGACCAACATCGTACCCATGACAAGTGTATCGTTGGACGCCATATCCCCTTTAACCTCGGCCTCACCCATAATTTTTACTGAGCCTGTTTTCACATTATCTCTCGCATCACTCGTTCCATAAACATGAAAGGCGGAACATTCCACGTCATTCAGAATGGTCCCTTCACCGCGGATGCTGATTTTATCATATATGCCGCCTGGGTAGCTTCCCGAACCATTAATAATTAAATTTTTTCCTTTACCCATTTTCTTCCCCGCCTCCTAAACCTTCTGGATATCCCCTACAACCGAATTTTTATCTTGAGAAAATTCATCCGTATATTCCACCACACCAATTTGACAGTTTGGACCTATTTTAACATGGTGACCTCGGACCACCTTTGCCACGGTATTTTCCAGCACAATTTTGTCACCCTCGATTAAGTCTGTTTCTAATTGGGTTTTGTAAAAAGGTTTAAATATAGCGCCAATAAAGGACCCTTTATGTTGTTTAACGGTAATGGTCTGCCCACCTATTTCCTTTGCCTTGCATTCCCCATAAACCTCCAAATCAATTTGATCTGCATTTAAAAGTCCGCCAATGGTAAAGCGGTATTTCCCTTTAAAACTCTCAGCTTCACAGTCTTCACCCACGGTTAAAATCCCATGAATGGTGATCTGTTCCGCTTTTACTTTGCCTTCAACATTGACTTTCCCGGAGACTGTTATGTTTTTTACCGAAAGATTCTGTGCAATTTTAGCTGTCCCATCCACTTTTATCTTATCGCCCGCAATATTTCCATGAAACCGGGCATTGCCGTTAACTTTTACATTTGTGGCTGCTACATTCCCCTTCAGAGTTCCGGATCCGTTACAGTCTAATTCCTCACATTCGATGTCACTATTAACAGTCCCAACCCCATTCAGTGTAACCAGAGAAAAAAGTCCGCCATTGGACGAACCTAGTCCATTGATGATTAGATCCCCTCTTTGATTCGTATCCATCGTCATTCTCCCTTTTATAGTAATTTCGCTTTAATTTCTTCCAAGCAAGTTATCATCGATAAGACGGTAACCACTTTTGTTCCAGGTTCAAAATAAAAGTCTTCTGAATTAATGAGCAGCAAGCAGGAGGAAACGCCAAGTTTTCTTATGATCACTAATTCGCATTTTTTCTGTTTGATCAGCTGCGTATTGTTCTTTAAAACCTGAAGCAGCATTTTACCTTCATCTAAATTTATTTCACCCGACTGTAAAAGTTTCTCTAATACATAAACTTCGATCATTCTTGAAAAAGTAAACTGTTGACCTCCTTTATCCATTTCCAAATAGATATCCATAACAGGAGATGAAACAATGTTTCGTTTTACTAATTCATCTTTCTCCAATTTTAAGCCACTAATATTAGGTGAAAACATATCTGCCAATTCATCCAAAGACAAATTATCCTTCATTGTCTGGATTTTATTAATCCGCTCTAAAACCTTTTCTTTTGGAAAGAATGTTTCCTGTCCAGTAAAGGTGGATTTTCGAATAAACCACTCTTCGGGGATAAGATCTTTCCGTTTCCATCGGTAGAGCTGTCCATAAGAGATGCCAGCAAGTTCCAGCAGCTCCTTTTTAGAAATTAACTCGTCGCTCATTATAGAGAACCCCTTTCTGAAAACAGTGTAACATAACACTGTTACGTTGGTAAAGTAATAAAAAAAGTGTTTCACTAATTTTTGTAAGTGAAACACCTTTTACTCATTATTCTTCTATCTCTTCCGCCGTTGGATAATGTTTTAAGAAATAAACTAAAGACTGCAATTCCACTGCCAAGTCAATGTGATGAACCCTGATCGTTGAAGGGACATTTAATCGGGCTGGAGTAAAATTTAAGATCCCTCTCACTTCAGCTTTTGCCAGCCTGTCGGTAATCATCTGGGCAACAGGTGCTGGCACCGTAAGAATAACAACAGATATTTTTTCCTCTAACAGAACTTTTTCGAGATCATCCATTGGATAAACAGGAACTTCCCGAATTTTTGTTCCTTCCTTTTCGGGGTCGACATCAAAGGCAACTTCTATTTTTGTATTATTGTTTTTTAAAAAATTATAATTTAAAAAGGCAGTCCCTAGATTACCAACCCCAATTAACGCAACCTTTGTTAATTCATCTTGATCAAGTGTCTTACGGAAAAAGGTCAATAAATAATTGACATTGTAGCCATATCCCTTTTTCCCCAACGCCCCAAAGTAGGAAAAATCACGGCGGATTGTCGCACTGTCTACCTTTACCGCTTCACTTAGTTCGGCAGACGAAACCCTTTGTTTCCCTGATGTATGAAGATTTTTTAAAAATCGATAATAGAGGGGCAGCCGTTTTGCTGTCGCCTGTGGTATCTTCATCGTTTCATTACTCATAATCTCCCACACCCCATTATAAAAATTTGATAATATTATTTAACTGGTTCGACTCTTTTAAAGTCACCATTTTTTCCGCCCGTTTTCTCAACTAAGTAAGTGGGTCCAATGATCATTCCTTTATCTGCTGCTTTGCACATATCATAAACGGTTAAAGCGCATGCTGATGCAGCTGTGAGCGCTTCCATTTCAACACCTGTATTCCCTTTTGTTTTAACGGCTGCAGCAATTTGCAACTGAAAGTTCCCATTTTGATTCTGTTCCCATGAGAAGGATATATTGACCCCTGTTAATGGAATCGGGTGACACATTGGGATAATATCCCAAGTCTTTTTCGCCGCCATTACTGCTGCAACCTGTGCGACAGCTAAGACATCCCCTTTTTTCATTTCATGGTTCGTTATTTTTTGATATATTTCTTCACTTACGATAATACTCGATTGGGCAAGAGCCGTACGTGCCGTTTCAGGTTTATCGCTTACATCAACCATCTTAGCTCTGCCTTCTTCATTAAAATGCGTAAATTCTGCCATAAAAAAATCCTCCTACAAAAAAATAATACACTATTTTTACCACTATGTGTGTGAAACTTTGAGCGAAATATACGTTTTTCATGAAAAAAGTGCCAGTGAATCTTCCTTTATTGCTGTCATTACGCTTATAAGGTACACTATTTGTATAGAATGTAATTTTAAAAGCTTAAACTTAGTGAAATTTTTCACTAAATAAATGAAATCGAATACAGCCGTTTTTTATAAAAGGCTGTGTTAAAGGTTACCGTTGATTTTTAGACCATGTTGATTGGATCGGATAAGCTCGACTCCTGCGGGAGTACGGGGCAGGGGATCCTCCACGGCACGCCCGCGGAAAGC
>NZ_JBALPZ010000004.1:5318-10687 GCF_036965645.1 Neobacillus drentensis
AAGATTAACACAGCCTTATAAAAAGATGTGACGTAATTCTAGTACGTTTTGTTGTTAATAGAGGTGATTTAAAATGATTTTACTACAAGTGAATCAACTGCAAAAATATTATGGCGCTGACCTTATTTTATCGAATATAAAGCTTGAATTACAAACCCGCGACCGTGTAGCCCTTGTCGGCCGTAATGGTGCGGGAAAATCAACATTATTAAAGATTATTGCCGGACACCTGTCCCATGATGGCGGAGAGATCATCAAACCGAAAGATGTAACGATTGGGTATTTAGCGCAAAATACTGGCCTTGAATCCAATTTATCGATTTGGGATGAGATGTTAACCGTTTTCGAACCTCTTCGATTAATGGAAAAATCCCTTCACAGACTCGAAGAACAAATGTCCGATCCTCATATTTTTGAAGACAGTGCTAAGTACGAGCGCATTTTAAAAGAATATGATCAGCTTCAGGTAAAATTCAAAGAACAAGGCGGCTATCAATATGAAGCGGATATCCGCTCCGTTCTCTATGGACTAAACTTTCATGATAACACCCTGATGATTGCCTCATTAAGCGGCGGACAAAAAACTAGACTGGCCTTAGGTAAACTACTATTGACGAAACCTGATATTTTAATTTTGGACGAACCTACCAACCATCTTGACATTGACACCCTTTCCTGGCTGGAGCAATACTTGCAGGGCTATGATGGGGCCATTTTAATCGTTTCCCATGACCGATATTTCTTGGATAAAGTCGTAACACAAGTCTATGAAGTATCAAGGAAACAAATTCAACGGTATCCAGGCAACTATAGTGCCTATCTCGATCAAAAGGCAGCCAATTATGAGCGCGATATGAAACTATACGAAAAACAGCAGCAAGAGGTGGCCGATCTGCAAGATTTTATACAGCGAAATCTTGCTAGAGCCTCCACGACCAAACGCGCCCAAAGCCGGAGAAAAAAGCTTGATAAAATGGAATTAATGGACCGTCCGCTTGGAGATGAAAAATCAGCCACCTTCTCCTTTGAGATTGCAAAACAAAGCGGTAATGATGTATTAACAGTAGAATCCCTGTCTGTGGGTTATGAAGGTAAAAAAGTATCAGAGGATATTTCATTTCGTGCCTTCAGAGGCGAGAGTATTGCCTTAGTTGGACCAAATGGGATAGGCAAATCTACTCTTCTTAAAACTATTATTAACAAATTGCCTGTATTAGAGGGGGCAGTTCGCTATGGAACTAACCTTGCCATTGGGTATTATGACCAGGAACAAGCGGAATTAACTTCTAATAAACGAGTGTTAAATGAACTATGGGATGATTATCCTCTAAAAAGTGAGAAGGAAATTCGAACGGTTTTAGGCAATTTTCTATTTTCCGGTGACGATGTCCTGAAAATCGTTTCAACCTTAAGCGGCGGTGAAAAGGCCCGGCTTGCACTTGCCAAACTCATGCTTGAAAAAGCCAATCTGCTGATTTTGGACGAGCCCACAAACCACCTGGACCTCGACAGCAAAGAAGTGCTCGAGAATGCCTTGATTGACTATCCAGGCACCCTTCTCTTTGTCTCACATGATCGATATTTCATTAACCGGATTGCTACTAAGGTGTTGGAGTTAAGTCCTAAGGGCAGCTTAGAGTATTTGGGTGATTATGATTATTACGTTGAAAAGAAACTCGAGCAGGAAGAACTAGCTGCACTCGCTCTAAGTGACTCTGCTAAGAAAATAGCAGAGAAGGAGACAATAGAAAAAAATAGTTATCAACAGGATAAAGAGAGTAAAAAACTTGAACGCCAGAGGAAAAGAAGATTAGAAGAAGTGGAGCAGCGGATTGAAGAACTTGAAGAGCAAATTCAAGACTTTGAACAACAGTTATGTGATCCAGAGGTTTTTCAAAATCATGAAAAGGTTTTAGAGATTAATATTCAGAATGAAAAGGCAAAAGCAGAGCTTGAGCAGCTGATGGATGAGTGGGCTGCGCTTGCCGAATAATGACGAAACCGGGAGTATTTTCCCGGTTTTTTTTTATCCATAAAATTAGTTGTCCACAAGGTTACTCACATTTTAGATTGTATCCAGATAAACATTTATCGCGGTTTTCCACATTATCCACAGTTATCCCCTGTTTTATCCACATTATCAACAGAATGTGGATATCTATGTGCAAATTGTGGATTTAATATTCATTTTTCTGAATATTTTATCCACAGGCAAGAAAAACGCAAGCGCCCTGGTCAGCGGCGTATGGCCTGGAGTGCTTCAACTGAGATCAAGTCAACACGAAGAGCGACAGCTTTTTCGTGTTGACTTATCGCAGGGCGAAGAGCAAAGGACACTAGCCGCTAGGGCGCTGGAACTGAACAATCTCTATTCTAAAAAGAAAAAAGCCCTCCTATTCGGAAGGACTATTCATTATATATTTCGATATCCAGTCCAGGATTGGCATTAAGGTTCAATCCCGCTCTGATCCCTTTTTCAAACAGGACACTACCCGCAGCAGCAATCATTGCCGCATTATCCGTGCATAATGAAAGTGGAGGTATGACCAATTCAACCTCAGGATGTTTTGAAAAGGTATGTTCCAGAGCCTTTCTTAGTCCCTTATTCGCTGCTACACCACCGGCTACTAAAAGCTGTTTCACTTTATACTCTGCAACAGCCCTCTCCGTCTTTTTCACAAGCACTTCAATGACACTTTCCTGAAAACTCGCTGCTAAGTCCTCAGGGGCAATTGTCTCACCACGCTGCTCTGCATTGTGTACAGTGTTAATAACTGCTGATTTTAAACCGCTAAAACTAAAATCATACGATCCTTCCTCAAGCCAAGCCCTTGGTAAGTCTATTGTTGGTTTTCCTTCAAGTGCCAAACGGTCAATATGCGGTCCTCCCGGATAGGGCATATTCAGGGTTCTTGCAACCTTATCATAAGCTTCTCCAGCAGCATCGTCCCTTGTTTCACCAATCACCTTAAAGTGTCCATGCTCCTTCATATAAACAATTTCCGTATGCCCTCCAGAAACGACGAGAGCCAGAAGTGGAAACTTCAATTCTGTCACAAGTCTGTTCGCGTATATATGACCAGCGATATGATGTACAGGGACGAGTGGCTTATTATGGGCAAAAGCAAGGGCTTTGGCCGCATTTACGCCAATTAACAGCGCACCTACTAGGCCTGGGCCTTCTGTTACCGCAATGGCATCTATTTCTGAAAAAGTGAGATTGGCTTGACGCAGGGCCTCTTCGATGACAATGGTTATTTGTTCTACATGGTGGCGGGAGGCTATCTCAGGTACAACCCCGCCAAATCTCTTATGGCTCTCAATTTGCGAGGCTACCACATTTGCCGCAATTTCACGGCCATTCTTAATTATCGCTACGGCTGTTTCGTCACAGCTTGTCTCTATCCCTAAAATCCATAAATCTTTTTTCATAAGTTCACCCACATAATTAGTGCATCTTCCTGATTATCGGAATAATAATTTTTTCGAATCCCGCCGTCGTGAAAACCAGATTTCCGGTAAAGGGATTGAGCAACATGGTTGGTCACACGGACTTCAAGTGTCATACTCCTTGCTCCCATTTCACGGGCAGTTGACATTAGTTTTGTTAACAAAGCCTCGCCTAGTTTCTTACCTCTATATTCTGGAAGAATGGCTATATTGGTTACATGGGCTTCATCAATTACAATCCAAGTGCCGCAATAGCCAATAATTTTTTCATTTTCCTCTAGGACAATATAGACGGCAAATTTATTATTGTGTATTTCATTAAAGAATGCCTCTCGACTCCATGGGGTGGTAAAGGAGGCATGCTCAACTTCTAACACCTGATCGATATCCTCTTCCCTCATTAAACGAAACACATAAGAATCTACCATTTCTCTAACCCTATCCATTTAGAATTTTCCCTTTTGCCTCCAGCCATTTCGCTTCGGCCTCGGCCAAGCGAATATAATTTGGAACAAAGGAATGTAAGTCTTCCCCCGGTTTATCCTGCCCTAGCCCTGCCAGCTCTGCTGGACGAGGATTGTGCTCAAGTTTACTGGCATAAATCGCTTTTTCCCCTAATATCTCTTCTATTTTAGCTTGATGAATGGGTAAATCATTTCCGACGAATAGAATAGGTCTGTCCATCTCTTTTAGCTCTTCGGCCCAATCGGCCAACATAACGAGCTGATCCTTCCTTACGGCTGTCAACTTACTGTTTTGATATTGATAGAGGGCTGTGTAGACTTGTCCTCTTCTGGCATCAAATATAGGCGATACGTACCCATCAAAGTAACGTCCTGTACCTGCTGCTAATATTTCGAGACTGGAAATCCCAACAAGAGGTATATTTAAGGTCCAAGCTAACGTTTTCGCAACGGTTACCCCAATTCTAACGCCTGTATAGGAGCCGGGCCCTTTTGCAACCACAATCTTCGTTAAATCTGCAGGCACTCTTTCGCAATCCTTCATTAATGTTTGGATCGCAGGCATAATCCGAACAGAATGGTTTTTCTTTAAGTTGGTAATATATTCACCGAGGACTTGATTTTCCTCTAACAGCGCTACTCCTAAAACATAATTAGAAGTATCTATCGCTAAAATGGTCATCTAAAATATCTCCTTACATAATTGCTCATATCTAGGCCCTGTAGGCTTTAAGACAATTTTTCGCTGTTCCTGACCTTGATGGTATAAATAGATCGTCAGCAGTTCAGCTGGCAGCTGTTCTTCAATAAGATGAGCCCACTCTACAACTGTAACTCCATTACCTTCAAAGTATTCATCAAAACCCAGGTCCTCGAATGCATCAGCTACTCGGTATACGTCCATATGATACAATGGAAGCCGGCCTTTATATTCTTTGATTATTGTAAATGTGGGACTATTAACTGTTTTATTTACCTCTAATCCTTTTGCCAACCCTTTTGTAAAAGTAGTTTTCCCCGCACCAAGATCGCCTTCAAGAGCGATGACGTCACCTGGCTTCAGAAATTCAGCTAATCTTGCAGCAAACTGTGAAGTTTCCTTGTCATTCATTGTCGTTAGTTCAAATACTTCCATCCAATCACCTTACTTTACCATAACAATTCTTTATTATCATTTTACCCTTATTTAGGCATAAAAAAAACCTTAGGATGCTTCCTAAGAGTATATATACTATATGAGTTTACAAGAATTTTGCGTTTAAAGCAAAAAGACGACGGTTCTCTTAATTCTTTTAATTGTATGAAAGACAGTTTATGGGATTGGGCTCTTGATATTGTCCTTCTTAAGCTGGATGAAGGACAGTGAGGTGGGTTGGCTTTGGATTTTGTCCTTCATAAGTGTGATGAAGGACAGTTTGTGTCGTTTGGCTTTGGACTTTGTCCTTCATAAGTGTG
>NZ_JBALPZ010000005.1:0-123 GCF_036965645.1 Neobacillus drentensis
GGGACGGTTCTCATGCTTACTTGGAAGCACAAGAACCTTCCAAGGGCACACTGAAAAAACCCCCTTAAATGCATGTTGTGTATGTAAGCGGCTGTTGATTTCCTCTCCAGGCGGCTTCGCTTT
>NZ_JBALPZ010000005.1:207-23219 GCF_036965645.1 Neobacillus drentensis
GAGTCTTCGCCGCCTTCCGCTCCAATCAACAGAGTTCTTTTATTAATTATGAGGATTATACCTTTTTTTGTTAGAGTTTTTCAGTGCGTAGGAAACGTCCCATGACCCAGGCTCCCTCAACTAAAAAAGTCTAATGACTTAGGCTTGTCTGGCCTGTTTCATTAGACTTTTTGCGGGTTTGTAGTTATCCTAATTTGCGGTGGGAGATGCGATCGATGTTATCAAGCATGATGCCTGTACCAATCGCTACGCAATCCATTGGATTTTCTGCGACTAATACCGGTACCTTTAATTCTTCCGCAAGGAGCATATCAATGCCGTGCAGCAATGCGCCGCCTCCGGTTAAGATTACGCCGCGGTCGATGATATCAGCAGATAGTTCTGGCGGTGTGCGCTCAAGGACACTTTTTGCCGCTTGTACAATAACGGCCACTGATTCACGCAATGCACCTTCAATTTCTTCAGAATGAACGGTAATCGTACGAGGAAGCCCGCTCACCATGTCACGGCCGCGAATTTCCATTTCCTCTTTGCGGGAACCTGGGAAGACCGTACCGATGTTAATTTTAATATTTTCTGCCGTGCGCTCCCCAATCAATAGCTTATACTCGCGCTTGATGTGGTTGAGAATCTCCATGTCGAACTTGTCGCCGGCCATTTTGATGGAGGAAGAAGTCACGATATCGCCCATTGAAAGTACGGCTACATCTGTTGTTCCTCCCCCGATATCTACTACCATGTTACCGCTAGGCTGGAAGATGTCCATTCCGGCACCAATTGCCGCCACCTTTGGCTCTTCTTCCAAATAAATCTTTTTGCCGCCGCTTTTTTCAGCCGCTTCTCTGATCGCCTTTTGCTCCACACTGGTGATGTTCGTTGGGCAGCAGATCAAGATGCGGGGCTTCGATAAAAAGCCCTTCACATTTAATTTATTAATAAAGTGTTTTAGCATCGCTTCGGTTACATCAAAGTCCGCAATAACGCCATCTTTCAGCGGACGGATGGCCACGATATTTCCTGGTGTACGGCCGACCATGCGGCGTGCTTCTTCACCAACTGCTAAAACCTTATTTGTATTTTTATCAATCGCTACGACGGAAGGTTCATTTAGTACAATTCCACGGCCTTTAACGTGAATCAGCACGTTAGCCGTTCCTAAGTCAATCCCAATATCCCTTGCAAACATTCTCTTTTCTTTCCTCCTTGGAAACAAAAATCCACATACTTTTCCTAATTGACAATTGTATCATATTCCGTTACTTTTCCATAACAATTTAATGAAATTATAATGTCTTTTTGGAGGATTTTCTTGAAGTTTAGGAGTTCTAAATAAGAAATCGAACTGTTTGCATGAAAAGAGCAATCTGGAATCAGATTGCTTGTTTCACCTTTTTTAGGTTTCCACGGAAGGTATCCGGATAAATGAGGTCATTGGCAAGTGGCTTGAGAGCTTACTTTACGGCCTCGCCTTCCTTTTCTTCTTTTTGATATTTCATTTTGGTCGCCTCTCCACCCCTGAGGTGACGGATTGATTTATGGTAATCTAAAATTTCCTTTACCTCATTTGCCAGCTCTGGATTAATCTCAGGAAGTCTTTCTGTCAAATCCTTATGGACCGTACTTTTGGATACGCCAAACTCCTTCGCAATCACGCGAACCGTTTTCCTCGTCTCCACGATATACTTTCCAATCTTGATAGTTCTCTCTTTGATGTAATCGTGCACACTCTCGCCCTCCCTAAATTGGATGTGAGTAGTGTGAAATGAGACCCGCTTATCACTTCGACGAATTCTACTTCCGTGTGTAGTGTTAATGGTGACAGGCACCACAAATAGACAATTGTTCTCACACGGCAGAAAGTTGTTACCTTCTGTCAATACAATGAATAATCATGTCCCCGGCTGAATACCCGCTATCTTCAAACGACTCCTCACCTCAAACACTCTCTTTGTAAAGGTTTGTAACCATTTTATTAGCTTGGATAAGGGTTTATGCACAAAATAGATAATCAGGACAAGGCGGGTTAGGAAATTTTTTGAAAATAGGACAATTTCGTTTTTTTCGACATTCGCTCAAAACCCGCGTCTCCCAAGGGTTTTTCCCCTGTTCTTAATCAGATTGACCTAAAGTCTTTTAAGGAATTTGTCGAATGAATTTTTATGAAAAATGTTATTTTAATGGAGTTTGTTTTATCGATTTTTTAAAGGAACCACCGGAAAATTTGGGAATTCCCGCTTTGTAGTCAAGCCCGGGGGCTCTTCCACTCACCTGTTCAAAATAGTATATAATGGTCTTATTCTAAATTATGCAGACTTCATACCCCTTAGAAAGGAACTACTTATCATGACCCCTTTTACAGAAAATGTCATACAAATTATTCGCAGCATCCCTGAAGGCAAAGTGATGACCTATGGACAGATCGCCGCATACGCCGGAAGTCCTCGTGCCGCCCGCCAGGTTGTGCGTGTCCTTCACTCGATGAGCAGGAAATACAAACTTCCCTGGCACCGTGTCATCAACAGTCAGGGTAAGATCGCCCTCTCAGATGACGAATCCTATCATGAACAGCTGTTCTCCCTCGAAAGTGAAGGCGTGGAGATCGGTCTGAATGGTGTCATTGATTTAGTAAAATACCAATTTCACCCTGAAGATTAGCCGTTGACTCAGGCCGTGGTGTTGAGGCAGACAAAAAGTCTAGTAGCAGGTAATTTCCTATTTTCGGATTATATTTCTTTATTACGGCTTGTAATTTCCCATTTTCGGCTTGTATTTTTTTATAATGGCAGGTATTTCTTGAATTCCGGCTGGTAAGCCCAAATCCCACTAATTTTCCTTTTTCCTAAACTAGCCAGCCCCCCAGTTAACCCAATAAAAAAAGCACAAGTGATATCAAAATCTCACTTGTGCTCCCTTCTTACTTCCAATTCTCAAACACACTCTTCACTTTCTTCACCGGCACCAATGATCCGCCCCGGTCCTGAACATTCTCGACCATCATCGCCACCATCAAGCTTGGATTATCCGAATTATACGCAATAAACCAGCCATTTTCCGTGCCCGTTTCCCCTTGCTTCTGCTTAATCTCCGCCGTCCCCGTCTTGCCGGCTAACGGATACCCTGAAATCTCAGCCGCACGGGCCGTACCCCCAGAATCGCTGACAATCTTCCGCAAATCTGCGGCAATGAGCTTAGCGTTCTCAGCTGAAACCACCGCAGTCTTCCAAACCTGCCCCTGCTGCTCATCCGCCAGCAAAATCGGTTTGATGACATTACCGCTGCCAGTCACAAATGGAGTATAAGAAGACAACAAATGGACAATGCTCATTTGCACCTGACCCTGACCATATCCTGAGTCAGCAACCGCAATGTCATTTCCCATTGAACCCGTCATCGACTTCTCAAGTGGGTACGGATAACCAAGATCCTCTTCAAATCCGAACTTCTTCAGCCCGTCGACAAACTTGTCTTTCCCGATCTTCAATGCTGCTTGCGCAAAATAAATATTATCGGAATACACGAGGGCTTTTTCCAGGTTGACAGGATCTGTTCCAGCATGAACCCTTGTCACAAAGTAGTTGCCCCAAGATTTATCCTTTTGCCATTGCTTGCCGATAATCGGCACCGCTTCACCCGGCACAAGCGTCCCATTCGTCAAACCGACTGCAGCTGTCAATGGTTTTATCACCGAACCCGGCGCATACGCCTGTTTAAAACGCGTGGTCAACGGTTTCTTCGGATCATCCTGAAGCGTCTTCCATTCTTCCGCAGAAAAACCGAGTTCCGCCTGATTCGGATCAAACGACGGACTGCTGACAAGCGCGAGCGTCTCACCGGTTAACGGGTTCATCGCTGCCGAGGCCCCGGCCTCCCCGCCCATCTCGGTAAACACGGATTTCTGAAGCTCAGCATCAATCGTCAGCTTGACATTCTTGCCGTCAACCACCGGCTTCTCGGCCAGCACCACATTCGCTGCCCCGGCGGCCTTTTTCTTGATGACAATTTTCACGCCGCTCGTTCCCCTCAGCTGCTCATCTAACACCTGTTCAAGGCCGCGCTTTCCAATCACATCACTGCTCGTGTAGCCCTTGTCTTTGAGCTTCTCGAGTTCATCGGCTGTAATCACCCCGACATAGCCGACAAGCTGGGCCGCAGACTGCCCATAAGGGTACACCCGTGCATCTACCTTGCGCGTCTGGACCGGCTCCAACGCCACTAACTGCGCGATCCGTTCCTTGTCGTCCATCGACACCTTTTTCAAGGGCACAAACTGCCCCGGCTGCACCCAGCTTGCCCCGAGCGCTTTCGTAATCTGCTCAGGCGTCATTTTTAGCAATGGCGCTAACTGCGCAATCACCGGATCATCCGCCTTACCGGCAACCACACCGACCTCGTACACTTGGCCATTCACCGCTAGACCTGAGCCGTTGCGGTCAAGAATCTCGCCTCGTTTCGGTGCTGTGGTATTCACGCCAATTGTGTCGCCATCTTTCATTCCTTTAAAAATAAACTCAGTATTCCAGTCTACATACCAGTTCTTTTTATCGTCTCTTTTTTCTTCTTGTAATTTAGCTTGCTGCGTGTATTTTATCGGTCCAGCCATACTATCCATGCTGGCAGTAAAAGAATATTGGGCTTGTTCCTTGTCGCTCTGACTTTCTTTCGGCTTTTTGAAGTCAACCTTGAGGTTTTTAATCTGAAGGTCTTCATAGAGTTTTTGATAGCGACTAGTAAACTGTTCCTTGGTAATCTTCTTTTTTGCATCACTAGAAAGGTAATCGTACATCTTAGCAAACTTTTGCTGGTTCCATAAGGCTATGTAATCGGAGAATCGTTGTTCTGGGGTCGGTTCCTTGCTGCAGCCTGCAAGAGCTGTGATGATGAGCAGGAGCAGGATCCCGAATAGTTTTTTCAACACCAAATCCCTCCTTTTATTACCATTTTAACATATTTACACAAGGATACGATTTTAATGTACAAAAACGAGTCCAGCATCAGTCCGTTTCGAAACCCCCAAAATTAAGTTCCTTTTTAGAAAATATTAATCGTTTATTAATAGTTTGTTCATATCTAGGCGCTATACTATGTTTATTCACACTTATTCAAACCCCCTTTGATAATCCGGACCTCGTGCCGGATTTTTTTTTGACCCAAAAAGGGAGCGCGCGTGAGCACGGGGACGGTTCTCATGCTTCGGAAGCATGAGAACCGTCCCCACGCTCACACAAAAAAAAAGAGGAAAGTATTTATTCCCCTTCCCCTTTGTTACTTGTATTATGAGTTGCTTTTGTCTGTAGAGTTTGTTGAATCGTCGGAAGCCGGGCTTTCATTTTTTTGTTGGTCTTCCTTTACTTCAGGAGTTTTTGACGATTCTTTGCTATCATCCGATAAAGTGTCTTCTTGCAGTGTGCTCAACGATTTTTCGAAGTAGTTTGTTGGGTTTACTGCTACACCGTCTTTACGGATTTCAAAATGTACATGCGTTCCAGCTTTTTCATTGAACAAGCTTTGTCCAGCCTTGGCAATAACTTGATCTTGTTTTACTTGGTCGCCAACCTTCACTTGTATGTCTTTAACAGATTGGTATTGTGTAACAATTCCATTGTCATGATCGATTTCGATGACGTTCCCTAGGGTTGCATCTTCTTCGACACGTGTAACGGTTCCGCTAAGTGATGCGGTCACATCAAAGCTTTCGCCTTTTTTCGTTGTGATGTCGATACCAGTGTTTGGCACATACGTATTATTGTAGAATACTAATGCGGCTTCCTGGTCTGCTGCTTTACCTTGGAAATCATAGAATTTTGTTTTGACTACGGCATCATCGGCATTTGCTACCGGCATTTTGAAGTTTTCAATTGACTTGTTTACTTCAACTGCTGGAGCGTTGTTCTTTTTCCCGGAAAGGTCAGTGGCCTTGTAATCATATTTATTACTGTTGCTGCTAGATGTCTGATACCATAGAACCCCGGTTAAAATGATTGCTGCACTTGCGATATAAATGGCTGGAAATACCCAACGCTTTTTGAAAAAGCGTTTTACACTGGAACTTTGAGAAGATCGCTTGTTTTCTTCCTCTCTCATTTTCATCACCTCAGCAATCATTCTGAACAGATCAGTAGAATTATATACACCAGTGAAAAAATTTTTTTAAAACTTATTTTTCGACAGTGAGGATGTTTTTATGCATTCTTTTGAAAAATATTTTTCAAGGAATTTATTCTCTGATTTTTATATAGAAATAGTGACTATTAGTCGAGTGTGCTCTCCGCCCCATTTGAAATTCAACTTTGGAAGTATTTTCTATCTTTATAAGTGCCGGAATAGGCTAAACCCAGCTGGCGCAAAATTCGGTTTGCGGTCTTTGGGGAGTCGATCTGGAGGAAATGGCGCAGCTCTTTATTAGTAATGGTCCGTTTATATAAGAGAAAGTAGTGATTAATAGCTTCGATGTGAGCTGTTTTGGACTTATATTTACAATGAGGGCATACCCACGTACCGTTCTTGCAGCTCATGGCTAGGCACCGGCACATGGGACAGTGCACACCTGTGAGGACATCATCCTGAGATAAGTGGAAATGTTCGAGGATGTCGGTATTGTCAGGAGTATGGCTGGCTAAGAGGAGGCGCTTAAGTTTGCGGAGTTCTTTTTCGTTCAGTTTCTCCTTTTGGTTCATATTGGCGATTTGATTGATTTTTTCGACGAGTCCTTCACTGTTACAGATAAACCGGAGAATGGATTCGTTCCCCTGCTCGGCTTTAATGAGTGCTTTTTCGTTGCTGTTAACAAATAGGTAATAGATTGGGTAGTCATCATAATGGTTCTTCTTGAGCCATTTGCTAAGCTTTAAGGCCTGGAGTTTTGCTTGCAGCACTGGATTTTTTATGCGTTCTTCTTTACCGTGTGTTTGAATGGTGGTCTGATTGAGGTATTTTTTAAAGTGATATTCACCGATTCTATTTTTGACTTCAAGGACGAGGCCGAAGGTAGTAGTAAGCAGGAGGATATCAATCTGAAAATAGTAGTTGCCTAATGGAATGCGCAGGCTGTGAAAGATAAGGTATTTTTCCTCAGGGAGCATGCTCAGGTAGAAGTCTAGTGATTTTTCACCTTTGTATCCCGCTAGTCGACTTTTATATTCATTTATCAGTGTGGGCCGAATAGGGTGGTTGGGGATAATCCGAGTGTCGAGTGCCTCGTGTTTTTGTACGAGTATTGGAAGTGTGCATTCTTTCGCGAACAAATACATCAATCCTTTCTTTTTTTATTAAGTTTCTTTCCTTTCACTCGATATCCTGCACGAATTATTTGTCGATTTTATGAAATATTTGGGAGATGGTGGAGGTAAAGGGATGGATGGTTCCCATTTTGGAAGGCAGGGATTCTTTATCTGCCACTTTGGACCTTTTACCTGCCGTGTTGAAAAAATACCTGCCATTTTCGGAGAATACCTGCCTATCTTTATTTTTACCGGACATTTTCTCCGATTTACTGGACACCTCTCGAAAAAATACTCCCGGCGGTACCTTCTCTTCTTATATGAAAGTTTCCATTTTAAAAGAGAAAGGCCTTTATCTGCCACTTTGAACTTTTTACCTGCCATTTCCGGAAAATACCTGCCGACCTTCATTTTTACCGGACACTTTTTCCACTTACCGGACACCTCCCGAAAAGCCACCACCACCACCCCGCTAATCCCAAAACATCAAAAAGCCAGGTGCCCCCACCTGGCTCTAGTCACATTACTTTTGCGCCGTCAAAGTAGACAGCATACTCTGTGCAGAGGCAATCTCTACCCCTTTATAATAGTGCTTCACAATCTCCTTGTAATCAGACCCATCCTCGGCCATCCCGTTTGCACCATATTGACTCATCCCAACACCATGCCCGAATCCCTTCGTCGTGATCACAATATTACTGCCCTTCCGCTGCCAAGAAAAATCGGACGACTTCAGATCCAACTTTTCACGAATATCCTTACCAGTGAGCACCTTGCCATTAAAGTCTACTTTCGCTACCCTTTTTCCAGTGGTACGGGCGACAATTTTTCCAATCGTCGAACTTGAACCAATCTTCACACCGAGCTTTGCCTCAAACACTTTCACCGTCAACACCTTCTGATTGGAAAACTTTGGTGACTCTTTATCCCATGGACTTGCGACACTTCGCAAATAAGGAATGCTGCCTGCCCAGTAGTCTTCTGAGTCTTCGGTATAACCATTACCGGTGGAGAAAAACAGGGCATCAATCGGTTTTCCAGCATACGTCAAAATCTGGCCGCCCGTAGAACGAACTGCTTCGACAATTTTCTTCTTTTTCCAAGCATAATCCTGACCCCAGTCCCGTCTCATTTCAGCATCATTCATATAAACCTGGTGAATTTGCGTATCCGTTACCTGAGCACCCTTTGGGACACCCATCGTGTCTTTATTCACTAGTCTGTTGACAATATAGGTTCTTGCTGCAAGGGCCTGGGCCTTGATGGCTTCTTCCTTAAAATCTGCAGGCATTTCGGCCGCCACTACCCCAACCAGATAATCTTCAAAAGGTACTTTTTCAATTATCCCTTTAGCTGAGCGGAAAACGGATACGGTTACCCCCGTCTGAGAATCCACACCTGGGGCTGTACTCGTTTCTTTTGCTGAGGCCTTTGTTAGGTCCTCTCCAAGCTTCCCGCTTGACTGGCGGTCACCGGAAAAGGGCAGGACCACAACCGAGGGTATAATGATGGTTAAGGCAATGAGGAGTGACGCTAGTACGATGAGTGGTTTGATTTTGTTCATGATCGTGCCTCCAGTGTGTAAAAATTTCTTGAGCCAGCACAACCTGCCGGAATACATCTCCATTCATACATATGGAAGCGGACAAGCATTTATTACAGATTTTTCAGCGAAACATGTTGAAAATAGTGACAGGCACCAATCCAAATTTACACACAGTGTTGAACTAAAAAAAGGTGACAGGCACCGTTTCTACACTATACATAATATAAAAGCACCATTAGCAATGCAGCCAATGTAGAAAGCTACTAAACGGTGCCTGTCACCACCACCACTGTTACCACCTCACAAACCTAATCAAAACAAAAGAATCCCTTAGTACTGCAGCCGTCGGATATCAGACGACTGCCTACTAAGGGATTCTTTCACTTATATTTCACTCTATTGTATTAAGCTTTAAGCATTCATATCAGAAACATATTTCTTCACTTCGACAAATGTTTCATCAGCTTCTTTGACGCGTTCGATATCTGCGCCTAATGAAGCTAACTTGCCGTGGAAGTTCACATAACCGCGGTCTAAGTGTTTCAACTCAGTCACGCGTGTCATACCATCCGACACCAAACCAGTTAGAATCAATGCTGCTGCTGCACGAAGGTCAGTTGCAGACACCTCAGCCCCCTGCAAATTAGACGGTCCATTTAAAATAACAGAACGGCCCTCAATCTTGATATCAGCATTCATGCGGCGGAACTCTTCTACATGCATAAAACGGTTCTCAAACACCGTTTCCGTAATCATGGAAGTACCCTCAGCACGAAGCAATAATGCCATCATTTGAGATTGCATATCAGTCGGGAAACCTGGGTGTGGCATCGTTTTAATATCGACAGCTTTCAAACGATCAGGACCGATGACACGAACGCCATCTTCTTCCTCATGGATCTCAACACCCATCTCTTCCATTTTCGCAATCAAAGAAGATAAGTGTTCAGGTACAGCACCTCTTACCAATACGTCTCCACCCGTAATCGCTGCAGCTACCATAAACGTACCTGCTTCAATCCGGTCAGGAATGATCGCATGATCAGCGCCAAATAATACGTCAACGCCCTCAATACGTAAAGTACCAGTGCCGGCACCCTTCACGCGAGCGCCCATTTTGTTCAAGAAATTAGCTAAATCGACAATCTCTGGTTCTTTCGCAACATTCTCAATAATGGTTGTACCCTGTGCTAGGGATGCAGCCATCATGATATTTTCTGTTGCGCCAACACTTGGGAAATCCAGATAAATCTTAGCACCTTTTAAGCGGCCCTCTACCTCCGCTTCAATAAAGCCATTCCCTACCTTAACCTTCGCACCCATAGCTTCAAAGCCTTTTAGATGCTGGTCAATCGGACGGGATCCAATTGCACATCCGCCAGGCAAAGCAACACGAGCCCGGCCATTTCGAGCCAATAGCGACCCCATAACGAGGACAGACGCACGCATTTTTCGTACGTATTCAAACGGCGCCTCTTCTTTTAACACTCTAGATGCATCAACAACAACTGTATTATGGTCAAAGTCCACTTCAGCGTTTAAGTTGCGTAGCACTTCATTAATTGTGTATACATCGGAGAGTGTGGGTACATCACGTATCACACTTTTTCCATCACTTGCTAATAATGTTGCAGCGAGAACAGGCAAAACGGCATTTTTTGCACCTTCAACTTTAACCGTTCCATATAACCTTTGTCCGCCGCGGACGATGATCTTTTCCAAGAGTATTCCCCTCCGCGTCCATTTTCTCTATATTAATATTCAATCGTAATGATAGGGGTTCCAACTACTATGGTAGTCTTCGCGCCCAATCCTTCGGAGCGTAAGCCAATTTGTACATTCATGTTATTCAATTTATGATCTATGGAGCCTGTAAACATTGGCGATGATGCCGAAACAGACATGAAATTCTCCTCTTTTAACGCTTCGATCTCTTTCGCATTAAAATCTGACATAATCTTGTCAGTTTTCTTTGCCAAAGCCTTATCAATCTTATCACTGAAAACGCCTTTCATACAAGAAAAAACTGTAGGTTTGCCACGAAATATGTCAGATAGCCTATTTCTGAATGTTTTGGTAGTGAAAAAGCCCTCAGTCGCCTTGTTCCACTCGCTTCCACGAACACTATATACTATATACGCATCTACTGGTTGTTTTGTGTGGGAAGACATCAATTGAAGCGTTTCTTGGTGGTGTTTTGATGTTGGAGATACTGCTGTCACTTGCCATTTCTGGCTGGTGTTCGTTACAGACCATTTCCAATCTGGAAACTTCTGCTGAAGCTTTTTCGCATAATCCTGCATTTCCTCAACACTCTTCATACCCGTCACATGTTCACGTGCATAAAAAGACCAATCATTGAGCAAAATATCTTCGGCTTGAAAAACAGAGCCTATTTTCACTAAATCATCGGCGCCTTTTGGTAAGATGGACGAGTTGCTCCCGCTCCTGGCTTCAGTTGTTCGGTTTCCCATCGCAACAACAATCAAACTTACAATCGCAATCATATATAAAAAGTACTTTACTTGTGTCTTCATTTCTCGACTCCCCCTTACCACCATTGTTACCAGGCAGCAAGTGAGCAATACTCTCGAAATGTCGTCACTTTTTGACAAAGCTAAACTTCTGTGGGACATACTTATCTTTCCACATAAACTCGATTGTACTCAAAATATTGTCAATTGGGAACATGCAAGAAGACCTAAATTTTTTCCAATTTTGTCGAAAGCATGGCGAAGCATAGGGACGGTTCTCATGCTTCATAAAAATCACATTCCAACAAACCCGCTTGCCGCATGGCCTCAAGCTTGTTCAGCCATCTCACATTATTGAAGCATCAATGGCAGCTGTCTTGACCATTGGAGGTAATCGAGGAAAAAGTTACTAACAGATGAACCGATAACAATAGCCAACAATATGTATAGTAGTCGCGCCTGGAACACATGGTTCGGCTTCAACAGCTTCTCCAAGCGAACCGCCTGCAGTGCATACCAAGCGATCGCAATAAAGACGATATGTGACAGGATACTAACTAGCGCTATTTGCCCAAAATCATCCATCGAACAGTCCTCCCTTTATTCAGGTCCACTGAACATTCTATCATATAGACGAATAAAAATCAGAAAAGATTCACCGATTGGAAATTTTAGTAATTTTCAGAATATGGAAAGGGTTTACAACTAAAATTTGCCTGCCTAAACAATCATCCTCAAGTAGAAGAATAATGGTTAAGCAGGCAAATCAACGTTAGGCTTCATTCCAAACCCGGTCCATATTTAGTGGGACAAATACCCGTTCCCCTTGAATCTCCTTGTGAATAATCGGGTTTTCAAAATATTCCTCTAGGCTGGGCTTCCTTCTTGTTTTATGTCTCGCTATCCGGTGGACACCTAATAATGTATCTAAACTTTGCTTCGAAAATTTCATCCTTATCACCTCATTATTTTTTATAAAACCGATAGGAAACAAGCGCTTCCTATCGGTTTCTTCTATATTAAGCAGATTTTGATGCTACGACGATGACCTTACCGCGGTCCATTTCTTCTTCATACCGTTCTGCATCATTACTTGATAACCCCAATGACTCTAATTTAGAGCGGAGTTCATCGCCGCGCGTCCGGAATACATTGGCGATCGAATCGAAGACGCCTTGTTCCTGAACACTAATATCATTAATTTCTAAGGAATCCGTTAAATCCTCCGAGCGGTTACGATCATGTGCTAATAGGTAAATTTCATCTTTTGTATAGCCGCTCATCATTAACTGCTCAATTTCCTTCTTAGCTTGTACACCATTTTCCACGATTTTAACTGTTTCCATTTTATTTCCTCCTTTTGTTCAACTTATGTTACGTATATAACCGCTCCTGCTGGTTTGAAACCTATTTTTCTAAAAATCTATTACGTTTAGGATCAAATTCAAGGTGGGTATATAGAAAGCACCAATTAATTCAGGAGGTGGATATTATGAGAAAATTAATCTGTAAAAATTGCGGAAATGCGGAGTTTAAGGTGTTGAATGTGGGTGAAACGCTATGCAAGTGCGGCCTGCGATTAACCAAACTTAGTGATTATCAATGGGAAAATTCACAAAAATGGAAGGAAGATCAAAGGCGCCGGGCTGAAATTATTTCAAAAATCAGCCTGTTGAAACGAGAAATTGACCAATGCCTTGATCGACGAGATGAAGAAGGATTTAAAAAGCGCACGTTTGAATTAAAGCTCTGTCATCATTTTCTAGATAACGCCCTGCAGGATCCCCAGCACCGCCTCAAGGAGCGCATCAAGCAAAATCAAAATAAGTATAGCTTTTAAGTTTAAGTGCTGAGAGGTGCGGGTATTTAATTAGCATAACTCAATGAAAAATAGAAAGGAGACATTTTCATGGGATTTATTTGGTCATTAATTATTGGAGGAATTATCGGCTGGTTAGCTGGACTTATTCTTGGTCGTGATATACCAGGAGGAATTATCGGAAATATTATTGCAGGTTTTATAGGTGCATGGCTTGGTTCATTAATTTTAGGCGGATGGGGGCCAGTGATTGGCGGATTCTATATCCTCCCAGCTCTCATCGGTGCAATAGTCCTTGTATTTGTTTTAAGTCTCATCTTAAAAGGAATGAGAAAAACTGCATAACCATCAAGCTTCAACTGAGACTGACTTCCCGTCAGTCTCTTTTATTTTGCTATAAGAAAAGCGGAAGGCGCCCGCCTATCGGCGACAAGCACAAGACGAGCCGGCCGAAAGGTTGTTCTTTAACCTTTTGGACGGATTGGCTTGTGACCTCGAGCCGATGGCGCCTAGAGCTGGACAATTCTCGAGGTCAAAATTTATACTTTCTTTAATAAAAAAGGGTACTCGCCCCTCGGCGAATACCCCTTATAAAACCCCAGAAAACAACCTGGCAAACGATTCCTTCCATTTAACCTCCAAGCCCCTCTTATAAAACTCCACCGGCCGGATGCGGCGGCAATCCTTTAGGTCTTCCTCATAATGGGCAACAAGATCCTTAATCGAGTCCGTACCCGTTAAAAATACATTCACTTCAAAATTCAAATGAAAACTCCGCATATCCACATTGGCTGTACCAATCGAGGCCAAATCACCATCCACGATGATCACCTTTTTATGTAGAAAGCCCTTTTGGTAGGAATAAACCTCAATACCCGCCCGTAACAATTCCGGGAAATACGATTGCGTCGCATATTGGGTCAGAAAACCGTCATTGGTGTCAGGCACCATTAACCGCACTTGGATGTTGTTTTGGGCTGCGAGTCGGAGTGCGGTTTGGATGGCCTGGTTGGGTATGAAGTAAGGGGTGGCGATCCAAATGGATTCCGTGGCACTGCTAATCATCGAATAGTAGTGGTCGCTCATGTCTCGTGTTTCCGGACCCGTAGCGACGACTTGCACCAATCCATCACCGGGCACTGGTATCGGTCTTAGATAGCGTTCTTGTTCAAAAAGTATTTCGCCGCAGGCGTACTTCCAATCTAGCAAAAACACTGCATGCAGGGTTTGAACGGCTTCCCCTTCAAGCACGACATGACTATCACACCAAAAGCCGAAATCGTCGTCTTCACCAAGGTATTCAACGCCGACATTTAATCCGCCGACAAAGCCTACTTTTCCATCAATGACAATGATTTTGCGGTGATTGCGGAAGTTAATTTTCTGATTGTACCAGCCTCTATTTAGCGGTAAAAAAGGCTGTATGTTGATCCCAGCCTCCTCCATTTTTTTTATAATCGGCTTTGAGAGAAAGAAGCTTCCGACCGCATCGTACAACAGCCGCACCTCAACGCCCGCCTTGACTCTTTCCTTTAAAATATCAATCAGTTCCTGTCCCAAGCGGTCATAGCGAAAAATATAATATTCCAGATGAATAAAGTCCTCTGCTTCCTCTAACCTCTTTTTAATTTCCTTAAAGGTATCCGCGCCGTTCCGTAAAATCTTGGTTTTTGTGTTCTGGTTTTGGTCCGTTAACGTTACCTTCTCCAAATAGCTGGCAAACCGGCGCTGATGGTCATTCAGGTTGGATAGGTCGAGCTTTTTTTGTTTTTTCCCCAGGGCTTCTAGGAATTCTCGATCGTTCATCCGCTTGCTTTTAAACAGCTCCCCTTTGACGAGCAATTGACCAGAGTAAACATAAAAGATATATCCCAGGATTGGCAGCAACACTAATATGTAGGTCCATAAGAGTGTCGTTTGGGCGGGGCGGTTCTCCAGCCATAGAGCCAGGACCGTGGAGAGGATGAGAAAAGCATAAAGTGTCAGACACATGGCCTTCCACCAAGCAGGTGTCTCCACAAAAAAGACTGAATATCCAAAGAGCAGCATCAGCGCTGCAAAGAGCCATTCGAAGCGTTTTCTTTTCATTACGGCATTCACCCTTTTTTTCCTATGAAATACCCTTTCTTTTTGTCATTAAAACAAAAGAAGCCTCACCCATGGTCGGGCAGGCTTCAAACGTCCTTGAAAAAATTGGCTGGCGGATATAAAAGTAGAGATATCGGCGGTTTTTCAGCTGATATCGGCGGTTTTCCTTCTTATATCGGCGGTTTTTCAGCTGATATCGGCGGTTTTCCTCCACTTATCGGCAAAAATAAGAATTAATCAGCGATTTTTACACCTTCCGGTAAATCCTCTCTTGTGAATTAAATTCCTTATATTTCAAACTCTTAGGAACAAACAAAATCGACTCCTTACTGCCGAAGCCCACAAATCCCCCGTCCGCCAGGCTGTTATGAATCAAATGATGAACTTGCTGCTGCAGCTCATTATCAAAATAAATCATCACATTCCGGCATAAAATCACATGAAACTCATTAAACGAACCATCCGTGACCAAGTTATGCTGGGCAAAAAACAAATTCTCCTCCAGGCACGAGTTGAAATAAGCATATTGATGATCCGTCGTATAATATTCAGAAAAAGCCTTCTTCCCGCCCGCTTTAAGGTAGTTCTTTGTATACTGCTGCATTTTCTTTAGGGGAAACGCTCCCTCTTGAGCGGCATGCAAGGCTTTTTCATTCATATCCGTAGCATAGATTTTCGTTTTTTTCGCCAATCCCTCTTCCATCATCAAAATCGCCATCGAATACACTTCCTCACCTGTGGCACAGCCCGCATGCCAGATGCGGATCTCCGGAAGGTCCCTCAATAGCGGCACGACTTGGCTGCGAAAAGCAGCAAAGAAACTAGGGTCACGGTACATTTCCGTCATCCGGATCGACAAGTCATTTAACAAACGTTCCAAATACCCTTTTTCATGAAGGACTTTTTCTAAAAGGGCCGTAATCGTCGGAAGCCGCTCTGCTTTCATTCGGTTTAAGATTCTTCTTCTTAAAGAAGCACGGACATACCCTCTAAAGTCATAGCCATACATCTGATAGAGTCCTTCGAGCAGCAAATTGATTTCAACTTCCTGCAATTCGTTGATCGGTTCCTCTGCTTCCATTAAAAATTCCATTGTCGTCTGGTTGCTCAATCCTGGTTCACCTGCTCTGTCAGCCATACCCGCATCAACGAGAAGAGTTGATCGATATTCAACGGCTTCATAATATAATCAGAAGCACCAGCTTCCATACATTTGTCCCGTTCACCTTTCATCGCCTTGGCCGTCAATGCGATAATCGGCAGATTGTGCATGCCAAGGTCTTCACGAATGATCTTCATGGCCTCATAACCACCCATAACCGGCATCATAATATCCATAAAAACAAGATCGTAATCGGACCGGTTTTGCAGCATTTCTAATGCCTGCTTCCCGTTTTGTGCAACATTAACCGTCACACCCTTCCGCTCTAAGGCGGTCACAAGGGCAAAGACATTGCGGCCATCGTCTTCTACTAACAAGACTTTTTTGCCTTTAAACAACTGCTTATCCGGATATTCCACTTCAGCTTCATCGCGGCCGTCCTTCGGTGCCTCGCTCTTCGCGATCGGTTCCTCCATTACTTCACTCGCAGCGGCAGCTTCCTCCCTTGCCAGTTGAACGTCGAGCGGCAGGGACTCCTCCGCCTCCACACGGCTTGGAATATACAAAATAAACGTACTTCCTTTTTGCGGCTCGCTTTGGACCTCGATTGACCCGCCAAGCAGACGGGTGAATTCACGGCAAATCGATAAACCAAGACCCGTTCCGCCATATTGCCGGTTTGTCGTCCCATCCACCTGCTGGAAAGCACCAAAAATAATCTGCTGTTTTTCCTGTGGAATACCGATTCCGGTATCAGTTACCGAGATAGCAAGTACGGGTTCTCTCGTTTGTTTATTGAGTAATGGACCCGACTTTTCAGGAGGTGCCAGTTCAATTTGAAGCGTCACGCCGCCCTGCTCCGTAAATTTAAAAGCATTCGATAAAAGGTTCTTTAAAATTTGCTGCAATCGTTGTCCGTCTGTCGAGATGACAGGCGGTACATTTGGATCCATCCTGATGTCGAACTGCAAATCCTTTTTCGCTGCCACGGGGTTAAACAAATTCCGCATGGTTTGTGGAATCTCAGTAATGTTCACCTCATCGGTTAAAATTTCAATTTTCCCGGCTTCGATTTTGGATAAATCCAGGATATCATCAATCAACCGCAGTAAATCTGCTCCGGATGTATTGACGACCCGCGCGTATTCGGCCACTTCCTCATGATCCATATCCGCAGTATTCTCCATCAACATTTGCGAGAGGATGAGAATACTGTTTAATGGTGTCCGGAGTTCATGCGACATGTTTGCCAGGAAGTCCGTTTTGTATTGGGAACTCAGCTTTAATTTCAACGAATAATCCTCAAGCTCGTCCTTCGCTTTTTTAAGATCAATTGCCCGCTGCTCCGCATATTCCTTTTGTTCTTCCAAATAATCATTTGAAAGCCGCAATTGCTCTTGCTGCATTTGCAATTCTTCGGATTGTGCCTGCAACTCTTCGGATTGTGCTTGTAATTCTTCGGTCAGGACCTGCGATTCCGCCAGGAGCCTTTCCACTTCCATTCGTCCCGCTACACTTGAAATCGACGAGCCAAACTTATCTTGTATCAAATCCAGCAGGGTCAGATGCTGTGATTCAAACGGCTCCAGTGCCGCAAACTCAACGACAGCTTCTACTCGGTCCTCAAATAGGATTGGGGCAACTAATAGATTACGCGGGTTCGATGCGCCTAACCCTGTTGTTATTTTAAAATGATGTTCTGGGATTTGATCAATGAGAAAAATTCTCTTATCAGCGGCCGCCTGGCCAATGACCCCTTCGCCTAAGCGGAAGCGAGTCTTGACGAGGTCGTCATCCACGGTGGCGTAACCAGCTACTTTGACAAAATCCACTTCGCCCCCTTGTTCACGGCGAAGATAAACCACACCATATGAGGCCTGAAGCAGTGGCGAAAGTTTGTTAATAAACAATTGCGACAGCTCATTTATATCGGTAATCCCTTGATATAAAGTGGAAATCTCAGTCAGGCTTCTTTGCACCCAGTTGTGCTTATCGAGATTACTGAGCAAGTCATTCATCGCCTCAGCCAATTCCCGGGTCTCATCCCGTGTGTTCACTTTTATCCGTGTCGACAGATCGACATTGGAGTTGGCATCGTTTATTCCGTTAATCGTTCTTACTACCTGTTTGATGGTTTTAACAATAGAGTTAGAAAGGAGCACAGCGATGGCAATCGTAAAGGCTGTTACTAAAATAATGATCGCATATAAGATTAATTTTAAATTTTTGGTATGCTCATTGAGCTTATTGATTCGTCCTGCTGTCAATCCCTTTTCCGTAGATAGAAACGATGCAAACTGCGTCCTCAGTTGGTCCGTCACTTTTTTTCCTTTGTTTTCCGCAAAATGCTTTGTCAATAAAGTGGTATCATTGTTCTTTTTGGCATTGATCACCAATTCGCCGGAATTCGTAATCCAGTTTAGTATTAACGGTTTGATCTCTTCCAAATTCCGCTGCTGAGATCCGTTATCTGCCAGCAGGGAATGAAGATTATTATAATTATTGAGCCAGCTTCGGTTTCCTTCATTATAGGGTTCAAGATACTCCTCATCTCCGGTTATAGCGTAACCCCTCATTCCGGTCTCCATGTCCAGCACATTTTTTTGAATCTGATTGGCCAGGTCATGTACTTCTATATCGTGATCGGAAACAAAGTCTACCTCATTTTGCAAATCTGTCATTCTATTAATCACCGTTAATAGCGACAGGACCAAACAAAGCAAAATGGTTAGGTATCCTATGATAATTTTTGCATGGATGTTAAAGTTAAACCCCTTCATGGTAACCGCCCCCCATAATCAATATACTCTTATTCTAACCTGTAAAATATTAACTTTCACCCTGTTCAAACCATTTTGATACTATAGTAATAGTTTCATTTCTAGTCTATTAATCCTACTTCTAATACCCGTTTTTTAAACTTCTTAAACCTCTTTTTTTAAAAATTATTAGTGTTTCGCCTGATTGGGGAACGGGTACTACATTGGTATCACACAATCTTGGAGGGATTAAGAAGATGGCGAAAACAAAAGAAAAGGCTCAAGTAACAGAGGTACTAAACCAGCAGGTCGCAAACTTCTCTGTTCTTTATATGAAGCTGCACCATTATCACTGGTATGTGAAGGGGGAAAACTTTTTCACATTGCATGTGAAGTTCCAAGAGTTGTATACGGAAGCAGGGCTGCATCTGGATACAATTGCGGAGAGAATGTTGTCACTTGGTTCGTTACCAACTGCCACTCTTAAGGAGCAGTTAGACCTTTCGTCGATTAAGGAAGCGAATGGGGATGAGACAGCGCAGGAGATGGTTCAGTCGCTGGCCGATGATTTTGACACTGTCTGCGGTGAGCTTACGGAAGGGATCACGACTGCAGAGGACCAAGATGATCAGCCGACGGCCGATATGTTTATTGCGATTCGGACTTCGCTGGAGAAGCATGGCTGGATGTTGAAGGCTTATTTAGCAGAATAATTTTAAACGGGGTGCTAGTTTAATAGCTGGCACCCTTTCGTATTGCTCTGAACTAGTGGCTAGGGGAAGGGCACTGAAAAAATGGCTGTTGATTTCCGCTCCAGGCGGCTTCGTTCTCCGCGCGCGTGCCGGGGAACCACCTATTGGGGTCATGATTGTTTCATAACCCCTGAAACTGTGATTCCCACTCTCCTTCAGGGGTTACAAACCCTTCTTAACCCCCAAAACTGAGATCCTTCCCCTCGTTCAGGGGTTATAAACCTTTCTTAACCCCCGTAACCGCGATTCCTCCTCTCCTTCAGGGGTTATAAACCCTTCTTAACCCCCGTAACCGCGATTCTCCCTCTCCTTCAGGGGTTATAATATAAACCAACCACATAATGATTTACCCAAGAACACTTGGCCCCCCATTCGTCGCGACCATCACCAAGCACATATCATCCTTCGCAGCCTGCAGCATCTCCGAACTCAACTGCAGCTGTTCAAATAACTCCTTCGGATCATCCATCCCCTGCTCTTTCATACTGCTAACCAATTTCGAAATGGCCTCCTCATATTTCTCCTCAAGCCCCTCTGATAAACCATCCGTAAACAGCAAAATGCGTGCTTCCTTTTTAAAAGGAATCACTCCGTTGGTCACATCAATCTCCTCAAAAAAGCCAAGTGGACAGCAGCCATCCGTCATCAGCTTCACTTCATCGTCCACAATCGCAATCCCCGCCGGATGACCAGCATTAACATATTCAATCGTCCGCTCAGTGGTATCCAGCACAAAATAAATGGCTGTAAAATAATAATTTTCTAGGCTATCAGGCATCTGGAGCTGATTCATTCTGCGGTTAAGTTCCTGCATCACAGCCTCAGGGTCTCCTAAATCTGTAATCGCATCCTTTAATGTCGAATATATGTACATACAAACAAGCGAAGACGAAATCCCATGGCCCATCATATCAAGCAAGATCACCCCATAACGTCCCGGGCTGATTTGGTACCAGGCATACAGGTCTCCAGCGAGTTCAAAGGAAGGCTTATAGACGGCTGAAATCGCCACATCCTCCTGTACAATCGGATCACTCAGCATACTAAGCTGAACCTGTTTGGCCAAATCCAACTCATGCTGAATTCGCTTATCTCGTTCCTTTCGGAGATCCTTTTCATACTTTAAGCGGAGAACAGACCGAATCCGGGCCAGCAGCTCGACTTTATTAATCGGTTTCATGACATAATCCAGTGCACCGGCATCCATGGCCTCCGCCATCTTATAGGAATCCCCCATAGCCGTGACAATAATAATCGGCAAATCTTCATACCGCTCATTGGCCAGTATCGTCCGGCAAGCTTCAAGCCCATCAATCTCAGGCATCATTAAGTCCATTAAAATTAAATCGGCTGGCACTTCCACAGAACTTGGCGCATCTAGCTGCAGATAATCATACAATTCCCTGGCAGATGATAACAAAACCAATTGATCATAGCCTGCTTTTTGCAGGATCTTCTCAATAATCATCAAATTGGTTATATTATCATCCACAATGACTATATTCATAGGCCCCTCCCTTTTAAAAAGGTGCCTGTCACCCCCGGGTGACAGGCACCTTTTATTCTATTTAGAAAGTGTTTACTCCTTGAAAGGAGTCTCTTCCGAGTTCTTTTCGAAGCTTTTCAATCGCCTTTTTTTGGAGGCGGGATACATGCATTTGCGAGATTCCTAATTGCTCACCCGTTTCCTTTTGACTTTTATTTTCCACAAACGTGCAATGGATAATTTCCTTTTCTCGCTCGGACAGCACATGCAAGGCGCTTTCTAGCAGCAGTTTCCGGTCAACCTTTTCATAGCCATCATCAGGGGTCCCTAGGATATCTAGGGCCGTTACCACATTCCCCTCTGAACCTGTTTCAATCGGCAGGTCAACAGAAGCAGATTGGTAGCTTTTCCCCATTTCCATTGCTTCTAATACTTCTTCTTCCGATAGTTCCATGTATTCCGCAATTTCATGAATTTTGGGAGAACGCTGGTATCGATTGGTCAGCTCGTCCACGACGTTTTTTAGCTTGGGCCAAACTTCTTTGACTCGTCTCGGGACATGGACGCTCCATGTTTTATCGCGTAAAAACCGCTTGATTTCTCCAATTACTGTGGGGATTAAAAAAGATTCAAATGCCTTCCCGGCACCTTGGTCATACCTTCGGATTGCTGCCAAAAGGCCAATCATTCCGACCTGCATGATATCCTCATGGAAATCTCTTCCCTTTGAATATTTCCTCGCAAGGCTCCCGACTAAGGCCGTATAGTGTTCTACTAACATCGTTTGGGCAAGGGGATTTTCAGTTTGTTGGAATTCTACTATCAGGGCGTCAATTTCTTCCTTAGTTCGCCTCATGGGTTGTGGCTGTTGTCCCATTATTCTCACGCTCCCCACTTAGATACTTCGCCATGAAGACCGTCACCCCGGAATGATCTAAAACACGGACCTCGTCCATAAGTGTTTCAATGAGAAACAGACCTAACCCTCCCTCTGATAGTTGTTCCACCGTACTTGATTCTGTATAAGGGCCTAGTTCGTTCCGGGTCTGGATAAAGTTAAAGCTCACCCCGCTGTCGGCTACCATCACTTCTAACTTGTCCTCATAGATACCGAAGCCTATGGTAACCTCTCCGCCTTCCTCCGCTTTGTACGCATGCTGGACTGCGTTGGTACAGGCTTCGCTTACCGCAATTTTAATATCCTCAATTTCCTCGTATGTATAACCCATGCGGCTGGTAATTCCGGATAAAGTCAATCGAATCACACCAACATAGTCTGGTTTTGCAGGAATTTTCATTTCAATATAGTCCATCACTTGTTTCATCGTCCCCCACCCTCTTAATTTGCCGAAATATTCATTATATTTCCTAGGCCTGTAATCTCAAAGAGCCGTTTCAATCGATCCGATAGCTCCATCAGTCTTAATTCACCGCCATTTTCCTTCAGCTTTTTAAAAATACCGACAAAGACACCAAGACCCGTACTATCTAAATACGAAACATCCTTAAGATTGATCATCATGGTTGTATTTTTTTTGTCAGCGAGCGGTAATAATTCCTCTCTAAGGTTTGGTGCTGTAAAAGCATCAATTTCGCCGGCTAGTATCACCGATACTTCCTCGTTTTTCTGATGTACATCTATGCTTAGATTCATTCCATCATCACCTCTAAGATATTTATAGTGTATTTACCCCAGTCTAAAACAACCTAAACCTACTTTTTAAAAAAATTTTTTGAGAAGGCGGGAGCGAGGGGACGGTTCTCATGCT
>NZ_JBALPZ010000006.1:0-4678 GCF_036965645.1 Neobacillus drentensis
ATCTTTGTTATGTCTATAAATGGGTGGCGTAATTAGTGTGATATTATTAATTAGATGGGTAAATGTAATAAAAAACTTACAATAATCATAAAGGGTCCTTTTTTATAATCTATAAGTTTTTCAATATTATTTGATTTCTATAAAAGGAAAGATGTAAGATTTACCCCTTTATTTACAAGGAAGATTGAAGCAAGGGGTGGCGAATTGGTTGAAAGAAAATGAAATGTAGTGTGATAATTGCTATGTAAGAGAAATGCCGATTCAAAAATTCAAAGATATTCCTTGGGGTGAATGGCTGGACATAAAAGTAAACGCGGCAGAAAATTATCGAAATGAAATAATAAAACTCCGTAAGAGACAAACTCCCGTGAACATCTTTATGTCCTCAGCAACAGACCCTTACCAACCAATAGAACGTAAGGCTGCCATAACACGGGGGATATTAGAAGCAATGGTAGAGAATCCTCCTGATTTTCTGCAAATCCAAACACGAAGTCCTCTCATTAAAAGAGATATAGATTTGTTAGTAAAATTGAAAGAAAAATGTAATACCCTTGTCTCGATGACGATTGAAACAGATCGAGATGAAATAAGGCAGATTTTCGCTCCAGTTGCACCTGGAATACCATTGCGGTTAAAAGCCTTAAAAGAGGTTCATGATGCGGGAATAACCACTCAAGCTTCGATCTCGCCAGTTTTGCCATTTACACCTGACTTTCCGAAAGTATTGGATGGAATCGTAGATCATATTTGGATCGATACTCTTAGTATCGGGGATGGAGCCATGGGGAAACGTTCAGAAAGATTAGGAATGCCAACGTTATTTGAAGAACATAAATTAACAGATTGGTATCAAAAAGACATCCATGTAAAGGTGGAAAAATATTTTAATAAGTTTTTTAATCGTGAAAATATACGTGTGTCTAAGCAAGAAGCCTTCCCGATAAAAAAGAATAGGAGTCATTAATTTATTATTAAGTGGCAACAAAATAATCCAGTTTTAATCTCTGGATTTTGAACGGGTAATAAATAATTGGTATCCATATATGATAAAAGCAAAACAAATGGACGAGTAAAAAACGTGTTTTGGTTTATAATTGACTAATTTAAAAACCTTTAATTTTTGCAGCACCCTACAAACAGGGTAGGCCAGAAATAAATCCATCAATAGGTTAGTTAAAGCATAGAGCCAAAACCTCCCAAAGGTAAAACGGAAAATCCAAATGGTTCCTACAAAAAATGGTCCAAATATGAAACTAAAGTCATTTAAAGCTTTAGTTAAAAGCCCGCCTTTAACAGTCCATAATTTAAAGGGGACAGCTAAAATACTATTCACTAAGACCAATAATGATGTAAAAATAGCAACAGGTGTATACTTTTTAAACACTTTTTTCGGGATAAAGAAGACGGTTAACCAAGGAGTCACGAAAAGTACAATTCTAATGATCACAACCAGCATTGTAATACTCCTTCTCTTTTTTTATATCTTGCTTAAAACAGGAAGAAATATACTTTTAATTTACTTAGCAGGAAGTTACATTGTCAAATCATTACCAGTCTTTATTTATTGTTAAAATATGTGATTATGTTGTTAATTTTCACATAAAGTTCACATTTATAACTTGTTAATAGTAAAAATCTATTCTATTGTATAATGGAGGAATCTTTACGACGAAAGGAGGACTAAAATTGCTGCCAGTTGAGAGACAAAAACAAATATTGTCCTGGTTATCTGAAGAAGGAACCCTTTCGATCTTAGAAATTAGTAAACGTTTTAATGTTTCTGAGATGACTGTATATAGGGATATAAAGCCACTGTTAGAGGAGAGGAAGATCCAAAAAACGTCAGGCGGAGTATCTTTCATTTCCCATTCAACCATTTCGCCCCATTCTTGTACATATTGTTTAAAGGAATTGAATAATCGGCATCCTATGCAAATCATCACAATTCATCAAACAGTGGAACAATTTTGCTGTCCCCACTGTGGTTTACTAAGATATAAAGATATTGAAAATACTGTATCTCAAATTATTTGCCATGACTTTCTTCAGCATACAACCATTAGTGCCAAAATGGCCTATTTCTTACTTGATGCAGATTTTCATTTAAATTGCTGCCAACCGCAGGTGTTAACTTTTGATTCGTTAAAATATGCAGAACAATTTCAAAAGGGCTTCGGCGGAACAATTCTGCGATTCAATCAAGCAGTGGAAGAGGTTTCGAAAAGAATGAATGGTAATATCGGTTGTGGGTGTCATAAATAGAAAGGAGGTGCTGGGGTGAAACAGTTTAAAAGCGGCAGCCTGCTCTTCGCATTCTTGTATCTTTTTCTATTTTTATGGCCTTCATTCGCTTCTGCGCATGCCTACATACTTAAATCAACCCCTTATGAAAATGAAATCGTAGACCAAGCACCACTAAAGGTAACGATTGAATTTGATGAGACTATTCAGGCATCGTTTAATTCATTAGAGGTATTTGATTCAGCAGGGAATCGGGTAGATCAGAAAAATGGGCGGATTAAACCCCAAAATCCTTCCATAATAGAAACAGATTTAGCTAAAAATCTTCCTAACGACACTTATAGTATAAAATGGCGAATTGTGTCCAGTGACGGGCATCCTGTTGAAGGAGTGATTCCATTCCAAGTAGGAAATGACAATCCGGCACATGACAGTTCAAAAATAAATAAAGAATCAAAAGGATACATGCCTCAATTAGACTTGATTATCATCCGTTGGCTTCAATATATAGGTAATGCATGTCTGGCAGCTATGCTCCTATTTCAACTATTTGTGCTGCCTAAGGAATTGCGGGAATTCGCTGGGGTAAACAGTACTTTTAATAAATTATTAACCATATCTTTGATTACTTTATCCATTAGTATTCTCTTGAGTTTGCCGTTACAGGCAACGATAGAATCTGGATTATCGTGGAGTAAGGTTCTAAACGTTAATGTGTTAGGGGATATGTTAGCCACTACCCTCTTTGGGGAAACATGGATTATCCAACTCATCTTATTGGTTTTCTTATTCATTTCTAGCTATTTGCTAGTAAAGAAAAGATTCCATTCTTTATGGGTGTGGATTTCGTTTGTTCTCGGAATAGGATTGTTATTGACCAAGGCATTTACTAGTCATGCAGCCTCTTCCACCAACGTCTTAATAACCGTTTCCATAGATTTTATCCATTTACTTTCTGCATCCATCTGGATAGGAAGCCTAATTATTTTGGCTGCACTGATCCCTCTTAGTCGAAACAACGATACAAAGGGACTTTATTTAAATTCCATTCGAACATTTTCCAAGTGGGGAATCGTGTTAGTTATTGTGTTAAGCTTTACAGGCGTTTATGGCAGCTTTTCATACATTCCTAATCTTAAAACACTACTAACAACAAATTATGGTAGAGTTTTATTCGGAAAGGTTATCCTGCTGGTTATCATGATTATTTTTGCATCAGTAAACTTTATAAAAGGGAAGCGAAATAAGGAAAAAGGACTGCCCGTCACTATATGGGGAGAATTAATGGCTGGTGCGGTTGTTATCGTTCTATCTGTATTATTAACCAATTTACCAACCGCTATGGCCTCTCCTGGTCCATTTAAGGAAACCAAAACGGTCAAACAGGAGAGGAAAATTACTTTTAATGCATCCCCTAATATCATTGGCGAAAATACCTTCATCTTATCTTTAATAGACAAAAATGGTCAGCCAATGAAGGATATTGAACAAGCGACCCTTACATTTACCTCTCTAGAAATGGATATGGGGGAAGCCACGAAAACATTAGTGAAAGTCAAGGAAGGCATCTATCAAGCCAAAGGCTTAAATTTCAATATGGCAGGCCGATGGAATGTTCATGTTCATGTCCTTACCAAGGATTTAGAGACACTTGATACGGACTTCAAAGTGATCGTCGGCAGTCAATAAATACGAAATAGAGGAGAGATAAAAATGAAAAAAACGATTAAAAGGATTACTAAAGTGGTGTTACCAACCGTGTTAGGTTTATTTCTATTCTCAAGTGTGGCAAGTGCCCATGTGACCGTAATGCCAAATACGTCAACAACCGGGGCCTGGGAAACGTATACGGTGAAGGTTCCTGTTGAAAAAGAAGTACCAACCACAAAATTCACAATGAAAGCACCTGCAGGGGTGGAGATTATGTCTTATCAACCTGTGCCTGGCTGGAACTATACGGCTGATAAAGACACTAGCGGTAAGGTAAAATCATTTACCTTTGAAGCAACTGGAGAAGGAATTTTACCAGGTCAATTCCAGCAATTTACCTTTGTAGCAAAGAACCCTGATAAGGCTGCCAATATCGTATGGGATGCTTACCAATATTATAAAGATGGAAGTATCGTGGAATGGACAGGTGACGAATCAGCTAAAACACCACATTCCATAACAGCTATTGTTGCAGGTACTTCAACAGATGATCATCATGATCAAGCTGCAACTGAAGATACGAAAACTGACGAAACAAAAGCAGCAAATACAGAACAATCTAATTCGCTACCGCTTATCTTATCGATTGTTTCTGTTATCCTATCATTAGCTGCTCTAGTCTTTGCCATTCGAAAAAAATAGCAATAAACCCAAAAAAACCTGTTCAACTGTTGAACAGGTTTTTTCGTAGATAAGAAAGTATAGAAGTTTTTGACTTCGAGAA
>NZ_JBALPZ010000006.1:4722-35134 GCF_036965645.1 Neobacillus drentensis
CGCCGATAGGCGGGCGCCTCGCGCTTTTCTTATATTAATGTACGTTGATAACGAACGGAACCGTCAAAATATGTCCATTGACGTTAAACTGACCCCAAACTTTGTAAACACCCTTGGTTGGAAAATAGGTCATGAATACCACTTTTGGACCAGTTCCTTTCGGATACAAGGGGTGTATATGCATAAACTGTGTTACATCCTTGTCTATTGCAACCGAATGTCCGACTGTACCTAAATACGGTTTTAAATTTTTTATCGGTTTATTTGACGCAGCATTAGTTAAGGTGAAGTTCATATCGATATTTTTTTTGGCAGTTGGTTTTTCATCAAAAGAAAGAGTTACCTTCGTTCCATCAATCACTTTGGAGAGTTTTGTATCAGGTACAATCGTGACCGAAGCAGGTGGAGTACCTTGAACAGTTATCCAGTGATCTTCAATGCTGTAATCACTGGCCCCAACTGGAGTCATTTCTGCAATAAGCTTATAATCACCACTAGCAGGAAACTGGGTCGTAATTTCAAATTGTCCATTTCCCTTAAAAGTGGGATGAATATGGGCAAAGTAAGACAGGTCTTTGCTCACCACTACTAAGTGCATTTTTTTAGTACTAACCGTTTCAAAGTCATTAATCGGTTTATTATGTTTGTCCTTAATCAGGATGGAAATAGTTACTGGCTGGTTAGCAGTTATACGATCAGGTGTAGACCATTGTGAGAGTGTTTCGTTTCCGCTAACTGGCTTCATATTCATCATTTGCTTTTTATCCGTATTCATTGGGACTCTGGCAGCACCACATGCAGATATTAATAGACAACTAATCAATAAGGGTACTAAAAACATTCTTTTCAAAAGAAATACCCCTTTCATAATAAAGGATTTATTTTAAAAATTCAGTCTACTCATCTCATATCATAGCATAGTAAATGGTGGTCCGCTAAGTATACATTACCATTTTTTAGAGATTTCCCCATTACCTCATTAGTATCAACCCATTTTCCTATTACAAAAAACCATACTTTTATCCTATATCGAAATAGTTGATTTTAGGAGGGGAACACAATAAATATGTTGAATAAATTATTCAGAATATAGAAATAAGTGGTTTTTTAGCTCTCATGCAAAATTAGCATTTAGTTTTTTACAGCAAACTTTTTCTAGAGATGGGGGAATGTCGTTTGGATGATAAAAAAATAAATGCAAGATATCGATTGGTGACCACGGTAAAATCATATGAAGATTTTAGTTATCACTCACATGAAAAATACGAAATCTATTATTTTCATGGCGGTAACTGCAAATATTTAATTGGTGACCATATTTATCATTTACAAGAGGACGATATAATTATCATGAATGGGTTAACATTACATCGAGCATACCCAGAGCCAGGGATTACTTATGAGCGAAGCCTAATCGAGTTTTCATCCGAATGGTTACGGCCGATTTTATACAATTTGAACGTTCCTGAATTATTAACGCCTTTTACCCAACTTAACAATACATTATTTCGTGGAACGGACAAAGAAACCTTAAATGAGATAAAAACCATATTAAGGAGGATCGTCAGCATCGATGTAAATACTCCAATAGGGGATGTTGGATCAGGAGAAAATCGTTTACGTGAAGGGGAAATCACCACTTTAGTGGTTCAACTCCTATTTAAAATTTTTCAAGTCAGTCAACAGAAGCTAGTTAAAATACCCCCAATTGAATCAGAAAGGAATACCCATGTCAAACGAATTATTCCTTGGATTGAAAGGAATTTTTGCAGCTCTATTTCCTTGGACTGCATTGCAGAAAATTTAAATTTAAGTAAATATTATATGGCGAGGATTTTTAAAGATGTAACCGGATTTACCATCATGCAATACTTAATGTTATGTCGAATTAATCGTGCGAAATATTTGTTAGAGATTCACCCGGAAAAATCGATCCTTGAAGTAGCCTTAGAGTCTGGGTTTGAAGATGCATCGCATTTCAGCAGGTTTTTTCGGAAACAAATGAACCTTACCCCCTCGGAATACCGTAACCGCAGGGCGAATCGTACAGCGATAATCCTAAAGAATAAGATGTGATTATTTCTACATAATGTTTTTTCTATTAATAATTGTCTTATGATGTTGAATTGCTTGGAAAAAAGACGTCTCCCAAAACTGTGAAGAGCAGTTTACTTAATGGGGGGTGTCTTTTTATTTTGACAAACTATTCTTTCTCATCAGTTGTTTGCCGTAAGGATCGTAAGTCCTTTATCTAAAAATTTATCTTTTAGATAGTAATGGGCAATTTTAGACAAATTTATCGTCATTTAAAACAATCATAAACATGCAGAATATTCCTAATTTAACTACTATTTAATTAGTAATAGTGAGGGCCTTACTAATTAGCTAAAACATAAAAAAAGGGGGAGATCATGAAAAAAAAATAAGAGAGTTACATAAGAAAATTTTTTAGACCTAAATGAAAACGTTATCATTTTATACCTATTGTAAAGATTCAGGTCAGGCTTTCAGATATGGAAGCAAATCCAAACAAGAAAGGAGATTTATATGGCAAATAACAGTATGGAAGCCGCAAATACTCACCCTGCGAGTGTGAGTGCGAACCTCATCACGGAGACTAAAACTAGAAAACGAAGTTCTCAATGGACCTGGTACCTTTTTTTACTACCCAGTTTTTTAGGTATCTTACTCTTTATGGTTTATCCAATCTTTGAATCGCTCAGGTTAAGCTTCTATAAATCGAATGGAACCATTGAAACCTTTACGGGACTTGATAATTTCCGAACCGTGTTAAATTCAAGTACTTTTTGGAATTCGGTTTGGAACACTTTTTATATTGGGATATTCCAAGTGATTATTACCATTCCACTAGGCTTTATCTTTGCCACACTAATTAACTCAGTGCCAAAGGGAAAAAACTTCTTCAAAGTCATTTACTTCTTACCGAATGTCACTTCTATTGTTGCAGCAGCTATGATCTTCCAATTTGTATTTCACCCTGAAATGGGGATTGTCAATTTTGTACTGCATACGTTAGGGCTGCCAACACCAGGCTGGTTTTCTGATCCCGGGACAGCTAAATGGGGTGTCATTCTTCTAGCAGTTTGGCACTGGATCGGATTTGTCATTATTATCTGTCTTGCAAACCTTCAATCCATCCCAACGGAAATGTATGAAGCAGCTAAAATTGATGGTGCCAGTGGGATGCAACAATGGTTATTTATCACTGTTCCAAACATGACCGGAACCTTTGCTTTCTTACTTATTACTGGTTGGATTGGAGCGCTTCAACGCTTCAACGAGGTTTATGTGATTGGTGGGCCGAATGGAAGCCCGGCTCGTTCGATTCAAACGATGGGTGCCTTTATTTATGAACGAGGTTTTACCGGATTTGAGTTTGGAATCGCATCCGCTGCCACTTACATTATGTTTATTATCATACTAATCTTCACCTTTATTAATCTAAAAATTTCAAAGATGAAAATATAACTTAGGGAGGAGGGAATTCAGTGAATAACTCTATGTCGATGAAAAAAGTGGAAAAGCTCACCTCTGTCGTCAAGTTTCTGATTCTATTGATATTTGGTGTCGTTCTTATTACACCCTTTATTTGGATGGTTAGTGTCGGTTTTGATCGAGATGCCAACATTTCCATGCCTTTTCCACCGCGGTTGATACCTGAAAAGATTTCTTCCTTCAACTATGGTCTGGTTTTTGAAAATGGGAGACTGGTTAAGGCCTATCTTAATTCAGGTATCGTTACCATTAGTTCGGTGCTATTGGGTGTAACTTCTGCCTTACTTGCAGGGTATGCTTTTTCGAAAGGGAAATTCAAAGGGAAGAAATTCTTATTTCTTATTGTCCTTTGTACCCTCATGATTCCCATGGAGCCGAGGCTAATCCCATTATATAAATTGTTTAATAGTGTTCATTTATTAAATACGTTTTGGCCATTAATTCTTCCTCACTTAATTAGTGGAATGTTGATATTTCTGTGTAAACAATTTTTTGATTCACTACCAGATACCTTAAGAGAGGCTGCACAAATTGATGGGGCTGGTGAGTTTAAAATTTTCTTCCGAATTTTCTTACCACTTGCAGGACCAATCGCAGCCACCATGGTCATATTAGCCTTTATTTGGAGCTGGAATGACTTTTTATGGCCGTTAGTTGTTCTAAATAATTTAGACTTGCAAACCGTCCCGCTTTTTTTAGCAAGCTTCTCACAAGAAAATGGTTCTAGTTTAGGGGGCTTAACCATGGCTTTAGCAACGGTAAGCATTTTACCGATTATCATCCTTTATCTGTTTTTACAACGTTACATCATTCAAAGTATCGCCTTGAGCGGGGTAAAGGGAGAATAGTTACAGATTTACGAAAAGAGCTTTCATTTTCAGGCTGGTTATTCTTATTAATGATAAATAGGGGGAAAGAAAATGCGCAGAGGTATTTTTAGTAGGACAACGTCTTTGATGTTAATGGTTATGCTGCTGCTTAGTGCTGCACTTGTTGGCTGCAGCTCGAAGTCAGGAGGCTCTTCGTCTGAAGCTAGTACGAGCAAGAGTGATGGAAAATGGGCCGGTCAAAAAATCAAGGTCATGATGATTGGTGATTTTGCGATGGATGACAAAACAGATCCCATAACAGGTCAGAAAACAAAAGGTGTTAAAGTGTTAAAGCAGGAGTTCGAAAAGCAGCATCCAGGAGCAACCGTTGATTTCGTTTTAATGCCATGGGAAGGATATACCGAGAAAACACAGGCCATGATCACTTCTAATGAAGCAGATGTGTATCAGATGCCTGGTGTCGCAGACTTTGCTCCACAAGATGTACTTGAACCATTACAGCCATATATTGATAAGGACCCTGATTTTAAACTTGATAAATTCATAGATAACCAAGTAGACGGCTGGAAGGTGTTAGGACCGAACAGCAAGGAACTAGCTATTTATGGACTGCCATTCTTAGGTGACGCCCGTTTTATTTCCTATGACAAAAAGATATTCGACGATTGGGGTGTAGACTATTTATCCGATCACCCTACGATGCAAGAGGTTGCAGAAAAAGCGAAAAAAATGACAGGTACAAATCCAAAAACAGGCAAGAAAAACTATGGTATTTGGTTCCGTGGAGATTGGTCATCTGCTTTTACACTTATTGATCTTGCAGAAGGGCAAAATGGTCAATGGGGAACAGGTTTTGCTTGGGAGGATGTAAAATTTAACTTTAGTTCGCCAGAAATGCTAAATGGCTTAAATTGGCTAGTAGATATGCAAAAGTATGCACCAAAGGGACTTGTTAGTAACCAAGGAAACGAGAAATGGTTATCAAAAGATAATAATATTGCGATTATGTTGAACCAAGGACCTGGGGATACTGTGAAACCTGCTTATACGAGAGGACTTGGCGACCGCATTGGCATCGCTCAAGAGTTTAAAAATAGTGAGGGTAAGGGCGGCTTATTTGCCGGAAGTCCGATTGTCATTGCAAAAAGCAGTAAAAATAAAGATTTAGCTTGGGAATGGTTAAAGTTTGCTACTAGCGATTTCGCCCAAAAATATGTCTATGAAGAACTAGGATTAGTACCAGCCGTGAAGTCCGCCACCGAATGGGCTAGTGTAAAAAAACAGCCATTAATGCTTCAAGTGTTTGAAGCTATGAAAACACCGATCACACCTCGCTATCCATGGGGATCTTCACAGCCGAGATTTACGTTAACCTCTGAAGTGGAGGCAGCCTTAACAGGAAAAAGAAGTCCGGAAGAGGCCCTTAAAAAGGCTCAAAAAGAGAGCACAGATTGGGTTAACAATCGATAAGAGTATTTGCTGGATTGGTAGTTTGTAAGATTTCTTGATAAATAGAAGTAACTGTCTTATTCAGTTACTTCTTTATCTTCATGGTGAGATTCCTAGCAATAGGCAAAGGAACCTAGCTCTATGGAAAGGTGTACATCCGTCCCAAACAAGAACAATTTTGCCCCAGTGGCACAGAAGGGAAATCATTGGGACACAAAAAAGAACTGATTTGGAAAAAGGAGAGGATCTTATGTTAAAAATAGCTGTGATTGGATTAGGAGATGTTTCGAGCATTCATTTAGCCGCGATTCAGAAACATGCGGGTGCGGAGTTAGTTGCCGTCTGTGATATTGATATCACACGTAAAGAAATCGTACCCGGGGTCAATTTTTATTCCGATTATGAAGACATGCTGGAAAATGAGGAATTGGATTGTGTACATATTTGCTTACCACATTTTCTTCATTACCCTGTTACAAAAGCCTCTGTAGAAAAGGGGATTCATGTTTTCCAAGAGAAGCCATTGGCTTTGAATACCGAAGAAGGTCTCGCACTAGCGCGATTAGAAGAAGAACACCCTGATGTTAAAATCAATATTTGCTTTCAAAATCGTTTCAACGAAACAGTTGAAATGCTTCAGAGAATGATTGAGGGCGGCCAATATGGACCTATCAACGGGATTAAGGGTATTGTCACATGGGCACGACCGAAATCCTATTATGAGGCGAAACCATGGCGGGGCAAGCTGAAGTATGCAGGCGGCGGAGTTATGATCAATCAATCCATTCATACCTTGGATCTAATGCAGTTTCTGGGCGGAGAAATCGACTCCATTAGGGGTTCCATTGACCAATTGCTTGATTATGGGGTAGAAACAGAAGACACAGCATCAGCTCGCATCCAGTTTAAAAATGGTGCGCAAGGGTTCTTTTTTGCGACGAATGCGAATGTGAATAATTCAAGTGTCGAACTGCAGGTCGTTTTCGACAAACAAAAATTGACCATCAAGGATAGTTTCTTGTACAAGCAAGATGAAGATGGCAAAAAAGTAGCGATCATGGAAGATACAAAGATGCCAGGATCCAAATTCTATTATGGTGCCAGTCATCTCAAATTAATTGATAAATTCTATGCGTGTATTGCTGAAAATACGCAAGATTATGTCCATGTCAAAGATGCTCTTTCCTCCATTCAAATGATTGACGCGATTGTTCAATCTTCTGAACTAAAAAGAGAAATAAAAATGGAAAGCTTGGAAGCGATTCTTCGAAAATGAAATGGTTCATAGGGACAGCAGACAGGAGACAGGAGTCTTAATAGGAGAAAGGGGAAACAGGTATGTCGATCGTAAATGTAGGAATAATTATGAACGGTGTTACCGGCCGGATGGGAACCAATCAACATCTCATTCGATCCATCGTGGCTCTTCGTGAGCAGGGAGGAATTGTTTGTCAAAATGGCGATGTGATCATGCCCGATCCGATTTTAGTAGGAAGAAACGAAGAAAAACTAAAAAAACTAGCAGGGAACCACAAAATTGATCGTTGGAGTACAAATTTAGACGAGTGCCTCGCTGATCAGCGAAACACCATTTATTTTGATGCCCAAACAACGGTCAGACGGGCGGAAGCCATTCGCAAGGCGATAAAGGCAGGGAAACATATTTATTGTGAAAAGCCGACTGCTGCAAGCGTGGAAGAATCTTTAGAACTTGCTCGCTTAGCCTATGAAGCGGGAGTGAAAAACGGTGTGGTTCAAGATAAATTATTTCTCCCAGGAATTCTTAAGTTAAAAAGATTAGTAGATTACGGCTTCTTCGGTCAAATTCTTTCCGTTCGGATGGAATTCGGCTACTGGGTATTTGAAGGTGATTGGCAGGAAGCACAGCGTCCTTCTTGGAACTATCGTAAGGAAGACGGAGGCGGCATTATTGTCGACATGTTTGCCCACTGGCGTTACGTGCTAGACCATCTATTTGGAAATGTTCGGGCTGTTTCTTGTCTCGGAGTCACCCATATCCCCAAACGTGTTGATGAAGAGGGGAATCTCTATACGGCCACAGCGGATGATGCGGCTTACGCTACATTTGAATTAGACGGCGGCATTATTGTTCAAGCGAATTCGTCTTGGTCTGTACGTGTGAATCGGGATGATTTATTAACCATTCAAGTGGACGGAACAGAGGGCAGTGCGGTTGCTGGTTTACGAGAGTGCAAGACTCAGCATCGTGTGAATACACCGAAACCTGTTTGGAATCCGGATATACCTAATCCATTCAACTTTTTAGAACAATGGCAGGATGTGCCAACGAATGAAGTAAATGATAATGCCTTCAAGGTGCAGTGGGAACTATTCTTAAAGCATATCGTCCTTGATGAAGATTTTCCATGGGATCTATTAGAAGGAGCAAAAGGAACGCAATTATCTGACCTTGCCATAAAATCGTGGGAGGAAAGACGCTGGGTGGATGTACCTGAACTGACGATTGGAGGGATGGTTCATGGGGAAAAAGTTAATGCTGCCAAGAGCTAATGGTTCATTTGAGGTGTATCAGCCAGGAACAACCGCGATTTTTGACCTGCCGACTGAAAAATTCCAAAGCCGGATTGCTTTTTCCGCTGCCCATGTGGTTTGTGATCCCATCTCGACTGTTGACCCAATTGGAAAACCTCAAATCGATTGGGATGATACCTTATCCTACCGGCGTTACCTTTGGTCACTGGGGCTTTCTGTGGCAGAAGCTATGGATACAGCCCAAAGAGGAATGGGACTCTCTTGGAAAAATGCCAAAGAATTGATCAAACGTTCCAGTGCGGAGGCACGTTCAGTTGGCGGCAGGATTGCCTGTGGGGCGGGAACGGACCATTTGCCGCTGAATCGGAATTATTCCCTCGACGAGATCATAAATGCTTATGAACAACAGTGTAGTTTTATTGAGGAGCAGGGAAGTCAAATCATTTTAATGGCAAGTCGAGCGTTAGCCGCAAATGCTCACGGCCCAGAGGACTATGAGCGAGTTTACGATCAGATCTTACGCTCCGTTTCACAACCTGTTATCCTCCATTGGCTGGGGGATATGTTTGACCCTACATTAAGAGGATACTGGGGCCATCAAGAAATAGAGGAAGCCATGCAAGTCTGTTTAAATATCATTTGGGCTAACAAGGAAAAGGTGGATGGCATTAAAATTTCGCTGTTAGATGCTGACAGAGAGAGAGAAATGAGAAAGCGTTTACCGGAAGGGGTCAAGATGTATACTGGTGATGATTTCAACTACCCTGCCTTAATTGGTGGAGATGATCACGGGTTTAGTCATGCACTTCTCGGTATTTTTGATGCGATTGCTCCGGCAGCCGCCGCTGCACTTACGGCCCTTGATCATGGTGATCTCAAGCTTTATGATTCGATTCTAGAAAGAACCGTTCATCTATCCAGACATATTTTTCAAGCACCGACTTATTCCTATAAAACAGGAATTGTCTTTATGGCTTATTTGAATGGACATCAAGGCCATTTTCGGATGATTGGCGGTGCAGAGAGCGCCCGGTCCATTACACATTTGTCCGAACTCTTTGTACTGGCCGATCAAGCTGGTTTACTAGTAAATCCTGATTTAGCGGCGGAGAGAATGAAACTGGTACTTACGTTGTCTGGACTGGAATAGGAGGATCTTATGGAACCATTAAAAACAATCGAGCGATTAAGCTTAAATCAAATCACAACAGGTCATTGGAACATCCGTGATGCAATCGATGGATGTGTAAGGCATGAAATTCCATCGATTGCCTTATGGAGACACAAAGTAGAGGAGATTGGTCTGGCTGCAAGTAAGCGTTTGGTTCAAGATAGCGGGCTAAAAGTGTCGAGCCTTTGCCGCGGGGGAATGTTTCCAGCTGCTACAAAAAGTGAACGGCAAAAGCGGATCGATGATAATAAGCGAGCCATAGAAGAAGCAGCCGAACTGGGGACCGATACATTGGTACTAGTCTGTGGCCCTGCCTCTGAAAAGAATCTGCCCGCTGCCAGAGAAATGGTCGCGGATGGGATTGAACAGATTGTCCCTTTTGCTAGCGACTATGGAATTAAACTGGGGGTTGAACCTTTACACCCGATGTATGCAGCTGAGAGAAGTGTGATCGTAACCTTAAGTGAGGCAAATACCATTGCTGAGCAATATCGTCCTGAGCATGTGGGTGTTGTCGTTGATGTTTTCCATGTCTGGTGGGATCCTGACCTTTATGATCAGATTGCTCGTGCTAAAGGAAGGATTGTTGGGTTCCATGTGTCAGATTGGATTGTCCCAACCCCCGATTTGTTAATGGGGCGTGGCATGATGGGGGATGGAGTCATTGACTTAAGGAGAATCCGAAAGGCAGTGGAACTAGCAGATTATCAAGGCCCGATTGAGGTGGAAATCTTTAATGAAACCATCTGGAATCGACCGGGAGATGATGTGTTAGCAGAAATGAAGTCTCGTTATTTAGAGCACGTTTAATTATTTGTGAAGTTTTAAGATGGCAATATGGGTACAAAATTGACCGATAGAGAACAACCTCAGTTCATGTAATTTCTGAATATTCCATTTACTATATTCTTGTAAACAAAGGATCCTTAAATAAAGGGAGAGAGTTGGATGAGAAATAAGTTCGCTGCACAATTGTATACCGTAAGAGAAGAATTAAAAAGGGGGATTAGACCCGTATTTAAAGAATTGAAGGATATGGGCTGGGCCGCTGTTCAGTTGTCTGCGTTACCACCAGGATATGATCCAGAAGAAGTTGCTGCTGCTCTGAAGGAAAATCATTTAGGAACGGCTGGAATCCATATTTCCATTGATCGGCTAACTTCAGATTTTGATAGTGTCCTAGATGAAGCGAGCTTATATCAAACAAAAGATATTGTCTGTCCATTTCTCCCAGACTATTTACGAAACAAGGAAGGCTATCAAAAGGTAAAGACCCTCTTGAATGAAGTGGCTATTCAAGCCCCTGGATACCGTATTAGTTACCATAACCATGCCTTTGAATTTGACACGGAAATAGAAGGTAAATCTTCTTTGGAATATCTGCTGGAACCAACGGCGGACAATAAAATCTTAGCTGAAATTGATGTGTTTTGGGTAAAAAAAGGCGGAAGAGATCCGTTATCCTTTCTTCAGCCCTTTGCCAATCGAATGCCGATTATCCATTTAAAGGATATGACCAAGGATGAAAGACGGACCTTTGCCGAAGTGGGTACCGGTGTGATTGAGTTTGCCCCCATCCTCGAATGGTGTGAAAAATCTGGAGTAGAATGGTACGCCGTAGAACAGGATATATGCCCAGGGAACCCTATGGATAGTTTACAAACAAGCCTAGAGAACCTTCAATTACTAGCGAAGCAATTACAAAAATAAAAGCAGGATGGGTTCCTGGGAGTAAACAGGAAAACTTCCATAAATCTATGAATAGAAAAGGAGCTGAGAAGTTTGAATACGGTCAAAATAGGCATTATCGGTATTGGCAATATGGGCAGTTCGCATGCCATCTACTTAAACAACGGAGAAGTAGACGGAGCCGTGTTAACTGCAGTATGTGATCAAAACCCGGAGAGATTACAATGGGCAAAAGAAGCTTTAGGGGAAAAGATACAAACCTTTGATCATCCGGAAAGCTTTCTCCAATTCGCCGATATTGATGCGGTGATTATTGCAACTCCACATTATGATCATCCGCCATTAGCGATAAAAACGCTTGAAAAAGGACTTCATGTCCTGGTGGAAAAGCCTGTTGGTGTCTACACCAAAAATGTCCGTGAATTAAATGAAGTCGCAAAAAAAAGCGGTAAAGTATTTGGCATTATGTTTAACCAGCGTACCAACCCCTTATATCAAAAACTAAGAGAATTGGTCCAAGGCGGTGAACTAGGGGAAATCAAACGGACGAACTGGATTATCACCGATTGGTACCGCTCGCAAAGCTATTATGATTCAGGCGGCTGGAGAGCCACATGGGCCGGTGAAGGCGGCGGTGTCCTTTTAAATCAGGATCCACACCAGCTGGATTTGTGGCAATGGACAAGTGGCTTAATGCCAAAACGAGTCCGGGCATTCTGTGGGTTTGGAAAGTTCCATGATATTGAAGTGGAAGATGATGTTACGGCCTATGTGGAATATGAAAACGGGGCAACAGGTGTCTTCGTTACATCTACTGGAGATGCTCCGGGAACGAACCGATATGAAATATCGGGAGATCGGGGAAAATTAGTAGTCGAGGATGGAAATTTAACATTTTGGCGGTTAACACAGTCAGAAAGACAATTTAACAAAGAATATAAAGGCGGATTTGGTGAGCCTGAATGCTGGAAAATTGATATTCCGATTAAAGGATCAGCCACCCAGCATAAAGGAATTACCACGAATTGGGTGAATGCAATCCGTTTTGGTACCGAATTACTGGGACCGGGTGTAGAAGGAATTAAAGGTTTAGAGATTTCCAATGCCATGCACTTATCTGCATGGATGGACGATTGGGTTGACCTTCCGATCAACGAGGACCTCTTTTATTCCAAGTTACAAGAAAGGATTAAGTCATCCACCTTTAAAAAGAAGAATATGACCAATCGAACCCTTAATGTTCAAGGAACACATTAAGACTTTGAAGTTGAAGGAGCAGAATATCTAATATATTCTGCTCTATTAGATGTGAGGTGTACAGGATTGATAGAAAAACCCTTTCCACTTAATTCCATCCTATCCAAGTATCAAAAATCATTTACAGAATCACAAATAGGTGATTCCAATCATAAAAGAAATGAATACCTGGAAATTATTGAACCACTTATCCGCTATTTTTTTCGCTGTATGAATCATCAGGGGCGAATTATCGACCCCTATGTGCGCCGTGAGACACAGTATTCAACACCCGCTTTTGCTGCAGCAGCAGCCCTTTTATATCGAGAGCGGAAAGAAAAGTGGATGTTAGAAGCTGCCACTCAAGCGTTAGAAGCTTCTCTTAACCAGATGGCGACAGAAACTTGTGCAGATGGTCATAGTAATTTTTATACCACAATGGTAACTTTTGCTTATGTAAACCTCAAACCTTTTGTATCAATACAAAAAATTGAGGAATTGGATCGGTTATTTCATCGAATAAATCACGCTACTTTATATCGAAAAACCATTAATAATTGGAAAGTGGTCGCCTTAGCTGGGGAGTTTTTGAGAGGCGCCTATCAACTTGGGCATCCGATGAGTTTAGAAGAACTAGATCAAGAATTAGCTCCGCAAATGGAGTTATTAACGGAGTATGGACTTTATGTTGATCCAAATGGACCGATGGCCTATGCCATGTTCACACGAAATTATTTTCGTCTCATGTTACTTGAAGGTTATGACGGAAGACACAAAGCTAAAATAGCTGAATGCTGCCGGCGGGGAGACGTAACTTCCCTTTTCATGCAGAGCCCAACTGGTGAGATGCCAACGGGCGGGCGTAGTGCTCAGCATCAGTGGAACGAAGCCCAACAAGCCTTTCAATTTGAAGTGGCAGCGAGGGAATATGCCAGAAGGGGAGAGCACGTCCTAGCTGCTGCCTTTAAGCGTGGAGCCCGTTTATCACTAAAATCAATGAACCGATGGGTACGGCCAACCGGTGAGTTGAATGTAGTCAGAAATTATTCCGACCCGATGATTCGTACTGGCTATGAAACCTATACCTATCACTCTCAATACAATTTACTGTCTGCTTATTTTTTAGCTTTAGCCTTTGAGCAGGCCGACGATGAAATTGGGGAACTGCCATGTCCAGCAGAAGTTGGCGGTTTCCATCTTTGGATGGAACCCTATTTTCATAAGCTGATTATTAATGCAGGCGGACATTATATCGAGTACCAAACAAAAGGAGATGAACATTACACTCCTACAGGAATTGTCCGCATCCAGCGTAAAAATGTCTGGCCATCCATTGGTCCAGCAGATGGAACTCCGTTAGCTAGTGCCAGAGCCTTATCGTTTGCTCCTGCTTGGATTAATGTGTACAAGGATATGACCCGAATGTCAGAAATGACCTCCAAAGACCTGCCTAATGTGGAGGTATCCGTTCATTCCTGTGAACGTGATAAAGTCGAAGTAAAAGTTTCCTATCGCGGACCATTGAACGGCGCGTTTCTAATCGAGCGGACGCTTACTGTCACACCGGAAATCCTTCATGTTAAGGATACCCTCATTGGTGAGATAGAGGCTGTGATTCAGGAATTTCCGTTGTTTGCTTCTGACGGAGAGACTTGTACGACCATTAACTTATCAGAAAACAGGATTGATGTTGATTATAAAGGGGAAAAGGTTTGTATTAGAGTACTCGAGGAGGAGGCTATTTCTGACTTGATCATGGGTCCACAGGTTGTAACCTACCGTAATGGAATGCTGACAAGTTCTTCTTATCGAACAACTCAAACCGTTACTCAATATATGATTCACCTTTATCAAGACGAGCACCTTATTGAGGATACTAGTTTACTAGATATGGTCAAGGAAGGAGTAAGAACATGAAATTCGCTTTTACGACATTAGGCTGTCCGAATTGGAATTTAGATCAGATTATTTCAAATGCCGTTGAAAATGGCTACGATGGAGTGGATTTCCGTGGTTATTTAGGTAAACTAGATATTTACCAATTTCCGGAATTTTCAAGTGGCATAAAGGAAACGGTTCGCAGATTCCAAGAGGCATCCTTAGAGATTCCTTGTTTTTCAAGTTCGGTCAGACTATTCACGAACTACCAAGCAGAATTTGAACAATACTTAGAAGAATTAAAGAATTATGCAGTCCTTTGCCAGGCGTTTCAAACTCCGTACATTCGTGTGTTTGGCGGTTCGATTGGTGATACCTCAAGGAATGAGGCTTTTGATTTAGTTGAACACAACGCGAGAGAATATCTCAAAATAGCTGAGAGCTACAATGTTCATCTTTTATTTGAAACACACGATGATTGGACGAGTTCGGTGTACATGAAAGAGATAGTCAATCGAGTTAACTCTCAGCATTTCCATGTCTTATGGGATGTGCATCATCCTTACCGGACCCTTGGGGAAGAACCGGTTCAAACTTGGGAGACACTTGGGAAATGGATTCACTACACACACTGGAAGGACTCCTTTGTCAAAGAAGATACAAAGCGAGGCTACCAGCTTTGTCTCCTCGGCGAAGGCGATGTACCACTAAAAGAAATTTTTTCCCTTTTAAAGACGAATGGCTATGACGGCTATTGTACCCTCGAATGGGAAAAAATGTGGTGCACTGAAATAGAGGAACCTGAATTGGCTTTTAGACAATATCGTACCTATATGAAAGATATTCTTAAATAGAGGTGAACAAGATGAAAATAGGTTGTTGTGCAGGCATAGAAAAAGCGCCCGTACTCTATCAAGCAGGTTATGATTTTATCGAATGTACGGTGGTTTCGCTCCTACCAGAAGCTAGTGAAGAGGAATTTACACCCATTCTCAGAAAGTATCAAGAATCACCGATTCCGGTTCAATCGTTTAATATTCTTCTTCCGGGAGATTTAAAAATTGTTGGTGAACAGGTTGATAAGGAACGAATCAAACGTTATTTATCAACTGCCTTAAAAAGGGTAAAACAAATTGGTGCGGATACGATCGTGTTTGGAAGTGGAGGAGCAAGAACATTGCCAAATGGATTTTCACGAAAAAAGGGGGAAGAACAAATTGTAGAGTTTCTACATATGACGGCAGATATTGCCGATCCACTTGGTTTGACGATTGTGATTGAACCTCTTAATAAAAAGGAATCCAATATAATTAACAGCGTACCCGAAGCCGTAGCGTTTGCTAAGTTAGTAAACCGTAAATCCATAAAGACCTTAGCTGATTTTTACCATATGGATGAGGAAAAAGAGCCGCTAACACATATATACGAAAATAAAGATTTTGTTAAACATATACATGTCGCTGATACTGGCAGAATCTCACCTGGTATGGGAAGTTATCCTTACCCGGAGTTTCTAAACCAAATTCGTCGTTCTCAATATAACGGCAGGATGGCAATCGAATGTAACTGGAATGACTTTGAAACAGAGGCTAAACAAGCACTGATCTTTTTAAAAAAGCAGCTTAATTTCCATAGCAGTCCTCTGCTTTAGAAAGAAGGGTTTACGTGTTAAAAGGGATCTATCTACTTGATCATTTTGAACTGATTTATGGAAGTGCATGCAAAGAAATAAACAAACAGGTACACATCTTTGCGGAACCACAAACCAAACAATCCATCAAACGTAATCCTGAAATTTTGTCTAATGTGGAGGTTATTTTTTCAGGGTGGGGTTGTCCAAAACTGGACCAAACCTTCTTAGAGTATGCACCCAACTTACAAGCTGTATTTTATGGTGCGGGTTCGATTAAAGGAATTGTGTCAGAAGAGTTTTGGAAACGGAATATCGTCATTTCTAGTGCTTATGAGGCCAATGCTATACCTGTTGTTGAATATACATTATCGCAAATTCTTTTCTCATTAAAAAGAGGCTGGTTCTATGTGAATGAGGTGAAAAAGAATGCCTGTTATCCAGTAAAAGAACAAGTTCCGGGGGTATACGGTTCAACGGTTGGACTTGTCTCACTCGGGATGATTGGGCGAAAAGTAGCTGAAATGTTGAAGCAGTTCGACTGTAAAGTCGTTGCTTATGACCCTTATCTATCAGAGCAGGAGGCAATCGCGCTAAATGTTGAGCTGTGTTCTTTGGAGGATGTGTTTAAAAGAGCAGATGTCGTTTCCTTGCATACACCTTGGATCAAAGAAACAGAAGGCTTAATTACCGGCCAACATATTATCTCCATGAAACGCAATGCGACGCTTATCAATACCTCAAGAGGCGCGGTTGTTCGGGAACAAGAAATGATTGAAGTATTGCATTTGCGTTCAGATATATATGCCATACTCGATGTAACCTATCCGGAACCACCATTAAAGGATTCTCATTTATATACGTTGGAAAATGTGATCTTGACGCCTCATATTGCCGGTTCACAATCAGATGAATGTAAGCGCTTAGGGAAGTACATGGCACAAGAGCTGGGGCGGTACCTGCAAGGGCAGCCATTAAAATGGAGGATCACGAAAGAAAAATCTTTAACAATGGCTTAATTCTAATCTATTAAAATACAACTCCCCCTATTGGGGGAGTTGTATTTTTCAGTGTTTGGAGTAGGTGGAATGTTTTATAATGGAAATAGTTTGGATTTCATTCCCATTCTCTTAAATGAATTTATTATTAAAAGGACAAAAGAAATACTTAGGGGTGAGCATGTGAGTGATTTACTGATTTGGGAAATCTTAGGAATCGGGACTATATTAACTAGCATCATAAGTGCAATTAGTCAGTTAAGAAGTGAACTTGCCCGTGTAAACAAAACGTTAAATAAAATAGCTCTCCTTATTGGAGTACCTGATGAAGTTACAGAGGATGTAACGGAAGAATTACTAAGCCATATTGCAGAAGGTAAAAAAATTAAAGCCATTAAGAGATATCGAATGGTCACAGGACATGGTTTAAAGGAATCCAAAGAGTATGTGGATTCCTTAACAAAAGAAATAACATAATAGGTATAAAGAATGAATGTTTTTTCTTGTTTAATTTTTGGATGAAGTTCCCTTTTTGTGTGCATCATATGGCAGGTATGGAACTTTTTTAGGATTAAAGTGAATGACATCTGAAGAATAAACTTCTACCCTTAACTCATTACCGACTGTTTTAGCCTGAATAAGAATGGGTTGATTGTATTTATTTGTAAAAACAAAATCTGGTCCATTCCAGCTAACGGTAGCATCGCGTCCAGGCGGGATATAAGAAACTTGTCTACTGTGCGAAAAACGTTTGATAATGTTTAATCCTGCATTATCCACAGCGTTAAAAAGGGTAGATGATACTTGACAGATTCCTCCACCTATATCTTCTGAGAATTCTCCTCTTTTGATGACTGTGGCGGGCAAATAACCTTTTTCTGCTGTTCTTTTTCCCACCACCTGATTAAAAGAGAATGTTTCTCCAGGGAAAAGTACTACATTATTAATGGCATTTGTAGCAAGGTAAATATTATTGGTTCGTTCTTTATTATAAGTGTTGAAGGAAGTTACATATTTGCCTATTTTTGCATTCCGAATATCTACCAGCAATTCACTGTCCACTTTAGGATAAATCGTTTGTAATGGGAGCTCTAATGAAGTGGAACCATTGTTAAAATAATAAGAAAAAACTCTTTCAGTAAAAAGCTGACGGTGTAGACGGTACCCAATTTGTTCTGGTATGATATTTCCTCTAGAATCAAACATCGCATTTTTAGGATTTTTAGCCACTTGCTGATCAATATTGTCCATACATCGATTTAATTGTACGTTATTAATAATCGGTAATTCAGGTAAGTTCATCGATAAGCCTGTACAATGATTCACCGATAAAGGCTTCCCATTGTTAGTGAACGATAAATGTTCTGGTGTATTCACTGGATGAGATAAAATAAATAGCCCGAGCAGCCAAGAAATATTCATATTTAGACAACCTCCCATACCTTATTATGGGCAGAAATATGTCTTTCATGTAATGTTATCTGGAAGTTAAAAAAGGAAAAAGGACCGTTTTTTTGAACGGCCCTTATTTGCTATTATTCCTCGTGAAAAGGTAAAACAATGGTTAGTTCAATCATTTGATTTTTATAATCAACATGTATGCTGCCATGATGCAGCTCGATGATACTTTTGGTAATCGCTAATCCTAATCCGGCTCCCGATTTATTTGAAGATCGAGATGTATCTACCCGATAAAAACGATCAAATAATCTTGTCACCTCTTCTTTTGATAAGGTTTCGCAGGGATTAGAAACAGAAATTTGAACCGACTGTTTGTTTTTTATCATTTTTACATCAATGTTACCAGGAGGAGTACTATATTTAATGGCGTTCGTTAACACATTTTCTAACGCCCGGACCATTTGATTTGGATCGACCAACATCATCATTTGTTCTTTAGGGAGATCGTTACTAAACTTAACTTGGTTATCATTAGCGATAGGGTCAAGTTCGTCCATTAATTGTCTGATCATTTGATTTAAACTAACTTTTTCTTTTTTTAGCTGTACACCCTCATAAGCTAGCCGTGTAAAATCAAAAAGATCCTCAATTAATTCTTTTAATTGCTCAGATTTTCCATAAGCAATATCCACGTATTCATCTAGTTGGTTTTGGTTCTTATATTGATGGTCTTTTACCAGTCTTAAATAACCCATAATCGAAGTTAACGGCGTACGTAAATCATGAGACACATTGGTGATAAGCTCATCCTTTAATTTTTCCGCTTGTCTTTGCCTTTCAATCATTTCGTTTAGTTCAGAAGCCATGTAATTGATATTCGTGGCTAGTGACCCCAATTCATCTTTACTTTTCTCGCGAATTCTGTAGTTTAAATTTCCTTTTGCTATCTCCATCAAGCCTAAGGCAATCTCCTCAATCTCTTTCATTTTCCGTTTCGTGATCAAATAAAAACAGAGAATAAACGTTAGCACTCCTAGAATATAGGGGGTTACTCCGGTTTCTTTCATATAAACAGTTGTAGATTTTGGGACACTATATGCAATTAAATAATGTTTCTCTCCATTTAGTGTGATGGGATAAACCCTTGTCACAGTGGGCTGTTCATTATGGTCTTTTCCAACCAGTGACTTTTGGGCATTTGCCATCTCGTCTTCAAGGTTTATTTGAGAATTGGTTACTCCTTTGGTTTTGTATTGCACCTTACCTTCTGGATCTGTTATGAGTGCATTGATATTGTTTTGTTGTTTAGGTTCGTTGATTAAATATTGGATTAATTCATTTCTTGTTAGGTTATAGACCATTCCGCTCCCGTTTGGAACAGATAACCATTCCTGGTTCTCGTTTAACGAAGGAAGAGGGCGGTTAAGGAACTTTCTTTTAAACGCAGGATCTTCATCCCCTAGTTGTATGACGAGTCCATTTAGATCCTGATTCATTTGATTGAACTCTTTAACCAAATCTCGTGCACTTTCATCAATGGTTACCACCCCTTCTGTAAAATCAAGTCGGCGATCTTGATTTACAAAGAAAGGGCTTGCGGCTAAACCAACAAGCGTAGAAACAAGAATACAAAAAACAAATGCCAATATTACCTGAATTCTGATACTTGTCCTTACTAAATTAACAAGTTTATTCAAATAGTTATCATTCGAAAGTAAGGGGAGAAACTGTTTCTTATTGCTCAATTTTATAGCCGACCCCCCAAACGGTTTTAATATATCGAGGTGTCCGCGGGTTATTCTCAAGCTTCTCGCGCAAGTTTCGAATATGAACCATTACGGTATTCTCTGATTCATAAAAAGGTTCATTCCATACTCGTTCATAGATTTTTTCTGTACTAAACACGACCCCTGGATTACGAGCCAAAAGTTCTAAAATGGCAAATTCCCTTGGTGTTAGTTTTATTTCTCTTCCTTCTACTGTCACTTCATGATTTGAAACGTTCATTAATAACTCATCTATGGAAATGACATTCATTTGTTGGACTGCATTTGGTTGAGCGTTTCCATCCATTTGATTAAAGCGGAGATAACGCCGGAGCTGTGACTTAATTCTTGCCACTAATTCCAAAGGTTGAAACGGCTTTGTTACATAATCATCCGCTCCTGTTGTTAAACCCATAATCTTATCCATATCCTGTGATTTTGCCGATAACATAATAATAGGAACATTTTTGTTTTCTCTGATTTTTAAACAGGCTTGAATTCCATCTAAACGAGGCATCATGATGTCTAATACCACCAAATGTACAGTGTTTTCTTCAAGAAGAGTTAACCCCTCCAAACCGTCTGCTGCTTTCAATACGTTATATCCCTCATTGGTAAGATAAATCCCGATTAAATCACGAATTTCTTTTTCATCATCAATAATTAGAATGGTTTCTTGTGACATTTCAACCGCTCCTTTCTAATGGCTAAAGTTTACTCTATTCCTCTTAAGAAAACACAATAGAATTTCTGAAGATTTTCTTAAGAATTTCATTTACTTTTAAGAAAATCTTCAGAAGGAAAGGCAGGTTTCCTTAAGAAGTTTTTTGTAACATACAGACAGACGAGGAGGAGTTCGGAATGAATAAAAAATGGAAAATGGTTGGGATACTCTGTTTTTTGCTGAGTATACCAGCAATGATGCTGGTTTATCCCTATTTAAATTCACCCACTCGTGGTGTTCATACGCTAGTTACGAGTTTAGATCAAGCTATCCCAGTTGTGAAATGGTTTGTGGTTCCTTACGTTGCATGGGTTGGTTATATAACCATAACCTTACTATATTTTTGTTTCAAAGATTTTACCCTTGCGTTCAAAACAATTCTTGTTTTTGACCTGGGATTACTAATTTGTTTTATCATTTATTACTTTTATCAAACGGTAGGTCCTGTTCGCCCTGTGATTACCGGTGATGATTTCCTTGCAAGATTATTGAAGTATGTTTATAAGATTGATCAACCCTACAATTGCTTTCCAAGTATTCACGTCATGAGCAGTTATTTAATAATCCGAGCGATTCGAAATAGTTCACTCTCGAACAGATGGATCAAATGGAGCATTGTATGTTTCTCAACTTCTATTATCCTTGCCACATTGTTTATTAAACAACATGTACTGATGGATGTAATAGCCGCCATTATTTTAGTTGAATGTTTATTTAAAATGGCAGAGGTCGTGTATGCGTGGATATTAATGCCGAAACGGACCGTAAAATCTGTTGCCAAGAAATCTTTTTCAGTATAGCCATTTTTGCGAGTGAACCACATGGCAATGTGGGGCAGCCGATACTCATAGATAAAATTCACACAACTTAAAGGAGTGGAGATCAATGAAGACAGCAACTAAAGAAAAAGTTTTAATTCTTACCGGAAATTATGGAGATGGTCATATCCAAGTAGCCCAAGCTCTTCACGATGCCATAGAAATGAGATATCCATCATTGGAACCTGTGGTTTTTGATTTCATGGAATGGGTCCATCCTTATTCGAATCAATTTAGCCGTTTTATTTACCTCCAGGGAGTAAAAAAATTCCCTCAGGTGTATGGATTTATTTATCAAAAAACACGAAAAGTAAACAAACTATCCAATGTGATGAAAAGCATTTTATCTACAGGCGTGGGCCGTATGCTTAAGTTAATCGAAGAAGTACAGCCAACGGTTGTAGTCAGTACATTTCCCTTGGCAGCAGCGGTAATGTCAAAAGTAAAATCTTTAGGTTTAACTGATATTCCTACTGTTACCACGATTACCGATCATACTGATCATAGCTGCTGGATTTACCCTTTTACTGATCAATATATCGTAGGCTCGAAAATTGTCCGTGACTCACTGATTGAACTAGGGGTCGAAGAGAATCGGATTGCTCATACAGGGATTCCGATTCGACAACAATTTTCTCAAGCCTTTCAACGTGAGGAAATTTTTGCAAAATACGGCTTAGATCCACATATGTCTACGATTTTGGTAATGGGAGGCGGTTGCGGCATGATTGGGGATGGAAATTCAACCATTGAAGAAATTGATGCATTGTCTAAGCCTATTCAATTAATCATCGTTTGTGGACACAATGAAAAATTACGTATGCAATTGCAGGAAAAACTAAAGGATTCCAAGCATCGTATCCATCTTACTGGTTACATTCAATACGTTCATGAATTAATGGCCATTTCTGATCTAATGATCACAAAGCCAGGGGGAGTCACTACTTTTGAAGCAATCGCCATGGAATTACCGATGCTTCTATATAAACCGATTCCTGGCCAAGAACAGGATAATGCAAAATTTTTGGTTCGTTCAGGGGTAGCCGTTCAAGCGAAAACCAATCAAGAATTAATGGATCGTTTATCCACTTTATTGGGCAAAAAAGAAATTCTTCAGGAGATGAGAGAGAATACTAAACAGTTTCATCCAAAGGAATCGGCGTTTGCTTCCATTGAAGTCATTATGAATAACAAAAAGGCTGATAACAGATTAGTGGACCTAATGTATACATTTGGGTAATAAGTCAAGAGAGGAAGGTGAATTATGGAAAATGTTCTATTAGAGTCTTACAAAGAAAAAAAGTCACTGGGAGCTCGCTCTCTTTCCATTGGAAGTCTGGTTTTCTTCTTACTCTTTACTGGACTTTATTTATATGAACTTCATACTGGAGCGGCTAAAGTAGGGCTTGAATCCATTCGCCATCTGGGATATTTCGGAATCGTAATCGGCATTTTCATTCAAACAGTTGTGAATGTGGTTCCTGTCCCAGGCGAATTTGTGTCTCTTTTTCTTATTGAGATATACGGTCCTGTTGCAGGTGGAATCTATTCTTGGATTGGCGGAATCTTAGGGGCGCTCCTTGCTTATAATCTATCCAATTGGATCGCGCGCCCAATGATAGAACCATTGGCAAAACCTTATTTGGAAAAAGTACAAGGCTGGCTGCAAAAACAAGGAGATATCGGACTTTTGATGATTCGCTTTGTCCCATTGGTTCCTTACCATTTTATCAACTATACGGCAGGTTTATTGCAGGTCAATAAAAAGGCCTTTACATGGACGACCGCATTAGGGATATTGCCTTATACGGTATCTGTAAGCTGTCTATTTGCAGGGGTCCGTCATGGAAAATTGATTCCTTTTATACTTGGAGGGGGACTGTTTATTTTGTCTACTGTCTTTAGTATTGTCATGCGCAAAAAAATGAAATAAGTTCTGATAAACGATTTATAAACATGAACCCATACTTAAGAAAATTGTAGGGGAGTGGACTGTTATGTTTAAAATAATCTTATTTGTACTGTTCTTCCTGGCGCTTTATTGGCTTGTACCATTTCTTCTAACTGCTGGTGCAGGTATAGGGGTTGTAAAACGAAAAGAAACATCTGAAAAAGTTGCTTTTACCTTTGATGATGGTCCAAACCCCATCTATACACCGCAGCTATTGGATTTGTTAAAGAAAAATAATATCAAAGCGACATTTTTTGTCGTTGGTTCTAAAGCGGAAAAATACCCAGAGTTACTATCGAGAATGCATGCCGAAGGGCACTTAATAGGCATGCATAATTATGTGCACAAATCTAACTGGGTGATGGCCCCTTGGACGGTTCGCAAGCATTTAACAAAGACTTCATCCATCATTGAAAAAATTACTGGAGAGCGTCCTATTTATTATCGTCCGCCTTGGGGATTATTAACTTTAGTTGATTTTCTGCTGATGAAACCATACAAGATTATCCATTGGTCCGTCATGGCGGATGATTGGAGCAGCAAAGGCGGCAGTGCAAAAGTTGAAAAAAGACTGTTACAGAGTATTAAAAAGGGGGCTGTAGTCCTTCTGCATGATTGTGGAGAAACCGCTGGGGCTGATGTGGATGCACCGATTAATACCATTACAGCATTAAAAAAAGTATTTAAAGAATTATCAGACCGTGGAATGTCTTGTGTAAGATTAGATGAAATGTAGAAGGCAAACGGGCAAAAGGTCGGTTTAACAAGCTTTTGTCTCTATTCATTAATAGTGATAAGCTATAAAAACTGGCATCAAAATTCATTATATAGAAAAAAGAGGTTTATTATTTATGAAATTAAAATCACATCTTGCTCTTGCCTTTCTTATTAGCGTAGTCTGTATCATCGGATTTAGTTTAATGTCCTTATGGATCAGCGATCATAAAATTGTTCAGTTTGATACAATAGTAATCAGTGCTATTCAAGGAATGGAATCGCCAGCTCTGACAAGTGTTATGAAGTTTTTTACTTTTATTGGGTCAGCCCCTTTTGTCATTGTCATGAGCTTCGGTATCTTGTTTTTTCTCTATAAAGTACTAAAGCATCGGGTAGAATTAATTTTATTTATCGCTTCTATATTAGGATCTGCCGCCCTAAATACGCTTTTAAAACATCTGTTTCACCGGATCCGTCCTAATCTGCATCGCATAATTGATATTGGGGGATTTAGTTTTCCGAGTGGTCATGCCATGAATGCCTTTAGTGTTTATGTTATCATCACGTTTCTGTTATGGCGTCATATTCCAAGAAAATGGGGGAGAACACTCTTAATCCTTTTTAGTTTTTTCATGATCCTTGCCATTGGAGTCAGCCGGATTTATTTAGGAGTCCATTATCCAAGTGATATTGTTGGGGGGTATTTCGCAAGTGGCTTCTGGCTTGCTATAGCGATTTGGACCTTTCAGTTCTACAAGGAAAAACGGAACAAAGTAAGACATTATGCAAACTAATATGAATATAAAAAAACGGACACCAAAATGGTTGATTCCCCAAATTTGAGCCCGTTTTTTAGTATTTGGCAGTTCATTTAATTAATTAAGAATTCGTTTTTCACCTTGAATTTCCTGGATGGAGCTAATATTTTGCGTGAATTCAAGTGTTCCCACATATTCACCAGCTTCATCCCTTACAGCAAAGTAGCGGATGTACACATATTTATCTTTAAATTTAATATAAAAATCCTCACAGTCTTTACTTCCTGCTTTAAATTCTTGTAATAATTTTTCAACGACATGAACACTCTTTGGTGGATGACAGTTTTGAACGGTCCGGCCAATCACGGCTTTGGTACGAGCAAAGATTCTTTCTTTGCCGTGTGAGAAATAGCGGACAACATCATCTTGGTCGATAAAGGTAATATCTACAGGTAAGTGGTTCAACATTAGTTCAAGCTGTTTTAGCGATAGAATCCCTGTTTCTAACCGAATATATCCTTCGGTTAGCGCAAACTCTTCCATCTGTTTTCTCTCAGGCTTCCATACACCAGCCGGTTCGGTTAAGCAGAATCCAATTTCATCACTCTCATGAGCAATTTTCACCCATTCGTCCTCTGTTAAGGTTTGCAATGCCATTGGGAATAAGATGTTTTCCTCTTTAAAGATCATTTCACTAATTTCCCGGATGACAAAATCTATGGAATCGATCACGGCTTGTTTGTCTCCACTATCCTTCATGACTCTCTCTATTGCCTCTTTAATAGCAGCTCGTATTCCATCATCTACTCCCCACATTACTTGAGTAGTGCCCATAATTCCGTACTTTTCTAGGTAAGGGAAGAGTAAATTCTCTTTCCGGCTGTAATGTTTGTCTATGTCTAGTAATAGGTTTAAATCTTCTAGTAACTTAAACTTATTTTCCTGGCTATCTACTTTTTCAAAGCGCTCGAAATGGAGCTGCAGTTTGAAGTTCACTAACCTATCAATCTCTTTATTTTCTAATTTAAAAGTATGGATAGGGTGTCCTGGCTGTTCTTCCGGCTTATCGGAACGATGTATTTCCTCGATAGAACCTTTAAAAATGGCCGTGTGAACGGAACAGAGCCGCTGTACTTCTGTTACCGGAATTCCTTCTTCCTCCATTAGTGATTGTTCTAATTTAGATATCTCTGCCACAGAAATGTTGCCTGCAGCTTCTTCAAAACGTGCCTTTACTTCCTCGACACTTTTGCCGTTGTGAAGGTCTTTGATAATTTCTTTTAATACAGCTTGCCGCTCTGATTGAGTAATGGTTTCTTGTTCACGGTTATTGATCATTTCACTCATGATTCATTCTCCTCTATTGGTTGATTGTAAATCCATTTTTTTCAAAGATTTCAATCACTTTTAGTAAAGGTATTCCTTTCATCCTGCAGCCATTTGGCAATGTCATGACACGGCCGGCGGTTTTTAGCATATTATGATTGGTTATATTCTCAAAACCAAGATCCTTCATAATCGGGATGATTTCAGGGTACTCGGTACATAGTTGATAAACGGGAAGTTGAATATTGATTACTTTTGACATTCTTTTCACTCCTTGAAAGAGTGTGATAACTCTTCTCAATAGGAATATAACATAGCTATAGATTTTAAATTGTGATGGGAATCACAAACTAAATAATAAACCATTGTATTTGTTAAAATTATGTGGAATTATGCATGATTTGTTTTAATTCGAATGTGACATGCGTTTATTTCATAAAAATAATTAATGAGTTTCAAATTCTTTCCCTTATAAGTATATATCCCGAATGAAAAAAATCTTGGAAAGGACAAAATTTGTGGAAATGAGGAGGGTACAAGTATAAAAGCAGGAGGGGGCTTCGTATGAAATTCACGATCCAGTATATTCCTCTAAATAAGATTAAACCTGATGTATCAATGAAAATTACAGAACACATTAAAAAACTTCAAAGATTAATGTGGGATTGTATGTTTGTGCTGGTTGTCAGAAAAAATAGGAGGGATGGCAGTTACATTATTGTTAGCGGTCAGGATCGATTTGAATCCATAAAAAAACATACCAAAAATATTTACGCACCTTGTATAGTAGATAAAAGTAATTCCCCTCGAATCGTATCGTGGTTTCACCGAATACGAAACAAACAGCCCCTAGATGATTTTCCGTTAATACCACCCAGCTGGTCCATTGTTCGAACCTTTTTGAAACAAGAGCCCCGTTTTAAAAATCTATCCCGTTCCGAACAAATTAGAGTCTTACTTATAGCGGCACGATACAAGAAAACGGTGATCTACGCGATGAAAAAAACAGTGGATGAAATTTTAAGAAGTTACAAATAACCCCCTAATCGATTAGGGAATGGAGGAACCAATAGAATTCCCATTAAAGTCCAATGAAAATATCATTGGATTTTTCTTTTGTCTGTTTATTAGATAAATTTTACCTCTTAATAGTGGATGTTTAATTTATTTTAAGAGGAGAAAAATCTTTGAAATAATAGGGAAATTTGATCGGTAATAATCTCCATTTATATGAACTTCTATTAATTTTTTTGCTTGTCCAACAAATGTCCAATCATTCCTCTAAAAATATTCATTATATACATTATGATAGGAGGTGATGATTAATTGAATAAGAATAATCAAGGCTTTATGAGGTTTGCATCTGAGCTAGTAGGTGAAGAAGTAGAAGTAATTACAAATAATGAAACTTTTACAGGGACTTTGGAATATGTTGGCTCAGATCACTTAATCCTAGTAACTAGAGTAAGAGGACGACGGGTAAGATTAGCGATTCGTATTGCGCTCATTATTGCGCTTTTCAGATTATTTACTGGACGTTCCTTTACTTTATAGTTATAAGATTTTCAATAAATAGTTTTACACTGATAAAAGAAGAGTGGGAATTTTTCTACTCTTCTTTTATTTCTAGAGAAGCACTTTACCTCTATTACACTTTATCGTTCATGACAATAAAAGAAGGATAATACTCTGAATTATAAGTGGAATTTATGTCCATAATAAATATATATAAGGATTAAGGGATGATTTCCTATGATATATATCTATAATGATTACGCTGGGACCCATACTACCGCTATGGCTGCTGCCTATCACTTAAAACAATTGCCACAGTCGGAAAGAAAACTTACCACCGAAGAAATATTAAATGTAAAATATTTCAATAAACTAACGAGACAGGATTTTGGAAAACTTCTTTATCATGGCGATGATGAGGATGGCAACTCCGTTTTTACCATTGGATGCAAGCGTGACAAACTGGCTGTACCAGCAATGAAAGAACTGACGTTATTACTGCAAGAAAAATATCATTTTAATGAGAAAATCATTTTCTCCCATACATCGCCAGCTGTTCCATTGCCGATGTCACTTGGAGGATTTTTTTCGAGAGGTTTGAAAATTGACTTTATTGGTGTACCGTTGTTAGTGATCGGTGCTAAACAATGCTGTGATAATATTTTTCGATTGGTTGAAAACACGAAACAGGTGGGTCGGACGGCTTTCAATGAAAACGTAATTATCTTAGACAATGAAATGTACAAGTAGTTGCACCAACATATTTTTAAGAGTGTCCAATGAACTTCTCATTGGATTTTTCTATTGGAGTCTTTTATAAAAAGAAACAAAAAAATATTCCTCATCAAGGAACAAGCGAATAAAATTTAGAAAAGGGGGATGAAAATTTGAAAAAAATGGCTTATTTATTAACTGGATTAATTACTATTGGTTTAGTAGCCTGTAATCACCAACCAAATGAAACAACCAAACAAAATCCACCAACTAAACAAACACAAGATGAAACTACGAATCCACCACCTGCACCACCTTCACAAGATGGTTCAACAGACCAAAATCCACCACCTACACCAGTACAAGAGGAACAAGTCTATCAGAATAAGGTATTCAAAGATGTAGTTGTAACCGATTCTGGAGATAAACTTATTATTACAGGGAAGGCTCAGGTATTTGAAGGTGTATTTCAATATGTTCTGTATGATGGAGACAAGGTATTAATCCAAAATAACTATCAGACAGACGGGGCACCAGCATGGGGACCGTTTGAAATCACCATCGAAAAAAACTTAATATCTACTAATGATGTTAAACTCGAATTATTTGTCTTCTCAGCAAAAGATGGTTCGAAAGAGAATACGTTAGAAATTCCCATTCCCAAACCAGAGTAAATGTTATTAAAAGATGGCTCTGTTCAACGAGATTGTTTTTTTATACTCTGTTGATTGGAGCGGAAATCAACAGCCCAATTTAACAGAGCCAAAAAAATAAAAAGTACCTGTCCTATGCATTTTGAATACAGCGGGTACTTTTTGTATGGCAGAAGTTTTATTTAAGGTAGAATCCAGCTAACTATTAATAATTCGTGGCCGATCCTCCATCTGAGGCGGTTCCTCAAACCACCCATTATTCATCATTAATTCAAGTCCTTCATGGCCATAAAAATAGATATCCTTTGATATTAATGACATTTTCATGGTGATATCGTTTCGTAGACTAAACATGGTTCCGAAGCTGCCCCCCACAAGACCAAATCCATTTAGCAGGCAGATGCAATACATCATCAGTTTTTCAGAAAAAGGTGCAACCTTGGAAGTAGTGACAATACTGCCGGATGTTGCCGAAAAATGTACATTTGCTTCTAATAAAATTTCTTCATATATTTGGATTTGTTTTTTGGCAAGCTCCAGGCCCTTAACAAAATATTTTTTTACCTTTTTGTTATCCGCACATTGTGCAAACCCAGTAATTAGCTGCATACCAATGATATTTGTTTCAATTCCGTGATGAATAATCCCTAACTCAATGGAATTTAAGGATCTTTTGTCACCAAAAGGTTTGAACCCTTTCACGTATTTATCATTTTTAACAAACTCCGTTGTTTTTGGCAGTGTCATATTTGGAGGAAGAGTCAAAATTCCTTTATTCAGTAAATAAACGGTCGCTAATTTATAGATCTTTTGAGTGACTGTCGTGAGTCCTTCGTAAATGGCCATCACATCTTTTCGATAAGCCATATTCATATTTATCGTATATAACCCCATACTTACTTCTTTCAGAATACGAAGAAACATAATATCAAATCCATTATCGAAAAGTTTTGGAGCTTCCAGGTTCACATCCTCATTCCTAAAACCAATTGGAATGACCATTCCCTCTTTTTCGAATAAAGATTCAATTTCAATAACAAAGAAATGTAATTCCTGCCACAACCCGCCCATTATATTTCTTGCTTCTTGATCATCGCTCGTCGCCATAAAATATTCTAAAATCCTAAGTATCATTGTTTTTTCTTGATAGGTAAGCCA
>NZ_JBALPZ010000006.1:35195-35801 GCF_036965645.1 Neobacillus drentensis
CAGACGTCAAATCTCTTTCCACTTTTTTAAGTAATGTTCCCATTTTTTTATTTAGTATGAAGTATCTAAAGATCTTATATATAAATGTTGTTCTGAAAGATGAATTTTATCCGGAATAAAAGGGAAACTATGTTAAAAGCAGTGGAAAGGGTAGTAGGAAATGCATGTTGCTATTGGGATTCTAACCATTTTGGCTTCCTTCAAGTGGGCTGACTGGAAAAACTGGAGAAAGTATCATGCTAGCATGTCTTTTATTTCCACTGGAGGTTTGATGTACGAATATATTGTCAAAGAAAATACTTTATGGAAGTTTCATCCTGATTTATTATATGGACATGAAATGGTTGTCCTGGTTTATGCGATTATTACGATGCCTGTTAGTATTTTAATATATCTTTCCCATTTTCCAAAAACCTGGACGAGGCGGATCCTTTACATATTGGTCTGGTCTGGTATTTATATTTTCGTTGAATGGATCTTACTTGTTTTCGGAAGAATCTCATATCAGAATGGATGGAAATTTTGGTACTCGTTTTATTTTGATATTGTCATGTTCTCCGTCATTGCCCTGCATCAATCAAAACCTATTCGAGCATACATCATTTC
>NZ_JBALPZ010000006.1:35814-66402 GCF_036965645.1 Neobacillus drentensis
TTTATTTTGATATTCCATTTAAATTTTCTAAATAGAACAAAAAAACCTTTCGTGGGAGAAGGGTTTTTGCTTAAAAACTGGATATAGGTATGGGATGTTACTTTCTTATTGATTTAGAGTCAGTTCTGAGAAATGGACAAGTTTAATATCCCTATAATTTGAACCTTCTTCTGTAATTTCACAATAACCAGAGGAATATTGGTAAAGCAAAATAAATTTCTTCCCCTTAAAAATAACAGGAATCTTTGTCATTGAACTCACATCCCTTTATGTAAAAAATTTTTACATGGTACTACCTACAATCATTCCTAAAAAAAGGAAGGAAACTAGGGCTGATCAGCAGCTCTTGAGTTTCCTTCAAGAAAGGTACTAGGCAATTTTATTATAGTAGTTAAGTACCGTCAAAACCAAGCGTCTTGTAAGATTATCTAACATGGATTTTCTTCATTGTTTTATTTAAAATCAGAGGAATCAGTGTAATCGTAGCGTATCCCGTCTCTTTGAGCATCTGTTATTTCTTTTACCTGCTCTTGATTTGATGGTTGACCCTCTTCATTGCTCTTTATTTGATTGGTTTGCTCCCTATTAGTTGACTTCATCAAGTAAACCTCCAAATTTCAATTTTTACCCCCATATTATAACTAGAAAGCTAATAATTATTCAGACGTCCTTTTGTCGAGAAGTTTAACATCAAAGGTAATTAATAATTTGCGATTTTGGAGAAAATAAAGAAGTTGTGATGAAATGAAAACGTGCGTGCAGTTTTTATATAAAGGAAGTTTATTTATGGAAAAAATAAAAATTAATTCCTATCAACTGTTTGTCTTAGTCGTCCTATTTGAAATGGGTAGTGCTCTTCTATTAGCTCCAGGTGCAGAAGCGAAACAGGACGCCTGGATTAGTATTCTGCTTGGATTAGCAGGAGGTCTAGTCCTTTTTTTGGTCTATTATCGTCTCTATAAATTCTTCCCTAATGTCCCACTGACTAGTTATGTTCAAATTCTAGTTGGAAAATGGGTAGGAAGGTTGATAGGATTTTTATATGTCATGTATTTTATGTATTTGGCAGCAAGAATATTGCGTGATTTTGGTGAACTTTTAGTCACAACCGCTTATACGAATACTCCAATGTTTGTCATCAATTCACTCATGTTATTAACGATCATGTACGCTATTCATAAGGGATTGGAAGTCATTGCAAGAGTTTCTGAGTTGTTTTTTATCTTTATCTATTTATTTGCAGTAACAGGGTTTTTCGTCATTATGTTTACAGATTTAATTCACATAGAAAACATTAAACCGATTTTTGAATATGGGCCGTGGCCTGTCATTAAATCTTTTATGCGAACGACGCTTTATTTCCCATTTGGAGAAATGGTTGCCTTTACGATGCTTTTACCGTTTTTAAATAACCAAAAAAAAGTAAAATTGGTGTGTTTAGGCGGGATGGTATTAGCAGGTATTAATATTGTGATTACTTCAATAGTCAATATTTCTGTTCTTGGAGTTGATTTTTTTACACGTTCTACTTTCCCACTGTTATCCACAATTAGTAAAATTCATTTTTCGAATTTCTTAGAAAGATTAGATGTATTCTATATTCTTTATGCCATCATCAGTGGTTTTTTTAAAATTACGATCTTTTTTTTGGCGGCTGTATATGGGGCTGCTGATATTTTTAAAGTTGAAGATTATCGTAAGCTGGTTTTTCCAGTAGGGGTTATTATCTTATTTGGATCTAGGATTATTGCTGCTAATTATTCCGAACAGATCCATGAAGGATTGAAGTATGTTTCATTCATTTTACATATACCATTTCAAATTATTATTCCGATTGCCCTCTTGATTATTGCTTTTTTTCGATTTAGAAAAGGAGACAAGTAAAAGAAGGAGGAATTCTTTTCCTCCTCCATTTACGAATTACTTATTTTTCTAAAATACCAGGAACTTTATTAAATAAATTATCTTGCTTAGAATCTTGACCTTTTTGTAAACTTCCTTTCTGATTTTCACCTACCATTGCCATTAACTCTTCACGAGTTATCGGTTGAACATGTTCCATCAGTTCATAGCCCAATTCTCCATCTGTTTCAATTGTTGCCGTATTCACATTTGAAATATAAGCAATCCCTTTTTGACGGAGTTTCATTTCGAGCTGTTCGGTTGTCATTCGTAATTTCTTTAAGTTAGCTCCGATGATTTGACCATTCCGGATCACCACCGTTGCATTACCAGTTATAAAACGGTGGATGGTTTTAGACTTAATTTGAAGATATTGAACAAAAATTAAATAAAGGATAAAAAAGGTTAAGATTACAATGATTTGCCAGAATTTATGCTCTTTTATCGCGTGCCCCATTGTCGTTCCGATTGCTAAGATGATGACTACCTCTAGATTAGACATTTTAGCCATCGATTTTTTGCCAGCAATTCTCAGCAATAGGGTACTTATAAACAGAAGACCGAGTGCTTCTAACAGAAAAGTTAAATTCATTCATTCACCTCGAAAAACATCTATTAATGATTAGCTGAGCCGGAAAACGATGAAGTTATCTTCACTATATTGTTTCCCGTTTTAAATAAAAACAGCCATTTATCTTTTATTAAGAGGAGATAACATTTCCTTTAAGAGTCCGTAAAGAACCGTTAAATCGACAAATTCTTAAAAATGTTCCTTTATAATGGCATCTATGGGAAGGGAGCTGATCATGTTGAATGCGTTATAGACCGCCAAAGTAATCCCGCCAAGAGTACCCAAAACCTCATACTTCTAATTATGCATCCAGTTACATACCTTCCTTCATGCAGCATAAACTGCAAATCAATATAGAACAAGTAGGTTACAGGAGGTTTCTTACAAGTGGAAAATTTGCTACGTAAAGCAGTCCAGACTAAAAGACAATTCCTCATTAATAAGCTCATTCAATCCGGTATTTATAAGAAAAATAACAAACATTTATATGAATGGACTTTAAGTGAATTAGAGCAGGAGTTTAACGAAATCAAATCAGAGAATGCAAAACTACTACTTAAATGACGAGGGAGAGATCGAATGTTAATTAAACAGAAAATTGCATTTATTGGTGCTGGATCCATGGCTGAGGCATTAATTTCTGGGATGATAAAATCTAAAAGAATACCACCCAGTCAAATCCTTGTTACCAATCGTCAGGATGGAAAAAGATTAGTTGAACTTGTGGAACAATACGGAGTAAAAGGAATTCGGAGTGAAGAATTAAACCTCGAATTAGTCGACATCATCATTTTAGCCATGAAGCCTAAAGATATCGAAGGAGCTTTAGAATCATTAAAAAATCAGTTACACCCGCATCAATTAGTGTTTTCAGTAGTGGCCGGGATTCCAACGAAAACTATAGAAGATAAGCTGTTGGAGGGTCAGCAAGTAGTTCGTATCATGCCGAACACATCCGCTATGATTGGCGAATCAGCCACCGCTTTTGTACCAGGTAAACATACAAGCGGAATTTCTGTATTGTTGGCTGAGGAATTATTAGCCTGCCTGGGAACCGTTTATCAATTAGATGAGGGAGAAATGGATATTTTTACAGGGATAGCCGGGAGTGGGCCTGCTTATATTTATTACTTAATGGAACACATTGAAAGAGCAGGAATAGAGGCTGGACTTGATTCGAATACTGCAAGAAAGATAGGGGCACAGACCATTTTAGGGGCAGCCAAAATGATGATCCAGCAAAGTGAAACCCCTGCAGAATTACGAGAAAAAGTAACTTCACCCAACGGTACAACGGCTGCAGGACTTGAGGCATTAAAAATTCATGGCGGAGGCAAGGCCATTTTCCAAGCGATTAAGGGAGCAGCTCAGCGCTCAAAAGAATTAAGCTGGCAAATCCAAGAAATGATTAGTGAAAAATAGGAGTGATTTGATGACGTTTGACTCGAAAAGAAGAGTTGTCATAAAAATTGGGAGCAGCTCACTCACGAGCCTGCATGGGGAAATCAGCCGGAGGAAGCTAGAAAAATTAGTCGATCAGATTGTTCAATTAAAAGATGAAGGCCATGAAGTTTTATTGGTTTCATCAGGCGCGGTAGCAGCGGGCTACCGAAAACTTGGCTTAAAAGAGAAACCGACCACCTTACCAGAAAAACAAGCTGCTGCTTCGATAGGACAGAGTCTGTTGATGGAAGTTTACTCTGAGTATTTTCTTTCCCATGGCTATGTAGCCTCACAAATTCTCATCACCAGAGACGATTTTTCGGATGAGGATCGCTATAACAATGCCAGAAATACAATCAATGTCTTATTAGATCGTGGAATTGTCCCCATTATTAACGAAAACGACACGGTGACCGTCAAACGCCTTCAGTTTGGGGATAATGATACCCTTTCTGCCCAAGTTGCTGCCCTAATTGATGCAGAGCTGCTTATTATTTTATCGGACATCGATGGGCTATATAATGGCGACCCTCGCAAACAGCTTCACGCCAAGCGATTGGAACAGGTTCATGAAATTACACCATCTATAGAGGCGGCGGCTGGTGATTCTGGCAGTTCAATTGGTACCGGTGGCATGAAATCGAAAATCGACGCTTTTAAAATGGCAATGGCATCGGGAATACCTTCTTTTCTTGGAAAAGCGGGAACTCCGAATATTTTACTTGATGCTATGGAGCAAAAAGCGAAAGGAACTTATTTTTATTCCAAGGAAGAATTGCTGAAGCGATGATGGGGGGCATGGATCAGAAAAGCAAGTGGTCTTATTATAATGAAGGTTTAAGATTCTCCTCTAAAAATGACCATTCCGCAAAAGCTGCAAAATCCACTCAAAAAGAGGAGCCGCTAAAAGGAGGCGGCTCCTCTAATTTTAATCCCTCGTTAACTTACTCATTCGTCTTCCATAGAGGAAGTAAATCACCAATCCAAGGATCATCCAGATCACAAAACGGATCCAGGTAATCGGTGGTAGACTAATAATTAAATAGATGGAAAAACCAATCCCAATCAGAGGGATAACAGGTACAAACGGTGTCCGAAATTTTCTTTCAAGGTCCGGACGTTTCCTCCGAAGCAGGATAATAGAGGAACAGATGAGAATAAAGGCTGACAATGTGCCGATGTTAACGAGTTCCGCTACTTCACTAATCGGTGTTAATCCTGAAACGAGTGCAGAAATGACACCAATAATTAGTGTTGGCCGGTAGGGTGTTTTATACTTGGTATGAACTTGTGCAAACCAGTTTGGCAGCAAGCCGTCCCGGCTCATGGAAAACCAAATCCGTGACCCGGCGAGCATAAATGAAAATAGAACAGATAAAATGCCAGCGATGGCCGCAACAGAGATGATAAAGGTAATCCAATGAAGGCCGGCATGACTAAACGCTTTTGCAATGGGTGCAGCATTGTTAAGAGTTTCATAGTGAGCCATTCCGGTAATGACAAGGGACATGCCGATATATAAACATAGGGCAATCCCTAATGAAAATACGACTGCTCTTGGTAAATCACGCTGCGGATTTTTGGATTCTTCTGCCGCGGTCGTTAATGTATCATAACCGAATACAGCAAAGAAGACTAAGGCAGCACCACCCATGACACCGTGGAAGCCAAACGGCATAAAGGGATGCCAGTTAGCGGGTTCAATATAGAATGCACCGACTGCGATTACAACCAGTACAATACTTAATTTAATGATAACCATTAGGTTATTAAATCGTGCGCCCCATTCCATCCCAATCGTTAGTAATCCGGCAATGGCCAGACTGATAATCATGGAAATCAAGTCAATTCTATGACCAGCACCTGTTCCGGGTGCACCCTGTGCCCACACAGGCAAATGGATGCCAATCTGTGTGAGGATTTCTTGCATATACCCTGACCAGCCAATCGCCACGACGGCAATGACTAAGGTGTATTCGAGCAGCAAATCCCAGCCAATCAGCCAGGCGGCTCCTTCACCTAAAACCGCATAACTATACGTATAGGCACTGCCTGCGACTGGAATTAAGCCGGCAAACTCTGCATAACATAAAGCGGCGGCAGCGCTGGCCAGACCAGCGATGATAAATGATAACATAACAGCAGGACCCGCATGCTCAGCAGCAGCTACCCCGGTTAGCACGAAAATGCCGACGCCGATAATTCCGCCTAAACCAATCGCTGTAAGCTGCCAGAGTCCCAGTACACGCTTAAGACCTGAGTTCCCAGTACTTTCATTTTGAAGTTCATCAATTGACTTTTTCCGTAAAAAAGGATTCATAGTTGCCTCCTTATTTCTCTTTCGAAAGTAACAACCTATTTATTCGAAAGAGGTTTTGGGTTTAAATCACCCTATGTTCGCCAAAAAGTATTTATACAGCAATCATTTAAAACTAATCATTTTGTAAACAGAATGTAATCGTCCCCTATTTTTCCAATAAAAACCACAAGACATTTGTAAACGCTTCCATTATAATGATAGTAACGAATAGGAGAGGGGATACAACCAAATGGAACTTTTAATCGAACAATGTGAACATAACCAGTCTGAAGAACCATGTGAAAAGTGTACTCCGAAAACTGAAAGGGAAGAAAGTATTGATATCACAGAATATGATTATCATAAAAGACTGTGGTTTTGATAGACCGAGTGAGTTATACGTAGTTAATGTATTAGCCATCCCTTAAATAAAAAATTAGAGAGAACGGTCATTTTGACCGTTCTTTTGTATGGAGATAACCTATCAACAGAAAGAAACAAAAAATAGAATAAATTTACCTAGGAACGAAAAAAATATAAGTAAAAATTTTTGGAGTGTGCTCCCATGGGTTTTGCTTTTTATTTCTTTGTTTCTTGGCTTATCATCGTTATTTTTACATTAATGAAAAAGAGTCTATCGTTTGTCGAGAATTCATTTATTATATTGCTGCTTCTTATCATTAGCATAAATTTTTCATGGGTTACATCTGCGGAGTTAAACCTAATTGACATTTCGACTAAACCATTAAATTATACTGCTTTTATGCTTAACAGAAGTATCAACCTTCCATTTATCATCATTGTTGCCCTTAATTTAATAAAAAGTGTTCCTTCCACCGGCAGAGCCGTTCTCATTTCAGTTTGTTCAATTGTAGCATTAGTTTTCTTAGCGAGGCTGGGGTCAACCTTTGACATAACTAATCGGGAAAAATGGAATATTATGAACGATCTTATATACGTTGTTTTACTTCATCTTATTGCTTATTTTTCTTTGAAATTTTTACGGAAGATTAAACAAAGTGAGGCGATTAGCCGATGAGAATGTGGGAGAGTTTTGATAAAAATGAAATTTCTCTATTGATCATATTGGTAGTTGCTTATCTTGCTTATTTTCTATTAAGTAAAAAATTTACCCCGCAAGTTAGAATATTGGGTTTAGTTTGGGGAATAACCATGGGGATTTTATTTGATTTTACCATCGGTGGGGGACTGCTTGATTTCTATAGGATTAATGATTCAAACCATTATGAAGTGTCAGATATTTTTTATTATCTAGACTTTGGACCTTTTGGGTTTTTCTTTTTTTATTTCTATGAAACCATGCGGATTCGTAAAAAGACATTTATTTTTTATACAGTGGCTTGGGCTATTGTCGGAGTTGCTGCTCAGTGGCTGTTTACCTGGTTTGATATTATTACACTTCAAAAGGGCTACCATTTAGCCTATTCATTTCCAGTTTTTTTAATCGTACAAACTGCTACAGGAGCTTTTTTTGAACAAGTAAAGAAAAGGGAACAAATTCTAGTGGAAAGTTAATCCACAAATGGAACGGAAACAAAAGAGCCGCCATTGGCAGCTCTCTTTTTGAAAATTTATGCACTGACTTTATGTTTGACTTCACTAGTTTCTTTTTTAGCGATTTTTCTGAAGAAAGGTACTACCCAGCGGTCTAAGCCAATTCTACCAGCGTTGTAACCTGCTGTAAGGATAATGAAGCCTAAGAAAATGTCTCTTGGGTTATGAGAAACTGTTCCTGCTAGGAAGAAAGAGAAATTCATGACTAGACCAAAGAACATGGCAGTGGTTGTTAAGCATCCAAGGATTAAGCCTAGGCCAATTAGTGTTTCGCCAACAGGTACCATAACGTTAAAGACATCCACGTTTGGCAATGCAATGTGCTTTAAGAAGTCCACATACCAGCCAAATACAACTGCCCCGTCTGGTCCTTTTACTGGATTAGCGATCGCCCCTTTTAAGAACCCAGAAGCATCGAATCCGCCGCTAGTTAACTTTCCAATTCCTGCTGTGATCCAAGAGTAACCAAGGTATAAACGTAAAACAGTAAGGATGGCCGCTGCAATTTTATTCTCTCTTAAAAATTTGTTAAACATAAATGATTCCGCCCTTCAAATTTTGTTTTGTTCTTTATGGTTATAATATATACCTTTTGAGCTTTAATAACATGGGTATGTGAGTAAATTCACAATTTGTTAAAAATGTTTTGACGGAAATTTGAACGAAGCATAGAAAGTTTAAAACAACAGTCCGTATCTAAATTTTAGAGCAAATTGTTCCTATTAATCGCTTATTAAAAATATTCCTTACGTGTTTATTCATATTTTTCGCACGTCTCCTAACAATAGTAAAAAAGGAAAAAATGGGGGAATGTGTAATGGGTGGTCCATTAGAAAGGGATCAAGTCATTTTGATTGTAACTTCGCTAATTATAGGAACATTGGCACGTATCATCACAATTAAAGAAGATTTTCGCCAGTATCCGAGTTACCCGAATGGTTACTTGATCCATTTAGTATTAGGTTTCGTTGCCGCAGCATTAGGAGCTGTCGCAGTTCCTGCCTTAATGACGAAAAATTTTATTGCGGTGACATTTTTAACGTTAGCCATTCAGCAATTTAGGGATGTTAGAAAATCTGAACGTGAAAGTTTAAAAGACCTAGAAAACACCGAGTTTGCCTATAGAGGGGATGCCTATATTGATGGTATTTCAAAAACCTTTGAGTCCAGAAATTATTTTTCCCTGATTGTTGCATTAGGCTGCGCTATTACGATTCAACTTGTCGATAGTAAATCGAGCCTAATTAATATTATTTCCGGGGTCATCGTTGGTTTGATTCTAATTTATGTCTTAAAACGTTTTTCAAAAGGAAAAACAATTGGGGATATTTCTGAGGTAAGAGAAGGAAAAATCGAAGTCAAGAATCATGAATTGTTTGTGGATGGAATTTATGTTTCAAATCTGTTAGGCACTGAGAATGCCTCAAAGTTGTTTCAAGAGGAAGGTAGAGCGGTGGTTATCTATCCTAAGCAAGAGCATTTTCGTGTCACCCTTGAAAACTATGGCCAAAGCCAGGCAGCCCTATTTGAAGCGACAAAGACCTTAGGTGTAAAACGATATCATTTTACCAGACGAGATTTTAATGATGGACGAGTGGTCATCGCTTTAATACCGATTATAAATGATATGGATGGGCTCATTGAGGTTGTAAAGAAAACACCGCTGCTTGAAAGCAGTAAGAAAAGTCCTGCTGTCATGAAATCGAATATGGTGGGGAGGGAATAAGGTGGGAATCGAAACAGGTACCAAAGTGAATTATGATGTCCTTGCACTTGTGACGTTGAATAAAGATCGAATCTTGGGGGGAAAGCAACTGACCCTGTTGGCTGGTGATGAAGTAGAGCAAAAAACGATGACAGCTGACATTGCCAAAGCTCTAAAGGCGGATGTAGTGAAGATGACGTCAGGAGATTATTTGGTAATAAGAGGATAAGAAATGATAAAAGCCTTTATCTTGGAGTATTTAAGATAAAGGCTTTATTATGAATACATAAGAAAACAAGACAACTTTATTTAGGGGGAGAGTACATGATTTTGGAGGCCGCCATGCTTCAAGTAAAGGAAGGTATGATAGAGGAGTTTGAGAGAGTTTTCCGGCAAGCATCGGAAATTATTTCTTCCATGAAGGGATACATCTCACATGAATTACAGCGTTGTATAGAAGTTGAGGGAAAGTATTTACTTTTGGTTAAGTGGGAAACGTTAGAAGATCATACAGTAGGATTTAGGGAGTCAAGCGAATATCAAGAATGGAAAAGACTATTACACCATTTCTATGATCCCTTTCCAACCGTTGAACATTTTGATCCAATCCACCTTTAATTTAATCCACCTTATTTTGTCACTAAGTAAATAACATCAATAAACGCAAAGAAGGGATATCTTAATGACTATCCCTTAAATTCGCTATCGACTCCAGTTAAATAAATTAGATGTCTGTTTTTATTGAGTATCTTCGTCGCTTTTGTACTCCAAAATATCACCTGGCTGACAATCCAAAGTCTTACATATCGCTTCTAATGTTGAAAAACGAACCGCTTTTGCTTTTCCATTCTTCAGAATAGAAAGATTCGCCATAGTAATTCCAACCCTCTCCGAAAGCTCCGTTACGCTCATTTTTCGTTTTGCTAACATCACATCAATATTAATTATAATTGCCATACTCTCCACCTCAGACCGTCAAATCATTTTCAGATTTTATGTTAATCGCTTCTTGTAGAAGCCGTTGGAGGATAGCAGCAAAAACGGCGATAACCAACGAAGCAAAAATGATGATGAGTCCCATTATTCCAATTGGAGGGTCAACTTTCTTCGCTATATAATGAAAGAGTGGCATACCTAATACATACAAACCACTAATTGTAATTGCACAGTACTTTATGTTCTTTAACGCATTTACAGATAGTTCCGAGAACGCTGTGTTCTCGTCAATGTACCGTAAAAGATTGAAAGCCTGATAGAGAGCAAAGTAAAAAGGCACAGCCGCTCCATACATCACGATAAAAACGAGATATTTCATTGGGGCAATATTGGGATACAATTTTGCTGCAAAATTCGCCATATGGGGCACTAAAAATACACATAAAGCAAGCACTGCAATTCCAGCCAGAAAAATAATTGCCTTTAAGAAAGTGGTTGAACCACGTTTACCATTCAATTAAAAAACCTCACTTATTTAATGATAACGTGATTTTACCACATTATTTATCGTTTTTCAATAAATTTTTATTGATTTATATTGCATTATTATTGTTAACGGAATATCCTTTTTATTTAAAGTAAAGTGAACCACTTAAGAATATAAGCCACTTCTTTAATGTATTACCTTTTTCTAGGAATCATATATCCATTGTTAACCTTATCAAATCCAATATGCGGATAGTATTCCATCGCAATTGGGGAGGCAAGCAGCAATAAGGTTACTTCTTCACCAATCCGATCTTGTACGAATCGAACCAATTCCCTGCCAATTCCCCGATTTTGATACTCCTGATCAACCGCTAAATCTGATAAATAACAGCAGTAGCTAAAATCTGTAATCGCTCTAGCGACTCCCACAAGTTTATCCTCATCCCAAGCTGAAATAAGTATATCCGCATTCTCAATCATTCTTTCGAGACGATGTAAATCTTCATAAGGTCTTTTAAGTCCTGACAATTGGAATACACTTGATAAATCCTCCGCTGTTATCTTAACATCTTTCCTATAGTCGATAATTGCCATGTAGTCTTCATCCCTTCCTTCTTTATATTCTTGATTATATTTAATAGCTGATATGCCTAAAAGGGTCAGTTATAATATATTTAACCATGCCAGTTAGCTGAGGAGGGGGATGCAAATGTTTGAAATCACTTTAGTTTTAGACAACAAAAGTCGAGAACCGTTATACCTGCAACTCTATCAATATTTTAAACAAGAAATACAAAATGGGAAAATTGAAAAAGGAGTCATGCTGCCGTCAAAACGGAAACTCGCTTTACATCTTGGAGTAAGTCAGAATACAGTAGAATCCGCGTACCATCAATTATTCGCAGAAGGATACGTCGAGAGTTTGCCGAGAAAGGGGATCTTTGTAAAAGAAATACAGCAGGACCTGATTCTGACTCCTAATAAAGTCTCAACCATCCATAAAAACGATCATAAACAGGAAGGTGATTTGTATCTTGTTGATTTTAGCCATGGACAAATCGCCTTAGAACATTTCCCCTTTACTACTTGGAGAAGGCTAACCATTCAAAGTCTTTATGAAGAACAAAGTTCGTTTTTCTTAAATGATGAGCGCCAGGGGGAATACCCGCTTCGCGATGAAATTGCAAAATACCTATATCAATCAAGAGGAGTAAGGTGTGTACCTGAACAAATTATGGTCGGGGCAGGAACGCAATATTTAATTGGGTTATTAACGATGATAATAGGAAGAGATGCTATTTTCTCAATGGAAGAACCAGGCTATCACCGAACAAGGGAGGCCTTTAAGGATCAGGGTGTTTCCTTAGTCCCCATCCCTCTTGATCATGACGGAATTAGCATGAAACATTTATACAAGAGTCATGCACAAATCACCTATGTAACCCCATCTCACCAATTTCCGATTGGAATGGTCATGCCGATTACTAGAAGAATGGAATTATTAAAATGGGCAGAGAAAAACGGCAGGTACATTATCGAGGATGATTATGACGGAGAATTTCGTTATAAAGGAAAGCCAATTCCCTCATTGCAAGGATTAGACCCTAACAATAAAGTGATATATTTAGGTACTTTTTCTAAATCGTTGATCCCTTCGATAAGAATTAACTACTTGGTGTTACCACAACCCTTATTAAAAAAGTATAACGATCACTTTTCCCTTTATAAGCAAACCGTATCTCGTTTGCATCAGCATACATTATGGCAATTTATGAAAGAGGGACATTGGGAGAGACATTTAAATAAAATGAGAACGGTTTACCGAAAAAAACAGCATGCGTTAATCAGCGCCATTAAGAAAAAATTGGGTGACCAAACCACCATTATTGGAGATGATTCCGGTTTGCACATATTATTATCTGTTCAAAATGATATGTCGGAAAAACAATTAATTGAAAGTGCAAAGAAGTTTAAAGTGAAAGTGTATCCAACCTCTGTTTATTATCACCTGCCTAGTCGTGACAAAGGTCCTATGATTCTATTAGGCTTTGGCGGGTTAACGGAGAGTGAAATAGAACAAGGTATCCAATTATTGAAAAGGGCTTGGAAATTAAGCTAATCTCCAAGCCTATTTTTACTTTTTCAATTTTTGGAGTTCATTAACGGTTATGAATTTGTATCCTTGTTTAGATAGGGATAGTAGAATGCCTTGAATAGTTTTCAGTTCTTCGCCCGATTGATCATACATCGGATGGATCAGGATAATGGAGCCAGGTGTTACATTCTTCTTTACATAATTGACTTTATCTCTTGTAGAGGAGTAGTAGGTATCTGGTTCGATATTCCAAGTGATGGTATCTCGATTCTGTTTAGATAAGTAGTAAGGTAAGCCGAAAAGTTTTTTCCCATTTGGCGGCCGGAAATCGATTTCCCCTTTATATCCTGCATTTCGAATAAGTTTATCCGTTTTTTCTATTTCCTCTTTAATGTAAGAAGGGGATTTAAAAATCATCCGCTGATGGGAAAAAGTATGATTTCCCACTTGATGCCCTGCATCTACAATCTTTTTTGCTTCATCCGGATTTTTTTCAATCTCATTCCCAATTAAGAAAAAGGTCGCTTTTGCATTGTATTGCTTCAACAACGGAAGGATGTTGTCGATATTATTTGTAGGCCCATCATCAAAGGTTAAAGCGACGACCTTATGATTGGTTTTCACCTGATCCGTAAGGCCGCCAAACAACTGGAAGGTTCTTGAATTCATTAACTTATAAGATCCGAATAATAGGAGAAAAACGACCAGAACTCCTGTTCCAATCCATATTAATTTCTTTTTCATATAAGAAGCCTTTCTTTTTAATTTTTAGTAGTTGAAGATTTTACTGCCATAATATCCTTTAGAAAATAATCTTAGCACCTGGTGGCAGCTGCCTAATGTGTAGAAGGTATTGAGTCATATTGATATCGTCCTGATCTTGATAGGTGAATAATAACTGGTCCGCTACTTCTTTCGCTAATGATCGAAATAAATGACAGGTGTTAAAGATGGCATCCCAAAAGTGCTCATAGTCATGATCGGAATACGTCTGTTCATACATTCGCCAATAAGTTTCAGGCAGGAATTGTTTGAAGTACTTTCCCATCTTACCTGGCGATACTGAAAAATTATGTTTTGTACCTATCCACCATTCCGCCATTTTATCCAACCTGGGTCGAATGAACATTTCAAACATCTGCTTTGCGTAAGGTAGTTCATCACACCAAATTCCTTTTGCCACGTTCTGCAGGCACCACCAAAAATCATTACAGTAATTCAGAAAAACTGGCTCGCTAGGCTTATTAATCCAATAATCTTTGTCTGTGGGGGCTGGGATGCAGGGAAGAATGTTGTCCTTATCCAAAAGAGGTTTGGTTAAGGAATCTTTCTGATAGTTTTCTAGCATGATTTCCTTTGTTTCAATGTGCAAATCAATTCGATTTCCATCTTGGAACAGCATTAAATAGCCAAATGACTGATCATGGTACACTTCCTTGCCTGCAAGCTGGTCCATTTTATCCGGTTCTTGTAGCATGAGTAATTCTCCAAACATACGAATCCAGTTAACATCGTTGATAAAAGAAGCTGTTTCCTTCACTACATAGACAATATCATAATCTTGAAAAATATCCCTTGGCGCATTTGGATTGGTCCGTGAGCCATTCATATACACGGCTCGTATCCGCTCGTCCTTTTTAGCGATGCCCATAATTATCTCATACATTTCATTTTCTGTTCGCAAGTTTTTCACCTCTTCATCCAGTCATTCACTATTTCTATTTCTTAAGTGATAAATCCTCTAAATTGGTTATTACGCAGAATTTTAATTCTCAATTTTTAATAATTTTCAACAAAAAATGTAATCGTTATCAGTGCTGTTATCACTGAATTTCCCACTTGTATAGAGATTTCATGTATGAAAAATAGTATGGCAGAAAACCTTCCATATTCATGTTATTAAACCTCCCATCGTGATATAAAATACACATGCAACAGTTTAGGGAGGGAATTTCACTTGATCAAACAAAAACTAATACTTGTAGGAAATGGAATGGCTGGGGTTCGTGCCATTGAGGAAGTGCTGAAACTTAACCGGGATGAATTTGAAATTACGATTTTTGGAAGTGAACCATATCCAAACTATAACCGAATTCAGTTATCAACGGTCTTACAAGGAGGTACTTCCGTTAAAGATATCACATTAAATGACAATCAGTGGTATGAGGATAATGAAATCACTCTTTTTACAGGGGAAACGGTAATTTCAATTGATAAAGAAAGACAGTTCGTTACGACAGATAAAGGAAGAATCGAACCATATGACAAATTGATCATTGCAACCGGATCGAATCCGTTCATGCTGCCATTACCAGGCGCAGATAAAGAGGGAGTGACGGCTTTCCGAAATATCAAAGACTGCGAACAAATGATCGAATATTCCAAAAAATATAAAAAGGCAGCTGTTATAGGCGGGGGATTACTTGGACTTGAAGCGGCCCGTGGATTATTAAATTTAGGGATGGAAGTAGACGTCATTCATATCTTTGATTACTTAATGGAGCGTCAATTAGACCGAACCGCAGGGAAACTTTTACAAAAAGAACTAGAGAGTCAGGGAATGAATTTCCTATTAGAAAAACATACCGCTGAAATCCTCGGTAAGAAACATGTAACGGGCCTAAAATTTAAAGACGGTAGTAAGATCCAAGCGGATTTAGTAGTCATGGCAGTTGGAATTAAACCCAATATTGAATTAGCTCAAAAAGCCGGCCTATCGGTTAACCGAGGAATTATTGTAAATGATTATTTAGAAACGGACGCCCCTCACATTTATGCAGTTGGGGAATGTGCCGAACATCGCGGTACGGCCTATGGGTTAGTGGCACCCCTTTATCAACAGGCACAGGTGTTAGCAAAACGAATATGCGGTATAGAGAATGACGGTTATCACGGTTCCGTCCTTTCCACTCAACTGAAAGTATCTGGCGTTGATGTATTTTCTTCTGGAAAAATAAACGAGGATGCGGACACAAAAGTATATAAAATGTACGATGATTGGAGCGGAGTTTATAAAAAAGTTCTAATTGAAAACGGGAAAATTGCGGGCGCTGTCCTGTTTGGCGATACAAAGGATGGAAATCAACTCTTAAGTCTCATTAAAAAAGGTGCAGACATCGAGGAGTATCTAGAGTCCTCCAAAAGTCAGTCGTCAGAGGTTAGCCTTGTAACTGAGATGGCAGATGAAGAAATTATTTGCGGGTGTAACGGTGTCAACAAAGGCACCATTGTTGAAGCGATTCGAACTCAAGGTTTAACTTCAGTTGACCAAGTAAAAGGCTGCACCAATGCTTCCCGTTCATGCGGCGGCTGTAAATCCTTAGTGGCTGATTTACTAGCCTGTACTCTAGGTGATGAATTTAAGGCAGATGAAAAGGAAGCCATTTGTGGCTGCACCACTTTATCTAGAGATGAAATTGTTGAGGAAATCCGTGCTAAGCGTTTGACACATATCCGTGAAGTGATGAATGTGCTTGGATGGAAAACAGATGGATGTTCCAAATGTAAACCGGCATTAAATTACTACTTAGGTATGATCTATCCAACAGAATATCAGGATGAGAAAGAAGCCCGCTTTGTAAATGAAAGGCTTCATGCCAATATCCAAAAGGATGGCACCTACTCAGTTGTACCGAGAATGTATGGCGGAGTAACGACGTCTGCTGATTTACGAAAAATTGCCGATGTGGCGGATAAATATCAAGTTGGCACCATCAAAGTGACGGGCGGTCAGCGAATTGATTTACTTGGCGTGAAAAAGGATGATTTACCGAAGATTTGGGCGGAACTGGATATGCCATCTGGAGCGGCTTACGCAAAAGGCTTGCGTACTGTCAAAACTTGTGTCGGTGAAAGCTATTGCCGATTTGGTACACAAGATTCAATTGGGTTAGGAATTCGTTTGGAAAAGAAATTTGAAGGATTAAACACTCCTCATAAAGTCAAAATGGCGGTCTCCGCTTGTCCAAGGAACTGTGCCGAAAGCGGGATTAAAGACGTTGGCGTTGTTGGGACTGATGGGGCATGGGAAATGTATGTAGGTGGAAATGGCGGTACCCATCTTCGTGCAGCTGATTTGTTATTCAAATTCAAAACGGATGATGAGCTTGTCGAAATGATCGGGGCATACCTCCAGTATTATCGTGAGACGGCCAATTATTTAGAAAGAACTTCTGCCTGGGTGGACCGCCTTGGACTTGATCATATTAAGGAAGTCCTTTCTGATGCTGAAACTGTAAAAATGTTGAACTTCCGGATTGAAGAGGCACTTTCGATTGTTCAAGACCCTTGGAAGGAAGCTATTGAGAATAAAACACTCTTAAGAGACCTTTATGAGACGGTAAAAATTCCAACAGGTGTTAAATAGAAGGGAGACTAGCTTCATGGTAGATACAATTAAACGGGTTTTTATAGGAAATATAGAGGATATGCCAAGAAAATTAGGAAAAACAACGGTGATTGGAAATACGGAAATTGCGGTTTTTCGATTAGAGAATGGGAATGTTCGAGCCATTGAAAACCGTTGCCCGCATAAGGGTGGAGTTTTAGCGGAAGGCATTGTAAGTGGGGAGTTTGTTTTTTGCCCGATGCATGATTGGAAAATTTGCGTTACCGATGGGAAAGTTCAAGCACCTGATTTCGGATGTGTAAAATCCTTTCCGGTAGAAGTTATTGATGACCAAGTATTTATTTTAGTTGGTGAAGAGTAGCAAACACAAAGATTAATAAAGGTACACTCTTAAAACCGGGGGTTACTCTCGAATAAGCAGCGACTACTCCCGGATAGAAGAGGATTGCTTTCTGCATATTGAATGGAGTGAAAACATTGGCATTATTTAGTCCTAATCAAGTAATTGAAAGTATGATTCTGTCTGGGGAAGCAAAAGCAAAATTACCTGTTAGCGATTTAGTAATCCGAGGAGCACTTTCTGGTGCTCTGCTTGGATTCGGTACAACATTAGCCTATACAGCTGAAGTGCAGACAGGGATGGGGATTGTTGGTGCGGTGCTGTTCCCGGCCGCCTTTGTGATGATCATTCTACTCGGACTGGAATTGGTAACTGGTAGTTTTGCACTTATACCAGTGGCTGTCTTAGGGAAAAAGGCTACCGTCGGACAGATGATGAAAAATTGGTTGTGGGTTATTGTTGGTCATATAGTAGGAAGTATGATTTATGCACTTTTATATATCATTGCGATTACTCAACTGGGGCATGTAAATAACAATCCCGTTGCAGCGAAAATCATGGCTATAGCAGAAGCCAAAACTTTAGGTTACAAAAATATAGGTACAGACGGACTAATTGTCGTTTTTGTAAAAGCGATGCTTTGTAATTGGATGGTGACCTTAGGTGCCGTCATGGCCATGACTACCAAGTCTGTCGGCGGAAAAATTGCTGCCATGTGGCTGCCAATCTTAATCTTTTTTGCACAGGGCTTTGAACACGCCGTTGTCAATATGTTTGTTATTCCTGCCGGTATAATGCTTGGTGCACACGTAACATTCGTTGATTGGTGGTTATGGAATCAACTCCCTGTACTAGTGGGGAATGTAGCTGGAGGATTTCTATTCACAGGTTTAGCCTTGTACGTAACGCATAGAAAAACAGCGGCAAGGATGGTTTTAGAAGTAGCAAAATCGACGAAAAATACAGCAGCGAGTCGGTATTAGTTAGGGGGAGGTTAAATGGGGAAGGCCTATATCGTTGGAGCGGGTCCTGGTGACCCGGAATTAATTACGGTAAAAGCGTTGAAATGCATCCGGATGGCAGATGTCATTCTTTATGATCGTCTCGTGAATCGTGAGTTACTTAAGGAAGCAAAGGAAGATTGCGAATTAATCTTTTGTGGAAAGCAACCGACATATCATATCATGAAACAGGAAATCATTAATGATTTATTAGTTCAATTTACGAGCCAGGGAAAAACCGTTGTTCGCTTAAAAGGAGGAGACCCATTTGTCTTTGGCCGGGGTGGGGAAGAGGCCGCAGCCTTAGCGGAAAATGGTCTTCCCTTTGAAGTGGTCCCTGGTATTACGGCCGGGATAGCGGCCCCGGCATATGCGGGAATTCCCATCACACACCGGGAATATGGAAATTCATTTGCTGTTATAACAGGCCATTGCACGAACGGAAAACCTGCTGACATTGATTGGAACAGCTTGGGAAAAGCCGTTGATACAATCGCGATTTATATGGGAGTTGGCAACCTTTCTTATATCTGTCAGCAATTAATTAGCCATGGGAAAAATGAACATACACCTGTAGCTGTCATTGAGCAGGGGACGAGAGCAGAGCAGCGAACAGTTACGGGAACCCTTAGTTCAATTGCCTACGTTGTTGAAAAAGAAGGGGTGCAAAACCCAGCCATGATTGTAGTCGGGGAAGTGGTCCGGTTCCGCGAGAAATTGCTTTCGTTACAGGGCAAGGTTCCGGTAGCCAATATTGTAACAAGTGAGGAAGTAATGGCAATGTAAAAGGGAGTTGTGTGGAGGAGAGGATCGAAATTGATTTTCTCCTCTTTTTTTGTGATGTAAATCCTATTTATTTGACCTTTGGTTAATTTTATGGACAATGGAAATAACTTATCTGACGGTAAAAATAAACAACTCAAAAATGGTATTAAAAAAACCAACTAAAAAAAGGAAATCAAACTTTTCCATTGAATACTTATGAGAAACCAACTGCATCGATAAAAGGAGTGACTTAAATGTATGAACTGAAAACAAAGGAAACCGATCATAGCGTCATTGAGTTTATTGAAAATGTGGATCACCCTAAAAAGCGAGAAGATGCCTATCAGCTGCTAGATATCTTCACAGAAACAACCGGTTATCCGGCAAAAATGTGGGGCCCTAGTATTATTGGCTTTGGATCGTATCACTATAAATATGCCTCAGGCCATGAGGGTGATGCTCCATTTGTTGGCTTCTCCCCTAGAAAGGCAAAAATAAGCTTATATTTTGCTCCTGGTGAAACCAAACGGGAAGAACTTTTAAAAGACTTTGGTAAACATAATACCGGAAAAGGCTGTGTGTATATTAATAAAGTCGCAGATATTGATATCCATGTTTTAAAGGAATTAATTAATCAATCTGTTAAATTTTTAAAAGAGACCTATTCAAATCAACAAAAATAAAAATATGGAAAAAGTGAAATTTTTCTAGTTTTCTTTCGTCTAATTAAGAAGAAAGGGGATGAGGAACAAAACATTACTAAATCATTACATAATGCCTGTAGATTAAAAGGAGAATAATTATGATCTTTTGGGGTATATTCGCTCTAGCGGGTATGATGTTATGTTTTTCGACTTTCGTTGCTTGGTATGAAGGTTCTAATCTTGTTAATGATCCCTTTGAATGGAAGTATACTGCGAAGGTGACTCACTCTATTAAAGGTGAGATTACAGATTATCATCAAATTAATCAACTGGATTATTTTATTTATGCCGCAAAGTTTCATCCCTTATTCCCAATCTTAATGCTCGTAAGTGCAAGTATTATCATCATTTTAATTATGTATAAAAGCGGAATACTTAAGCGTTTCATCCATATCCCTTAATTCAGTCTTGCTATAAATTAAATTTCCATTAAAATGTCATTTGCTGTATTCAAGGGCACTATACTATATGTGATAATGGTATTGTCTTATTTCGAAGACGGCGAGCGTTCTAATTAAAGGGAGTGGGTAAAATGTTAATTGAAAGCATTTGTCCAAAATGTGGAGAGATTAATCAAGTGAAAGAAACTGGTGAAAAACTACTATTCGTTAAATGTAAAAACAACCATTTTTATGACCACGTTGTAATCCCTTACTCTAGAACAGCTGAACTCAAGGATGATAAACGGAAGAAGCTCGAAGAAATGATTGTCGAGAAAAAATTTCATCGTATGAGCGATAAGTCCACCATTTGTCTACTCATCTTTGAAAATGGATATGAAGTAGAAGGTCGCTCCACGGTTCGAGACAAAGCCGATTTTCGTATGGTTATTGGCAAGGATAAAGCCTATGAACAAGCCTTGAAGAAGGCGCTAGTCGCTTTAGGTGCATATTTAGTATAATTATAAGGTGAGTTGCCGTTTGGCAGCTTTTTTTCATTTCTGAAGAGGTGTAAGGCAAAAAAATGAAACAACTGACTAGTATTTAATGATTAGACCATCTCTTGGTGAACTGCACCCGAATTGTTAGACACAACTAACAATTGGAGGTGCAGTTTTTTATGGCTAAATATTCTTTTGAATTAAAACTAGAGGCAGTATTAGCCTATTTAGAGGGGAAAGAATCTACTAGAGAAGTTGCCAAGTGTTTCAATATAAGCAAAACACCCTTATTAACCTGGATAGCCCAATATAGAGAAAATGGTGAACAGGGATTAATTTCATCCTATACAAACTATGATATTCAATTTAAAATGGACGTACTAAATTATATGAGCGAATTTGGAGCGTCTCTTTCACAAGCTGCGGCTGTGTATAATATTTCTTCACCTTCTACTATTCATCAATGGCAGAAACAGGTTGAAAGATATGGTTTGGACGCTCTATTACCAAAGAAAAAGGGGCGTCCATCCATGAAAAAGAAAACAAAAAAATCAACATCTGTGGAAGGTTCATTAGAGGCATTACAAGCTGAAAATGAGCGTTTACGCATGGAGAATGCCTATTTAAAAAAGTTACAAGCCTTAATTCAACAAAAGAAAAAATCACCGAACAAGACAAGACACAAATAATATATGAGTTAAGGCATGAATTTAAGGTGATTGAGTTAGTTAAGATCGCTGAGATTGCACGCAATACGTATTACTATTGGGTAAAACAAATGGATCGTCCAGATAAATACAAGGAAATGAAGGACTTAATTAAGCAAATTTTTGACGAACATCAAGGTCGTTATGGTTACCGTCGTATTACATTAGAGATACGTAAGAAAGGGTATAAAATCAATCATAAAACAGTCCGTCGTCTAATGAATGAGTTGGGGTTAAAATGCCTCGTTCGTATGAAAAAATATCGGTCATATCGAGGACAAGTGGGGAAAATTGCTCCAAATATTTTAGAAAGGGACTTCCATGCATCTAAACCAAACGAGAAGTGGGTGACGGATGTAACAGAAATCCACCTACATGGAGAAAAGCTATATTTGTCACCGATTCTTGATTTATATAATGGCGAGATTATAGCCTATAATATTGAACACCGTCCTGTGTACCCACTTGTTTCAAAAATGTTGGATAAAGCCTTTGAGCGATTAGGCAAAGGAGACACCCCCATCCTCCATTCTGACCAAGGATGGCACTATCAGATGAAACGGTATCAATTTGCATTAAAAGAACAAGGAATCATACAAAGTTTGTCCCGTAAGGGGAACTGCTTGGATAATGCAGTCATGGAGAACTTCTTTGGCTTATTAAAGTCTGAATTACTTTATTTAAGAGAATTTGAGAGTATGGATCATTTTAAAGTAGAGTTAGAAAAATACATTCACTACTATAATCACAAACGGATTAAGGTAAAATTAAAGGGCATGAGTCCGGTGCAATACCGAACTCATGCCCAAGAAGCTGCCTAAACACCGTGTCTAACTTTTCGAGTTCAGATCACTTGGATGGTCTTCTTTGGTTAGGTTAAATGATTTTTTAAAATTTCAGCATGTCTGCGGTTGTGATCAATCACTTCTTCTGCTATTTGCCGGCTCCTTGGATCCAAGTCACCTCTAACTAACTCTTCTGAATATTGAACGCCATATTTTTCGAATCCATGGATCGCGTCTTCTAAGATAGGATCAGTCTCATCTGAAAGCATGAGTTTATGCATAAAGCTATGAATGGATCCAGAGAATCCTTCATCATCGGCGGGCACGCCGTCCAAGTCTTGAATTCGCGCTGCTAGCTTCTGAGCATCTAATTTGATTTCCTGCTGCATCGACTGGAAGGCTTTTTTTACATAATCATCGGTCACGTTCTGAATGTAATGTTCCAGTGAACGAATCCCCATGTAGGTCCCTCTTAGTAAAGTATTTAATTCCTCAACAACGGTCTCATTCTTCACACGATCACATCCTTTTTCCTAATATGGTGCGGTTTAGTTCCATATATTATGCAAAAGAGAGGTTAATAAAACTGTTAATTTGATAACAAATGCGTTACTATTAAAGAAAAAGTCTAGCAAAAGGAGCGGGAAATGTTGAAAAACTTTGATCATTTAAAACCATTATTAAAAAGTTTTGTAGAAAGTGGACCGGCGGGATGTGCGTGTTCTGTCTATCATCAAAATGAACAAGTATTCGAAGACTATGTTGGTTATGCAGATTTGGACACCAAGAAACCGATTACACCGAATACCATTTACCGCATATATTCAATGACAAAAGTAGTTACCTGTGTAGCAGCTTTAATGCTGTATGAGCGGGGGGAATTTTTATTAGAGGATCCGCTCGAGGAATATCTTCCCGAATTTAAAAACCCTCAAGTATATCGTGAAGATGAAAGAGGGGAAGTTTATCCAACACCTGCAGCAAAATCGATTCGAGTCAAAGATTTGTTCACAATGACTTCCGGGTTAACGTACGAAGGAAAATCAAATGAAACGGAACGACAAGTTACAATTGCGATGAATGACTTACGAAAAAAGGGTACCTTTACCGTCAGAGAGTTATCTAGAGCCCTAGCCAATATCCCACTAGCATTTGATCCAGGTACACAATGGCGATACAGTCTAAGTCATGATGTTCTAGGCGCATTTATTGAAGTGGTGTCAGGCAAATCATTTGGAGAATTTATAAGGGAAGAAATTTTTCAACCGCTTTCAATGAAAGATACTTTTTTCAAGGTTCCTGAAGATAAGAAGGACCGTTTATGTAGTTTATATGATTGGAAGGAACAAGACAATTTGCTGAAAAATATGAGATTAGATGCAGAATATCAACCAGGCAGCCTGTATGAAAGCGGTGGGGGAGGCCTGCTATCCACTTTGAATGATTACAGCCGTTTTGCCCATATGCTTGCAAACGGTGGAACTCTGGACGGGGAACGTATTCTTGGGAGAAAAACGGTAGAGCTAATGGCCATGAATCATCTCCAGCCTGAGCAAGTTACTACCTTTAACTGGCCGCATTTAAATGGATATGGCTATGGTCTTGGGGTAAGAACAATGGTGAACCCGGCACTTGCGGGTAGTAATAGTTCAATTGGTGAATTCGGCTGGATGGGAATGGCAGGGACATGGGTCATGATTGATCCAGAAGAGCAGCTTTCGGCTGTGTATATGCATCAGCTCCTGCCGAATTTTGAAACCTATACCCAGCCTAGACTACGTAATGTTATTTATGGAGCATTGTAATCTTGAGCAATCTAAGCCTTTTACCTATTCCACATTATTTAGGAATACTTTTGTAAGAAAATGGAAAGCATATGCTTATTAATGGTAAAAGGAAGAATGTAATGGACCCAACTCGTATCCAACTAACAGCACCAGAAATAACTAGTCTTTGGACTCAGTATATGTTTGATTCTATGTCTATTTGTTTTATCAAGTATGCATTAGAGCATATAGAAGACCAAGATATCATAGAGATTTATAGCTTCTCTCTTGATCTTGCTGAAAGACATGTTCAAAGTGTAAAGGAATTTTTTAAAGGTGAAAATTATCCTATTCCCAAAGGTTTTACAGTAGAGGATGTTCATACAAAAGCCCCGCGTCTTTTTCAAGATCCTTTTTATCTTTATTATATGTACGTTATGTCATTACAAGGGCTAACTGGATATGCTCTTTCAGTAGGTAACTCGATCAGAGCTGATCTTCGTAAATATCATATGGATTGTAATACTGAAACCATGGTCCTTTTTGAAAAAACAATTGGCACGATGCTGGCAAAAGGGATCTACACTCGGCCGCCTGTCATAAGTCCGCCTGAACAAATTGACTTTGTAAAACAACAAAGCTTTTTAACAGGCTGGTTTGGGACAAGACGTCCATTAACTGGGATGGAGATCGGTGATATAACCTTTAATTTGTATAAGATGCACCAGCATGTTACTTTAAAGGTTGGTTTTAGTCAGGTGGCTGAATCTAAAAAGGTTCGTCAATACATTAAAAGAGGGATGGAGATTGCAAATAAGCATATCTCAACATTTGAAAGAATTTTTCGAGAAGAAAAACTAAATTATCCGATATCTTGGCAATCACAAGTAACGAACTCAACCATATCCCCTTTTTCAGATAAATGGATTATGTATCAAATCCTCTTGTCAACTCAAGTAACGATTGCTTTCTATGGATCCGCCTTAAGTGTAACGGCTAGGAGAGATCTGGCGGAAAAATATATTGGTCTTACAAGTGAATTAATCAGATTTGCTGAGGATGGAATGAACCTGATGATTGATAACGGATGGTTAGAAGAACCTCCGAAGGCATCTGATCGAAGGGCCCTTACCAATGGGAAAAAGGAAGGTTTGGGCGAAGAAGGAAAATGAATGGTAATGGACAAAAGACCCATCAGAGTAGATTAAACTCATAATGGGTCTTTTTATTTTATTCAGCTAATTGTTTTTGATAGCTGTTTCTTTTGATTTTAAGACTTACATTAATCACTGCTGTAAGCCAAAGTACGGCCAGAATTATATACGTGATGAGACTTATAAGGTGTGAAGCTTCTAATGCCCCTAAAAGCGTTCTGATATTGGTTATGATAATGATTCCACCCACGAGTGTACCTAACAAGTTCGTTGGGATAATCTTGACTAACCAGGCAGCAATAGGAGCAGCTATGATACCGCCAATCATTAAGGCGATCACCCACTGGATGTTAATTTGCGTCCAGCCTAAGGTTAAAAGGAAGCCTAATGTCGAAGCAATGGCAATCGCAAATTCACTTGTATCGACTGAACCAATGACTTTTCTTGGCTCCATTTTACTGCTCGTTAACAAGACAGGAGTGGCAATTGGCCCCCAGCCGCCGCCGCCTGTTGCATCAAAGAATCCTGCAATAAATCCTAAAGGAATCAATTGTTTTTTTCCTAGGTTTTTTCCAGCCAGTTTATTAGCTGGATTAAATTTAAACAAAAACCGATAAATGACATAGACTCCTAATAAGAAGAGAAAAAAGGATACATATGGTTTAACAATATCACCTGGAATACTGCCTAGAAAACAAGCTCCGAGAAAGGCACCGATTGATCCGGGAATGATTAATTTGTAGACAACGCTTTTATCTACGTTTCCAAACCGAATGTGAGAAACTCCTGATGCAGCCGTTGTGACAACCTCTGCCATGTGTACTGAGGCTGAGGCAACTGCTGGAGCAATTCCAAACATGAGCAATAATGAAGTAGAAGTAACTCCGTATGCCATTCCTAAGGAACCATCTACCAACTGCGCCGCTAAGCCAATAAGGGCAAGTACGACTAACCTCCTCATAAAAAACCTCTCCTTTTTATATATTTCCTGAATAGACTAGGTAAAAGAAATAAATAAACCATTAACTGAATATGGATTTTTCTAATTGTCGACTAATCCAATCAAGTTTCTAACGTACGATATGAAGGGACAAAATTTTGGGTTCTTTTTCACAGTGAAAATGGTTATTCGCCTATCTATAGAAGGAGAGAGTTTACATGAAGATTTCAAGCCGGGGAGAATATGCCTTAAGGGCACTGATTTGTTTGGGGAAAAATGAACATGACCTTACTTCTATTGGAGATATTTCTGATCAGACCTTAGTGCCGATTAATTATTTAGAACAACTCCTGCTCCAGTTGAAAAGAAATGGCTATGTTCAAAGCAAAAGGGGGGTGAACGGTGGTTACAAGCTGAGTAAAGACCCCAGTGAGATTATTATTGGTGAGGTCATTCGGAACTTAGAAGGGCCATTAGCTCCCATGGGGTGTGTTAGTATTACTTCCTATGAAAGCTGTCCCCTAGAGGAGGGCTGTCAATTAAAACCTTTATGGGCTCTTGTTCGAGATACAGTGGCTAAGCTATTAGATCGTACCACTTTAAAAGATTTATTGGATGGAAACGGTTATGCACTCGATAAATTAGTTTAACAGTTTGGAGGATATCCCTTTCATAATCTTATGAAAGGGATATTTTTTATGGACCTTTTATACTAAATTCATATAAAGGCTAGTTCTGGTCATGTACGAGTTGTCGGAAAAAGGTCAACGAAAGGATTCCGCTTGCCCAGGAGTGATAACAAACGGTAAAATGGATTGATTCTAGATTTCATGATCAAACATGGAGGCAAACAGCATGACACATATAAGAAATGTAAAAAAAGAAGATTTAGCTGATTTACTAGTTTTAGAAAATGGTTGTTTCCTTAAAGAAGAGGCGGCAACAGAAGAGGCTTTTAGGAAGAGGATAGAATCCATACCGGATAGTTTCTTTGTCGCGGAAGTGGATGGTGAGATTGCCGGTCTTATCAATGGACCAGTGATTGATACTGCCTACATAACAGATGACCTTTTTCATGAAATCAAAGAAAACCCTCTTTCTGGCGGCCATCAAAGTGTGTTAGGGTTAGCGGTATCTCTGAAATATCAAAAACGAGGTATTGCTGGAGCGTTACTTGCCCACTTAGAAAAGGACGCAAAAGAAAAGCATCGTGAGACCATCACATTAACCTGCAAACAGGATTTAGTTGGTTTCTATGAGAAACATGAATACCATAATCAAGGAATTTCTAATTCTCAACACGGTGGTATTACATGGTACAACATGGTTAAATCATTACAATAGGTATCAGAATTTTTAGCTGGTGAGACATAAATTAAATTAATAAAAAAACTTTTTATAATGATTATCCCTTCAGTCTATTTTCGAATTCCTGTATTTCTTGGTTTCGTAATAGCTGAGGGGATATTTTCTTTCCTTTCACAAGTATAACGGCTAAAAAGTACTTTACAATATATGGAATATACAGCAGAGCCCAAGTTAATAATAGAATAGAATGCTTTTTTATTAGGAAATAACAAACGACTGGTTCCTTCATCGCCAAGGGGAAGTTATTTAGGAGGTCAAAATGGAAATTAACCATAATATAAAATTAACTGGCTCTGAAATTACATGTTTATGGACTCAATATCAAGCGGATTCACTAAACCTGCGGGTAAATACCTATATGCATCATCATCTTGAAGAAGAAAATGAGGCCATAAAGGCGATATTTCAAGACGCGATTACCGCCTCAGAAAATAATCTGCGGGAAATTGAAAGTTTTTTTAATCAACTGAATTATCCTATCCCCCAAGGTTTTACAGAGCATGATGTTAATTTAGATACACCGAAACTATATTCTGATCATCTTTGTCTTAAATATCTGCATGAAATGACGATACATGGCTTATCGGCATACTCTGTGGCCTTGACTGTTTCTATATGTGGTGAGATGCGAAAGTTTTTGAAGATAAAATTCAGGATACCATTAAACTTTACAATCAGACCATTGATGTATTGCTAGAAAAAGGCCTTTACCATCGGCCTCCCTATCTGCCTATCCCGGTTGGAATTGATTTTATTAAAACTGAAAATTTCTTTGACGGTTTCTTTAGCGACAAACGTACCCTTAACGGCCCTGAAATTACCAATATATTCTTTAATTTGAAAAAAAGTCTTATCACCAAAGCGGTGGTCACAGGCTTTTACCAGGTGGTAAACAACAAAGATGCACAAAGAATCTTGAAGAAAGCGACGGGGATTAAGCAAAAACATATCGAGACGTTTAGTCAATTGTTAACAAAGGACCAGCTTCCAGCGCCGCCTTTATGGGATTCGGATGTATCCGATTCGACGGTTCCTCCTTTCTCAGATAAGTTAATGATGTATCTGACAGGATTTTTATTTGGGACCGCGATCGCCTATTACGGTGCTGGATTAGGGGGGACGATGAGATCTGATTTGGCGTTAAATTATGAACAGTTTATTCTAGAGGACCTTAAGTTCGCTGAGGATTGGACCGATGTAATGATCAAAAATCAGTGGCTGGAGCAGCCGCCAAAAGCTGTCGATAGAAAAAAATTATCAGAAAGCTAAAATATGACTAAGGGGACCCATACATTGGATCGCCCTTTTTTATGTTTATTGATATGATAATGTCAACCATTGTCGAATTTTGTTCATTTCTAAGTTCGGATATTTCGGAAGTGAAAATATTCGATGTTTGTGTTAAGATGGCACTATTAAAAATGAATTTAAATTTTTGGCTTTACCGGGAGATGGATAAGCATGCTTTTGTGGAAACGTAATTTATGGGTACTTTGGGTTGGAGTCTTTTTTACAGCAGCAAGTTTTTCCATGGTCATCCCTTTCTTGCCGATTTTTCTTTTGCAAATAGGTGTTCATGAACATACGGAAATGTGGGCAGGGCTATTATTTAGTTCCGCATTTTTTGCTGGTGCGATCGCCTCGCCGTTTTGGGGCAGGATGGCTGATAAGTACGGCAGAAAACCAATGATTGTCCGAGCTGGTTTTGTTCTGTTTGTCATTTATACTTTAATGGCTTTTGTCACAAATCCCTATCAGATTTTAGCGCTTCGGATTCTTCAGGGATTATTAAGTGGTTTCATCCCTGGGGCCATTGCCTTAATTGGTACTAATACACCTGGAAACAAAGTGGGTTATGCGTTATCGATGATCTCAACTGCTTCAGCATCCGGAGGGATCATTGGACCACTTCTAGGTGGAGGGATTGCGGATCTCGTGGGTAATCGCTGGGCATTTGCGAGTGCAGGAATCATTGTTTGCTTATCGACGTTATTAATTATCTTTTGGGTAGTAGAGGAGAATTTTACCCCAAGTAAGGGGAAGGGATCTGTGAAAGAGGACTTCAAAGTGGCAGTAGAGAACCGGACGTTTTTATTAGTGCTTATTCTCACACTGGTAACTAGTTGTTCTGTGATGACGATTGAACCGGTTCTTCCCCTATATATCGTAAAATTGGGCGGTTCTTCTGAAAATGCCTCGTTCCTTGCAGGAATTGTGTTTTCTCTTCCAGGGATTGCGAGTGCTTTATTTGCTCCATATTGGGGAAAATGGGCCGACAAAGTGGGCTTTCAACGTGTTTTATTCATCGGGCTGCTTGGCGGCGGACTGGGTACGTTAGCTCAAATTGCTTTCACTCATATATGGGGATTTTCAATGATTCGTTTTGTTTACGGAATTTTCTTTTGTGCCGTGTATCCGGCCTTAAATGGTCTTGTTGTAAAATCTACTCCTGAGGATTTCCGGGGACGGGCTTTTAGTTTAAACCAAACGGCGAATCAGCTGGGCGGGATGGTTGGCCCGATGATTGGCGGGTTCCTTGGAGGAATTTTTCCTGTTTATAGTGTATTTATTGTGACGGGGATTCTATTGTTGGCTGCAATGGGAACAGCGTACTTGAATGCTGGTACATTAAACACAAAAGTGAAGAGACCTGCCGTTTCAGGAAAATAGTTAGTATAATCTTTGAAAAAGAAGAGTCCTGTAATATTAGGGACTCTTCTTTTGTTTTTTTAGCTAATTCTGGGAATTGTTATGAAGAATAGAGTATATTATATAAGTAGATTTTATACATATTTTTTTACACCGTGTTTGAAAA
>NZ_JBALPZ010000007.1:0-72396 GCF_036965645.1 Neobacillus drentensis
TAGGACGTTGCCAGGCAAAAAAAAGACAACCAAATAAGGTTGTCTTTTTTTTGTATATTTATCTTTAAGGTCTATTATTCGCTACAGTAGTCAGTATTACGAAAATAGTCGAATTATATAAAGCTTATTTTCTGGGCTTTCTAGGTTTCACAACCGTGAAATTTGGAGAAAATCAGTAGTAGAGAATCGTTGCATCTGCATAAAATTTTCAGTATAATCAAAGTCAAAGATAGTCAAAGTCAGAAGATGGGAGGTGGGAAGATGAGAAACATTTCCGATATTATTGAAAAATATCTAAAGCAAGTTTTGGAATTGAGTGAAGAAGACCTAGTTGAGATTAAAAGAAGCGAAATTGCCGATAAATTTCAGTGTGTCCCTTCACAAATAAACTATGTTATTAATACCCGTTTTACGATTGAAAGAGGATATATTGTTGAAAGTAAACGGGGCGGCGGTGGATATATTCGGATAATGAAGGTTCAATCCCACGACTTAGCCCATTTAATTGACCATTTGCTTTCCCTTGTCAACAATCGTATAAGTCAAACAAGTGCTGAAGACGTTATCATTAGACTTGTCCATGAGGAGGTCATTACAAAACGAGAGGCAAAAATTATGCTAAGTGTAATTGATCGTTCTGTATTATATATTGATCTTCCGTTCCGGGATGAATTAAGGGCGCGAATGTTAAAAGCAATGTTAACTTCCTTAAAATATAAATAATGGTACAGCTTAAAGAGGTGAAAAAGTATGATCTGTCAGGAATGCAATCAAAGGCCTGCTGCTCTTCACTTTACCAAAATTATTAATGGTGAAAAAACAGAAGTTCATCTTTGTGAAAAGTGTGCTCAGGAAAAAGGTGAAATGTTTATCTTAAATGGAGAATCGGGGTTTGCCTTTAATAACCTATTGGCCGGTTTATTAAATATTGATCCTTCTTTTCAAAAGCCGAGCCAAAGCCCGTTCCAACAAGAGGAAATCCTACAATGTCAGCATTGTTCGATGACATTTCCGCAGTTTTTAAAGGTAGGCCGTTTTGGCTGTGCTCAATGCTACGAGACGTTTAAAGACCAGCTAAAACCCGTTTTAAGACGTCTTCATAGTGGAAATTGGACCCATAATGGCAAAATCCCAAAAAGAATTGGTGGAGAGTTTCAACTCCGCAAACAGCTTGAAGAGCTGAAAATGGAATTAAGAGAGGCCATCAGCCAAGAAGAATTCGAGAAAGCGGCAGAAATTCGCGATCAAATTCGAACATTAGAGAAACAATTAGTTGGAATCGAAGAGGGAGGGGAATAACGTGTCGCTTGAACGATTTTTTAATCAAGCCGTCAGCTCTTGGATGAGCGAGGAAGGACCGGATTCCGATATTGTCCTTAGTTCCAGAATCCGACTAGCACGAAACTTTGAAGCTTATAATTTCCCAACTGTTTTTTCACATGAAGAAGCAAAAGTAATAATTGATTCAATGAAGGATATTCTTTTTAAATTTCCTGTCGAAAACTATGAAAAAATGGAATTATTGACAATGAATGAAATGCAGCCTCTTCAAAAGCGAGTTTTAGTAGAAAAGCATTTAATTAGTCCGCTTTTGGCAGAGGATTCTCCATATGGAGCTGTTCTGTTAACCGAAAATGAAGAAGTTAGTATCATGTTAAATGAGGAAGACCATATTCGAATTCAATGTTTATTTCCTGGTCTGCAAATAGCAGAAGCTTTACATGCTGCGAATGAAATAGATGATTGGCTTGAAGATCATATCCATTATGCATTTGATGAAAAATACGGCTATTTAACTAGCTGTCCAACCAATGTTGGAACAGGTCTCAGAGCATCAGTGATGATGCATCTTCCTGGGCTTATCTTAACACAGCAAATTAATCGAATTATCCCTGCAATCCACCAATTAGGCCTGGTTGTAAGAGGAATTTATGGTGAAGGCAGTGAAGCATTGGGGAATATCTTTCAAATCTCCAATCAAATCACGCTCGGAAAATCAGAAGAAGATATCTGCCGTGATATAAAAGGAGTAGCCAGCCAGCTAATTTCACAAGAAAGGTCTGCTCGTGAAGCATTACAAAAAACTTCTAACATACAATTAGAAGACAGGGTGTTCCGCTCATTAGGTGTGTTATCTAATAGCCGGATTATTGAATCGAAGGAAGCAGCCCGCTGCCTATCGGATGTTCGTCTTGGCATAGATATTGGGTATATAAAAAATATGTCAAAGACGATCTTAAATGAATTAATGATTTTAACCCAGCCGGGTTTTCTTCAGCAATATGCGGGCGGTCCATTACGGCCGCATGAAAGGGATATCCGAAGAGCCGCATTAATTAGAGATCGAATAAAATTGGAGAATGAAAAATAGGTGAGGAGGAAGAAGATATGATGTTTGGACGATTTACTGAGAGAGCACAAAAGGTACTTGCACTTGCACAAGAGGAAGCGATTCGTCTTGGCCATAATAATATTGGGACTGAGCATGTTTTATTGGGGCTAGTACGTGAAGGTGAAGGGATTGCTGCAAAAGCACTTTATGGTCTTGGCTTGGGTTCTGAAAAAATTCAAAAAGAAGTAGAAAATCTAATCGGTAAAGGTCAGGAAGCTTCTCAAACTATTCACTATACTCCAAGAGCTAAAAAGGTTATTGAATTATCGATGGATGAGGCTCGGAAATTGGGTCATTCCTATGTTGGTACAGAGCATATTCTCCTTGGCTTAATTCGTGAAGGAGAAGGTGTGGCAGCAAGGGTATTAAACAATCTTGGTGTCAGCCTTAATAAGGCTCGTCAGCAGGTACTACAGCTATTAGGAAGTAATGAATCCGGCTCTCACCAGGGCGGTACATCCACTAGTGCCAATACCCCTACACTTGACAGCCTTGCAAGGGATTTAACTGCTATTGCCCGTGAAGGCAGCCTAGACCCAGTTATTGGCCGCAGTAAAGAAATTCAACGTGTTATTGAGGTATTAAGCCGCAGAACAAAAAATAACCCTGTTTTAATTGGGGAGCCTGGTGTAGGTAAGACAGCCATTGCTGAAGGGCTTGCCCAACAAATTGTGAATAATGAAGTGCCTGAGATTCTACGTGATAAGCGTGTAATGACACTCGACATGGGAACAGTTGTTGCTGGGACTAAATATCGTGGTGAATTTGAAGACCGTCTAAAAAAAGTCATGGATGAAATCCGTCAGGCAGGAAATATCATTCTTTTTATTGACGAACTTCATACCTTGATTGGTGCAGGTGGAGCGGAAGGAGCCATTGATGCTTCTAACATTTTAAAGCCATCGCTTGCTCGTGGTGAACTCCAATGTATTGGTGCCACTACACTAGATGAATATCGTAAATATATTGAAAAAGATGCTGCCCTTGAACGACGTTTCCAGCCAATTCGGGTGGATGAACCTACTATGGAAGAATCCATTCAAATTTTAGCAGGCTTACGTGACCGTTATGAGGCCCATCACCGCGTTTCAATTACGGATGAAGCAATTGAGGCAGCGGTTAAGCTTTCGGACCGTTATATCTCTGACCGCTTCCTGCCTGATAAAGCAATTGACTTAATTGATGAAGCCGGTTCAAAGGTGAGACTTCGTTCCTACACAACGCCTCCTAATTTAAAAGAATTAGAGGTGAAACTGGAGGAAGTTAGAAAAGAAAAGGATGCAGCTGTTCAAAGTCAAGAATTTGAAAAAGCTGCCTCATTAAGAGATACAGAGCAGCGCCTTCGTGAACAGTTGGAAGAAACAAAGAAAACTTGGAAAGAAAAACAAGGAAAAGAAAATAACGAAGTGACGGTAGAGGATATTGCCAGTGTTGTTTCAAGCTGGACGGGTGTACCTGTCTCTAAACTAGCCGAAACGGAAACAGCCAAATTACTGAATTTAGAAGAGGCCTTACATTCCCGTGTAATTGGGCAAGAGGAAGCTGTTATTGCTGTTTCTAAGGCTGTTCGTCGTGCGAGAGCTGGATTAAAGGATCCAAAACGTCCAATTGGTTCCTTTGTGTTCCTTGGTCCAACTGGGGTAGGGAAAACGGAATTAGCTCGTGCCCTTGCGGAGGCAATGTTTGGTGATGAGGATTCGATGATTCGGATCGATATGTCAGAGTATATGGAAAAACACTCTACATCCCGCCTTGTCGGTTCACCTCCAGGATATGTTGGATATGAGGAAGGCGGTCAATTAACAGAAAAAGTCCGCAGAAAACCATATTCCGTCATCTTGTTGGATGAAATTGAAAAAGCACATCCAGATGTCTTTAATATCCTGCTTCAGGTTCTTGAAGATGGGCGCCTAACAGATTCAAAGGGGAGAACAGTCGATTTCCGAAATACTGTACTCATTATGACCTCTAACGTCGGAGCGGAAGCCTTAAAACGAAATAAGTATGTAGGCTTTAATATTCAAGACGGAGCACAGGATTATAAGGATATGAAGGGGAAGGTAATGGATGAATTGAAAAAGGCCTTCCGTCCGGAATTCCTGAACCGTATTGATGAAATAATTGTCTTCCATGCTTTAGAGAAAAAGCATCTTGAGGAAATTGTGACTCTATTATCTGATCAGCTCGTAAAACGATTAAAAGAGCAAAATATATCGTTAGAATTAACCCCAGCAGCAAAAGAGAAGATATCTCAGGAGGGGTACGATCCGGAATACGGAGCAAGACCGCTGCGCCGTGCCATTCAAAAGCACATTGAGGATCGTCTCTCTGAAGAACTATTAAAAGGAACTTTATTAACAGGCCAGCATGCTATAATAGATGTAGTGAATAGTGAGTTTGTTGTTAGAATGGCAGAGCAAACAAGCTTAGCAAAATAGGATTTATGGTTAACGAATAATTTTAAGTGTCTAACAACACATGCAAGAGGTACACGTGAATAAAGTCAACCCGTGTACCTCTTTTTTCGTTTTCTTATGACCATAGAAACGGGTGCATGATGGTTAGGAAAGGTTGAAGGAAATGGTAAAAAGGAAAACAAAATTCATCTGCCAAGAATGCGGCTATGAATCTCCAAAATGGATGGGAAAATGTCCAGGCTGTGGACAGTGGAATAAGATGGTCGAGGAAGTAGAAGTAACAGGGACCGCAAGACGAGGGGCATTTGCTCATACGTCCGATTCAAATCTGCTTACAAAACCAATGAAGATAAATGCAATTGAGATGGAGAACGAACCGAGAATCTTGACCGATTTAAATGAGCTTAACCGCGTATTAGGCGGAGGTGTTGTTAAGGGCTCATTAGTTCTAATTGGCGGAGACCCGGGAATCGGAAAATCCACACTGCTTCTGCAGGTATCCTCTCAACTTGCGAATAAAGGGAATTCTGTTCTTTACATATCTGGTGAAGAATCATTAAGACAGACGAAGCTTCGCGCAGAACGACTGGGGATTTCGTCTGAAAACCTGTTAGTCTATTCGGAAACTAATCTTGAAGAGATAAGCCGAACGATTGAAAGTGAGAATCCAAGCTTTGTCATTATTGACTCTATTCAAACAGTTTTTCACCCAGAAGTAACCTCAGCCCCGGGGAGTGTTTCGCAAGTTCGGGAATGTACCGCCGAATTGATGAGGATTGGAAAAACCAAAGGGATTGCCATTTTTATCGTTGGGCATGTGACCAAAGAAGGTTCCATCGCCGGACCGAGACTATTGGAACATATGGTCGATACAGTGCTTTATTTTGAAGGAGAAAGACATCATACTTACCGAATCCTTAGAGCGGTCAAAAACCGTTTTGGTTCCACTAATGAAATGGGCATCTTTGAGATGAAAGAATTTGGACTCGAAGAGGTAGAAAATCCATCCGAAATCTTCTTAGAGGAGCGGTCTCGCGGGGCAGCTGGTTCGACGGTTGTCGCCTCAATGGAAGGAACGCGTCCGGTACTGGTTGAAATACAGGCGCTTATTTCACCTACAAGTTTTGGAAACCCACGAAGAATGGCAACAGGAATCGATCATAATCGGGTACCGCTCTTAATGGCAGTTTTGGAAAAGCGGGTGGGACTGCTTCTTGCCAACCAGGATGCCTATTTAAAAGTTGCAGGAGGAGTAAAGTTAGATGAACCGGCAATTGATTTAGCAATTGCTGTAAGCATAGCCTCGAGCTTCAGAGACCGCCCAACAAGACCTACCGACTGTATTATCGGTGAAGTTGGTTTGACGGGTGAGGTAAGAAGGGTATCAAGAATTGAGCAGCGCGTTCAGGAGGCGGCGAAGTTAGGCTTCGAACGTGTAATATTACCGGCAAATAATTTAAGTGGGTGGACAGGCCCCAAGGATATAAAACTTATCGGTGTTTCCTCTGTTAGTGAGGCACTTCAAGCAGCGTTAGGGGAGTAGCAGATGGAAAATAAAAAACTAGGTGAAGTTACTGTGAGTGATGTTCTACAGTTAATCGCCCCAGGAGCGCCTCTTCGAGAGGGAATTGATAATGTATTAAGAGCCAATACCGGCGGCTTAATCGTGATAGGCTATAATGAAAAGGTAAAAAGCATTGTGGATGGCGGATTTTCAATTAATTGCCCTTTTTCGCCGAGCTTTTTATATGAGCTTGCCAAAATGGATGGGGCGATCATACTAAACGAGTTAGGTAACAAAATTCTGTTTGCCAATGCCCAGCTAGCCCCTAACTCTGAAATACCCTCATCGGAAACAGGAATGCGGCACCGGACAGCAGAAAGAGTCGCTAAGCAAACGAAAGCACTAGTGATTGCTATCTCGCAAAGAAGAAATGTAATTACCCTATACCAAGGAAACTTTCGTTATTCCTTAAAAGATATTGCAGTCATTCTGACAAAGGCTAATCAGGCTATTCAGACACTTGAAAAATACAAGGTTGTACTTGAGCATAGTATAACCAATTTAAGTATTTTAGAGTTTGAAGAATCAGTGACATATAATGACTTTTTACTCGTTCTTCATCGGTTTGAAATGGTATTGAAAATAAAAAATGAACTATTAACCTTTCTGCATGAGCTAGGGACAGAGGGCAGGCTGATTCGGCTGCAAATGAATGAGATCCTGACTGATCTTGAAGAAGAAATTATGTTGATTATTAAAGATTATGCTTACGAACGTGAAATCCAGACCCGGGACGTGCTTCAACGGATGCAGTCGTTGGCAAGTAGTGGAACGATTGAGGATATGGTCTTGTTGAAGTTAATGGGCTACCTGGGCTATGTCCATCTTGAGGAAAATAAATTTCCGCGTGGTTACCGGATACTGCATAAAATTCCGAGGCTGCCTTCGATTATTATTGAGAATTTAATCACAAGTTTTGGGGAATTAGCTAAAATAATTACGGCAACCGTTGAAGAGCTTGACGATGTGGAGGGAATCGGGGAAGTACGGGCAAAGAAAATTAAAGAGGGCTTTAAGCTAATTAAAGATCGGCTATATACAGACCGTCATCTTTAAAATGATTGAAAAGTAAAAGCATGTATGCTAAAATGTACAGCTTCAATTTGTTTGACACAAAAAATTTCCAATGCTACCCTTATGAGGAGTAAGATTTTTACAATAGGGTTTTATTTCAAGAGTATTACAATTTGAAAAAATAATCACAAAATCAAGGTTTCAATTTTAGGAAAATGTTTATAATGAATTAGAGGAGGTGAAGGAATGTTAAAAAGAATTGTGCAGGCATGCTTCCTCATTATTGGGGGTACGCTGGGAATACTTTTACTGCCGGAATTGTTTAAATTACTTCATATTAATGACATTCCACTGATTAATAACTCATATGTTACTGCTATTATAGGGGCTATTATTTTTTACCTTATTACCTTTTGGGCAGTAGATTATGTCTTTAATTTTATTAAATGGACGGAGGATTCTTTAGTAAGGATTCCTGTAACAGATGTACTATTTGGCAGTGTTGGATTAATTTTTGGTTTGTTTGTTGCCTTTTTGATTAGTTTTGCTCTTAATGCTGTACAGGTGCCCATTTTGAATGCAGTTGCACCAATACTTTTGACGCTATTATTTGGGTATCTTGGCTTTCAAGTAGGTTTTAAAAAGCGTGATGAGCTTTTGGGGTTGTTTGGAAATCGAGGTAACAAGAAAAAGTCTGGTGAGGAAGAGGCAGATCCTGCAGCAGGCAAGGCGTTGAAAATATTAGATACTAGTGTCATTATTGATGGACGGGTTGCTGATATTTGTCAGACTGGCTTTTTGGAAGGAACAATTGTTATTCCTCAGTTTGTTCTGGAGGAATTACAACATATTGCAGATTCTTCTGATGTATTAAAACGAAATCGCGGCCGCAGAGGCTTAGATATATTAAATCGTATTCAAAAGGAACTTTCCATCAAAGTTGAAATTTATGAGGGCGATTTTGATGAGATTAGCGAGGTAGACTCAAAACTCGTTAAACTAGCAAAATTAACAAATGGTATCCTTGTGACGAATGATTTTAATTTAAATAAAGTATGTGAATTACAGAATGTCTCTGTATTAAATATTAACGACTTAGCAAATGCAGTAAAACCAGTTGTCCTCCCAGGGGAGGAATTGACGGTTCAAGTGATAAAGGACGGCAAAGAATATCATCAAGGTGTAGCTTATTTAGATGATGGAACGATGATCGTAGTAGAAGAAGGAAGAGAATATATTGGTAAGAGGATTGAGGTCCTTGTAACAAGTGTTCTTCAAACTTCGGCTGGCCGAATGATATTTGCCAAACCCAAATTATTAGAAAAAGCACTTTAGAAAGAAAAGCGAAGCGCCTTATCTGGTGTGACCGCTAGACAGATAGAGAGGTATTTTTATGACTTACCAAGTCATTATCCCGGCTGCCGGCATGGGAAAAAGAATGCAAGCGGGGAAAAATAAACTTTTATTGGAGCTTAATGGGCTGCCAATTCTGGTTCATACTTTAAGGGTATTTGAAGAGGATGAGGCCTGCGACGGAATTATATTAGCCATACATCCTCAGGATCATAAGGAAATTAATGGGCTGCTTCAAAAGTACCAAATTAGGAAAGTTCCTGATTTGGTAATGGGCGGGGACGAACGTCAGCACAGTATATTCAATGCTCTTAAAACAGTCAAAATGGATGGTATTATTCTTGTACATGATGCAGCTCGGCCGTTTATTCAAAAGGGTCATATCCACCTTTTAACACAGAAGGCAGTAGAAACTGGTGCTGCGATTATGGGCGTTCCAGCTAAAGACACTATGAAAAAACAAAAAAATGGTGTGGTAGTGGAAACTGTCGAACGTTCAAGCTTGTGGGCTGTTCAAACCCCACAAGCTTTTCGTATTTCATTACTGAAGGAAGCTTATGAAAAAGCAGAAAAGGACCAATTCCTTGGAACCGATGATGCCAGCTTAGTGGAACGGTTAAATTACCCGGTGTCCATCGTCGAAGGCGATTACGATAATATTAAGCTGACAACACCTGAGGATTTATATTTTGCAGAAGCGATCATAAAAAAGAGAGAGAAGGAGTTTTACTGATGTTTCGAATTGGACAGGGCTTTGATGTACACCAATTAACAGAAGGGCGTCCGCTAATTATTGGCGGGATTACAATTCCTTATGAAAAAGGGCTTTTGGGACATTCTGATGCAGATGTTTTATTACATACGGTTTGCGATGCTTGCCTTGGAGCGATTGGCGAAGGCGATATCGGTAAGCATTTCCCCGATACAGATCCCAACTTTAAAGATGCTGACTCGGCAAAGCTTACAGAACATGTATGGCAGCTAGTAAAAGATAGAGGGTACGAATTGGTTAACGCAGACTGTACCATTATTGCTCAGAAGCCTAAAATGGCGCCGCATATCGAGCAGATGCGGACACGGATTGCTGAATTATTAGAGGCCGGTCCAGACCAAATAAATGTAAAAGCCACAACAACAGAAAAATTAGGCTTTACCGGCAGAGGCGAGGGGATTGCCGCTCAAGCCGTTGTTTTATTAAAAAAGGTTAATAGTTAGACTTTATAGATAGAAATCACAATGGTAAAATAAATCGGTTGAGAGAATATATATCGATGGAGGCAGCATTATTATGTCAAACCAAGTTCGTGTAAGGTATGCTCCAAGTCCAACGGGACATTTACATATTGGAAACGCCCGTACTGCACTATTTAATTATTTATTTGCTCGAAATAAAGGTGGTAAATTTATTATCCGGATAGAGGATACCGATAAAAAGCGGAATATCGCCGGCGGTGAAGAAAGTCAATTAAAATATTTAAAATGGCTCGGAATGGATTGGGATGAAGGCGTTGATGTTGGCGGCGAATTCGGTCCATACCGTCAATCTGAAAGAAACCATATTTATGAAACTTACTATAATCAGTTATTAGAAACTGGACACGCTTATAAGTGTTACTGTTCGGAAGAAGAGCTCGAAGCAGAACGTGAAGCGCAAACCGAGAGAGGCGAAACTCCTCACTATTCCGGTAAATGCCGTCATTTAACAGACGAACAACGCCGTCAATATGAAGCCGAAGGCCGCCAGCCAAGTATCCGTATTGCTGTACCAGAAAGTAAAACCTATACATTTGACGACATGGTCAAAGGGGTTGTTTCGTTCGAATCTGAAGGCATGGGTGACTGGGTGATGGTGAAAAAGGATGGAACACCAACCTATAACTTTGCGGTTGCGATTGACGACCACCTAATGGAAATTAGTCATGTACTTCGTGGTGATGACCATATTTCAAACACACCAAAACAGTTAATGGTTTATGATGCATTAGGCTGGGAGCCGCCTGTTTTTGGACATATGACCCTCATTGTAAATGAAAGCCGGAAAAAATTAAGTAAGCGTGATGAATCGATTATTCAATTTATTGAGCAATATGAGGAACTAGGTTATCTTCCGGAAGCATTATTTAATTTTATTACGCTTTTAGGCTGGTCACCAGTTGGTGAAGAGGAACTATACTCCAAAGAAGAATTTATTGAGATTTTTGATGCTAATCGTCTCTCTAAATCACCAGCATTATTCGATCAGCAAAAGCTAACATGGATGAACAACCAATATATGAAAAAGATTGAGGTTGACCGCGTACTAGAGCTGGCTCTGCCACACTTAATTAAAGCTGGACGTCTTAGTGAAAGTTTAACAGATGAGGAGCATCAATGGGCTCGAAGTCTAGTTGCTCTTTTACAGGAAAAAATGAGCTTTGGTGCGGAAATCGTAGAATTATCTGATATGTTCTTCCAAGATAATGCAGTCTTTGAAGAAGATGCGAAGGAAGTCTTAGCGGGTGAAACGGTTCCAGAAGTGTTACGGGCATTTTCTCAAGAGCTTGATCAACTTGACAGCTTCCGGGCTGATGGAATCAAAGCAGCCATGAAGTCCGTACAAAAGTCCACAGGTCAAAAAGGGAAAAACTTGTTTATGCCGATTCGTGCAGCGGTAACAGGGCAGACACATGGTCCAGACCTGCCACAGGCTATTGAATTATTGGGGAAAGCTAAAGTACAAAACAGAATTAATCAAATTATTAGTTAACAACAGAGAAAAAATGTAATATAGTAAAAGGAACAAGAAAAGCGGAAGCACCCGTTTAGCGGCGTATGAACTGGAGCGCTTTGACTGAGATAATGGATACACGGAGAGCGATGAGCGATCCGATGTTGACTTATCGTAGGGAGAAGAGTGAAGTCCACTAGCTGCTGGGGGCTGGAGCTGGACAGTTATCGAGGTTCAATGTTAGAATCCGAATAATATAAGCCAAAGCGAAGAAGAGGAAAAGTAAAAAAATGATGCTTTTAAGAGAGAACCATCACTGGCTGAAAGTGGTTTAAGCCTCCCATTTTTTGAAATGCACCTCTGAGCCCCATTTCGAAAGGAGTCAACTCGAGTAGATCTGGGCGGAGCCATCCGTTAACAAGTAGAGTGAGGCCATGTTAAGCCCAATTCCCTATTAAATTGGGAGTTTGTTTAATAGGTCTAATCAGAGTGGAACCACGTATTATGCGTCTCTGTCGATTGCGACAGGGGCGTTTTTTATATATAAGACAAAGGGGGAAGAGCGATGTTCAAAAGGATGAGGGAGGACATTGAGGTTGTTTTTGAACAAGATCCTGCGGCGCGGAGCACCTTAGAAGTCGTTTTGACTTATTCTGGTTTGCATGCCATTTGGGCACATCGGATTGCACATGCACTCTTCAAGCGAAAATTATATTTCCCTGCTCGTGTGATTTCACAAGCAAGCCGTTTCTTTACCGGGATTGAAATTCATCCTGGGGCAAAAATAGGCAGGAGATTTTTTATTGATCATGGTATGGGTGTTGTCATAGGGGAAACCTGTGAAATAGGGGATAATGTAACTATATACCAAGGTGTTACCCTTGGAGGGACTGGGAAAGAAAAAGGCAAACGTCATCCGACCATTAAAGATAATGTCCTTATTGCTACCGGTGCGAAGGTGCTAGGCTCCATTACAGTCGGTGAAAATTCAAAAATTGGCGGTGGTTCGGTTGTATTAAAGGAAGTACCGCCAAACTCAACCGTAGTCGGGATACCAGGAAGAGTAGTTATTCAAGATGGAATCCGGATACCAACAGCAAAAGATTTAAACCATTGTGATCTTCCTGACCCAGTTGCTGACCGTATTCGGGAAATGGAAAATGAAGTATATCAACTGAGACAAGAGCTTCAAGAATTAAAAAGTGAAAGGATAAAAGTCAATGGCCATTCAAATATATAATACATTATCCAGAAAGAAAGAAACCTTCGTTCCAATGGAAGAAGGAAAAGTAAAAATGTATGTCTGCGGTCCAACCGTCTATAATTATATTCATATAGGAAATGCCCGTCCGGCCATCGTTTTTGATACAGTAAGGCGATATTTGGAATACCGCGGCTTCAATGTAAAATATGTTTCAAACTTCACAGATGTGGATGATAAATTAATTCGGGCAGCTAATCAGCTTGGAGAAGATGTTCCGACCATTGCTAACCGCTTTATTGAGGCTTATTTTGAAGATGTTTCAGCATTAGGCTGCCAAAAGGCAGATGTCCATCCACGGGTAATGGACAATATGGATATCATTATTGATTTCATCAGTCAATTAGTAGATAAAGGCTTTGCTTATGAATCAGAAGGGGATGTATATTTCCGTACAAGAAGCTTTGATGAGTATGGGAAACTATCACATCAATCGATTGATGATCTCCAGGTGGGTGCTAGAATCGAGGTCGGTGATAGGAAGGAAGACGATTTAGACTTTGCCCTTTGGAAATCGGCAAAGGAAGGGGAAATCTATTGGGAAAGCCCTTGGGGATTAGGGCGTCCAGGCTGGCATATTGAGTGCTCAGCAATGGCTAAAAAGTACCTTGGCGAGACGATTGATATCCATGCGGGAGGACAAGATTTAACGTTCCCGCATCACGAAAATGAAATTGCTCAATCAGAAGCTCTTTCTGGTAAATTATTCTCTCGGTACTGGATGCATAATGGTTATATTAATATCGATAATGAAAAAATGTCAAAGTCACTAGGAAACTTTGTCCTTGTTCATGATATTATCCAGAGACATAACCCGCAGGTATTGCGCTTCTTTATGCTGTCGGTTCATTATCGAAATCCTATTAACTATAGTGAAGAATTATTAGAAAGCACAAAGGCGGCATTTGAAAGAATAACGACCTCTTATCAAAATTTAAACCACCGCAAAGAGGCAAGTACCGATTTAACGGAACATAATCAAGAGTGGCTCGATAAGCTGACTGTCCTGCATGATCAATTTATTGAGGCGATGGATGATGACTTTAATACAGCTTTAGCCATATCGGTCCTATTTGAAATTTCTAAACTGGCGAATTATTATCTTTTAGAAAAAAATACAGCAGTTGAGGTAATTGAGGCCTTTACAAACAAATTTGAAGAGTTATTCGGGGTACTGGGATTAACCCTTGGCAGTGAAGAAATGTTAGATGATGACATTGATGCGCTAATTGAAAAGCGCAACCAGGCACGGAGAGACCGAAACTTCCAATTGTCAGATCAAATTAGAGATCAATTAAAAGAAATGAATATTATTTTAGAGGACACACCGCAGGGTACAAGGTGGAAAAGAGGCTAATACATGCTTGACTATGAGAATAATATTGATGCTAAACAATTGAATAGTCTTGCCCTTGCCTATATGGGAGATGCTGTTTTCGAATCTTATGTAAGACGGCATTTACTGTATAGCGGCAAGGTAAGACCCAATCAATTGCATCGGCTTGCAACACGATACGTATCAGCAAAGGCACAATGCCAGATACTCTTTCAATTGATGGATGGTAATCTCTTGAATGACGAGGAAACAGCGGTTGTGATGCGCGGCAGAAATGCTAAATCAGGAACGGTCCCTAAAAATACAGATGTCCAAACCTATCGTTATAGCACCGCGTTTGAAGCGTTAATGGGCTATTTATTTTTAGAAGGAAGAATAGAGCGATTAGAAGAGCTTATTGAGACGGCGTTTAAATATGTAGATGAGAAAGGGGGCGTGTCAATATGAGTCAAGAATATATCGTTGGAAAAAATCCGGTGATTGAAGCACTTAAATCAGAAAGGGATATTAACAAAATATTAATTGCTGAAGGCTCACAAAGAGGACAAATGCAGCAGATTACGCAATTAGCCAAAGAAGCTAATGTTCTTGTGCAATTTGTTCCAAAGAAAAAACTAGACCAAATAGCAGAAGAAAATCATCAAGGTGTGCTTGCCTATGTGGCAGCTTACCAATATGCAGAAATAGATGATTTGTTTGCTGCGGCAGAGAAGAAAAATGAAGCGCCGTTCTTTTTACTGCTGGATGAGATAGAAGATCCCCATAACCTAGGTTCTATTATGAGAACCGCAGATGCTGTCGGAGCACATGGTATTATTATTCCAAAACGCAGAGCGGTAGGATTAACGGCAACTGTTGCAAAGGCTTCAACAGGTGCAATTGAATATATACCAGTGGTAAGGGTAACGAATATGGCCCGAATGATCGATGAATTGAAAGAACGGGGCGTATGGATTGCTGGAACAGATGCTAATGGAAAAGAGGATTACCGCCAAATGGATGGGACACTTCCTCTTGGATTAGTGATTGGCAGTGAAGGGAAAGGAATGGGAAGGTTAATTCGTGAAAAATGTGACTTTCTCATCCATTTGCCAATGGCTGGGAAAGTCACTTCGTTGAATGCTTCTGTTGCTGCATCCCTGCTCATGTATGAGGTATATCGCAAACGTCATCCGCTTGGCAGGTAGGATATGGACATCCTGCTTGTCGACGGATATAACATTATTGGAGCATGGCCAGAATTAAAAGTACTGAAGGATCGGGACCTGCCGGCAGCAAGGGATCGACTGATCGAAAAAATGGCCGAATATCAAGCCTACTCAGGTTATCGTGTAATTGTTGTTTTTGATGCCTATTATGTCCAAGGAATAGAGAAAAAATATAATAACCATAAGGTGGAAGTTATTTTTACAAAGGAGAGTGAGACGGCGGATGAGCGGATCGAAAAAATGGCGATTAGCTTAAGTAATCGTAGAACGCAAATCCACGTAGCCACCTCCGATTTTACAGAGCAGTGGGCCATATTTGGACAAGGGGCATTAAGAAAGTCAGCACGTGAACTGCTGATTGAAATGTCATCCATTGAAAAGGGAATAGAGAAAAATGTAAAAAAGATCCAACAGAAAAAACCGGTCTCAAAAATACCGATTAGTGATGAAATGGCGGAAATTTTTGAAAAATGGCGCAGAGGGGAAAAATGAGCTATCGACTTCAAAATATTTCTAATGTATACTAAATAGTATCTATGCATGTTCGGTGGAGGGGATCTACTTGAGTACGGACTTCGGAACAAAGATTAACGATCGTCTTTTCGTATTGGAAGACGAGCAAATTGTTGACTTGGTACACCAGGGTGATAGTGAAGCATTAGATTATTTGATTCACAAGTATCGTAATTTTGTACGTGCAAAGGCAAGATCCTATTTTTTGATTGGAGCAGATAAAGAAGATATTGTCCAGGAAGGAATGATCGGTTTATATAAAGCGATTCGTGACTTTCGCGAGGACAAGCTAACGTCTTTTAAAGCGTTTGCAGAGCTTTGTATTACCCGTCAAATTATCACGGCAATTAAGACCGCAACACGGCAAAAGCATATACCATTAAATTCATATGTATCATTGGACAAGCCTATTTATGATGAAGAATCTGACCGGACATTAATGGATGTTTTATCGGGGGCAAAGGTACTAGACCCGGAAGAATTAATTATTAATCAAGAAGAATTCGACCATATCGAAGTAAAGATGACTGAATTATTAAGTGATTTAGAACGAAAAGTATTGGCACTTTATTTAGACGGTCAATCGTATCAGGAGATTTCGGAAGAGCTAAATCGTCATGTGAAATCAATTGACAATGCCCTGCAGCGTGTAAAAAGGAAGCTTGAGCGGTATCTGGAAATACGAGAATTCTCATTATAGAGCGGATTATGAAGAATTTGTTAATAGTATGAATCCGTTTTAGGAGTTATTGACATTAAATAGGGGTCATGTTACATTTTTAGTGATATACATGATGATTATTGAAGGTGTCAAAAAATGAGCAAAAAAGTTATTTTAGCTTGTGTGGAGTGCGGCTCGCGAAATTATTCGACAGCCAGCAAAGAAACGCAATTGGAACGTTTAGAACTAAAAAAGTTTTGTAAGACCTGTGCGGCTCATACCATCCACCGGGAAACAAAATAAAGATAGATACTAGCATTGCTTACTTAAGATTGTTGGGGGTTACGAAATAATGCAGCGCATAACGAAATTCTTCAGTGATATGTTCCGTGAAATGAGAAAAGTCAGCTGGCCCAAACGTGGGGAATTGATTCGTTCCACTGTTACTGTTTTAACAACAGTAGTCTTTTTTGCAGCATTCTTTGCTGTTCTAGATTTAGGGATCTCAAAATTGATTCGTTTAATTCTTGAATAATAAGCCATCATTCATGGTATAATGGAAAATAATAAACGAAGTTTTATCTTGAAACCCGTATAAACGGGTTTTTTAATTTGTCTTAAAAAGCGGAAACGTTCAGTTTGAGTCGTTAGACCGAGGAAATAGGCACTGAAATTTTCAGGAAAAATGAGGGAGGGACGGACGACTTAGTCCTCTTAAATGGAAAAGAATTGGTACGTTGTTCATACATACTCTGGGTATGAAAATAAGGTAAAAGCGAACTTGGAAAAAAGGGTTGAATCGATGGGCATGGCAGATAAAATCTTCCGTGTTGTAGTACCAGAAGAAGAAGAAACAGAAATCAAAAACGGTAAAAAGAAGGTTGTTAAACGAAAGGTATTCCCTGGCTATGTGCTAGTTGAGCTAGTGATGACAGATGATTCTTGGTATGTCGTCCGGAATACTCCTGGCGTAACGGGCTTTGTAGGATCAGCAGGTTCAGGATCAAAGCCAACACCGTTATTGCCTGAAGAGGTTACCGTTTTACTTAAGCGTATGGGTGTGGAAGAAAAACGTGTTGATATTGATTATGAAATTGGTGAAACTGTTCGCGTGAAGGAAGGTCCTTTTGCCAACTTTACTGGATCTGTCGAAGAAATGGACAAAGACCGTGCAAAACTTAAGGTGCTTGTTAATATGTTTGGCCGGGATACACCGGTAGAACTTGATTTTACACAAATTGATAAACTGTAAAAACAAAATTTTTAAAAGAAAAATAATCAGTTATTGTAAAAAAACTTGAAATCATATTAAAAAAGTGTTACTATTTCATAGGTCAGTATGTCTCTGTTATGAGACAAGACTATTGTTAAGTTCTTTATGATTATTATATAAAGACATATGTTGAGTGGGAGGGGTCATAAAAGGTCCCTATTACCACATCACGGACTTTAAGGAGGTGTGTCTCGTGGCTAAAAAAGTAATTAAAGTCGTTAAATTACAAATTCCTGCTGGTAAAGCAAACCCAGCGCCACCGGTTGGTCCTGCACTAGGTCAAGCAGGTGTTAATATCATGGGATTCTGTAAGGAATTTAACGCTCGTACAGCAGATCAAGCTGGATTAATCATTCCTGTTGAAATTACGGTGTTTGAAGACCGTTCATTTACATTTATTACGAAAACTCCTCCTGCTGCCGTTCTTTTAAAAGTAGCAGCTGGAATTCAGTCTGGTTCAGGTGAACCTAACCGTAATAAAGTAGCAACAGTAAAGCGTGATAAAGTACGCGAGATTGCGGAACAAAAGATGCCTGACCTTAACGCAGCTAGCGTTGAAGCAGCAATGCGCATGGTCGAAGGTACTGCACGCAGCATGGGTATCGTTATCGAAGACTAATCCATGTTACTGAAGCACAAAGGTGAAATGAGGGGGTTGCGATATTTAAAAATACTCGCAACCTTTGTTCTGTCTAGCGGTGGCACTTCCTTTAATTGATAGGAGTGCCCTGGCTTTTCGGCGTGGGAGAATAATTCGCTAAAACCACAATCTAGGAGGAAATAAAAATGGCTAAAAAAGGTAAAAAGTATTTAGAAGCTTCTAAGCTTGTAGATCGCTTAAAAGCATACCCAATTGCGGAAGCAATTGATCTTGCTAAGAAAACAAACTTCACTAAATTTGATGCAACTCTTGAAGTAGCTTTCCGTTTAGGAGTAGATCCTAAGAAAGCTGACCAACAAATCCGTGGTGCAGTTGTGCTTCCTAACGGAACTGGTAAAACTCAACGCGTTTTAGTATTCGCGAAGGGTGAAAAAGTGAAAGAAGCAGAAGCAGCTGGTGCTGATTATGTAGGAGATTCTGAATACATCAACAAAATCCAACAAGGTTGGTTTGATTTTGATGTAATCGTAGCAACTCCAGACATGATGGGTGAAGTTGGTAAACTTGGTCGTGTATTAGGACCTAAAGGCTTAATGCCAAACCCTAAAACTGGTACTGTTACATTTGATGTAACAAGAGCTATCAATGAAATTAAAGCAGGTAAAGTTGAATACCGTGTAGATAAGTCTGGTAACATTCATGTTCCTATCGGTAAATCTTCTTTCGAAAACGAAAAACTTGTTGAAAACTTCAACACTATTTTCGACACAATGCTTAAAGCTAAACCAGCAGCTGCAAAGGGTACTTACATGAAGAACGTAACAGTATCTTCAACAATGGGACCTGGCGTAAAAGTAGATCCATCTACTGTCGCAGCGAAGTAATTTATTACCAATTGACAATCTAGAGTATATTTTATATAATCTATTTTGTTGTTTAAAATAAAACATTTGTACTGTAGACAGCAGGGGCGTTGAACGCTTAATATCCTGCCGAGGTAGAGCGATATAGAATTGGCTGTTTATGCAGCTGTTGTATGCTGCCTCCATGTCTCGATTGATGTGGAGGTTTTTACTTGCCTGGTATAAATGTAGATAATCTACAGGAGGTGTAAAGATGAGCAGTGTAATGGAACTAAAGAAACAATTAGTTGACGAAATTACTGACAAGTTAAAAGCAAGTGTATCAACTGTCGTTGTTGATTACCGTGGTCTTTCAGTTGCGGAAGTAACTGAACTTCGTAAACAACTTCGTGAAGCAGGCGTTGAATTTAAAGTTTACAAAAACTCAATGGTACGCCGTGCGGCTGATGCAGCTGAGCTTTCTAGCTTAAATGAAGCATTAACAGGTCCGAACGCAATCGCGTTCAGTACTGAAGATGTAGTAGCACCAGCAAAAATCTTGAATGATTTTGCTAAGAAACACGAGGCACTTGAACTTAAAGCAGGTGTTATCGAAGGTAACGTCGCAACAGCTGAAGAGATCAAAGCTCTTGCAGATCTACCATCACGCGAAGGCTTGCTTTCTATGCTACTCAGCGTACTACAAGCTCCAATTCGCAATCTTGCCCTTGCTGCAAAAGCAGTGGCAGACCAAAAAGAAGAACAAGGCGCGTAAGTTAAAACTAACGGCCTAACAAAATAAAACGTAACGAAAACTAAGGAGGAAACTTAATCATGACTAAAGAACAAATCATTGAAGCAGTTAAATCTATGACTGTTTTAGAACTTAACGATCTTGTAAAAGCAATCGAAGAAGAATTCGGCGTAACTGCTGCTGCTCCTGTAGCAATGGTTGGCGGAGCTGGAGCTGCTGCTGTTGAAGAGCAAACTGAATTTGATGTAATCCTAGCTAGCGCTGGCGACCAAAAAATCAAAGTAATCAAAGTTGTTCGTGAAATCACTGGTCTTGGTCTTAAAGAAGCAAAAGACCTTGTTGATAACACTCCAAAAGCTCTTAAAGAAGGCATTGCTAAAGAAGAAGCTGAAGCAATCAAAGCTAAGCTTGATGAAGTTGGAGCTAACGTTGAAGTTAAGTAATTTTACTATAAAAAAGCTCGCTGCATAAGCGGGCTTTTTTTGGCTTAAATTAAATAACGATTGCTCCAGTCCTCTTTTATTCTTCAATTAGTACTCTCCGGAGGTGTGCTTATGTCAGAACACTACTATTCTCGAACTCAAAAGGTAGAAAGTGACCCGAAATTTTGGGATTTTATATTGCGAAAGCATTCTTTTCGTTTTAAAACCGATAATGGTGTCTTTTCAAAAAGAGAAGTAGATTTTGGCTCACGTTTACTCATTGAGTCTTTTGTAATGCCGGACGTTGAAGGGCATGTTCTTGACGTAGGCTGTGGCTATGGGCCGATTGGACTATCGATTGCAAAAGAATTTAGTAACCGCTATGTCCATATGGTAGATGTAAATGAGCGGGCTATTGAATTGGCAAAAGAAAATGCCGCTATAAATCATATTACAAATGTTGAAATTTATAAAAGTGACCGTTTGTTAAATGTAAAAGGTGCTCAATTTGCAGCCATATTAACAAATCCGCCGATCAGAGCTGGTAAACAGACGGTACATGATATTTTCGAACAAAGCTATGAGCATCTTGTTTCGAATGGAGAACTGTGGGTGGTTATTCAAAAGAAACAGGGTGCTCCGTCTGCGATTGATAAATTAAAGACTCTTTTTTCTGATGTTGAGACAGTTGACAAATCCAAAGGTTATTTTATTTTAAAGGCTAAAAAATAGTTGACTCGAGTATGTCGTTGTGGTAGCATTATAAAATGCCATCATAATAATTTCCGAATTATTCCTTAAAATACTTAAATTTTAAGTATAAAAACGGCATAAGAAGGAAATGATGACAAAATAATAATCAAAATGTGAAAATGTGGTTTTTGAGTAAAAAACCCTTTTTCTTTTTGTCTAATTGCAAGAGTCTTTTGGCTCTACTTTTAGACGTAATAGATTTATTAAAAAACGCTTGATTTGAGGGGTGAATCAGTTGACAGGTCAACTAGTTCAGTATGGACGACACCGCCAACGTAGAAGTTACGCACGAATCAGTGAAGTTTTAGAATTACCAAATCTCATTGAAATCCAAACCTCTTCTTATCAATGGTTTCTGGATGAGGGATTACGTGAAATGTTTCAGGATATTTCACCGATTGAGGATTTTACTGGTAACCTATCACTGGAATTTATTGATTACAGCCTTGGCGATCCAAAGTATTCTGTAGAAGAGTCTAAAGAACGGGACGTTACATATTCTGCTCCATTACGTGTAAAAGTACGTCTTGTAAACAAAGAAACTGGTGAAGTAAAAGACCAAGATGTATTTATGGGTGATTTCCCACTGATGACAGAAACAGGTACATTTGTCATTAATGGGGCAGAACGCGTTATTGTTTCACAATTAGTGCGTTCACCGAGTGTTTACTTTAGTGGGAAACTTGATAAAAATGGCAAAAAAGGTTTTACTGCAACAGTAATTCCGAACCGCGGCGCTTGGCTTGAATATGAAACAGATGCCAAAGATGTCGTATATGTGAGAATAGATCGTACTCGGAAACTGCCCGTTACGGTTCTTTTGCGTGCATTAGGCTTCGGCTCTGATCAAGAAATTATTGAATTGATCGGTGATAACGAGTACATCCGGAATACCCTTGAGAAGGATAACACAGAGGGTGTTGACAAAGCGCTATTAGAAATTTATGAGCGTCTTCGTCCAGGCGAACCACCAACAGTAGATAACGCAAAGAGTTTATTAGTGTCTCGCTTCTTTGACCCTAAGCGTTATGATCTGGCGAATGTCGGTCGTTATAAGATAAATAAAAAGCTTCATATTAAAAATCGTCTATTCAACCAGCGTTTAGCGGAATCACTTGCTGATCCGGAAACAGGAGAAATCATTGCTGAAAAGGGAACTCTCCTTGACAGGAGAAACCTCGACAGAATTATACCTGCCCTTGAAAAGAATATTAATTTCAGAGGCCACAATCCTGTTGGCGGTGTAGTAGAGGAAGAAATCATTCTTCAAGGTATTAAAATCTATGCGCCAGGCGATGAAAATGAAAAAGTAATTAATGTATTAGGTAATGCTTATGTAGCGGAGCCAATAAAAAATATTACACCGGCTGACATCATTGCATCGATTAGCTACTTCTTCAATTTATTACATGGAGTAGGCGATACAGATGATATCGACCATTTAGGTAACAGACGTCTTCGTTCTGTTGGTGAACTATTGCAGAACCAATTCCGGATTGGGTTATCCCGTATGGAACGTGTTGTCCGTGAAAGAATGTCTATTCAAGACACTGCAACCATTACACCACAGCAATTGATTAATATTCGTCCTGTTATTGCATCGATCAAAGAATTCTTCGGAAGCTCTCAGTTATCTCAGTTCATGGACCAAACCAATCCGCTTGCTGAGTTAACGCATAAGCGCCGTTTATCAGCACTAGGACCTGGTGGTTTAACACGTGAACGTGCAGGAATGGAAGTACGTGACGTACACTACTCCCACTATGGACGTATGTGTCCAATCGAAACGCCTGAAGGTCCAAACATTGGATTGATCAACTCGCTTTCATCTTATGCGAAGGTAAATCGTTTTGGATTTATTGAAACGCCATACCGTCGAGTGGATCCAGATACCGGTAAGGTTACCAGCCGCATCGATTATCTGACAGCCGATGAAGAGGATAACTATGTAGTTGCACAGGCGAACTCTCGTCTTGGTGATGACGGTGCCTTCCTTGATGAAGAGGTAGTGGCTCGTTTCCGTGGTGAAAACACAGTTGTTAAGCGTGAACGCATTGACTACATGGATGTATCACCGAAACAAGTAGTATCTGCAGCGACTGCGTGTATTCCGTTCCTTGAAAATGATGACTCAAACCGTGCCTTGATGGGTGCGAACATGCAGCGTCAAGCAGTGCCTTTAATGCAGCCAGAAGCGCCAAGAGTTGGTACTGGTATGGAATACGTATCAGGAAAAGACTCCGGTGCTGCTGTTATCTGTAAGGAAGATGGTATCGTTGAGCATGTTGAGGCTCGTGAAGTTTGGGTTCGTCAAGTAAAAGAAGTAGATGGCCAAGAAGTAAAAGGCGATCTTAGAAAATATCGTTTATTGAAATTTATCCGTTCTAACCAAGGTACTTGCTATAACCAACGTCCAATCGTGGCTGTTGGCAACCGCGTGAAAAAAGGCGAAATCTTAGCAGATGGTCCTTCTATGGAATTAGGAGAATTAGCGCTAGGACGAAACGTTCTCGTTGCCTTCATGACATGGGATGGTTATAACTATGAGGATGCCATCATTATGAGCGAACGTCTTGTAAAGGATGATGTCTATACTTCTATTCATATTGAAGAATATGAATCAGAATCTCGTGATACGAAACTTGGACCTGAGGAAATTACCCGTGATATACCAAACGTAGGGGAAGATGCTTTACGTAATTTGGATGAACGCGGAATTATTCGCACAGGTGCGGAAGTAAAAGACGGTGACCTTCTTGTAGGTAAAGTAACGCCAAAAGGTGTAACAGAACTAACGGCTGAAGAACGTCTTCTCCATGCTATTTTTGGTGAAAAAGCTCGTGAAGTTCGTGATACATCACTAAGAGTTCCACATGGCGGCGGCGGTATTGTACATGATGTTAAAGTCTTTAACCGTGAAGATGGCGATGAACTGCCACCTGGTGTAAATCAGCTTGTTCGTGTCTATATCGTTCAAAAACGGAAGATCCACCAAGGTGATAAAATGGCCGGTCGTCACGGTAACAAAGGGGTTATCTCCCGGATCTTACCGGAAGAAGATATGCCTTACTTACCAGACGGTACACCGGTAGATATCATGTTAAACCCATTAGGGGTACCATCACGTATGAATATCGGTCAGGTGCTTGAGCTCCATTTAGGTATGGCAGCGAGATACCTCAACATTCATGTGGCAACACCAGTATTTGACGGTGCGCGTGAAGAAGATGTTTGGGGTACGATTGAAGAAGCTGGTATGGCTCGAGATGCTAAAACTGTTCTATATGATGGCCGTTCTGGAGAACCATTTGATAACCGTGTTTCTGTCGGTGTCATGTATATGATTAAATTGGCGCACATGGTTGACGATAAACTCCATGCACGTTCTACAGGACCATATTCACTTGTTACACAGCAGCCACTTGGTGGTAAAGCTCAATTCGGCGGTCAGCGTTTTGGAGAGATGGAGGTTTGGGCGCTTGAAGCATACGGTGCAGCCTATACACTTCAAGAAATCCTAACAGTTAAATCCGACGACGTTGTTGGCCGTGTGAAAACATATGAAGCTATCGTAAAAGGCGAAAATGTTCCGGAACCAGGTGTTCCAGAATCATTCAAAGTATTAATTAAAGAACTTCAAAGCTTAGGTATGGATGTAAAAATCCTTTCAGGTGATGAAGAAGAAATAGAAATGCGCGATATGGACGATGAAGACGACTTACAGCAAGTTGACACATTAAACATCGCACCAGATGCACCAAGTTTTGAATCGGAAAAAGTTGGTTCAAAAGAGTAAACATTAATCCAAGGCTGCAGCGCACAACCTTTGTGTGCGCTGTAAGCTTTTCTTCTGGATATCGAAAGGGAGGTAGGCCCCTTGCTGGACGTTAATAATTTTGAGTATATGAAAATTGGTCTTGCTTCACCGGATAAAATCCGTTCATGGTCATTCGGAGAAGTGAAAAAGCCAGAAACCATTAACTATCGTACGTTAAAACCTGAGAAAGACGGCTTATTCTGTGAGCGAATCTTTGGTCCAACAAAGGACTGGGAATGTCATTGCGGAAAATATAAGCGTGTCCGTTACAAAGGTGTCGTTTGTGACCGCTGTGGTGTTGAAGTAACACGTGCAAAAGTACGTCGTGAACGTATGGGTCATATTGAATTAGCTGCACCTGTCTCACATATTTGGTACTTTAAAGGTATTCCAAGCCGTATGGGTCTTGTATTAGATATGTCCCCGCGTGCATTGGAGGAAGTGATTTATTTTGCTTCTTATGTTGTGACAGAGTCAGGTGATACGCCACTTGATAAAAAACATCTTTTATCTGAAAAAGAATATCGTGCCTATCGTGAAAAGTACGGAAACAAGTTCCAAGCTGCCATGGGGGCAGAAGCTATTAAAAAGCTTCTTTCTGACATTGATTTAAATAAAGAAGTAGACATCCTGAAGGAAGAGCTCAAAACAGCTCAAGGGCAGCGCCGTACTCGTGCGATTAAGCGCCTTGAAGTGCTAGAAGCCTTCCGTAACTCTGGAAATGAGCCATCATGGATGATTCTTGACGTACTTCCAGTAATCCCGCCTGAGCTTCGTCCAATGGTACAATTGGATGGCGGACGTTTTGCAACATCTGACTTAAACGATTTGTATCGTCGGGTTATTAACCGTAATAACCGCTTAAAGCGTTTATTAGATCTAGGTGCTCCTAGCATTATCGTTCAGAATGAAAAGCGTATGCTTCAAGAAGCAGTTGATGCTTTAATTGATAACGGCCGCCGCGGCCGACCAGTTACTGGTCCCGGTAATCGTCCGTTAAAGTCGCTTTCTCATATGCTTAAAGGTAAACAAGGTCGTTTCCGTCAAAACTTACTAGGTAAACGTGTTGACTATTCTGGTCGTTCCGTTATCGTTGTAGGTCCAAACCTAAAAATGTATCAATGCGGACTCCCTAAAGAAATGGCTCTTGAGCTATTCAAGCCATTTGTTATGAAGGAGCTTGTTGAAAAAGGCTTAGCACACAACATTAAATCTGCCAAACGTAAAATCGAACGAGTATCTCCAGACGTATGGGATGTACTTGAAGATGTTATTAAGGAGCATCCTGTTCTATTGAACCGTGCCCCTACATTGCATAGATTAGGTATCCAGGCATTTGAACCAACACTAGTAGAGGGCCGGGCAATCCGCCTGCATCCACTTGTATGTACCGCCTACAATGCGGACTTTGATGGTGACCAAATGGCTGTTCACGTACCATTATCATCTGAAGCGCAGGCAGAAGCTCGTCTATTAATGCTTGCTGCTCAAAATATCTTGAATCCTAAAGATGGAAAACCAGTTGTTACACCGTCACAGGACATGGTTTTAGGTAACTATTACTTAACCTTAGAGCGTGAAGGCACAATTGGCGAAGGTATGGTCTTCAAAGACACTAGTGAAGCGATCCTTGCTTATCAGAACGGTTATGTACATTTCCATACACGTGTTGCTGTTCATGCTGGCTCATTGGGAAATGAAACTTTTACAGAAGAACAAAATAATAAGTTATTAATTACGACTGTTGGTAAACTTATTTTTAATGAAATTCTACCAAAGTCATTCCCATATATTAACGAGCCTACTAGACATAATTTAGAGGTCGAAACACCTGCTAAGTATTTTGTTGAAAAAGGCGAAGACGTAAAAGCTAGAATTAAAGAAATGCCATTGATTGATCCGTTTAAAAAGAAAATTCTCGGAAATATCATTGCTGAGGTTTTCAAACGTTTCAAAATTACTGAAACATCAAAAATGCTTGACCGTATGAAGGATCTAGGCTTTAAGCATTCAACTAAGGCTGGTTTAACAGTTGGTGTGGCTGATATCGTCGTACTTCCTGAGAAACCGCAAATTCTTCATGAGGCACAGGAAAAAGTAGATAACGTAATGAAGCAATTCAGACGTGGTCTTATTACTGAGGATGAGCGTTATGACCGTGTCATTGCGATCTGGAGTGCTGCGAAAGACACTATTCAGGGTAAACTGATGAAGTCCTTGAATAAAACGAATCCGATCTTTATGATGAGTGATTCCGGTGCCCGTGGTAACGCCTCTAACTTTACGCAGCTTGCTGGGATGCGTGGTCTGATGGCCAACCCGGCAGGACGTATCATTGAGTTACCAATTAAATCAAGTTTCCGTGAAGGATTAACTGTATTAGAGTACTTTATCTCGACACACGGTGCCCGTAAAGGTCTTGCCGATACGGCTCTTAAAACAGCTGACTCTGGTTACTTAACACGTCGTTTAGTTGACGTTGCCCAAGATGTCATTGTTCGTGAGGACGATTGCGGTACTGACCGCGGCTTCTTAATCAGTGCCTTAAAAGATGGAACAGAAACCATCGAAGGTTTGGATGAACGTCTAATCGGCCGTTATGCTCGTACACCAATTAGACATCCAGAGACTAAAGAAGTTCTTGTACCTGAAAATGGCTTAATTACAGAGGATCTTGCAGAAGTGATTGTAAATGCAGGAATTGAAGAAGTAAAAATCAGATCTGCTTTTACATGTAATACTCGTCATGGTGTATGTAAGAAGTGTTATGGCCGCAACTTGGCAACAGGTCAAGAGGTTGAAGTCGGTGAAGCAGTTGGTATTATTGCTGCTCAGTCCATCGGTGAGCCAGGAACACAGTTAACTATGCGTACATTCCATACCGGTGGGGTTGCCGGAGACGATATTACCCAAGGTTTACCGCGTATCCAAGAGATTTTCGAGGCGCGTAACCCTAAAGGTCAAGCTGTTATCTCTGAAATTAGTGGTGTTGTAGTAGGGATAAATGAAGGCCGTGACCGCCAGCATGAGATCGTGGTCCAGGGCGAAGTTGAATCCCGTACGTATAATGCACCATATACAGCCCGTTTGAAGGTTGCAATCAATGATCAAGTTGAACGTGGTCAAGAACTAACAGAAGGTTCGATTGACCCGAAAGAATTAATCAAAGTAAAAGACGTTACTTCCGTACAAGAATACCTATTGCGTGAGGTTCAAAAAGTTTACCGTATGCAAGGGGTAGAAATTGGCGATAAACACGTCGAGGTAATGGTTCGTCAAATGCTGCGTAAAATCCGCGTCAGCGATGCAGGAGAAACAGATGTACTTCCAGGTACTCTTCTTGATATCCATCAATTTACTGATGCCAACGAGAAGGCGTTACTTGAAGGGAAACTTCCGGCAACCGGACGTCCTGTCTTACTTGGTATTACCAAAGCTTCACTCGAAACAGATTCATTCTTGTCTGCAGCGTCATTCCAAGAAACCACGAGAGTTCTTACTGATGCCGCGATCAAAGGAAAACGTGACGAGTTACTCGGCTTGAAGGAGAATGTTATCATTGGTAAACTGGTTCCTGCTGGTACAGGAATGCAGCGCTACCGTAAAGCAGAGCCAATCCTGCGTGATACAACTTCCGAAGAAACAGTTACAATTGACTAATTAACACAAAAATTGTCTAGCTACAGCGCCTAGGGGCTCGAGGTCATAAGCCAAGCCGTCGGAAAGGTTAAAAAGCGACCTTCCCGTCGGCTCGTCTTATGCCTGTTGCCCCTAGGAAAAAATGAACTACTTTTTTCCCTGATCAAGGCGCTTACGCTTTTCGATGTACCGCATTTTAAGGAAAGACTTTACAATTGATATTTGGAATAAATATTTAAAGCATTAGTTGACATCCATTTTATAAGATGTTACTATATCAAAGGTGCTCCTATTCAACGGATACTTTGGAGGATGTAATACATGTCTTATGAAAAAGTATTAAAAGCACACAAGATTGTTATAGGTACTAAACAGACAGTTAAAGCACTGAAAGATGGAAATGTTCAAGAACTTCTCGTTGCGAGCGACGCTGAACAAAGATTAACAGCAAATGTCGTTGAAGAAGCAAACTTGAAACGAATTCCAGTCCATTATGTAGACTCGATGAAAAAACTCGGAAAAGCATGTGGAATAGAAGTTGGTGCAGCAACTGTTGCTATTATCCGTTAAAAACTGTTTTTGTAGATAGTCAGTCTGCAAGAACTTTGTTTTTGCAAAAAAATGAACCACCTGGATGTGTGGGCTTACAAATAACGAAGGGAGGAATTATTCATGCCTACTATTAACCAATTAGTGCGCAAACCTCGTCAATCTAAAGAGGAAAAGTCAAAATCACCTGCGCTTAACAAAGGTTACAACAGCTTTAAGAAATCACAAACAGATGTATCTTCACCACAAAAACGCGGAGTATGTACTCGTGTTGGTACAATGACTCCAAAGAAACCAAACTCAGCGTTACGTAAATATGCTCGTGTACGTTTGACAAATGGTATCGAGGTGACTGCATACATTCCTGGTATCGGCCACAACCTTCAAGAGCACAGTGTTGTTCTTATCCGTGGAGGACGTGTAAAGGACTTACCGGGGGTACGTTATCACATCGTACGTGGAGCACTTGACACTGCTGGTGTAAATAACCGTATGCAAGGCCGTTCTAAATATGGTACTAAGAGACCAAAAGCAGCTAAGAAATAATCATACTAAATAGAAGCTTCTTTGAAAGGAGGAAACAAAATGCCACGTAAAGGTCCCGTAGCAAAAAGAGACGTGTTACCTGATCCGCTTTACAATTCAAAATTAGTTACTCGTCTTATCAATAAAATGATGATCGATGGTAAAAGAGGTAAATCTCAAGAAATTCTATATTCGGCGTTCAACACAATTCGCGAACGTTCTGGTAAAGAGCCAATGGAAGTATTTGAAGCAGCGATGAAAAACATCATGCCAGTACTTGAAGTTAGAGCTCGTCGTGTAGGTGGTGCGAACTACCAAGTACCAGTTGAGGTGCGTCCTGACCGTCGTACTACTTTAGGTCTTCGCTGGTTAGTAAACTATGCGCGTCTTCGCGGTGAAAAGACTATGGAAGAGCGTTTAGCTAACGAAATCATGGATGCAGCTAACAATACTGGTGCATCTGTTAAGAAACGTGAAGATACACACAAAATGGCAGAAGCAAACAAAGCGTTTGCTCACTATCGTTGGTAATTTAACCTTCATATAAAAAAACTTTCTACTAGGAAGGAGAAAGACCCAATGGCAAGAGAGTTCTCCTTAGAAAATACTCGTAATATCGGCATCATGGCTCACATCGATGCCGGTAAAACGACTACCACTGAGCGTGTCCTTTATTACACTGGTCGTATCCATAAGATTGGTGAAACACATGAAGGTGCTTCTCAGATGGACTGGATGGAACAAGAACAAGAACGCGGAATCACAATTACTTCCGCGGCAACAACAGCACAATGGAAAGGCCACCGTGTTAATATCATCGACACACCAGGACACGTAGACTTCACAGTTGAAGTTGAACGTTCACTTCGTGTACTTGATGGTGCGGTTGCCGTTCTAGATGCACAATCAGGTGTTGAACCACAAACTGAAACAGTTTGGCGTCAAGCTACAACTTATGGTGTTCCACGTGTTGTATTCGTAAACAAAATGGACAAAATCGGAGCTGACTTCCTATATTCTGTAGGGACAATTCATGACCGTCTACAAGCGAATGCACATCCAATTCAGCTGCCAATCGGTGCAGAAGATCAGTTTGAAGCTATCATTGACCTTGTGGAAATGAACGCAGTATTTTACGGAAATGACTTAGGAACTGATATTGAGGTTCGTGAAATTCCGGAAGAATACCGAGCTCAAGCTGAAGAATATCATGAAAAGCTTGTTGAAGCAGTTGCAGAATTAGATGAAGAGTTAATGGAAAAATACCTTGGTGGTGAAGAAATCACTAAAGAAGAGCTAAAAGCAGCTATTCGTAAAGGTACTGTTAACGTAGAATTCTATCCTGTAATCTGTGGATCAGCATTCAAAAATAAAGGTGTTCAATTAATGTTGGATGCAGTTATCGATTATCTTCCATCTCCACTAGATGTACCTTCTATCAAAGGTCATGCAGTTGATGATGAAGAAGAAGTTCTTGAGCGTCACTCAAGCGATGAAGAGCCGTTCTCAGCTCTAGCATTCAAAGTTATGACTGACCCTTATGTTGGTAAATTAACGTTCTTCCGCGTTTACTCTGGTACTTTAGAGTCTGGTTCATATGTTCAGAACTCAACTAAAGGCAAGCGTGAACGTATCGGACGTATCCTTCAGATGCACGCAAACAGCCGTCAAGAAATCTCTAAGGTTTTTGCCGGAGACATTGCTGCCGCTGTAGGTTTGAAAGATACAACAACTGGTGATACTCTATGTGATGAGAAAAATCTTGTTATCCTAGAGTCAATGCAATTCCCAGAGCCAGTAATTCAACTTTCTGTTGAACCTAAATCAAAAGCAGACCAAGATAAAATGACAACTGCTTTACAAAAACTTCAAGAAGAAGATCCAACTTTCCGTGCACATACAGATCAGGAAACTGGACAAGTCATCATTGCTGGTATGGGTGAGCTTCACCTTGACATCATTGTTGACCGTATGCGCCGTGAATTCAAAGTTGAAGCTAACGTAGGTGCTCCACAGGTTGCTTACCGTGAAACATTCCGTGCTTCTGCACAAGTTGAAGGTAAGTTTGCCCGCCAATCTGGTGGTCGTGGACAATACGGTCACGTTTGGATTGAATTCTCACCTAACGAAGAAGGTAAAGGATTCGAATTCGAAAACGGCATCGTCGGTGGTGTTGTTCCTCGTGAATACATCCCTGCAGTACAAGCTGGTCTTGAAGACGCTCTTGATCGTGGGGTACTTGCTGGTTACCCACTAGTTGATATCAAAGCAAGACTATTTGATGGATCATACCATGATGTTGACTCATCTGAAATGGCGTTCAAAATTGCTGCTTCTATGGCACTTAAGAATGCTGCTTCAAAATGTCAGCCAGTTATCCTTGAGCCAGTTATGAGAGTAGAAGTTGTTATCCCTGAAGATTACTTAGGTGATATCATGGGTCAAATCACTGCTCGTCGTGGCCGCGTTGAAGGTATGGAAGCTCGTGGTAATGCACAGGTAGTCCGTGCGATGGTTCCACTTTCAGAAATGTTTGGTTACGCAACAGCACTTCGTTCTAGTACACAAGGTCGTGGAGTATTCTCTATGCACTTTGACCACTATGAAGAAGTACCAAAATCAATTTCTGAAGAAATCATCAAAAAAAATAAAGGTGAATAATTGATTTTCACCTTTAGATAAAGTATAACTACTTATGTAAGTACGGAAACTGTTAAATTGGGATACCAATTTAATAGTTTCTGCCTAATAATATACTTAAAACCTTATAATCCAAAGGAGGATTTTCCAAATGGCAAAAGCTAAATTTGACCGTTCAAAGCCACACGTTAACATTGGTACAATCGGACACGTTGACCATGGTAAAACTACTTTAACAGCTGCAATCACTTCTGTTCTTGCAAAGCAAGGTAAAGCTGAAGCTCGTGCATACGATCAAATCGATGGTGCACCAGAAGAAAAAGAGCGTGGTATCACAATCTCAACTGCACACGTTGAGTATGAAACTGATAACCGTCACTATGCACACGTTGACTGCCCAGGACACGCTGACTATGTTAAAAACATGATCACTGGTGCTGCTCAAATGGACGGCGGTATCCTTGTAGTATCTGCTACTGATGGCCCTATGCCACAAACTCGTGAGCACATTCTTCTTTCTCGTCAGGTAGGCGTACCTTACCTTGTTGTATTCATGAACAAGTGTGATATGGTTGACGACGAAGAACTTCTTGAGTTAGTAGAAATGGAAATTCGTGACCTATTAACAGAATACGATTTCCCTGGCGATGACACTCCAGTTATCAAAGGTTCTGCTCTTAAAGCATTAGAAGGCGAAGCTGCATGGGAAGAAAAAGTTATTGAATTAATGGCTGCTGTTGACGAGTTCATCCCAACTCCAACTCGTGACACTGATAAGCCTTTCATGATGCCAGTTGAGGATGTATTCTCAATCACTGGTCGTGGAACAGTTGCTACAGGACGTGTTGAGCGTGGTGTAGTTAAAGTTGGTGACGTTGTTGAAATCGTTGGTTTCACTGAAGAGCCAAAATCTACTACTGTAACAGGTGTAGAAATGTTCCGTAAGCTTCTTGATTTCGCTGAAGCTGGTGACAATATCGGTGCCCTTCTTCGTGGTGTAGCACGTGAAGAAATCGAACGTGGACAAGTTTTGGCTAAGCCAAAATCAATCACTCCACACACAAAGTTCAAAGCACAAGTTTACGTTTTATCTAAAGAAGAAGGTGGACGTCATACTCCATTCTTCACAAACTATCGTCCACAATTCTATTTCCGTACTTCTGATATTACTGGTATTTGTAACCTACCAGAAGGTACTGAAATGGTAATGCCTGGTGACCATATCGAAATGACTGTTGAACTTATCGCTCCAGTTGCGATCGAAGAAGGAACTAAGTTCTCTATTCGTGAAGGCGGACGTACAGTTGGTTCAGGTTCAATCACAACAATTCAAGAGTAATAACTCTATAAAAAGCAGATGGGTGACGATCCATCTGCTTTTTTTATTTGTAGAATATTAGATATCCTTGATAATTTGCAGTAAAGAGAACATAATTTTGGGGTGAAATGCAAGATGGACTCAGAAGTCAGGCAGGTTCGGACAGGGGGCTGGCATAAAAGGATGTTGCTGTCTGAACGTGGGCTAGGTTCAGACAGGTAGCCGTTAAAAAAAGGATATGTGTCCGAAGGCGAGTCAGGTTCGGTCTGAAGGCCGACAAAAAGGAGAGATGGAGTCCGAAGGTGGATCAGGTTGGGACAGAGGGCCGACAAAAAAGAGAGAGAGAGTCCAAAGATGTTTCAAGTTTGGACAGGTAGTCATCAAAAAAGGAATATAATGTCAGAAGTTAGTTCAAGATCGGACAATGGATTACTCAAAAAATCAAAATAGTGTCCAAAGTCGTGCATGTATGTAAAAAGTACGTCCAAAAAGCCCAAAGATGTCCTATCCGTTCTTAGTTCGCTGATCCATACTGGACAAGAAAGGCCTCATCATTTAGTTAAAACAGAGAAAGATATCAAACATGAGCAATAAAATACCTGCAACCAATCACTCAAGCTTCCTCTACCAGCAATTACAATAAGTAAACCTTAAAACACCACTATAAATAATTCCGTGTTTCTTCTATTATATTAATTAGTCAATTAAGAATATATAATATCCACAACAAAGCACCATAATCAGTTAGATTTAGAATGTCACAACACAGCTTTTATATATCTAATTTACAAAACTAATTAGGAGATTTTTGGAGATTGAGATTAAGTGTTGAAAAAGTTAGATACAGCCGCTATAATAGGAAAAGTGTTCAAGACAGAAACATAAAGAAAAAAACATAATAAATTGTTGCGTTTGCTTTATGTTTTATGTATAATAGACAATGTTGGTCTTTGACTGCGATGATGTGGAAGGTTGCTGACACACCCGGCCGCTTTGCCATGGCGAGTGTGTGGGAAATTTTCACTGAGAACTGTCTATTTTGAAAATAGGCGAATAAAGGAGGGAAAATAATGGCAAAACAAAAAATTCGTATCCGTCTTAAAGCGTATGATCACAGAATCCTTGATCAATCAGCAGAGAAAATCGTTGAAACAGCAAAACGTTCTGGTGCGGCTGTATCTGGTCCAATTCCGTTACCAACTGAAAAGTCTGTTTACACAATTCTACGTGCGGTTCATAAATACAAAGATTCACGTGAGCAATTCGAAATGCGGACACATAAGCGTCTAATCGACATCGTTAACCCAACTCCACAAACAGTTGATGCGTTGATGCGTTTAGATTTACCATCTGGTGTAGATATCGAAATTAAACTTTAATCAAATAAACAATCAAAAATTTAGGAGGTGTGACTTACATGACCAAAGGAATCTTAGGAAGAAAAATTGGTATGACTCAAGTATTTGCAGAAAACGGAAACTTAATTCCAGTAACTGTTGTTGAAGTAGCTCCAAACGTTGTTCTTCAAAAGAAATCAGTTGATAGCGATGGATATGTTGCTGTTCAAGTTGGTTTTGAAGATAAACGTGAAAAGTTAGCTAACAAACCGGAAAAGGGACATGTTGCAAAGGCAAATACTGCTCCTAAGCGCTTCATTCGCGAATTCCGCGGAGACGACTTAGCTGCATATGAGGTTGGTCAAGAAGTCAAAGTTGATATTTTCGCTGCAGGCGATATCGTAGATGTAACAGGAATCTCAAAGGGTAAAGGTTTCCAAGGTGTTATCAAACGCCACGGACAATCACGCGGCCCAATGGCTCACGGTTCACGTTATCACCGTCGTCCTGGTTCAATGGGACCTGTTGCTCCAAACCGTGTATTCAAAGGTAAAAAGTTAGCAGGACGCATGGGCGGAGAACAAATTACTGTTCAAAATCTTGAGATCGTAAAAGTTGATACAGAGCGTAACTTACTTTTGATCAAAGGTAACGTACCAGGCGCGAAAAAAGCATTATTAAAAATCAAAGGTGCGGTTAAAGCATAAGACACTTTGTAAGAAAGGAGGAACAAAGGAATGCCTAAAGTAGCATTATTAAACCAAAGCGGTTCACAAGTTGGAGATATCGAACTTAATGATTCAGTATTTGGTATTGAGCCTAACCAACACGTATTATTTGAAGCAATTGTTATGCAAAGAGCTTCTTTACGTCAAGGAACTCATAAAACAAAAGTTCGTTCAGAAGTAGCAGGCGGAGGCCGTAAGCCATGGAGACAAAAAGGTACTGGCCGTGCTCGTCAAGGGTCTATCCGTTCACCACAATGGCGCGGAGGTGGTACTGTATTTGGTCCAACACCACGCAGCTACAGCTATAAATTACCTAAAAAGGTTCGTCGCTTAGCGATCAAATCTGCACTTTCAACAAAAGTGTTAGAGGAAAACATCTTAGTTCTTGAAAGCCTAGCTTTCGAAGCACCAAAAACTAAAGAATTCAAATCAGTATTAGGTGGCCTTTCTGTCGAGAAGAAAGCTCTAATCGTTACTGCCGACCTTGATGAAAACGTAGCATTATCTGCACGTAACATCCCTGGTGTAACAGTTGTAACAGCTGATGGAATCAATGTTTTAGACGTTGTTGGCCATGATAAATTAATCATGACTAAAGCAGCGGTTGAAAAAGTAGAGGAGGTGCTTGCATAATGGATGCACGCGATATCATTAAGCGCCCCGTTATCACTGAGCGGTCTACTGACCTAATGTCTGAAAAGAAATATACGTTTGAAGTTGATGTTAGAGCTAACAAAACACAAGTTAAAGATGCAATCGAAGAAATCTTTGGCGTAGATGTTGAGAAAGTTAACATCATGAACTATAAAGGTAAATTCAAGCGTATGGGTAAATTCGGCGGTTACACAAATAAACGCCGTAAAGCAATCGTTAAATTAACTACTGATAGCAAAGAAATCGAAATCTTTGAAGCATAAGAACCTATCAAGAAGAGGAGGGAAATTAAATGGCGATTAAAAAGTACAAACCTACCTCCAATGGTCGTCGCGGAATGACAGTTTCTGATTTCGCTGAAATCACAACTAGCACTCCAGAAAAATCTCTATTAGCTCCATTAAAGAGCAAGGGCGGCCGTAATAACCAAGGTAAGTTAACTGTTCGTCATCAAGGTGGCGGCCATAAGCGTCAATATCGTTTAATTGATTTTAAACGTAACAAAGATGGCATTCCAGGACGCGTTGCTACAATCGAGTATGATCCAAATCGTTCTGCGAATATCGCATTAATTAATTATGTTGATGGAGAAAAGCGTTATATCTTAGCTCCTAAAAACTTAGAAGTTGGTATGGAAGTAATGTCAGGTCCTGAGGCAGACATTAAAGTGGGTAACGCCCTTCCACTAGCTAACATTCCTGTTGGTACTGTAGTACACAACATCGAATTAAAACCAGGAAAAGGCGGCCAGTTAGTTCGTTCTGCTGGAACAAGCGCACAAGTACTTGGTAAAGAAGGAAAATACGTACTTGTACGTTTAACTTCTGGTGAAACTCGTATGATCCTTGCTGAGTGCCGTGCATCTATCGGTCAAGTAGGTAACGAGCAACACGAACTTATCAACATTGGTAAAGCAGGTCGTTCACGCTGGTTAGGCAAGCGTCCAACTGTACGTGGATCTGTTATGAACCCTAACGATCACCCACACGGTGGTGGTGAAGGACGTTCACCAATCGGACGTAAATCACCAATGTCTCCTTGGGGTAAACCAACTCTTGGATACAAAACACGTAAGAAGAAAAACAAATCAGATAAGTTTATCGTACGTCGTCGTAAAAAATAACGGGACTAAAGCTACGGTTCATAGCCGGACCGTAGAACAGTCACGAAGGGAGGTTCCTTCATGGGTCGCAGCTTGAAAAAAGGACCATTTGTTGATGATCATTTAATGGTTAAGGTCGAAAAGTTAAATGAAACTGAGAGTAAGCAAGTTATTAAAACTTGGTCTCGACGTTCTACGATTTTCCCACAATTTATCGGCCACACTATCGCAGTTTATGATGGTCGCAAACATGTGCCTGTTTATGTTACTGAAGACATGGTAGGACACAAGCTTGGAGAATTCGCTCCAACACGTGCTTACAAAGGCCATGGTAATGATGACAAGAAAACAAGACGTTAAGAGAGGAGGGCATCCAAATGCAAGCTAAAGCTGTTGCAAGAACAGTTCGTATTGCTCCTCGTAAAGCACGTTTAGTCGTTGATTTAATCCGAGGTAAGCAAGTTGGTGAAGCGGTGGCGATTTTAAATCTCACTCCTAAGGCTGCTTCTCCAATCGTAGAGAAAGTATTAAAATCTGCTATGGCAAACGCTGAGCACAACTATGAAATGGACGTTAACAATCTAGTTGTCGCACAAGCATTCGTTGACGAAGGACCAACTTTAAAACGTTTCCGTCCTCGTGCTATGGGCCGTGCTAGCCAAATCAATAAGCGCACTAGCCACATTACAATCGTTTTAACAGAAAAGAAGGAGGGATAAGCTGTGGGTCAAAAAGTAAATCCAGTCGGTTTGCGTATCGGAATCATCCGTGATTGGGAATCTAAGTGGTACGCAGGTAAAGACTTTGCTGAACTTTTACACGAAGACCTTAAAGTTCGTGAGTATATCACGAAGCGTTTAAAAGATGCTTCTGTTTCTAAAGTAGAAATCGAACGTGCTGCTAACCGTGTGAATGTAACTGTTCATACTGCGAAACCTGGTATGGTTATCGGTAAAGGCGGTACTGAAGTTGAAGCACTTCGTAAAGCACTAAATCAATTAACTGGCAAACGTGTTCACATCAACATTCTTGAGATCAAGAGAGCTGACGTTGATGCTAAACTAGTTGCTGAAAATATTGCTCGTCAATTAGAAAACCGTGTATCCTTCCGTCGTGCACAAAAGCAAGCTATCCAACGTGCAATGCGTGCAGGTGCAAAAGGTATCAAAACAATGGTATCTGGTCGTTTAGGTGGAGCTGATATTGCTCGTTCTGAACACTATAGCGAAGGAACTGTTCCACTTCATACACTTCGTGCAGATATCGACTATGCTACAGCTGAAGCTGATACTACTTATGGTAAGCTAGGCGTAAAAGTATGGATCTATAAGGGAGAAGTCCTTCCTACTAAGAAGAAAAATGCGGAAGGAGGCAAATAATTATGTTATTGCCAAAACGCGTAAAATATCGCCGTCAACACCGTGGAAAGATGCGCGGTCAAGCTAAAGGCGGTACTGAAGTAACTTTCGGTGAATACGGCCTACAGGCATTAGAAGCTTCATGGATCACAAACCGTCAAATCGAAGCAGCTCGTATTGCAATGACACGTTACATGAAACGTGGCGGTAAAGTTTGGATCAAAATCTTCCCTCATAAGCCTTATACAGCTAAACCGCTAGAAGTTCGGATGGGTTCCGGTAAAGGGGCACCTGAAGGATGGGTAGCTGTTGTTAAGCCTGGAAAAATTATGTTCGAAATCGCTGGTGTTTCTGAAGAAATCGCTCGTGAAGCACTTCGTCTTGCAATGCACAAACTTCCTGTAAAATGTAAGTTTGTAAAACGTGAAGAAATTGGTGGTGAATCAAGTGAAAGCTAATGAACTACGTGAACTTACCACTGCAGAAATTGAACAAAAAGTTAAATCTTTAAAAGAAGAGCTTTTCAACCTTCGCTTTCAATTGGCGACAGGACAACTTGAAAACACAGCTCGTATTCGTGAAGTACGCAAATCGATTGCTCGCATGAAGACAGTTGTTCGTGAAAGAGAAATCAGCGTTAACAAGTAATTATCCGAGAGGAGGTTCACACAATGAGTGAACGTAACCAGCGCAAAGTTTACACTGGACGCGTTGTTTCTGACAAAATGGATAAAACCGTTACTGTCTTAGTAGAAACACATAAAAAGCATCCTTTATACGGTAAACGCGTGAAATACTCTAAAAAGTTTAAGGCTCATGATGAGCAAAACGAAGCAAAAATCGGCGATGTAGTACGTATCATGGAAACACGCCCACTTTCAGCTACTAAGCGTTTCCGTTTAGTTGAAATTGTAGAAAAAGCAGTTATTATTTAATTGTTCGGATAAGCTTCATTCCGAAGGGAGGTTACACACATGATTCAACAAGAATCACGTTTAAAAGTTGCTGACAACTCTGGTGCTCGTGAAGTACTTACGATTAAAGTTCTTGGTGGTTCAGGTCGCAAAACTGCTGGTATTGGTGATGTGATCGTTTGTACAGTAAAACAAGCAACACCTGGTGGCGTTGTTAAAAAAGGTGACGTTGTTAAGGCAGTTATTGTTCGTACAAAGAGCGGTGCGCGTCGTCCCGATGGCTCATACATCCGTTTTGATGAAAACGCATGTGTCATCATTAAAGATGATAAAAGCCCTCGTGGAACTCGTATCTTCGGACCAGTTGCCCGCGAACTTCGCGACAACAACTTTATGAAAATCGTTTCTTTAGCTCCAGAAGTACTATAATTTAAATCCAAATTGCCTTTAAGGAGGTGCTTACGGATGCATGTTAAAAAAGGTGATAAGGTCAGAGTGATCTCTGGTAAGGATAAAGGCAAAACAGGAGTAATCCTAGCTGCTTATCCTAAAGAAAGCCGTGTTCTTGTCGAAGGTGTAAACATCGTTAAGAAACACTCTAAGCCTTCTCAGGTGAACCCACAAGGCGGAATTGTCAGCTTTGAGGCTCCAATCCATGTATCAAATGTTATGCCTATCGATCCTAAAACAGGTAACCCAACTCGTGTAGGTTACACTACGGTTGATGGCAAAAAAGTACGCGTAGCAAAATCCGGTGAAGTATTAGATAAATAGTTTATAAAAGAAGGGAGGTACAATGATGAACCGCCTAAAAGAAAAATTTGTTAAAGAAGTAACACCTGCTCTAATGAGCAAGTTCAACTATAAATCAGTTATGGAAGTACCAAAACTTGAGAAAATCGTGATCAACATGGGTGTAGGTGACGCAGTTGCAAATGCTAAAGCACTTGACAATGCTGTTGAAGAGCTAGCTACAATTACTGGTCAAAAACCTGTTGTAACTCGTGCGAAAAAATCTATCGCTGGTTTCCGTCTTCGTGAAGGTATGCCAATCGGTGCAAAGGTTACACTTCGCGGTGAGCGCATGTACGAATTCTTGGATAAATTAGTTTCCGTTTCTTTACCTCGTGTACGTGACTTCCGTGGTGTTTCTAAGAAAGCATTTGATGGTCGCGGTAACTACACTTTAGGTATTAAAGAACAATTAATCTTCCCTGAAATTGATTACGATAAAGTAAGCAAAGTTCGTGGTATGGACATCGTTATCGTAACGACTGCAAACACTGATGAAGAATCTCGTGAACTTTTAACTCAATTTGGAATGCCATTCCAAAAGTAATCGTTAAATAAGGGAGGCGAAAACGTGGCTAAAAAGTCAATGATTGCGAAACAACAACGCACGCCTAAATTCAAAGTACAAGAGTATACTCGCTGCGAACGTTGCGGTCGTCCACACTCTGTATACCGTAAATTTAAGCTTTGCCGTATTTGTTTCCGTGAATTAGCATACAAAGGACAAATTCCTGGTGTTAAAAAAGCTAGCTGGTAAAACTAGATGTTGGGAAGGAGGTAAAAATAATGGTCATGACAGATCCAATTGCTGATATGCTTACTCGCATTCGTAATGCGAACATGGTACGTCACGAAAAGTTAGAAGTGCCTGCTTCTAATTTAAAGAAGGAAATCGCTGAAATTTTAAAGCGTGAAGGTTTCGTTCGTGATGTTGAGTATATTGAAGACAACAAACAAGGTATTATCCGTATCTTCTTAAAATACGGTGCTAATAACGAACGTGTTATTACAGGTCTTAAGCGCATAAGCAAGCCTGGGCTTCGCGTTTACGCTAAATCAAATGAAGTGCCTCGCGTACTTAACGGTCTTGGTATCGCTCTAGTTTCTACATCTACTGGTGTTATTACTGATAAAGAAGCTCGTGCAAAACAAGTAGGCGGAGAAGTTTTAGCTTACGTTTGGTAATAAGTTTTTGAATGAATGGAGGTGCACTAAATGTCTCGCGTAGGAAAAAAACCGATCGAAATTCCAGCAGGAGTTACGGTTACATTAAACGACAATACTGTAACAGTTAAAGGACCTAAAGGCGAACTTACTCGTACTTTTAATCCTGATATTACAATCACTGTAGAAGAGAATATTGTAACAATTGCTCGTCCATCTGACGTGAAAGAACACCGCGCATTACATGGTACAACTCGTGCGGTAATCGCTAATATGGTTGAAGGTGTTTCTACTGGCTTCACTAGAGGCTTAGAGTTAATCGGGGTTGGATACCGTGCTCAAAAGCAAGGTAACAAACTTGTATTAAACGTTGGATACTCACATCCGGTTGAAATTGAACCTGAAACTGGCCTTGAAATCGAAGTACCATCTAACACAAAAGTTATCGTTAAAGGTACTGATAAAGAACGTGTTGGTGCATTAGCAGCCAATATCCGTCAAGTTCGTCCTCCAGAGCCATATAAAGGCAAAGGAATTCGTTACGAAGGCGAATTTGTTCGTCGTAAAGAGGGTAAAACTGGTAAGTAATGCCGCATAAGTAAACGAAAGGAGTGACGTAAATGATTACGAAGCAAGATAAGAACGCTACTCGCAAGAAAAGACACGCTCGTGTTCGTGCGAAACTTAGCGGTACTTCTGCTCGTCCACGTCTAAATGTGTACCGTTCAAATAAACACATTTATGCTCAATTAATCGATGACATGAATGGAGTCACTTTAGCAAGTGCTTCTACGATGGAAAAAGACTTCGGTCTTGAATCCACTAGTAACATTGAAGCTGCAAAAGCGGTCGGTGAATTAGTTGCTAAACGTGCGGTAGAAAAAGGTATCACTGCTGTTGTCTTTGACCGTGGAGGATACCTATATCACGGACGTGTGCAAGCACTAGCTGATGCTGCTCGTGAGAACGGCTTACAATTTTAATAGACAAAGGAGGGACACAATAAGATGCGTCGTATTGATCCAAACAAGCTTGAACTAGAAGAACGCGTAGTAACGGTTAACCGTGTTGCGAAAGTTGTTAAAGGTGGACGTCGTTTCCGTTTCTCTGCTCTTGTAGTAGTTGGGGATAAAAACGGTCATGTAGGTTTCGGTACTGGTAAAGCACAAGAAGTACCAGATGCGATCCGTAAAGCCATCGAAGATGCAAAGAAAAACTTAGTCGAAGTACCAATGGTTGGAACTACAATTCCTCACCAAGTTATTGGACGTTTTGGTGCTGGCGAAATCCTTTTAAAACCTGCTTCTGAAGGTACTGGAGTTATCGCTGGTGGTCCAGTTCGTGCTGTCCTAGAATTAGGCGGTGTTGCTGACATCCTTTCTAAGTCACTAGGAACAAATACTCCGATTAACATGGTTCGCGCAACAATCGATGGATTAAAACAATTAAAACGTGCTGAAGACGTAGCAAAATTACGTGGTAAATCAGTAGAAGAACTGTTAGGATAAGGGGGGAAATCAAATGGCGAAACTCTTAATTACCCTCAACCGCAGCGTAATTGGTCGCCCTGAGGACCAACGTGAAACAGTTAAGGCGCTAGGTTTACGTAAATTAAATCAAACAGTTGAGCATCAAGATAATGCTGCTATTCGTGGTATGATCAATAAAGTTGCTCACCTTGTAACAGTTAAAGAACAATAATTGATTGTTTTCTTTTATAAGGAGGTGCCAATATGAAACTTCATGAATTAAAACCTGCAGAAGGTTCTCGTCACGAACGCAAGCGTTTAGGCCGTGGAATCGGTTCTGGTCAAGGTAAAACAGCAGGTAAAGGTCATAAAGGTCAAAACGCTCGTTCTGGCGGCGGTGTGCGCTTAGGTTTCGAAGGTGGTCAAACACCTTTATTCCGTCGTTTGCCAAAACGTGGTTTTACCAATATCAGCCGCAAAGAATATGCTGTTGTTAATCTTGATACATTAAATCGCTTTGAAGAAGGTACAGAAGTTACTCCAGAACTTCTTATCGAAACAGGCGTTGTAAGTAACGAAAAAGCAGGGATCAAAATTCTTGCTAAAGGGAACGTAGAGAAAAAGTTGACTGTTAAAGCTCACAAATTCTCCTCTGCTGCTAAGGAAGCGATCGAAGCTGCTGGTGGAACTACTGAGGTGATCTAATGTTCCAGACAATCTCCAGTTTTATGCGCGTGAGTGAGATAAGACGTAAGATCATTTTCACTCTGTTAATGCTAGTTGTTTTTCGACTAGGTACTTTTATTCCTGTACCGAATGTAAATGCTGAGGTGCTTGCAAATCAAGATAAGCTAAGTGTTTTCGGTATCCTTAATACCTTTGGAGGTGGAGCATTAAAACAATTCTCCATCTTTGCAATGGGTATTATGCCGTATATCACAGCTTCAATCATCATCCAGCTTTTACAAATGGACGTTGTTCCAAAATTTACGGAATGGTCCAAGCAAGGTGAGGCGGGCCGTCGTAAGATTGCTCAATTTACCCGATACTTTACTGTTGTGCTTGGATTTATCCAAGCATTAGGTATGTCCTACGGTTTTAATAACCTAGCCAGCGGACAATTGATTGAGAATCCTGGTATTGGTACGTATTTATTAATTGCTGTTACACTAACTGCTGGTACCTCATTTTTGATGTGGCTTGGTGAGCAAATTACTGAAAAAGGTGTAGGAAATGGAATTTCCATTATCATCTTTGCAGGGATTGCAGCTGGGATCCCATCAACTGTTAATCAAATTTATGTTCAACAGTTTGAGAATGCCGGTGAAGCTTTATTCTTACGTATTGTAACGGTAATACTTATCGTTATTGCGATTATCGCCATCGTTGTTGGGGTTATTTTTATCCAACAGGCAAATCGTAAAATACCAATTCAATATGCAAAACGTATGGTTACAGGACGTAATCCTGTTGGCGGACAGTCCACGCATATGCCGTTAAAGGTTAATGCTGCTGGGGTTATCCCGGTTATCTTTGCGGTTTCATTTATTGTAACGCCAAGAACAATAGCATCCTTTTTTCCAACAAATGATGTAACAACTTGGATTACAACAAACCTTGATTATACTCATCCAATTGGGATGACGCTATATGCCATTTTAATTATCGCGTTCACTTATTTCTATGCTTTTATCCAAGTCAACCCTGAACAAGCAGCGGAAAACTTACAAAAGCAGAGCGGCTATATTCCTGGTATCAGACCAGGAAAGAGTACGCAGGAATACTTAACTCGCGTCTTATACCGTTTAACCTTTGTTGGTGCCATTTTCTTAACGATTATTGCAATACTTCCAACTATTTTCATTAAATTAGCGAACCTGCCGCAATCGGCTCAAATTGGGGGAACAAGTTTGTTGATCGTAGTCGGAGTTGCGCTTGATACGTATAAACAGCTTGAGGCACAACTTGTTAAACGTCATTATAAAGGCTTTATAAAATAGGTTTTAGGGACCTTTAGGCCCCTGAAACCCACTTAAAGCACGAGGGGGGAACACGTGTGAATTTAGTATTAATGGGGCTTCCAGGTGCCGGTAAAGGCACACAAGCTGAGAGAATCGTCGAACAATACGGCATCCCTCATATCTCAACAGGAGATATGTTCCGTGCAGCGATGAAAGAAGGAACAGAACTAGGTTTACAAGCGAAATCATTCATGGATAAAGGTGAACTTGTACCCGATGAGGTGACAATTGGCATTGTTCGTGAACGACTTAGCAAGGATGATTGTCAGAAGGGTTTCCTTTTAGACGGATTTCCTAGAACTGTACCTCAAGCAGAGGCTTTGGAAAACTTACTATCTGATTTAAATAAAAAGATAGATTACGTAATCAACATCAGTGTTGATAAAAGTATCTTGATGGATCGTTTGACTGGACGTCGAATTTGTAAAGAATGTGGTTCAACTTATCATTTAATCTTTAATCCTCCTGCAAAAGAGGGTGTCTGCGACAAGTGTGGCGGAGAACTGTACCAAAGAGCGGATGATAATGCTGAAACAGTTCAAAATCGATTAGATGTAAATATCAAACAACAAGAGCCATTACTAACTTTTTATGAAACAAAGGGCTATCTTCGCACGATCGATGGCCAGCAAGATATACGAAAAGTATTCGCTGATATTCAGCAACTACTTGGAGACCTTCGTTAATGGTCAATGTTACAACTGTGCGAGCGACTCTCGACAACTCTTCCAATAGCTTCAAAAGTATGTGCTAGAAAATAGCTTTTCTATAGTACTGAGTATGTAGAACCGAGAGTTGGGCAAGACTTACATGAGGAATTACTTATTCTTGCATATGTAGAAAAAAACTTGCGGACAGACGTCAAACAATATGGTAATATTATAAGGTTGCTATTGTTGAACGAATGAAAGGTTTGCAATACATTTTCGAACACTATTTTTGATTTTAAGAAGGGAGACGAGACGATGGCCAAAGACGATGTTATTGAAATTGAAGGTAAAGTACTAGAAACTTTGCCAAATGCAATGTTTAAGGTAGAATTAGAAAATGGTCATACAGTGCTGGCTCATGTTTCCGGTAAAATTCGTATGCATTTCATTCGAATTCTTCCTGGTGACAAAGTAACAGTTGAGCTTTCTCCATATGACTTAACACGCGGAAGAATTACCTACCGCTTCAAATAAAATGCTTGCTTGCACTCCGTACTATTAAGGAGGTTAGGATAATGAAAGTAAGACCATCTGTCAAACCGATCTGCGAAAAGTGCAAAGTTATCCGTAGACGCGGAAAAGTTATGGTTATCTGTGAAAACCCTAAACATAAACAAAAACAAGGTTAATTTTAAGGAGGTGCGCTCATTATGGCACGTATTGCTGGTGTAGATATTCCACGTGAAAAGCGTGTAGTTATCTCTTTGACTTACATTTATGGTATTGGTAAAGCTACTGCACAAAAAGTATTGTCAGAAGCTGGTGTTTCTGAAAATACTCGTGTACGTGATTTAACTGAGGATGAACTTAATAAAATCCGTGACATCATCGACAAACTAAAAGTTGAAGGTGATCTTCGCCGTGAAATTTCTCTTAACATTAAGCGTTTAATGGAAATCGGCTGCTACCGCGGATTACGTCATCGTCGTGGTTTACCGGTTCGTGGACAAAATACGAAAAACAACGCTCGTACACGCAAAGGTCCTCGTAAGACTGTTGCGAACAAGAAGAAGTAATCGGCAAAGGAGGTTAATTTAAATGGCACGTAAAACTAATACACGTAAACGTCGTGTTAAAAAGAATATTGAATCTGGTATCGCTCATATCCGTTCAACTTTTAACAATACGATCGTAACTATCACTGATGTTCATGGTAATGCAATTTCATGGTCAAGTGCAGGTGCGCTTGGATTTAGAGGTTCTCGTAAATCTACTCCATTCGCAGCACAAATGGCAGCTGAAACTGCAGCTAAGACTTCTATCGAACATGGTATGAAAACTCTTGAAGTTACTGTTAAGGGACCTGGTGCAGGCCGTGAAGCTGCTATCCGTGCTCTTCAAGCTGCTGGTCTTGAAGTAACTGCTATTAAAGACGTTACACCTGTTCCTCATAATGGATGCCGTCCACCTAAACGTCGTCGTGTTTAATTTTTCTGTATAAGATTCGTATCATGTGTCTATAATGGGATATGATATTAATTATTTGCACTAATACAGAAGATTTATTCCAGTTGTTGTGCACAAAACGGGAACGTATACATGGGGGAATTTCTTAGGAAAAACCTAATGAAGTTTCGACGTTTTGAAGGAGGGTTATTTGATGATCGAAATAGAAAAACCAAAAATCGAAACGATTGAGATCAACGATGATGCCAAGTACGGTAAGTTCGTCGTAGAGCCACTTGAGCGTGGATATGGTACCACTTTGGGTAACTCCTTACGTCGTATCCTATTATCTTCACTCCCAGGTGCCGCTGTTACATCGATTCAAATCGATGGGGTACTTCATGAGTTCTCAACAATTGAAGGCGTCGTAGAGGATGTAACATCCATCATTTTAAACATTAAAAAATTAGCTTTAAAAATCTACTCTGACGAAGAGAAAACTCTTGAGATTGATGTACAAGGTGAAGGACCTGTTAAAGCTGGTAACATCACACATGACAGTGATGTTGAGATTTTAAATCCTGACCTTCATATTGCTACATTAGCTGCAAATGGACATCTCCGTATGCGTTTAACGGCTAAACGCGGACGTGGATATACACCGGCTGAACAGAACAAAAGAGAAGATCAACCGATTGGTGTTATTCCGATTGATTCCATTTTTACGCCAATTTCTCGTGTATCTTATCAGGTAGAAAATACTCGTGTAGGTCAATTATCAAATTATGATAAGCTAACGCTTGATGTTTGGACAGATGGAAGCACTGGGCCAAAAGAAGCGATTGCTCTTGGTTCGAAAATTTTGACCGAGCATTTGAATATTTTCGTAGGTTTAACAGACGAAGCTCAAAATGCTGAAATTATGATTGAAAAAGAAGAAGACCAAAAAGAAAAAGTTCTAGAAATGACAATTGAAGAACTAGATCTTTCTGTTCGTTCTTATAACTGCTTAAAGCGTGCTGGCATCAACACTGTTCAGGAATTAGCAAATAAGACTGAAGAAGATATGATGAAAGTTCGTAACTTAGGCCGTAAATCACTCGAAGAAGTGAAGGCAAAACTAGAAGAGCTTGGATTAGGCTTACGTAAAGACGACTAGTCTGGCGTTGCTGACATCCGTTTTATGACTTCAACAAAGGAGGGAACCCTTCATGGCATACAGAAAGTTAGGACGCACAAGTGCACAGCGTAAAGCTATGCTACGTGATTTAACTACAGATTTAATTATCAACGAACGCATTGAAACAACAGAAACTCGTGCGAAAGAAATTCGCTCAACTGTTGAAAAAATGATCACACTAGGTAAACGCGGAGATCTACATGCTCGCCGTCAAGCTTCTTCTTACGTTCGTAATGAAGTTGCTAATGCTGAAAATGGTCAAGATGCTGTTCAAAAACTTTTCGCTGATATCGCTCCACGTTACCAAGAGCGTCAAGGTGGATACACTCGTATTATGAAACTTGGACCTCGCCGCGGTGACGGTGCGCCAATGGTTATTATCGAGTTAGTTTAATACACTTTAACAGACAACAAGGGCGCTGGACAGTTTACAATCAAACTTGTTCTTTGCCCTTTTTCTGTAAAGGAAATTTTTATAATTGTCCGACACAAGCCAAACGAGTGTTATGATGAGCGTGACTCCAAAACTATGGAGCCTAAAGGATTTACTTTATCCTTTTAATGAAAACCATATAAAATTTGTTTTCTTCTTCACGTCTCGTCTAGCTCATGCACCTCCTCCCATTTCTTTTAAGAAATCCCTTTATCCGCAGTTGAATACGTGCTGCTAGGGGACGAGGTGCAGGCTTTTTTTGTTATATAGAAAGGTATTTATTTTTTCAATATGAGCGGAGTATAGTCTAGCTAGGGAGAATGGCGCGATGAAAAAGTCAATTGTATCTTTAAAGGGAGTATCCTTTCAATATGATACGCAGGAACGGTATGCTTTGAAAAATGTGAGCTTCGATATTTATGAAGGGGAATGGCTTGCAATTGTCGGGCATAATGGATCTGGTAAATCAACGATGGCGAAATTATTAAATGGTCTTCAGTTTCCCCAAGAGGGCGAAATCACCATTGATACCTTAAAGCTGAATGAAGAGACGATTTGGGATGTTCGGAAGAAAATCGGCATGGTCTTTCAAAATCCAGACAACCAATTTGTAGGGACAACTGTCCAGGATGATGTGGCTTTTGGTTTAGAAAATAATGGTGTACCTCGAGAAGAAATGGTGCATCGCGTAGAAGATTCTTTAAAAAGAGTAAAAATGGATCAATTTCTATATCAAGAGCCCCACCATCTATCAGGTGGTCAGAAACAGCGTGTAGCGATTGCTGGTGTATTGGCATTAAGACCCGCCATTATTATCCTCGATGAGGCAACGTCTATGCTAGATCCTAGAGGGCGTGAGGAGGTATTGGAGACTGTTCGTATGCTCAAACAAGAAAATTCCCTTACTGTCATCTCCATTACTCATGATCTCGAGGAGGCAGCCAAAGCTGACCGGATAATTGTCATGAACAGTGGGGAAGTATTTCGTGAGGGCACACCGGAAGAGATTTTTGCCATGGATGAACAATTGATTAAATTAGGATTGGACATTCCTTTCTCAGTAAAGATGAGCAAAGCTTTTCGTGAAAATGGAATTACACTATCAAAGCATTATTTATCGGAAGAAGAGTTGGTGACAGAATTATGGACATCTCGCTTCAACAGGTAGAATACCGTTATCAAGCAAACACCCCTTTTGAGCGGCTGGCGATTGAAGATGTCTCTATTGATATTCCCGCTGGCACTTATATGGCTATCATTGGTCATACAGGCTCAGGTAAATCAACGGTTTTGCAGCACTTAAATGCATTGCTGCAGCCTTCTAAGGGGACTGTGAAAATTGGCAGTCATGAAATTAAAGCTGGACAGAAAAATAAACATTTAAAACCTGTCCGACAAAAGGTCGGTATCGTTTTTCAATTTCCGGAACATCAGTTATTTGAAGAAACAGTCGAAAAGGACATTATTTTTGGGCCCATGAATTTTGGAGTATCTGAAACAGAGGCAAAGGAGCGGGCACGGCTTGCATTAAAGCAGGTTGGTCTTGCTGAGGATATTCTAGTAAAATCGCCATTCGACCTTTCAGGGGGCCAAATGCGGCGTGTAGCTATAGCTGGAGTATTAGCAATGGGACCGGATGTCATCGTTTTGGACGAGCCTACAGCAGGTTTAGATCCAAGGGGCCGTAAAGAGATTATGGATATGTTCTATGCACTTCATAAGGAAAGAAAATTATCTACCATATTAGTCACTCATAGTATGGAAGATGCAGCAAGATATGCAGACCAAATTGTTATTATGCAGCAGGGCAAAGTCGCTAAAAAAGGAACACCAGAAGAAATTTTCTCTTCGCCGGTGGAATTAGTACAAATGGGCCTTGATGTTCCAGAAGTTGTTCGGTTTCAGCTCAAATTGGAAAAACAAACAGGCATTAAATTAGATAAAATCTATCTCACAATTGACGAGTTATCCTCTAAGGTTTCTGAGGTTTTAAGCAGAGGTGTTCGATCATGATGGAAAAAATGATTTTTGGCCGTTATGTACCTGCTGATTCAACCGTTCACAAAATGGATCCGCGGTCCAAACTTTTAATTATCTTTTTATTTGTCTGCATTATCTTTTTTGCTAATAACTGGATTACCTATGTACTTATTGGCATTTATACTTTTTATATGCTTGGCATTTCGAAGATTCCGGTCCGCTTTTTATACGGTGGTCTCAAACCGGTTATATGGCTTGTTTTATTTACGTTAGTTCTTCAGTTATTTTTCACCAAGCAGGGGGACCTCCTATTTAAATTTGGCCCATTAGAGATTTATGAAGGGGGCGTAAGGCAGGGGATCTTTATTTCGCTAAGATTCTTTTTCTTAATCCTCATGACATCTCTATTAACTCTAACGACTAGTCCTATAGAGATTACCGATGGGATGGAAACCCTTTTAAATCCTTTAAAAAAGGTCCGGTTTCCGGTCCATGAAATGGCGTTAATGATGTCTATATCCTTACGGTTTATCCCAACGCTGATGCAGGAAACCGACAAGATTATGAAGGCTCAAATTGCCCGTGGAGTGGAGTTCGACAGCGGTCCATTAAAGGAGCGGGTTAAGGCAGTCATCCCACTCTTAATACCTTTATTTGTCAGCGCCTTTAAACGGGCCGAGGAGCTTGCAATCGCCATGGAGGCACGCGGCTACCGCGGCGGTGAAGGAAGGACAAAATACCGTCAGCTGAGCTGGAGGACAGTGGATACGCTTCAGATTATTTTATTAGTTGTATTAACCATTTTACTAATCATACTACGGTCATAATAAGGAGAAATGATGCAAAGGTATAAGTCGATTATTTCTTATGATGGCTCGGGCTTTTCTGGTTACCAAATTCAGCCAAGGAGTCGGACCGTCCAATCCGTACTGGAGGCAGTGTTGGCCAAGATGCATAAAGGGGAACAAATTAAAGTTTCTGCATCAGGAAGGACAGATGCTGGTGTCCATGCAAAAGGACAGGTTATTCATTTCGATTCTCCACTATCGATTTCTGAGGAAAAATGGGAAACAGCCCTTAATTCGCTGCTGCCGGAAGATATATCTATCCTTTCAATCTTAAAAGTGGATTCATCGTTTCATGCCCGTTTTGATGCGATTGGAAAAGAATATCACTATGTCCTCCAACTTTTGAAGAAAAGGGATCCTTTTCACCGGAATTTTTCCTATCAATATCCTTATGATTTAAATATAGAGGCCATGAAGGAAGCTAGCCGCTTTTTCATTGGTACCCATGACTTTACTAGTTTTTGCTCGGCAAGGACGGAGGTAGAGGATAAAATTCGAACCATTGAGACAATTGATTTTCTATTAGACAATGATTTTCTCACTCTCCGCTTTGTAGGAAATGGTTTTTTATATAATATGGTACGTATTCTAACAGGAACTTTATTGGAAGTGGGCAGCGGAAAGCGAAGACCTGAAGAAATGGCGGATATTTTGGCTAAAAAGGACCGCCGCTTTGCTGGAAAGACTGCACCAGCCCAAGGACTTTACCTCTGGAAAGTATTTTACTAACATGGAACTTTGAGCAGTGTCTGGCTTCAGTACCCAGCGACTAGTGTACTTCGCTAAACGGGTACTTCCGCCTTTCTTATAAAACAACTTTTCCTGGTGTAACATTTCCTTGACATTTAGACCTGTAGTATTTATTATATTAGATGTGCGTGTTTTTAATCCCACGATAAAGCCCCGGAAAGTCTTCATCGTGATTGAAAATATATGATTTGAAAAATTACTGCACAAGGGCATCAGTTGTTTATTCCCGGAACAGAATAGAGCGCTGATTGCATTAAAAGTGCGAAAATAATAATCTTTAATGGATTTAATAGGAGGGAAACTCATGCGTTCAACGTTTATGGCAAATGCCAACAATATCGAGCGTAAATGGTATGTGATTGATGCAGAAGGCAAAACTCTTGGTCGTCTTGCTTCTGAAGTAGCTTCAATCTTACGCGGTAAAAACAAACCAACTTTTACACCACATGTTGACACTGGTGATAACGTAATTATTCTTAATGCTTCTAAAGTAGAACTAACTGGTAAGAAATTAACTGACAAGATCTACTACCGTCACACAATGCACCCAGGTGGTTTAAAGACAAGAACTGCTCTTGAGATGCGTACAAACTACGCTGAGAAAATGATTGAGCTTGCGGTTAAAGGCATGCTTCCAAAAAATTCTCTTGGCCGTCAAATGTTCAAAAAATTACACGTGTATGCTGGCAGTGAGCATCCACACCAAGCACAAAAACCTGAAGTTTACGAACTTCGCGGTTAATTTAGAGGGAGGGAAATAACTTGGCACAAGTTCAATATATCGGTACTGGTCGTCGTAAGAGCTCTGTCGCACGTGTGCGCCTAGTTCCAGGCACAGGTAAAATTGTAGTTAATGGTCGTGAAATTGAAGATTATATCCCATTTGAAGCATTACGTGTTGTTGTAAGACAACCACTAGTTGCAACTGAAACAGTTGGCAGCTATGATGTTCTTGTAAACGTAAGCGGCGGTGGATATACTGGTCAAGCTGGCGCAATCCGCCATGGTATTGCTCGTGCATTACTTCAAGCTGACCCAGAATTCCGTCCAACATTAAAGCGCGCAGGTTTATTAACTCGTGATGCACGTATGAAAGAGCGTAAGAAATACGGTCTTAAAGGTGCTCGTCGTGCGCCTCAGTTCTCAAAACGTTAATCTTTTGCGGACATACAAAGACTCTCAACCATTCGGTTGGGAGTCTTTTTTATTGCTGACAAGCGTTCTTGACCACATTTTGACCACGAAAAAAATATTGACCTCAAATGACCACATCATAGCTCAATATACCTATGGAATTTTGAAACGGTTTTTTCTAGATTATCAATAGGTTAGGCTTTCATTGGTTCACCCGTGGGACTTAACTTGAACTTGAACTTGATTCATCATATGATTCATCAAATGATTCATAATTTGATTCATCATTTATGGATTTAGCCTTTTCATAACTGATATTTTTGATGTGGAAAAGGGCAATACGAATAACCTCATCATAATTCACTAAAACAGCAAAATCATCTTCTAAACCAGCTAGTAACCCCTCTACAGTTTCAGGACCACTACGATTAATGCGTATCCAATCATATTGGGAGGATTCAAACAATCCTTTAAAATCATCCGTTACTTTAAATTCAAAGCCTTCAGGAACTTCAACGTTGATCTCCATATCACCTTTATTCTCAGTAAAACTTTTAATATGATGGCTGTTGTAGTAAACAACCCCCTCATCTGTAAGAATGGCGATATAATCGCGACCCACATGCAATAACTTTCCAATTGTAGATTCTGGGCCATTCCGGTCAACTTGGATTACTTTACCTAAAAGTTTCTTTGCGACGTCTTTACTCATATATAAAAATATTCCCCCTTAAAAGATGTAATTTATTTATATGTACCACACGATAGATTGTCCTAAGAAAATAGCCTGTCTTTCTCTCAACTTCTATCACTATAGTCTTTCGTCTAAGTTGAATAGTAGTAAATCCTCAATATGACAAGGGGTTTTTACTTCATTGTTATTACTGTCTAGTCAGATTTCTTAAGAAAATAGGCGAAAAAATAACCATTAATATCATTATTCCATGGTTATAGTTGTTCACCTATAGCTATTACCTTCAAAATAACCTAGAAAAGAACCCTTTTTCCTTTTGTTCCTGCCGCTGCTAACTCTGTTGGGCATTAGCATTTCTTGCACTTCAATCATTAGCTTTTTTTGTTCCATAGACTCTCGTAGTTGTTCACTCTCTAATGATTCAATTTGATTGACTAAAAAGAGTCATTTGTAACTTTGTACTTTCAAAGTAAAATAGGCTTTTACATTAGTAACAACCCCCCATAAAAAACCATATTTTGTTGAAGAGAGTACATCAGCACTAGAAATTCTTTTTACACAAAATTGCCCAATTAACTTACTCTCTTTTCAGGTTTCTGTTTCACTTGGTGATTAAATACAAAGGGGAGGAATAAAAGTGCAAAATTTTCATAATGAGTTACAAGGGTTGTCAATGGACCCATATCAAACTGGTGAGGTAGTTTCATACGCTCCACAATTCCAGGATGAGCGCATGTTTGGGCGCTGTGGTGGTTTCCATGGTTGTGGGGGCTTCGGTCGTTGTGGAGGCTTCGGTCGTTGTGGGGGCTTCGGCTTTCGCTGCGGCGGCTGTTTCGGCTGCGGTGGCTGCGGTGGTTGTGGAGGCTGCTTCGGTTGTGGCGGTTTTAGTTGTGTTGGCATTGGCTTTAGTTGTTTTGGCTTTGGCATCGGTTTTATTTAATCTTGTCTATGGGGAATTACAGGAAGCGATATTGTTTTATGAAGAAAGTGCTCCCGCACCGACCTGTGCCGCGGGGGCACTTCTTTACTATATTTATCATATTGGACAAAAAACTCTACATAAACTGATAGTGCATAAGTTGTAATGTTAAGGAATAAGGAGGAGCTGAATGACAAAACTTACCTCGTCCTCACGATTGAAGGCCAAAAAGGATACATTTTATCTACCGGATCAACAGGGGGGTGTCTATTTTAGAAATAACGTAAGTTCCTTCCGAATGGAGGGCAAAACCATTTATCAGTGGATCGAGAAATTGCTGCCGATGTTCAATGGGGAGCAAACATTGGGAGATTTGACGGAGGGGTTAACGGGAGCGTACCGTGACAGGGTATATGAAATCGGTGAAGCATTGTACAAGAATGGTTTTGTTCGAGATGTAAGCAAAGATATACCCCATCAATTAAATCGTCAAGTTCTAGAAAAGTATGCTTCACAAATTGAATTTATCGAGAACTTTATCGAATCAGGTGCATACCATTTTCAAAAGTATCGTCAGGCTAGTGTCTTGGCTGTGGGCTCTGGACCTTTCCTTGTATCGTTGGTTTCTGCATTATTGGATTCGGGACTGCCCAAATTAAATGTCATGGTCACAGATGAGGTTCCAACCAATAGGCTGCGCCTTAATTTGCTTGGGCAGAATGCGAGGAAAATAGATGCCGATGTCGAGGTGGTGGAAGTACCCTATCCTAAAGAGGCGGGAATAAATGTTTGGAAAGATGCAGTTCAGTCCTATGATTGGATTCTGTATGTCTCTCAGGATGGAGATGTAAATGAATTAAGGATGCTGAATCAAATTTGCCAAGAAGAAAAGAAGGCATTTCTTCCCGCTATCTATTTAGAAGGAGTGGGGTTATCTGGCCCGTTAACCCATCCAGAATCAGAGGGATGCTTCGAGTCTGCATGGCGCAGAATTCATCAATCTTCCGTACAAGCAGATGGGCAGCCGCTGGTCTTCTCTTCCACTGCAGGAGCGATTTTGGCAAATGTCTCTACATTCGAATTTTTCAAGAAGGTTACAGGAATAGCGGCACCAAATCAAAGTAATCAAATTTACATGCTTGATCTTGAAACGTTGGAAGGAGACTGGCTTTCATTCATCCCACATCCAGCGGTAATGTCTACAAAGCTAACACCTGAACAGGTTGAAGATCTTGATTTAAAACTTAAACAAGAATCAGACAGGGATGAGCAGCAAGGATTGCTTTTGGAATATTTCAGCCGCTTAACCTCAAAAGAGATAGGTATTTTCCATACCTGGGAAGAACGGAATTTGATACAGCTTCCTCTTTCCCAATGCTATGTTCAGGCCGTTGACCCGGTATCAGAGGGACCGGCAAAACTGCTGCCGGAAGTGGTCTGTTCGGGGCTGACACATGAAGAAGCAAGAAGGAATGCCGGTCTCAAGGGCATTGAAATGTATACTGCCAACCTGATAGATTCCCTTAGATTTGGCGCTCTTAATCAGACAGATAAAGTGGGTGTTCATCTTCCAGAAGGGTTCCTTGGCATCGGTTCAGGGGAAACAACCGCAGAAGCTGTTTGTCGAGGGCTGCAAGCCTATCTGGATGAAACATTGAAAAAGAGACAGGAGGACCACCTGAATAAGGTTTTTCGTGTATCAATTGGAGCCATAGAAGATAAACGGTGCAGATTTTATTTACATGCCCTGACCACCTTGAATGGTGCACCCACCATTGGTTTAAAAGAAGATGTATTAGGCTTCCCTATTGTATGGGTAAGATCAAATGGCTGTTTGTACACAGGGACAGGTTTAAACACAACATTGGCATTACAAAATACATTGCAGCAAGCATTATTGAACGCTCAAAATCGGGTAAGCTCTATTGTTAGGCAAGAGAAGGAGTCTATGATTTATCTGGAAAAAGAGGAAACCAAACTCGAAATCCCCTCTTGTGATGACATGACACAATTAGAGCTATTACAATCTTCCATCCATGTCTTGAATAGAAACGGCAAAAAGCTATTTGTCTATGACCTCTCGATTGAGCCTTTTTTAAAACAAGAACTGGCAGGGGTATATGGTGTGCAGGTACGAGAGGGGGATTCCTAATGACTGCCCATATTCTCATTACTGGAGACGGTTTATTAGCGGATTATGTCTGCGATCAATTGTCCACCAACTATCTAGTAAGACGTCAAGGGATTTTCGAAGAGATTCCTGAAGAAACAGAATTAGCTCTGGTGCTTAGCGATGCTTGGCAGCCATCCATTCATCAAAAAGCGGAAGAGAGATTTAGGACAGCTGGTATCCCTTGGCTTAGAGGTTTCGTTTCGTTCGGTGAGGGGATCATTGGTCCATTAGTACGGCACGACAGACCGGGCTGTTCTCTCTGTGCTGACAAACGACGCTTGATAGCCGGCCCTGATCGCCTTGAAATGTGGGAGATTAAGATGAGATTGACTAGAGGGGCGGGTGTCGAGCGTGATGCATGGGTTTCAAGAACGGGACTATCACAAATGGCAAACTTCATCAGTAACGAAGTGAAGAAGGTCCTTCCAGGAGAGCCCTCTTCCTTAGAAGAAAAGATATTCATTACCAATCTGAGAACGTTAACTATCTCCAGTCACGTTTTCTTACCTGACCCATTGTGCTCGATTTGCAGTCCAGTACCTGAAGATACACCAGAATTAGCTGAAATTAAGTTAGAGTCCAGCCCTAAATTAAATGGTACCGGTTATCGCTGCCGTTCGATGGATGAATTGAAAACAGTGCTGGTCGAAGACTATCTGGATGATCGTACAGGTATCATGAATGGAAAAATGGAGGATTTCAGGCTGCCATTTGCCGATGTTTTGGTTAACATGCCGTTGTTTGGGGCTGACGAGGGAGTAGCTGGCCGTTCTAATTCTTATGAAATAAGTGAGTTAACGGCCATTTTGGAGGGGTTGGAGCGATATTGCGGAATTGAGCCTCAAGGTAAAAGGAAGAAAGTGCGTGATAGTTATCGCCATTTAAAGGATTTTGCATTAAATCCGGCTAGAGTCGGGTTACATGATCAGGAACAATATGCAAAGCTTCATTTTCCGTTTAAACCGTTTCATCCTGATGTCCCGATGAATTGGGTCTGGGGTTATTCGTTTTTACAAGAACGTCCTATCCTGGTTCCGGAGTTACTCGCCTATTACAGTTTGGGCATTAATGGGGAGGGCTTTGTTTATGAAACCTCCAACGGCTGTGCATTAGGAGGAAGTATGGAGGAAGCCATATTCCATGGCATTATGGAGATCGTTGAGAGGGATTCCTTCTTGATAACGTGGTATGCACAGCTGTCTATCCCGCCTCTTGATCTCCGTTCAGCAAATGATAAAGAATTAGAGCTAATGGTTGATAGGATACGTGAGGTTCAGGGGTATGACGTTTATTTTTACAATTCGACCATGGAACATGAAATTCCGAGTGTTTGGGCAGTGGCAAAAAACAGAAGATCCAAGGGTGTGAACCTTATTTGCGCGGCAGGAGCTAATCCTGATCCTGTTAGAGCGGTAAAAAGCGCGATTTACGAGCTTGCGGGAATGATGGTTAGGCATGACAAAATATTGGAGAAAAACCGGCAAAAATATGAAGAGATGCTAAAAGATCCATTTGCAGTCCGTAATATGGAGGACCATGGCCTGCTTTACGGTCTGCCGGAAGCAGAGGAACGGTTGAATTTTTTATTACAGGATAATCGTCCATTACGAACGTTTGCGGAGGAATTCAAACAGCCTCCGGAGAATACCGATTTGAAGGATGATCTTCAGGATATTCTTGATAGGTTCCGACAATTAGACCTCGAGGTCATTGTGGTGGACCAAACAACTCCCATAACCAAACGGAACGGATTATACTGTGTTAAGGTATTAATTCCTGGTATGCTGCCGATGACATTCGGACATCATCTTACCCGTGTTCGAGGGCTGGAAAGGGTCCTTCAAGTGCCGATGAAACTTGGATTCACCAAACAGCCGTTATCGTATGGACAGCTTAATCCATATCCTCACCCATTCCCATAATAAAAAATAGGAGGTGTAAAAGTGAATCTTGAAACATTTCTGCATCATCTTCACTTTGATACGGAAAAAGCTGCTCCTCCAGATTGGCAAGTGGATTGGGAGGACGCACCGCTTCCCTATAAACTGTATCGCGGCCTGCCAGAGATTTCGCTATCCGGGGATGTACCGTTAACTCTCAAGGGAAGAGAAGCTCATGCAGAACCTGCATTAGAGGAACTTGGCCATTTCTTGTGGTATGTATATGGACTTACTCAATATGCTCAAACCGCCTTCATCGAGGACACAGGTGAAAAAGCTGATGTAAACTATGCCCAGTTATTACGAAGGTTTGTTCCCTCTGGAGGGGCATTGTACCCCAATGAATTATACGTGTATATTAAGCTTGAGGACGTACCGACTGGAATTTACCATTACGATGTGGCGCATCACCGCCTCCTTTTGCTGCGAGAAGGAAATTACGATTTTTACTTATCCAGAAGTACTGGAAATAGCTGTGATCTGTCCGATTGTTTCTGTACGGTTTTTGTTTCGACTGTTTTTTGGAAAAACTTCTTCAAATATAATAATTTTTCCTATAGGCTCCAAGGGTTGGACGCTGGTGTGTTAATAGGGCAAGCGTTAGAAGTGGCTAATCAGATGGGATTCTCTTCACGTGTATGCTATCAATTTCTTGATCGGTCTATCAATCATTTACTTGGAATAACAGAACAGGATGAAAGCGTTTATGCGATGATCCCACTCTCCATTCATCCATCTATCAATTGTGTTTACAAGGATAATAATTATGAAGAAATTGTCTCTGATACACAATTGTCCCAGGAAGTTCCATGTCTATTCCATGAGACTTACAATCGATCAAAGAAAGTGATCGACTATCCTATGCTGAGAAACATGAATGAAGCATCGATACTGGAAACAACAAGTTCATTTTCAAAAATAAGAATCGATAATCGTGTTAAACCTGCCTTAGGTATGGAAGCAATCATGCTTCCATTTACCGAGCACCTAGCGTATGATCTTGCATCTGTTTGCAGGGAGAGACGTTCCCCTAATACTGATTTTATGATAGGTAAGGTCAGTCAGACTCAATTATCCACATTGTTAAAAGAGACATTTTCTTTATCGTATCAGAATGACCTTGATGACACCCATGAGAATGCTGAGACCCGTGTCACTTTGTATGGCAGTTTTTATAATGTGGAGGGAATTCCAAATGGTGCTTACGCTTATGACAAAAGCGCTCATTCACTCCGGCGAATAACACAGGGGGATTTTCGGGAGTATTTACAGTATGGATTAACAATGCCCAATGTAAATCTGTTTCAAGTTCCGCTAGTACTGCATTTTGTAGGAGACGGGGACCATCTCAAAAGGGAATTGGGATATAGAGGATACCGCATTCAACAAATGGAAGCCGGGATACTTTTGCAACGACTGCTCTTGGTAACGGGCGCATTAGGGATGGGGGGGCATCCGCTATTAGGATTTGATGCGAACCAATCTGATGAACTTTACAGGATTAATTCGAAACAAAAAACAAGTCTGATCCAGATTCCAGTTGGTCCATACCGTCCTCGTGCCTGGTTAACAGGGGGGTTGATTAGCTAGGAGCAACAATTTTGTCTAGGTTTCTTTAGTTTATAAAATCTTACTAATTACTAAAATGATTCAAGACGCTTAACCATATTGGTTGAGGGTCTTTTTTTACCTGAAGTTAAATTATAGTTCCAAATTGGACTGTTCATAGAAATGGAGAGTCCCAAAAGGATTAATAAATCTGGCATTTAGGTTATTTCCTCACATGGAGTATTGTTTATACATAAAATAGTGTACACAGGAAGGAGAATAGGAGGAAATTAGAATGCCTTCTGTTATTAACTTAGGTGTTTTTAACGTAAATTCACCACAAGCAAGTTCAGCTATTTTTATTGGTGAAGGTGTTGTAAATGGAATGGACGCGAACAGGAAGTATAATTTAAATATGGGGGGAGTCTATGGTTTTAATAATGCTATGGCGGGGAATGTAAACAATATCGCAGATAGCTTTGAAATGTTAGATGGGGTTATCTTTGACCAAGACCTAAAGCCGAATATCGGGGGCGGGGGAAATATATAAGTTGATGAGAGAAAAAACAATAAACCCTCTGATTAATCAAGGGTTTTTTGCTTTCGACTTTCCTGAGGCTCCATATTTCCTTTGCTCTCTTTTTCATGATTGGTTAATGACGCAGTCATATGTGCAAGGTTATTTCGATCACCATGAATATTGCCTAAGCCCTGGCTGTGTTTTTTGCTGTTTTTAAAGTCCTCGATAAAATTATTTCCGATACTGAAACAGGAGGCACCTTCGATCGTACCAATTTTAATCGTTCCGATATGAAAGGTTGGGGAAAGAATGGGAGAACCCATCATTTATTCACTCCTCTCTTTTTGATTGTTTTCCAGCCACTTGTTATCTGTGAGCCTATTTTCATCGCCGGACAATACCCCAAGTACTTCATTCACGACTTGACTAGAACGAAACTTTTTATGTGTATTTGTTCCACCCATAAAAAATCCCGATGATTGACCGATACTGCTTATTGATATATTTCCTAACGTTAAATTAATCATAGATGAGCTAACCTTTCTTAATCGTATTTAAGTACAATCTTTTCGGATTATCACTCTCAATTTAATACAATAGTCTATTCAATGTATGGGCGGATGACACAGTTTTTTTAATAAGGGCACCAGACCCAATCCACTAACATAAAGTAATCTAACTAAATGAAGATTAAGAGTGGTGACAAAGATGTTAAGGTCCTTAAATCTCAATCTTTCTGGCGGTATTCATATTCAAATGATGCAAAGACAATCCGGCATGTTTATTGGAGAGAGAAATGTGGCAATTGGCTGGAGTTCGCATGGTAAGGAGAATAGTGTAATTGGTAATATTAGTGGTCAATCCAATCTCCTTCTTAACAATATCTCGATCTTAAATGATCCGGACCTGGTAGATACCCCCATCGATGACCGTGATATCAACATATCCTTTGAAAATCAAGGTGATGAGAATACAATAACCAATATTAATCTTGAGGGCATCAATGTCAATAGAATCGAGCAGAACAGTTCTATATTCCTTGGCAAAGGCCATGTAAATGGGATGGATGCTAATCAAAAATCAAATACCTCCCAGGGTCCCGTATTGGGGCATAATAATCAACAGTTAGGTAATTTAAACCTCAATAATGATCAAGATATGGTAGATACCACTATTGACGATCGCGATATTAAGATAGCCAACATTGAAAGAGAGATCTGATTTCAATTATTCTACCTATAAAATGTCATTTGTGGATACCTATGATGACTAGGAATCATAATGAAAACGAAATCCTTTTGAAGTCTTTATGATATTGTCGTGATCGGAGGATGATGGATCAGACATTGTTTCTTTTTTCATATCATTCGAGTTCATGTGCATTTGAAGTGATTCGGCTAAATCATTTGAAGTGCTAATATTATTGCCTATAATTAGCTTTCCGCTTAATTCGTCAATTTCAAGATTATCTAAACGAAACACCATATTTTCTATATGCTCGATTTGAACCTTATCGAATTGGATATTCCTCCTATTCCCCTCCTTTTGCTGCTGCTCTAATAACTCAATAATTCGATCTAATTTAATCATTATGTGAGAGTTTATTTTCGTTTCTTCAGCCTTTACGGTTTCTTTCTGTTTTTTACGCAACGAAAAAAGTCCAAACATAATTTCCCTCCTTTACAGGGATGTACGTGGGGATAAAAGATACTGGACTCGTTGGTCAATTTTTAATAGCTTGTGTTATTTTGAGAGATACATTATGAGTTACTTTATAAGTATATGGCAGCATTGTGGCAATTTGTCAAAAGGGCATAAATTTCCCTCCCGGTTAAGGACCGGGAGTTTTTTGCAGTCAGCAGTATACACCAATTATCAGGTAAATTAGTCTATTACCCCTGATTCTATTATGTTTACATCTGCTTGAACGTTCATTTTTAAATCCCTGTAATCTGTTTCCCACTTACTATAATTGAACTTTCTGGTTTTGCTTTTAATAAAATGACCGAATCCAACAGGGTCAATATTTTTTGATTGAAATCTTTTGGTTAACTTTAGGCATTCCCCTTCAATTTCCTCTTCCAATTTTTTCTCAATCATATTAATTTTCTTTGGTGTCACACGGGTACCTGAGTATTCATTTAATATCGCCTTAACCTTAATGTGGATATTAACCTTTAAAGGCTTTCTTGAAACAAGATTCATTTTATAATTGGAACGAATACTTTCAATTGCAGCTGCATCTTTATCAAGATTCACCTTTAAGGTTCCTTTACTATACTTGTCAACTAGCAGTTTAAAGTAGAACATTTTGTCAGGCGGAATGGTATCGAGGACATGACCATATCGAAAAAAACTAAGACCGCTAATTTCTACAGCTTCCTTGCCTAATTTTTTTATCCGTGGCAGATAAGGTGTCTTTCCTTTTTGGTTAAAATCAAACAAAAAACGCTGCAGGTCCGTTTTAGGAACATCCTTTGATTTCATATTATGTCGGATAAGATTGGATAGATAGATAGCATTTCCTCTTTCACCATAAGTACCGTTAATGACTGCTTTTGCTTCCCCTTCTGTTACAGCTAGGTATAATCTTGCACCAATACTGGGGTCACGTTGGAAGGAATCAATTAAGTCTAAAATTCCTTTTTCTTTCGCAAGCCGTTCACCAAACAGGACCACTTTAAGACTCCCTGTTACAAGTGGATCAGAAGATTGACGCTGTACATCTCTCAAAAAGTCCCTGCTTAAGTTAGAAGAAGACGAAAAGGTTTTGTTTTCCACTGTTTTATCCGATAAATAGACGGGAACTAAGGCGGTACCGCGTATTTTCCCATCTGTATAATCATAAGCGGCTCCAGTCTCTAGATTGACATCATCCACGATCTCCTTTTGTATACAACCCGCAAGTATGGTAGATAGAATGAGAAGAGAAATTAGTATTTTCATTCTTTTTTCACCTTCTTAACAATCAATACAAGAAAAAACAACAAAGGGATGTAAACATAATTTAGGAAAAAAGAAAACTTGCCGGTGTACTCACTCAGGGTGTTAATTTGCCCGCGTGTTTTAAAAAAATTAATCGTAATTAAAACAATCAATGTTAATAAAAGAACTCCATATTTCTGCTTCAAATGGACAGTCCGTTTTAAAATACGGCTTCCACACCAAAGAGCAATACAAAAATTAGGCAGAATGATAATATTCCAGTTGGCAATTCCGATGTATTCAAATCTCTCTACAAAAGGCATCTCGACCACTTTCCAAATCGTCAAGGTGGCCCAGATACTTTTCTGCAGCTGCCCTGCAGAAAAATAAGAGAAGGTGGTAATGGTTATGGCTGTATAAAGAATGGTGGTACAGAGGACACCCCAATGAGCCCATTTCTTTGACTTTTGCGGATCTTTGATAAAAGGATAAAAGAATAACAGTATTTCATAACCCAGATAGGTAAGTGACATTTGATAAGCAGCCTTAACTAAATCTTTGATAGAGTGATCAAAGACTGGAAGTAAATTTCTTAAATCAGCATAAGGGAAGGTGAAGAAAAATGTAAAAATTAAGTATGAGGGAAGAACCACTCCAAAAAAAGCTATGCCTGTAACAATGCGAAAACCGCCAAAAATAATATAGATTGCTAGCACACAGAAAGCGAAAGTATACCAAAATGTACTCATATCCTGGAACATCCATACTTGAACCACTTCAATAAATGTTCGCAGCGTGGTTATGGCCACACATAAAAAGTAAAGTACAAAAGGCAGAGTGATAAGACGGCCCACTTTTTTGCCAAAAACATAGGAATGGGCCGACATTATATCACCGTTTACTGTATCAAGGATCCTATACATCATCCATAGAATGACATGTATACTTAATCCGGCAATAATGACCGATATCCAGGCGTCATATCCTGCGGTTAGAGCAATTAAGCGCTGAAAGCCTAAAATGCCAATACCAAGCTGCATGGTATGGACTAGAAAAAAAACTAAAAAGGGCGATATTTTTGCCTTTTCAGGTACTAATTGTTCCATAGAACTTCCTCCACTGTTCTATTCGTCAATATCTCCTTTTTTATTGTGGGGATAACGAACAGGTTTTTTTGTCCTAAGTGTTTGTGGACGTAAGGATTGTTTGCTAAACGGCAGTCTAATCAGGGAATCCTTCAGGTCTGTCATTCTTGGTGGATATAAAGGTTCCAAAAAAGGCCTGTTTAAGGAAGTAAGCCGTAATAAATGGGTCATTAAGAAACAAAAACATAAGACAATACCAAGCAGTCCCCAAAGCTCGGCAAAAAACAGAAATGGAAATCGGAGCAGTCGAATGGCATTGCCCATTTTATAAACGGGTGTTGTAAAAGATGCCAATGCCGCAAGTGCTACAATAATGAGGAGAACATTACTCGTTAATCCGGCCTCAACCGATGCTGTTCCAATGACAATACCTCCTACGATACCAATTGTCTGTCCTACCTTAGTAGGCAGACGGGCTCCTGCTTCCCTTAGCAGTTCAATGGTCAGCTCCAAAAAGAGTGCCTCTAGAATAGGAGGAAGCGGTATATCTCTCCGAGAGGTGACTAAAGTGTTCATTAAGTCTGTTGGTATTAATTCATAGTGGTAGGATAATGCTGCTACATATACAGGTGTGACTAAGATTGAAAAGGCAACTGCGAAAAGCCGAATTAACCGGAAAAAAGAGGATAACATCCAATTTAAAAAGTAATCCTCAAATGAGCTGAAAAATTCAACAAGAGTAGTCGGCGTAATCAAGGCGTGCGGTGAGCCGTCGACGAATATAGCAATTTTCCCCTCTGCTAAAATGGCCGTAACCCTGTCTGGCCGCTCGGTATCCAATAGTTGTGGAAAAGGGGAGTTTTTATTATCAGATATTAATTGAACGACGTAAGAGCTATCGGTAATCGCATCAAATTTAATATTTTTAAGCCTCTCCATAACGGTGTTGACATTTGCGGGATCCACAATCCCCTCAAGATATAAGATAGCTACCTTCGTTTTTGACAGCGATCCAATGGTTAACTCCTCGACAATTAATTCTTTGACAGGAAGGCGTTTGCGAATCAAGTTTACATTTTGATTGATCGATTCAACAAAAGCTTCTTTTGGTCCGATTACACTAAATTCAACCTCTGGGGGTGAAATGCTTCGGACGAGTTCCTTCTGTGCTGCTAAAAACACAAAATGATCGCTGTCGTTATCCAATGTTAACAGGGCATAACCATGGAACAATTTCTGTTCAATCTCGCTTGGGTTATGGCTGATTTGTACATCTGCGAGGGCAATAAGTTTCTTTACATCTTCAATTTTTTCAAATGGTTTCTCTAATAAATAGGGAAGGACATTATCCTGTAAAATATTTTCATCAATAAGAGTTGAAATAAACCAAAAGGAGAACGGTCTGTTAGTGGGCTCATTAATATAAGAGACTTTTTTAAAATCATTTGAGCGCTTGAGAATCTTTTCCAACGTGTCTCTTTCAAGCACTTTACCTTGTTTTGAGAACCAACCCATCTATCATTACACCGTCCTTTTCAGTCAACTATTATCGTTTCCCTATATTGGAAAGAGTATGAATGAGCAATAAAGGAGTTTTCAATGGTACGCATTTTAACCCAATATGTGATATTAAAAATTGGAAATGAGGACTTTGCATTTCTTCGACCTAAGGGATAAAGAATAGTCCTAAGAGGTGAAAAGAAGTGACTGTTATAACAACCTTTAAAGAAAAACGACGTGAAAAGCAGATTAAATATGAGCGTTCCATGCTGAGGGATTTATCGATTAATACATTGAAAGAAAGAGTAAAACAATATTTTGGTTCCACAAACCTTGCCAATAGCTTTGTGATGAATTCAGGAATAGAAGAAGCATGTTATGATGTCGCCCTGGAGGCCTTTCTCTTGGGGGCAAAATTTAGTAAATTTGGCTATTATGGTGAAAATCCTGAGGAAGTCCGAAAACGGTGTTTTAAAGAGGAAAAACATCTAATTGATACACTATACAACTTTCTGCTTTATTGGGGACATGGCCAAGAAGGCACGATGAGTGAGTCGCTATATTATCTTTGTGAACAATATATCTTTGTCTGGTGGAAAGAGGGTTATGAAAAGGGGCAGAGACGATATAAATTAAGATTGCATTAAAACGAAAGGCATCCTTTCTTGCACCGGTACCTGCTGCTCCCGTTCTTTTTAAAAGAAAAGGGAGCTGCCAACTGCAGTGCTTTAGGGTGCTTTTTAGAGTTCTAAAACTTCCCCTTGTCCCATATAGTTAACTGAACAGGGACGAGCGGGAAGGAGGATATGGGTGGCTAAGCGCAGATTAAAGATTATTAGCTTTATCACAGGATTAATTGTGTTATTTTTTATACTACAGCATGATTTTAGTGAAAATAATTCATGGAAAACCTGGAATCTTCCTTTGTCAGGAAAAATAATCTTATTAGATGCAGGTCATGGCGGACCGGATGGCGGAGCAGGATCTGGCGAAACGCTTGAAAAGGATATTGCTTTAAAAATTACACAAAATGTCCGTGATTATCTACAAGGGCAAGGTGCTCTTGTGATTATGACAAGAGAAAAGGATGAGGATCTAGCTGATCCGGATACAAGGGGTTACAGCCGTAGAAAGGTAGAGGACCTTAAAAAGAGATTGAAAATGATTAATAATACCGATATTGATTTATTTGTCAGTATTCATTTAAATGCGATACCTTCTTCAAGATGGAGCGGTGCCCAGACCTTTTATGCTCCGCAGCATAAGGAAAACGCACGAGCGGCAAAATTTATCCAAGAAGAGCTCCGAAGAAATCTCGAAAACACGGAACGTAGAGCTAAGCCCATCAATCAAGTGTATATCTTGAAGAATGCAAAAAAACCAGGGGTGTTAGTTGAAGTAGGGTTTCTCTCCAATCCAAAGGAGAAGGCACTCTTAAAAAAGGACTACTATCAAGAAAAAGTGTCTGCATCGATCAATAATGGTATTCTGCGTTACTTTACTAGTGAAAAGGAATTAAAAGAACCAGATTAAAGGAAGGTGGAAGCATCTTCCGTTTTTTTATGTAATAAAATGGGACTTCAGATTTTGTAAACGTGTGATTGAATTAACTGTTTCTCTTCTAGGTTATGGTATACTGAAAATGGAAAAGAATTCATAGGTGAGGTGTATTTTTATGTTAAATGAAGAAAAAGTCCGTGAAGTCCTGGGCGGCCTCAAAGAGCCCTTTTTACATAAATCATTAGCAGAATTAAATGCTATTGAGGAAATTAAAATTAAAGAAGAAAAGAACCATGTAAGCGTTAAAGTGTTGATTGCGAAAACGGGGACAAGCGAACAGCTTCAGCTTCAAACACAAATTGTAAGTGTATTAAAAGAAGCAGGCGCGGCGACTGTTGGAATCCGATTTGCTGAGCTGCCAGAAGAAGTATTGGCGCAGCATCGCAATACAGAACCAGAACAGGACCAAAACCTCCTTAATTCAAAAAATACAACCTTCATTGCGATTGCCAGCGGAAAAGGGGGCGTAGGTAAATCAACGGTTTCCGTTAACCTTGCTGTAGCCCTAGCGCGATTAGGCAAAAAGGTTGGGCTGATTGATGCGGATATTTACGGATTTAGTGTACCAGATATGATGGGGATTACAAATCGACCAGTGGTTCGTGGCGAAAAAATTATCCCAGTGAACCGGTTTGGGGTTCAAGTTATTTCAATGGGCTTCTTTGTGGAGGACAATGCCCCAATTATTTGGCGTGGTCCGATGTTAGGAAAGATGCTCAATAGTTTCTTCAGTGAAGTAGAATGGGGAGAACTTGATTATTTATTATTAGACCTGCCTCCTGGTACTGGGGACGTTGCTTTAGACGTTCATACCATGCTGCCGTCTTGTAAGGAAATAATCGTGACGACACCACACCCTACGGCTGCGTTTGTGGCAGCGCGTGCAGGTGCTATGGCTCTTCGTACAGAACATGAGGTACTTGGAGTAATTGAGAATATGGCTTACTTTGAAAGTAAATTAACCGGTGATAAGGAATACGTGTTTGGCCGTGGCGGAGGGGACAAACTGGCTGAAGAATTAAATACAGTTCTTCTTGGACGCTTGCCGCTGAACCAGCCTGATTGGAATGACGAAGACTTTGCACCATCCGTTTATCAAGAAGATCATCAAATCGGAAAAATTTATCTAGAAATTGCTGAAAAGGTTACAAGCCTTTTAAAAAAGTAAGAAAAAAGCCTCGACCATAATTGGAAGAGGCTTTTTCCTTATATTCACTAGCCAATCATTTTTTTGATTCTTCCTCTGCAGCCTTTAACAGTAATTCTTGTATTTTAGCTTTATAAAGCGGGCTATTAATTGTTTCTGTAATCACATCCTGAAGATAGTCCCGGTATTCTTTTGTTTTTAGAGCGTCAGTCATCTGTTTCTGAATTTCAGGCTCTTTAAAAACTTGCACCATCATGGTTCTATACTGAGGATCATTCATTAATTCCTTTAATAGGGCCTTATTTTCATTTTTCATGTTTTTAGCTACGCCTTGGGCGAAAGCAGGATCGCTAAATGCCTTCTTCCAAAAATCAATCGCTTTATCTGATGTTAGCGTCGTTTGAATGGTGTCCGCAACAACCTTTTGATCCATTACAAGTTTTTCCTTCATCGCCTCTGAGGTCATTACATCTTGAATTGCCTTCTTACCATCATCTGTTTTAAGGATATCAACCACCATTTTTTTAGTTTGGTCATAGTCGATTTGTCCATTACCGCTTATGTCATTACTAGTAGAACAGCTGGCTAAGAACAAGATGATGGGCAGGAGGAGCAGCATACTATTTTTTCTCATTTTCAGGCTCCCTTCACATATAAATCCTTAATTTTAGGATGAGAAATTATAGCGGGATTATTCGCCTAAAAAAATGAAATTATGGATTTTTCACATTTTGATTGGTACAATCAGTATGGAAATAATTTTAGTATTCTGGAGGTTTAGGGTGTGACAAGCCGTAATTGGGTTAGACTATTTGTGTCCACATTATTAGTTGGCGGGGTCACGACGGCTATTGTGGGTTTTATCATTCGCTGGAATGAATTTCAGCCTTACTTTACTCATTTTCAAATTATTGATATTTTATCCACGTTAATTTGGTTAATTGTAATGGGCTTTTTATTTAGTGTAATCAGCCAAATGGGTTTCTTTTCTTATTTAACCATTCACCGTTTTGGATTAGGGATTTTTAAGTCTGTTTCTCTATGGAATTCTGTTCAAGTTGTTCTTGTTTTATTTGGTTTATTCGATTTAGTTTACCTGCGTTACGAGAACTTTGCTAAACCAGGTGAATCTATTCTTCCTTATTTAGGACCAGCATTTCTCCTATTAGCTATTTCTCTTGCTGTAGCTTGGTATAAAGTGAAACAAACAAACAAGGGAGCTTTCATCCCAGCGTTATTTTTTATGATTGTTGCTACATTAGTGGAATGGGTACCGGTATTGCGTGAAAATGAGAAGAATTGGTTCTATCTCATGATGATCTCGTTACTAGCATGTAATGCCTATCAAATATTAGTTCTTCATAAATTAAACGCTCAGTCAGTGCAAGAAAGGCAAAAACGAGCAGAACAAACCAATCCTAAAATGAGCAATCCGAATAAAAATAAAAAAATGTCAAAAAAACCGTCCATGTAATAAAAGCGGTACTGAAAAACTTTCATTTTTTAAAGAATTTTATAATAATAAAAAAAGGTATAATCCTCATACAAATAGGAAATTATACCTTTTTTAATTTAGACTAAGTAAAAGAACTCTGTTGATTGGAGTGGAAGGCGGCGAAGACTCCTCGAAAATGCTAACTCATTTCCTTCGTGCGTGGGCGAATTCGATGATGTAAAATCAATGTCCTGCGGGAGTACAGGACAGGGGAGACCTCGCAGGCGCGAAAGCGGCAAGGAGGCTCTCCGGCACGCCCGGCGGAAAGCGAAGCCGTCTAGAACGGAAATCAACAGCCACTAAACATACACTTAAAGGGCTTTTTCAGTGTCCTCTAATAGGGGCGGTTTTAGTAAAAAGAACTTAATTAATTTCTTTAGAATGGACTTCTCCGTTAGCAATCATTTCGGATACCGATACGAGCTTTATTCCTTTTTGTCGGATATCAGCAAGTATTAGCGGTAGTGCTTTAGAAGTTTGCTTTGCTGAATCCGAGGCATGGAGCAGGACAATATCCCCATTCTCTGCTTTACTAACATTTTTAACTATTTTATCTACGCCAGGATTCTGCCAATCCTTCGAGTCTAATTTCCATTGAACTACTGTATAGCCATACCGCTTAGCTATTTTTAATGTACGCTCATCAAAATGACCCGTCGGTGCTCGTAAAAGCTTAATATCCTTTACATTTAATTTCGTGAAAACCTCTTGAGCTTTTGAGATGTCTTTGGCGATTTTGGCATCTTCCACATCAAGGTAATCTACATAATCGTAACCCAGAATTCCAACCTCATAGCCTTCTTTAACTATGCGGTTGACAATGTCAGGATGACGTTCAGCCCAGGAGCCCGCCAGGAAGAAAGTAACGGATTTAACATTCTCCTTTTGCAGCACATCCAAAATGGGCTCTGCTTTTTCATCCCCCCAGCCAATATTAAAAGTAAGAGCTATATCCTTTTCACCGCGATAAATAGCATTCGAAGTATCCTTTGTTGAAAAGACAGGAATCTGAACCAGATTTTCCATGTAGAGAAACCATGCTGTGAAAAATGCTGCTATGAAAATTAGTGATACATTTTTTAACGCTTTACCGTTTAATACAAAAAAGAAATTCATCATTCCCCACCTCGTCCAATACTATCCTTGTCTCAAACCTATGCTCAGAATTTTGATATTATGATTAAACATTTTAATTATAAAATTTCTATATTTGGAAAAGACTACTATAACTAGATATTACGCTGGAGGTTTTTCAATGTTTGGACTTCTAATTAACGAAAAAGAAGTAAAAGAAATGGAATACCTTATTAAGAGAGAGATGGATGAAATCTTATTTGATTTAAAAGATGATCGAATTGATCACATTGTGAA
>NZ_JBALPZ010000008.1:0-8075 GCF_036965645.1 Neobacillus drentensis
ATCATATTCCTTATACTTGAATATTGTTAATAAAAAACTTTTCCATTTTGTTATATATAAAAGAGATATCAATCTTTTGTTTATTTTGCGAAGAATATGATTCGAAGGAACAAAAACATTTAAATAAATAAACTCCAATTTTATTTGGTATTCATCTTTACAGCCCATAGTCAATATAATTCCCCAAAATAAAAAAACCTGTATTGAATAAATTCTACACAGGTTTTGGAAATTCTATTAGATTGTCAACAGCCCCTTTATAGAGCTCCTTTTACTTATTTATATATTTATTAAACCGTCTACATGTTCTTTGGCTTTTTTCAGAAACTCCAGGGACTGATTTTTAACCTAAGACTCTCAACCCGATGAAGCATGCGATTTCATGCGAATATCGTAAGAAGAAAAAAGTCTGCCGTATAAATAAGTAAAACTAAGTTGTAGACATGAGGCTATGTAAAAAGGCAGAGATAGGGAACCCAATCCAAAAAGATAGCCTGTAATATACGGTCCAATGGAGGTGGGCAGCCTCATTGAAAAAAGATTGATGCTTGACGCAAAGCCGCTCCGCTGGTTACGTGTTAAACTCACACTTAGCGCCTGCTGTGCCCCTTGCGTACCTCGATTTAATGCCGTTCGAAGCATATAAATGACAGAAACGAGTGCGTATGATGATAGTAAGGGCATCAAAATCAAAAGCAGACTTCCGATAAAACGGATGAAAACAATGGACCGGATTGTCCCATGTTTATGAGATAATCTTGCTTGTAAAATGGAAGTAATTCCGGTCATGAAGAAAGTAACAGCCAATGTGCTGCCAATTTGAGCTTGGCTTGCCCCAAATTTAGCCGAAAACCAATAGGACATCATCGGCCCGGTCAACCCGATGGCAATCCCATTAAGGATGTTAATGGCTGCAAGCTTCAATACCGCTGCATTTTCTTCATGCAAGATTTTCTTTTCTTCATTCCTCCGTCCCTCTTTTTTGTTTCCTTGGCGGTTTTCGGCTTCTCCTCCTTGAATGGTTAAAATGATGGAGGCTGTGATCAAAGATGCAACGAGAATATAGCAGAATAGAAGGCGATAAGGAGATACTCCAGTTTTCAAAAAGGATGCAGCCCCCGCTAGCACTGCTCCCGCCCCCATTCCGAAAAAACTGAGAGCATTATTCAAACTGTATACTCTGCCGCGTTCTGCTGTTGGGACAAAGGATGCCAACCAGGCTTGCTCTGCAGGGGCACATGGACTGGGTGAACCCGCGTCTGCTTTTCCAAATCCGGTAAGTGTAATCGCAATAGACAATAAAATTGGGTTAGTGGTTAATACCCCGGCCAGTGCACATCCAGCGGTAACTAGTTCAGAAATAAGGACAAACGGTTTTCTGCCAAGCCTGTCACTATAAACACCTATAAAGGGTGCAAGGACAACACCGAGCAATCCTCCTGCCGCAAGAACACTGCCAATCGCTGCTGTGCTCCACCCCAGCGCATCGAGATACAAAGCCAATTCCACTACCATCATGCCTTGTCCAATACTGCGAATAAAATTTACCAGCATGAGCCGCTTGACCACCGGATGAATTTGACCAATTCCTGTAAACTTCATTTTGTTCACTACCTTTTCATTTTTTAGGTAATATTTAGGTTATAAAGTTTCTACTTAAAAGGGTGCCAATTCTTAATTTCCTTTATTCATAGACATAAACAAACACAGGTAACCGTGGAATGACATGTTTACATGGGATTTAGGGTAAAGCTTTAGGAGGGAAAGGGATCGAATCGATATGGCAGGTAAATGGAAGGGAATTAATGATTAGTCTCGCGACTTCGATTCTTTTAAGTGGTTTTTATAATAAATTTTGAACTGATTGAGGCCGGATTGGCCTTTTTTATTTGAGGGTTGAATTTATGACCATCGGGGCCTGTTTTCGGGTTGGACGGGAAAGGAGAGCTTCCATCTATGACATCACCTCTTAAAACTCGTCCTCTTATGCATACAAAGTTGAAAACAGTCGAAAAAAAATGATGCTACAGGGTATGTACGTGTCCCCTGCAGCACCACTTTGGCAACGCCTATTTTTTTAATAACCGTTTTATTGAAGATCGGTCCTGAGAATACCTTCGATAGATTAGGGCTGATGATGATTCAACCGGTTTGCTGTTGGCATCCTGTACAGCTTTTTCAATTAAATGATGTTCTGGTGCCCATTGGCAGACTGGGTCCATCGCATAAGCATCTCCCGTTAAGGCAAAAGCCTGACAGCGGCACCCTCCTCCATCCTGCTGCCTCAAATCACAGGTAAGACAAGCTTTGGGCATCGATTCTTCCCCCCGGAAACGGTTAAAAGATTCTGATTCATACCAAATATATCCTAGCGAAGACTTACGGACATTTTCAAAAGATAACCCTTTTATAATCCCGGCGGTTGGACACGGAAGGGCAACTCCATTCGGAGCTACCGTTAGACCAATAGCTCCCCATCCCCCCATGCAAGGCTTGGGTGCAGATGCATAATAATCAGGAATAACCCAAATAATTTCCATTTTCCGCTTCAGTCTTGCTTTTGCGGCTTCATAGACTGCACTTGCACGCTCAATCTGGTCCCTGCTTGGCAGCAGTTTCTCCCGATTCAGCAGTGCCCAGTTATAATACTGGGTGTTCGCCAGCTCCAACCGCTCGGCTCCCAGTTCTTCCGCAAGCTGGATGATCTCCCCCACCTGATCAAGATTCATTCGGTGTAACACCACATTTAATGACAAATGCAATTCTGCCTGTTTTACAGCAGTGACCGCTTCCCGTTTTTTCTCAAAGGCTTTGTATCCGCCGATCCGATCAGAAAGCTTCGCTTCTGCTGCTTGAAAGCTCACCTGCACATTTGCTAAACCAGCTTCCTTAAGCCGAATCGCTTTTTCCGTTGTTAAGCCAATGCCGCTTGTAATGAGATTGACATACATCTCTAGTCCAGCAGCTTGGCTGATAAGGGGTTCCAGGTCATCCCGCAAAAGCGGTTCGCCGCCAGAAAAATGAACTTCTACTACTCCCAATTCGGCAGCCTCGGACAAAACCCGGCTCCATTCCTCCGTTGAAAGTTCCATGGCTTCCTTTGCCATTTCAATAGGGTTTGAACAATACGGACAATTCAAAGGACAGCGATGGGTTAATTCAGCAAGCAGCGAATAAGGGGGGTGAACCCCACTATGGCTCTTCGTTTTCATGCTGAATCACCACCCATCCCTGATCCGCCATCTCCCGTAAAAATTCGGAAATGTCTGCCTCCACTGTTTTCAAATCGGGCAAGGCACCCGAACTCTTTGTTTCTGAGCCTGCCATTAGAGAAGTCCTGATGTCTTCAGTGATGGTGTTTACGGTCCGGCTGCCGTCACATAAACGAAGGATTGATGCGGCAGTTTCGTTTAGGACTACAACCTTTTCCGGTAGCAAAAGGAGATGTTTTTCTCTCACCTTATCAAATTTTAATCGCGCCTTTGCAGCGAGTTTTGGAAGACTGCCAGCCACAAAAATAGACTCCACCACCAATCATTTATTTTTCCCAGTTCACTGTTTAGAGGGATAGGCCTTTTCGATCGCATCAAGCTGTGCCCATAATACATCACATTTGAACCGCAAGGCATTGACAGCCCGCTGTTGTGCTTCCGGTGTTCGACATTGGGTTAATACAAGTCTGAGGGCTACATCCGAATCACAAGGTGCCTGAGTCAAGCGGCTTTGAAAATAATCAAGCCCTGAACGGTCAATCCAAGGATACAGCTGCTCAAAAACTTTTATCCTTTTTGAGATAAGGTCAGGCGAAAACAATTCTGTCAGCGAGGAGGCAACAGCTTCAATCCACGGTTTTGTCCGAGCAAAGTTCACATAGGCATCCACAGCAAATCGAACGCCGGGGACCACATGCTCCTCCCGTATGACTTCTTCCCGAGACAATCCTACCGCTTCTCCCAGCCGCAGCCATGCTTCAATACCGCCATCTTCTCCAGGCCTTCCGTCATGATCAAGAATGCGGCCAATCCACTCTCGCCTCAGTTCCCTTGACGGCAGATTGGACAGGATGGCTGCATCTTTAATTGGGACTGATTTCTGGTAGTAGTATCGGTTGGCCACCCAGCCGCGAATCTGTTCTTTGCTTAAGTTTCCTTGGTGCATTACGATATGAAATGGATGTTTGTCATGATAGGAAGAACGCCCTACATTCCTAAGCCGCCCCGTGAATTCATCCGCCGGCCAAAGCTCTTCCCTTTTTTTATCACGGCTAACGAACCCTTTTTGATCCAGCAAACGTCACACCTCCAATTCCATACCATCATAGGCGACTTCAATACCAAGCCGCTCCACTGTATACCTCTCCACTGAGTCCTTTTTCAAAATAGGGTTGCTGTTGTTAATGTGGATTAGAATTTTTCTCTCTGCCGGGAAAGAAGCTAATAACTCCAAGGTACCTGATGGTCCGCTAATCGGTAAGTGGCCCATGCTTCTTGCGTCGCGAGAGGCTGCCCCCATCCCGGTTAATTCATCTTCCGACCAAAAAGTTCCATCTACCATCAGGATATCGGCTTTCTTTAAACAAGCTTCTATAGCCGGAGTGATCTTTTCTAATGTAGGGAAGAATGCAAGACACCTGCCCGAATTCTCATTATGAAGAACCAGTCCAACCTCCCAAATCTCTTCATGACAGTCCAGCTCTTGGGTCGACTTGGCATAGAGCGGCGGTTTTTTCGAAACGGGAACCGGCTCAACGATGATGGTTCCTCCTTCTCCTTCATGTAATGGTCCCACCTTTTGCCGAATGCCTGGATCAAGAGACTGCCATTCCAAGGAACAATAGTTTTTTAGCATTGGAAACACAGGAAATGCGGATTGCAAGCAGCTTCGTACCATCTCGGTTCCATAAATCGTCAGACTGGAGCCCTCCCGCAGTGACAAAAGCCCGATCGTATGGTCGAGCTCCGCATCGGTTAAAAAAACACCGGCAAGAGGGGTTTCTCTTATGCCTGGACCTGCATTTAGGGAAGCAAACGATTCAATTTGCCTGAGAATATCCGGTCCTGCATTGATGAGGTACCAGTCCTTTTCATTGGCAGTTACCGCAAGCGAAGATTGTAATAACGGCCGAAGTGCAGTGTTTCCTGAGCGGACTGCCCGACAGTTGGGACAGGCACAGTTCCATTGCGGAAAGCCTCCTCCGGCCGCTGCTCCTAATACTCTAATTCGAATTTGGTTTCAGTCCTTTCCGTTCGATGCGGGCATTGTTTTTTTCCATATTCCGCGTTTTTCCAAAAAACCTTGCAACCTGCCACCCTATCGCCATATTCACCACAGCCATTAGGATATATAGCAAATAATCCCCTATTGGATCAGGTAGCAGGAGATCAACAAGCAGCCAGCCACCTGCTGTAGCACCCCCGATCATCATACCCATCACTGATTTTAAGTATCGATTCATTTGGCTCACCCTCCATGCTTTAATTAAAATCATGAACAAGAGGCAACCAGTCTCGAGCTACTTGCCAATGTAGGAATACATCGTCACCTCGCAAGAAGTGTTGATTATTTCGTAATCAGGCTTGATCCACATGTGATCCCCCCCTTTCATGACACTTTCAATTATGATTATTTTTCAAAAGAGTGTCTGATTTTACCTTTCAAAACAATCTTATGTCAGCGAAAACACCAAAATAACTAAAATTTCAACTTATAGTTGTCCATAACTGCCCTTATTTTGCAAAATGCCACAAAAAAGGACAAGCTTGGAAGCACAGGATAATAAAAAAAACCTGAGTCCGTTAACTCAGGTTTTCTTAGTTCTATTAAATTACTTCTTCTGAGACAGCCACTTTGCCAATACTTCAGCCTGATCCTTATCAACAAGACCTCCAGGCATACGTCCGCCTCCGTTAATGATTTGATTTAATATCTCCTCTTCAGTCATGGATACTCCAACATGTCTAAGGTCAGGACCTGCACCTCCCTCAAGATTTCCACCATGACAGGACATACAGCTCTTTTTGTAAATGACTTCAGCATTCATAGCAGCAGGCTGCTTCTTATCTTTTTCTTTATTCCCGTGGCTGCCATGATTGGCGTTATCAGATTTCCCTTGGCCTTCTGGGTCTGCGCCCCCTGGATCTTTTGAAGGAGTTACAGATTTATCCCCCCCCAGTCCGTAGGTTACAACCTTTGTTCCAGTAACAAAAGTAACGTATTGTTTACCACTATCCATATAAATTGCCGGCGCCATCATAATCTGAGCTCCGCCGCTTTTCATGTTCCATAAGACCTTTCCAGTTTTAATATCAAGGGCATTTACCGTTCCATCCAATTCGCCGTAAAAAGCAAGTCCTGTAGTTGTACTTGTAAACCCTCCGCGCATTGGTTGTTTAGTCTTATTCTGATAGGCATGCTTGCCAGTATTCACATCAATGGCGGTGATAGTACCGGATATGTCTTCACCTTTTGGCCCCAACGTTATCGCAGTTCCTGGGAATAAACCATTTTTTTGCTCGACTTCATTTTCATCTTTCGCTGCAACCTCTAAAGATGGCTTATTAATACCAGGAATCAATACATAATTGGTTTTAGGATCATAGGTTTCCGGAGCATAGTTTTGTCCGCCTTCTGCTCCTGGCCATTGCATCGCCGGTTTATTTGGATCCGTTGGCTGTGTGGTGTGCTGGATTTTGACAAATGGAACGCCATTATAAATGGTATCTCCTGTTTTGGCATCCCACGCAAACCATTTTCCGTTCTTTCCGCCGTGTACGACGATTTTTTGCTTTTTGTTGTTGACCGTAGCATTAAGGATCATCGGAGTTGAGGTCGCATCATAATCCCATTCGTCCTCTTCATCCATTTCCGAATTTGCCCAAATCAATTTGCCTGTTTTACTTTCAAGAGCAACGACCGAGTCTGTATAAGGGTTTTTACCTGGGCGAATTTTCTTAAAAAAGTCAGGAGCAGGGTTACCCGTGCCAAAATACATCACGTCAGAATCCGGGTCAAATGCAATCTGTCCCCAGACGGCTCCGCCTCCTGTATATTTGCCCTTTACCCAATCTTCCCCCTTCTCAGGGACTGTCCAGAAGGGTCCATCCCAGGCTGGCGTCAAGTCACTTGCTTTATATGCCATCACAAAGCCTCGAATACCATTATCACCGCCGCTGCTTCCCACATAGACGTTTCCTTTATAGTACATTGGCGCCATTGTTTCATAATATCGGTTTTCAAGCTTGACTCCTGGTATTGTATCCCAAAGGTTGATCATTTTAATCAATTTTCCGTCTTTCGCATTAAGCTTGGCTAAGCGATTATCCGCAATAAGGACAAACACATTGCCTTCCTCAACAGCCACACCCCGGCTGGCAACCACTTCTAGTAGGCTTAGATCCGCATGGTCAAGATGGTCAAGTACATCTTTTGGCGGCGTCCATTGCCAAATTTTCTTCCCATTTGAGGCATCGATGGCAAACACTCGGTTCATGGATGTCGTGACATACATGACACCATCTTTCACTACTGGAAAATCCTCAGAGGCATTAGGAATCTTCTTATCCCAATTTGCCAAATCTGCCTGCCAGACAATACCTAAATCCTTCACATTGTCTTTTGTAATCTTGTTATAAGGGACATGCCGAGATTGTTGTAAGTCATACCCCCAAAGTGGGAAACCGTTATCCTTTTCGGAACTGGTCGTTTGTTTTTTTGCAGTGTCCTGTTTTTTTGCAGGTTTCTGCTGACAGGCAACAATTAATACTACCGCCAATAAAGCTACGAATATTGTTTTTAAATAACGAATCAAAAAAAGACCCTCCTTATGTGTATAAGTTCAGAGTGATTGCCTCTATTTTTGGTTGCTCTGAATTTTCCCATCCGGGGAGAACCCTACATTATTGGTCCTCACTCTTTTTTCTATATTGAGTAAAAGTTTCCTTAATTATGCAATAAGTCATTTACATTAAATGGTTTTTTTAAATGGTGGATGAGGAATATTTACCAAATGTGGAGACATTCTATATTTGAAATAAATTTAAAGAATCTCAGGATGGTGATTGAATGAAGACTTTCTC
>NZ_JBALPZ010000008.1:8111-10194 GCF_036965645.1 Neobacillus drentensis
GGGTTTGTCTTATTACTTTGTTTTCTCGTTGGGGGGGCATGGACTTCTTCCCAAAGTGCGTTGGCTGCACCGGAAAAAACGGTCGGTTCCGTGGAAAATGGCGGGATCAAACTTACGATTACTAACTATGCGATCACAAACTATGGTCAAGAGATGATTCTGTATTATACCGTAGAATCTAAAACAGGAAATTTGTTGGATGAAGACGGGAAAGGGCTGTTAAAAAACCTGGAAATTTCCATTGCCGATAATCGTCTTCAAGGGATTGATGCCGAACATAAAAAAATAAGCAATCAGAAATATCAAGGAGCGGTCAAGGTGAACATGCCTCAATATATACCTGCCACTTCAAGTGCGGCACTTAGTACAGATGCAATTCTAAATCAAAAAGGACAGTGGACAATTAACTTCCAAATTAAAAAATAGTAAAAAAATATACTTTTAGATCCCTAGGCCACGCCTGGGGTTTTTAATTGTAAAAAAAGACCCCCAACCAAATGATTGAGAGTCTTTTTATGTCCGCAAAAGTTTAACGTTTTGAGAACAGAGGCGCACACCAGAATGCTTTAAGACTTTATTATGTTTTCCATGCTATAATTTAACAAACTATTCATGATTGTGAGGGAAAAAAATGAAGAAATGGTTTCCTCATGGGAAATGGACGAGATATTATGTATGGCTACACCATTATTCCATTGTATCCTTTTTGGTTCTCATGGTAACAGGACTTGCTCTTTATATCCCATTTTTTCATGTAAGGCTGATACGGTATCTAGTCTTCCTTTATGATGCTCATATTTTCTTTGGTATCGTATTTTTTCTGTCGTTATTTTCTCCTATTGTGAAGAAGCTGCCAAAGGTGAACCGCATACGAAAAGTTGATTGGTTCATGCCACTATTTTTTGGTACAGCAATCGTATTAACTGGAATTTCTTTGTGGAAGGTCAATTGGTTTCCCGCAAGCATAAGAGAGGCTGCCTTCGCTTGGCATGGGAATTTGTCTTATCTATTAGGAATTTGGTTCATCTTACATGGTTTCTTCAAAGCAACTGGAACACAATATCCCCAAACACTCGTGACGAAAAAAATGGAATCAGAACGCAGACAATTTCTGCGATGGGGACTTTCAGGATTAGTGATTGGTGCCATTTCAATGACTCCGTTCTCGAAGCTTTTCACTACACGCGAGAAAGTATCAACAGATTCGAAACCGGGAATACATGTGTTTCCGGAATATTTTACTGTGACAGACAACTATCCAAAGGTCTCGCTCAACAAGTATCAGTTGAAAGTTGACGGTCTAGTAACTACTAAAAAATCCTTTACCTTGGATCAATTGACGTCTTTACCTGTTACAAAACAGATCAAAAATTTCCAATGCGTTACGGGATGGACGGTAACGGATGTGGAATGGGAAGGAATTCATATCCGTGAGCTTGTTTCATTGGTAAAACCCGCTTCTGAAGCTTCATTCATCACCTTCTACTCTGCTGATGGGGTCTATACAGAAAGTTTATCCCTTAAAGAAGCGATGGAATCCGATGTTCTTCTAGCTTATAAGATGGACAATCAGCCGCTTCGCGTCGAACAAGGTTTTCCACTTCGATTAGTGGTGCCAAAAATGTATGGGTACAAATCTATCAAATGGGTAAATCGTGTTGAATTTGCATCCACTCGTATTCAAGGATACTGGGAACAACGAGGCTATCCTGCTGAGGCAACATTTTGAGCAAGTAAAAAATGCAAGGTCTTTTAAAAGTTAGTTCTTTTTTATAATTTCATAAAAGGATACTATATAATTATTAGAAGTACAATTTTTACTAAGGAAAAGCAAGGAGACAAAAATGAACGAAAATTTTTTTGTAAAAATGCATGCTTTAGGGAATGAGTATTTAGTTTTTAATGATGAAAAGATAAATTTTAAATTAACACAAAAGGCAATTCAAAGAATATGTAATGTTAATTTTGGAATAGGTTCCGATGGAATTTTATTAAAAGTTTCATCAAATAAAGCAGATTTTGGATTAAGAATTTTTAATCCAGATGGTTCTGAGGCAGAAAAAAGTGGTAACGGATTAAGAAT
>NZ_JBALPZ010000009.1:0-9929 GCF_036965645.1 Neobacillus drentensis
ATTCGGGTTATAGTTCATAATCTAAAATAGGAGGTTCTTTCTATTTTTCTTTAATTCCCCTCAGCAGTTCATCAAGCTTATTACTTTTTCTTAATTCTTACTAGTAAGCATTAAGATTTCCTTACTGGTTAAACTAACGAAAGCCTGCTCAATGAAGTGGTATAATTCATGGTGCATGATTTGAATGAATATTAATGAATATGGGGAGGGCAAAATAATGTTTCAATTGTCCAATCGTTTGAAAGATTTTTTAAAAAAACTATACCCCCAAAAATAGGGTATAGTATGATCATTTGATTATTGGAAGTCTAGGATTTTCAACTATCACTTATCATCCCACTCATCACGAGCTATTGCTAAACCACTAAACGAGATTGGTCCTACAACAGCTGCTTCAGTGCCATCGGTAATATTTTCAGCGGTCACTCGATAAAGATGTGTTCCTTGTCTTACATTCGTGTCAATACCCTGGAATGTCACAATGTAATTAACCTCTGATTCAGGATCCGATTCTACTCCCTCTTGAGTTCTAAAGATTTCTGTTCCATCACGAAAGATTTTAAATAAAATTTGTGATGTACCACTTATCCCTCTAACTCCAACTGTGGCAATTAATTCTACATGATTTTGATTGGAAAACCCTCTTGGTATAGTTATATTGATAGATGCTAGTACAACACGTCTCGAAGAATGAGGGATAGCAATTGGGTTATTATTGTTAACCCTTCGAATTGGTTCTGTTGCTTGATAATCAATAATACGAACCATTTTTTCACCCCCTTGACCTTTTATCTTATAAAATATGTGGTTATGTAAAATTTTGTATGGACAAACATTTAAAAAAACAACTTTTTGCTTAAAAGATAAATAACTTTCTATTCCAAAGAGCTTTGATGTTAAGATAAGCTCATTTTTTTTAGATTTATGAAGAAAATTGTTCAACTAGCGTGGCATTTAATTGATGAAGACTGCCTTTTGCAGTCTTTTTATTTATTGTTTCACTAGAACATACGTTTGTATAAAATAGTGCCAAAGAGAAATGAGTAGATAGGACAATACGTGATATCGGAATGGTTAAGTGGCAAGCTGCGTTTCCGGAATTGTTGAAGTCTTATCGTAATTTATGGTGGGATACTGAGCGAATAGAGAGCATGAGGCCGAGGAATTTGATTCGCGAATTGATTACGCAACGTATGTGGGACATACTGCGACTGTCGGACTTCAGGAGAGGCTTTTCCTCCTCTTGCTCCGATAAATGTCCGTCTCATACGCTTATTGACTCCTCCTATACTGTCACCGGAAGGTCCTACAGTTACATGTCGACGTCCTAAAGCCGCAAAAACCACGGACTAAAGCGTACTAAAAAAGCGCTATGTCTGCGATATGTCTCCGAAAGATTGTCCGGATACCAAACCGCGATACATAGCGCTTTCTATAACGATACGTCCCAAAGAGGATTCGAACCTCCGACCTACAGTTTAGGAAACTGTTGCTCTATCCTGCTGAGCTATTGGGACAAGTTAATAAAAAATACTTTGTTCCTACACATAATTAGTAAACCCGTCCTGATCTCAGTATGATTACGCTAGAAGCAGCTCGATCAGTACGCTGAAGTAAACTCACCGTAGCAAATTCAAACGTGCTGAGCTATTGGGACAATAGGAACGTTATTAATTATAATAATTTAATTTAAAAAGGTCAATAAGAAGTTATTAAGGAATCGAGATACCCCTCTCCACTTCCGTTTTTTTTGCCGTTTTTTCTCGTAAAAGACCCCAAACAATTAAACTTAATGAAATTAATAAACCTTCTAACGATAATATATACCAAGGATAGGGGCCGAGTACATCTAGTAGGCTGGCACTGTTTGGCTTATGGCTTAAGAACATATAATTACCACCCACCAGATTATTTATGAGGATTATGATCGGCATTAAAATATTCAAAAAGATAAATAACTTCAAGACTGACCAAATGGTTGGCCTGTAGCCTTTCGTCCATGTAAAATAAAGCGGCACCCAAATGCTCATTAAGTGCGTATAAAAGAAATGGAAAAATCGGAAATGCGGGAAATCATAATTTAATAATGGCGTGAAAATGGCTTGTGACGCTCCTAATAAAGCTGTAAATAATAAAATCTCGTAAATGATCTTTCTTCTAGTCAACAATAAAAAAATATTTAAAATAAGGCTGATACTGCACAACTCTAGCGGAATCGCATGACTGATATCCCAACTGCCATTGATGAACATCCAGAAGTGATAGGTTATTTCTATGAAAATTAAAGAAATGGCTGCGCCAATCTCCCAATATCTCATCTTTTCTGATTTCAACTTATCTCTATATAAAAATATGCAAGTTGACACAGTCAATAGGAGGGCAATAATGAGAAAGTGACTAACGGAAAACATTTCAAAATGATAATTTTTAGAACTGCGTCCGAACCACCCCAAACGAACACCCCCTATATTTTGTACTTTACCATGCTTTGAATTAAGAAAAAGTCGAACGTTAGAAGAAGGAAAAATAAATTTACCCTTTAATTTGGCAAATTTTCAACGGGTGCCTGCCATGGGGCGTATATGATATAATAGTTTGTCGAAGTAAATCGAATTTAGGAAATGAACTGTATGGGGGAACAACCCATTTCAATAAAAAATGATTATTAACTCTGGAGGTCATTATGGCTGGTTATACGCCGATGATACAACAATACTTAACGATTAAGGCAGATTATCAAGATGCCTTTTTATTTTTTCGCCTAGGCGATTTTTATGAAATGTTTTTTGACGATGCCGTCAAAGCATCACAAGAATTAGAGATTACCCTGACGAGCCGTGAGGGCGGTTCGGAAGACCGAATCCCGATGTGCGGTGTGCCGTACCATTCTGCTCCCAACTATATTGAGCAGTTAATTTCAAAAGGCTATAAAGTAGCTATTTGCGAACAAATGGAAGACCCAAGACAAACAAAAGGGATGGTAAAACGGGAAGTTGTTCAGCTAATCACCCCTGGTACCGTAATGGATGGAAAAGGGTTAACTGACAAAGAGAACAACTACCTTGCTGCTATTACAGCCTTTGACGATCAAACCTTTGGCTTTGCATACAACGATATCTCAACTGGAGAGAGCCGGGTCACGCTTCTATCCAATAATTTTGATGAAGTTCTCAACGAATTAGCTGTCTTAAGTGCCAAAGAAGTCGTTGTTGGCAGTAATTTTGATGGGGAACTGCAAAAGAAGATGCGTGAACGCGATGTACTGGCGATTTCTTTTGAGGATAATAGTTCAATAGAAATGAACTTTGCCCACCTGCTTGAAGATTTGAATCAGGAAAAATTGAAACAAACCGCTGCAAGACTGTTTCACTATTTATTCCGGTCACAGAAAAGAAGTTTAGACCATCTTCAACCAGTGACGACTTATCAAATTCAGCAATATATGAAAATTGATTACTATTCAAAACGTAACTTAGAATTAACCGAGACGATCCGTTCAAAAGGTAAAAGGGGCTCCTTATTATGGCTGCTTGATGAAACAAAAACAGCGATGGGCGGCCGGATGCTAAAACACTGGATTGACAGACCTTTGATTCAGCAAGCTGAAATTGAGCAGCGTCATAATCTCGTTGATGTTCTAATCCAGCATTATTTTGAGCGCCAGGAGCTCCGTGAGAACTTAAAAGAAGTTTACGATTTAGAAAGATTAGCTGGCCGCATTGCCTTTGGTAATGTTAATGCCCGTGATTTAGTCCAGTTAAAACGATCCTTAATGCAAGTACCATTTATAAAACAAATTCTTTTTAGGATGCAAAATGAGCAAATGAACGAAATTGCTGAAAAGCTTGATCCATGTGAAGAAGTGACCGATCTGCTTGAGCAAGCGATTGTCGACAATCCACCGCTGTCCTTAAAAGAAGGAAATATCATTCGGGACGGCTATAATGAACAGCTTGACCAATATCGTGATGCAAGCCGGAACGGAAAAACCTGGATTGCCCAGTTGGAGCGGGAAGAACGCGAGAAAACGGGCATTAAATCCTTAAAAGTCGGCTATAATCGTGTGTTTGGATATTATATTGAAGTAACCCGTGCGAACCTTCACCTATTAACAGAGGGGCAATATGAACGGAAACAGACCTTAACGAACGCAGAACGATTTATTACACCTGAATTAAAAGAAAAAGAAGCATTAATTTTACAAGCGGAAGAAAAATGCGGCGAACTGGAGTATGATTTATTCACTGGAATCCGTGAAATGGTGAAAGAACAAATCCCTCGGCTTCAGGCATTAGCCAAGGCGGTCAGTGAACTGGACGTATTACAATGTTTCGCTCAAGTTAGTGAGGAACGCCGTTATGTAAAACCGCAATTTTCAAACGAACGCCGGGTAGTCATTAAAGAAGGACGTCATCCGGTTGTGGAGAAAGTATTAAATACACAAGAATATGTGCCCAACGACTGCTTAATGGATAGTGATCGTGAAGTCCTTCTTATTACAGGTCCGAACATGTCTGGTAAAAGTACGTACATGCGCCAAGTCGCTTTGATTGCTATTCTAGGGCAAATTGGTTGTTATGTTCCGGCCGCAGAAGCGGTACTGCCAATTTTTGATCAAGTGTTTACACGAATTGGTGCAGCGGACGATTTAATTTCCGGTCAAAGTACGTTTATGGTAGAAATGCTTGAGGCTAAAAACGCCATTGCGAATGCCACTCAAAATAGTTTAATCTTATTCGATGAAATCGGCCGGGGGACCTCGACCTATGACGGGATGGCCCTTGCGCAGGCCATTATTGAATACATTCATGAACGGATTGGGGCGAAAACTTTATTTTCCACCCATTATCATGAGTTGACCGTGTTAGATGAAGAGCTTTCTAAGTTAAAAAATATCCACGTAAGTGCGATTGAACATAACGGGAAGGTGGTCTTCCTTCATAAAATCAAGGAAGGTCCAGCAGATAAAAGTTACGGAATACATGTAGCACAGCTTGCTGAGCTTCCGGCTGAATTAATTAGACGGGCGAGTGAAATTTTAGCTGAATTGGAACAGACAGATGCCGAGCCGGCGCGGGTGAAAGTAGTGGTGGATCCACAAGTCCTAGAGGAAAAGATAGAAAAACCGGTTGAGAAACCTGCACAGTTATCCTTTTTCGATGAGCCGGCAGCAACGAAAAAAGCAGAGCCTTCCACTAAAGAAAAACGAGTCTTAGAGAAAATAAAAGAAATAGATTTATTAGATGTTACACCACTTCAAGCGATTAATCTGCTGTATGAGCTCCAGAAAAAGTTAAAATAAGGGGGGCGACTTGAATGGGAAAGATTATTCAATTAGATGAAATCTTATCCAATAAAATTGCGGCCGGAGAGGTAGTTGAGCGCCCGGCCTCCGTCGTGAAAGAACTCGTTGAAAATGCGATTGATGCTGGCAGCACCGTGATTGAAATTGAAATTGAAGAAGCCGGGCTGGCCAAAATCCGCATCATGGACAACGGTTATGGTATTGAAGAGGAAGATGTATTGCTCGCCTTCCAACGTCATGCCACCAGTAAGATTAAAAATGAAAACGACTTATTCAGGATTCGGACCCTCGGTTTCCGTGGTGAGGCCCTGCCCAGTATCGCCTCGGTTTCCAGACTTGAAATGAAGACTTCTACAGGAGAAGGTGCCGGAAACAGAGTCGTGATTGAAGGCGGAAAGGTCGAAGTGTTTGAAAAGGCTTCGGCTAGACGCGGAACTGATATCATTATTACCGATTTATTTTTCAATACGCCTGCCCGTTTAAAGTATATGAAAACCATTCATACGGAGCTGGGGAACATTACCGATGTAGTGAACAGACTGGCACTTTCACACCCTGAAGTTGCTTTTCGATTAATCCACAATGAGCGGAAATTGCTGCAAACAAACGGAAATAGTGATGTCCGTCAAGTATTGGCTGCGATATACGGGTTGGCCATTGCCAAACAGCTTGTCCCGATTTCTGGGAAATCCCTAGATTATTCAATTAGCGGTTTTGCGTCGATGCCGGAAGTAACAAGGGCTTCACGAAACTATATTTCAACGATGATTAATGGACGTTTTATCAAAAACTATGCTTTGGCTAAAGCGATTCAAGAAGGTTACCATACTTTGCTGCCAATCGGACGCTTTCCGATTGTGCTTCTTAATATTGAGATGGACCCGCTCTTGGTGGATGTCAATGTGCATCCATCAAAAATGGAGGTTCGGATTAGTAAGGAAGCTGAGCTGGATGAGCTTGTCACAACCATAATCAAAGATACGTTTAAATCGAAAATCTTGATACCGACTGCGTATTCCCCTATAAAAAAGGAAGAACCAAAATCAGAGCAAACGGCGTTTGTTTTGGACGAAGGAACTTCGAATACAAGTAAACCGATTGAAACTCCATGGGAGCGTCCTGTTTATAAGCAGGTGGTTCAGGAAGCCAATGCCATTCCGGTACCTCAATTTGAGACTACCCCAATTAAACAGGAGGTAACCGATTCTGCGAATGATTCTTATGCTTCTTATGAACCTTATGAGGAGTCGTTTGAACAGGAAGGTTTCAATCCTTTTTCAACACTTGAACGTGAACCAAATGAACATGAACCTCAATCCCAAGAAGGGTATGAGGCTCCTGACGAATCTAGTCCAAGTAGCAGGATCCCTCGTCTTTATCCAATCGGTCAAATGCACGGTACTTATATTTTTGCTCAAAACGAAAATGGCTTATATATAATTGACCAGCACGCTGCACAAGAAAGGTTGAAATATGAGTATTTCAGGGAAAAAGTAGGACAGGTTCAGTCAGAGCTGCAGGAAATGCTTGTTCCGATCACGTTGGAGTATTCAACAGATGAATATGTAAAAATAACCGAGAATCTTACTGAGTTAGAAAAAGTAGGCGTGTTTCTTGAGGATTTCGGCTTAAACAGTTTTATTGTCCGCTCCCACCCGCAATGGTTTCCTAAAGGGGAAGAAAAGCAAATCATGGAGGATATGATTGAACAGGTATTATTGATGAAAAAAGTAGATATTAAGAAGCTGCGGGAAGAGGCAGCAATTATGATGAGTTGTAAGGCCTCAATTAAAGCCAACCGTCATTTGCGTAACGATGAAATCCAAGCACTTCTTGATGACTTGCGAAAAGCATCAGACCCGTTTACCTGTCCTCATGGCAGACCGATTATTGTACACTATTCGATTTATGAGATGGAGAAGATGTTTAAAAGGGTTATGTAGAATTAATCTGTTGTGGACAAAACTGTCCTCAACTAAAAACCAATAAAGGGCTGCAGGAACAATCCTGCAGCCCTTTAAAATACTCTATTTTACACCAGCCTGAATTTTATTAATAAACTGAAGTGCCTGTCCGGTCCCAACCGCAACAGACTCTAGCGGATTTGGCGCAAGCTGTACCGGAACAAAAATTTCCTCACTCAACCACGCTTCCATTCCATTCAACAACGATCCTCCGCCAGTCAGAATCACACCTCTATCCACAATATCTCCACTCAATTCAGCGGGGCAATCCTCAAGCGTGGCCCGGATCGCCTCTAAAATATGGAGCAGCGATTCTCGAATGGCATTCCGAATCTCATAGGATGATAGTTTAATGGTTTTTGGTAACCCAGTTACCAAATCACGCCCACGGACATCCATGAATTTTTCTTCATGGTCAATCAGAGCATACGCAATTTCCATTTTAATATTTTCAGCCGTTCTCTCGCCTATCAACACGTTATATTCTTTGCGGACATGTTGAATAATATCATCGTCCAAACGATCGCCGCCAATTTTAATAGAATGACAGGCAACTACACCGCCGAAGGAGATAATCGCCACCTCTGTATTACCGCCGCCAATATCGACAACCACATTGGCCACCGGCTCATCAACAGGCAATCCTGCCCCAATTGCCGCAGCAACTGGCTCTTCAATTAAAGAAATCTTCTTCGCACCGGCATTGCGAACCGCATCCTGGATCGCTCGGCGTTCTACACTAGTGGACCCCGATGGAATCGAAACCACAACATTAGGTTTCCGAAGTGCGAAACCTAATTTTTTGGAAGCCTTTTTCATGACGGTTTTAAGCATTTCAGTGGTCACATCAAAATCAGCAATGACCCCATCTTTTAACGGACGAATCGCAATAATTCTTTCTGGAGTCTTACCAATCATTTCTTTCGCTTCAATTCCCACGGCAACTACTTTTTTCGTATCTGTATCCATCACCACAACGGAAGGCTCATTTAAGGCAATTCCTTTGTTTTTGCTATACACCAATATATTAGCGGTTCCTAAATCAATTCCTATATCAAAATTAGAAAGCATTCTTATTCACCTATTCCTAAAGTTTTAAATACATTAAAAGCTACGATTAAGCCTATCATGAATATGGGGGTAAAAGGCATTTTGTAAATGAACCGTTATCTGTTTGTAAACTTATCAATTTTTTTGTCATATTTTGAAGAAGTATGTTATAAAAATTTCATTTAACTGAAGATGCATAAGAAACAAATTTTTTGTGTATACTTGTTTGATGTTCTACTGCTTTTTAAATTTGTGTTACCATGAAGGGGTGGAAGCAGACGAATTAGCCTCCATCACTGAAAAACAGTATAAGGCAGTGAGAAAATAGTGGATTCTAAACAAAAATTATTAGTGATCATAGGTCCTACCGCAGTGGGCAAAACAAATCTTAGTATCGAAATGGCCAAACGCTACAACGGTGAGATAATCAGCGGGGACTCCATGCAGATTTATCGTGGTATGGATATAGGAACTGCAAAAATAACAAAAGAAGAAATGCAAGGTATCCCACACCATTTAATTGATATCAAGGAACCGGAGGAAAATTTTTCTGTGGCAGAATTTCAACTCCTGGTGCGAACTAAAATAAATGAGATTGCCAAGAAGGGAAAGCTTCCCATCATTGTTGGCGGGACAGGATTGTATATCCAGTCCGTCATTTATGACTATCAATTTTCAGATGTTTCTGGTGATGAAGCTTTTCGGCTTGAGTTAGAGAAAAGAGCAAATCAAATTGGGAATGACGCTTTGTATGAAGAATTACAAGCTGTTGACCCAGAGAGTGCTGCACACATCCATCCGAATAATGTCAGAAGGGTGATCCGTGCACTTGAGATCTTTCATTTAACAGGAAAAACGATGCAGGACTCCCAAAAAAAGCAGCAGCCGGATTTGATGTATAATACAGCGATTGTCGGGTTGATGATGGATCGTGAAAAACTTTATGAGCGTATCAACTTAAGAGTGGACATAATGGTTGAGAATGGACTGCTAGATGAGGTAAAATTCTTATACAACCAAGGCTTACATCATTGCCAGTCAATCCAAGCGATTGGTTATAAAGAGATTTATGGCTATTTAGATAGCAGGGTGACCTGGGAAGAAGCGGTTGAGCAACTGAAACAAAACTCTAGACGGTATGCAAAAAGGCAATTAACTTGGTTTCGCAACAAAATGGATGTACAATGGTTTGATATGACAAATGTGAACAATTCTCCCAAAAAAATAGAGGAAATTTCACATTATGTTGAAGGAAAGCTTCAAGTAAAATCGAATACATATTAGTAGAGATAAAAGAGGAGGATATACTAATGAAAACAACAATTAATATTCAGGACCAATTTTTGAACCAATGCCGCAAAGATAACACCAATGTAACGGTGTTCCTTCTAAATGGTTTTCAATTAAGAGGCCAAATTAAGGGCTTTGATAATTTTACTGTATTATTTGAATCTGAAGGTAAACAGCAATTAGTATTTAAGCATGCAATTTCTACTTTTGCCCCGCAGCGCAATGTCCAGCTTGATTTGGATAACCAATAAATAGACTGAAAATGGAGCCCGTAAGCCTGGGGCTCTTTTTTTATGAGTTGAGAAAGTATAAAAGTTTTT
>NZ_JBALPZ010000009.1:10101-17054 GCF_036965645.1 Neobacillus drentensis
GCCGATAGGCGGGCGCCTTGCGCTTTTCTTATTTCCATAAATAAAGGAAATCTTCACTAATGAATTCCAAGGATTGTGAATACACATAGAAGGAAGGATTATGCCTAACCTATAACACTTCTGAGTAGCTTAAATCTTGCTACCTTACGTATACTGTCTGCAGAATGAGAGGTGATAGCTTTGGATCAACCATATCGAACGAAAAGTAACGGCCAAATAAGGGTGGTACTCAATTCACAGGAAAGAACCACCGTGAGAAAAGAAGTACCCGATTTTCAAGTTGTTCCAAAGGTCATTCCCCCAGAGCATACCGCACTTAAAGAAATTGAAGAAGAGCTCGGGGCATTGGTTGGCATGGAAGAAATGAAGCGTATGATTAAAGAAATTTACGCTTGGATTTATGTGAATAAGAAGCGTGAGGAAATGGGGCTGAAGGCTAGAAAACAAGCCCTCCATATGATGTTTAAAGGGAATCCTGGAACTGGGAAAACGACGGTGGCAAGATTAATAGGAAAGCTGTTTCAAAAGATGAATGTACTCTCCAAAGGTCACTTAATAGAGGCTGAACGGGCCGATCTCGTTGGCGAGTATATTGGTCATACCGCCCAAAAAACGAGAGATTTAGTGAAGAAGGCACAAGGGGGAATTCTATTTATCGATGAAGCCTATTCCTTAGGTCGTGGCGGGGAAAAGGATTTTGGTAAGGAAGCCATCGATACGCTAGTCAAACATATGGAGGATAAGCAGCATGAGTTTATTTTAATTCTAGCTGGGTATTCAAGGGAAATGGACCATTTTTTAACCCTAAATCCCGGTCTCCATTCACGGTTTCCATTGGTCATTGATTTTCCGGATTATAATATCGATCAGCTGATGGATATTGCAGGAAGGATGTTAAAAGAAAGAGAGTATACGTTAAGCCATGAAGCTGAAAAAAAATTAAGAGACCACTTGATTTGGGTAAAGGCTGTCTTAAATCCTAACACTTTTTCAAACGGCAGATACGTTCGCAATGTCATTGAAAAATCAGTCCGGGCACAGGCGATGAGGTTGTTAATGCTGAATAGTTATGACAAGCATGAATTAATGACACTTCGGAGCAATGACTTAATATTTGAAGAGGACTAAATTTAAAAACAGTAACGCCTTGTTCCCTGCACCTGGCATCAATGCATCTGGACATAGAAAAATCGGCGGGAGATTATCCGCCGATTTGTTTATGATTTTGGATCTTTTGAGGTACTCCAAGACTTCGAGAAGGCAGCTTCCAATCAAAAGTATAAGACAGTACACGTAAGCCAGTTACTAAAACAAATAAAGTATATAATTGCCATGATTCAGTGGTAATCTCAAGTCCAATCATAAAACCCGCCAGTATAGCCCAAACAGCATAAATTTCCGCTCTTAACACAATCGGTTTTCTGCCGGCAAGCAAGTCACGGATAATTCCACCGCCAATCCCAGTTAATACCGCTGCCACAATAACGGCACTGAGGGGATGGTTCATTTTTTCGGCATAGATGGCACCTTGAATGGCAAAGGCGGACAAGCCAATCGCGTCAAACAGATTTCCCCATTTTTGCCAATGTCGTAAAAGGTTATTGGGAAATATAAACACCGCGGTAATTGATAACAAGGCAATTTGAAAAAGTAAACCCTGTTCCCATAAGGCAGAGACGGGTACTCCAATGAGCAGGTTTCGAATCGCTCCGCCGCCAAACGCAGTAACGATCCCTAAAATATAAACTCCTAAAATATCATATTCCTCTTCCATTGCCACAATCGCACCGCTGACTGCAAAGGCAATGGTACCAATCATACTTAAAACTTCCCATGTCATGTTGATTTCCCCTTGGTGTCACTTAAACACAGTGTTAGTAGTAAAAACCCGTTCAATAATAAACATATAAATTTTATCATGTTGCAAGAAAATTACAACATTTTTTTTTAGATAAGAAGAGGATGGGAGAAATTAGAGATTACAACGTTTTTTTGTTATGATGAGATTGGAGTACAGATAGGGAAGGAAGGATGTCTGTGGAACAAAAGGAAACGAAGGAGAAGGTCATTCTCGTTGGCTGTCAAACAAATGGAGATGAGGATCTGCGTTTTGACTATTCGATGGAAGAGTTAGGAGCATTAACCGAAACCGCCCAAGGGGAAGTCATTGCTTCCTTGATCCAAAAACGAGACCGCATCCACCCGGCAACCTATATAGGAAAAGGCAAAGTGGAAGAGCTGAAAAGCCTCGTTGAGGAGCTTGAAGTAGACATTGTCATCTTTAATGACGAACTTTCACCAAGTCAAAAAAGAAATCTGGGCTCTGAAATCGAGGCTCGTATTATTGACAGGACTCAACTCATTTTAGATATATTTGCGCAAAGAGCACGCTCAAAAGAGGGTAAACTGCAGGTGGAACTAGCACAGCTGCAATACATACTGCCCCGGTTGGCCGGACAAGGTACAGCCCTTTCAAGACTTGGTGCAGGGATTGGGACAAGAGGCCCAGGGGAAACAAAATTAGAATCAGACCGAAGACATATCCGCCGCAGAATTGATGATATTAAAAGTCAGCTTTCTGTAATTGTGCAGCACCGTGACAGATACCGTGAACGAAGAAAGAAAAATAAAACCTTCCAAGTTGCTATTGTCGGCTATACTAACGCAGGAAAGTCGACCTTGTTTAATCGTTTATCAGAAGCGGAGTCTTATGAGGAAAATCAATTGTTTGCTACACTTGATCCAATGACTCGCAAATTGATACTGCCAAGTGGATTTTTAGCCCTGATAACAGATACGGTTGGATTTATTCAGGACTTGCCAACGGCGTTAATCGCTGCTTTCCGTTCAACTCTTGAGGAAGTAAAAGAAGCCGACTTGCTTCTCCATGTGGTCGACATGTCCAATCCGGACTATTATCAGCATGAAAAAACGGTAAAAAAATTGCTGGATGACTTAGAAGTAAAAGATATCCCACAAATAACCGTGTATAATAAAAGAGATATTCAACATCCGGATTTTGTTCCAACAGCAGATACTGCCACGATATTCATAAGTGCCTTCGATGAAAATGACCGTCATGCTTTAAAGGGAAAAATGGAACAAGTGGTAATGGAAATGATGGAGCCTTACGAAGTCAAGATACCTTCTACAGAAGGCAAGCTGCTTTCACAATTGAAAAATCAGACCATCTTAAGAGAACTTGTCTTTGATGAGGAAGGTCAAATGTATCGTTGTAAAGGCTATTCGCTCGCGGATCATCAAATAACCGGTCAATTACAGAAATACACAATATAGATAGGAGTTACAACATGTTTCAACAGCTGCAAAATGGGGAAAGGCTTTACTCCCTGGCGCAAAAAGTAGAGCAGCAAATTGCTGAGGTACAAAAAAAAATAGACGAAAAAATGGAAAATAATCAATTTCGTGTATTGAAAAGCTATCAAAAACACCGTGTCAGTGATTCACACTTTATACCGTCGACCGGCTATGGCTATGATGATATAGGCAGAGATACGTTGGAATTAGTGTATGCAGATGTCTTTGGCGGAGAAGCGGGACTTGTTCGGCCGCAGATTATCTCCGGAACACACGCCATTTCAATTGCCTTATTTGGTGTTCTTAGACCAGGGGATGAACTTCTTTATATAACCGGTAAACCTTATGATACGCTAGAAGAAATTGTCGGGATTCGCGGCAATGGGGTAGGCTCATTAAAGGAATTTGGAATTTCTTACGATAGCGTCTCTTTAACAGATGAGGGGTCAATCGATTGGGAAGAGGTAGCTGCAAAAATAAAACCAAATACCAAAATGATTGGAATCCAGCGATCCAAAGGGTATGCAACACGGCCATCCTTCACTGTAACGGAAATCGGACAAATGATTTCGTTTGTTAAAGAAATTAATTCTGACTTGGTTGTGTTCGTCGATAACTGCTACGGTGAGTTCGTCGAGGAACAAGAACCATGTCACGTCGGGGCAGATTTAATGGCAGGTTCTTTGATTAAAAATCCTGGCGGGGGATTAGCAAAAACGGGCGGATATATTGTTGGGAAAAAACATTGGGTCGAGGCCTGCTCATACCGGATGACATCCCCTGGAATTGGAGCTGAAGCCGGTGCATCCCTTTATAGCCTTCAAGAAATGTATCAAGGCTTTTTTCTCGCTCCACATGTTGTCGGGCAGGCATTAAAGGGAGCGGTGTTTACAGCCGCTATGCTAGAACAATTGGGAATGAATTCCTCACCTAAATGGAATGCTAAAAGAACGGACCTCATTCAGTCAGTACAATTTGATGATCGTGATAAAATGGTTTCTTTTTGCCAAGCAATCCAATTTGCGTCGCCTATTAATTCATATGTTACACCTCATCCAAGTTATATGCCTGGATATGAAGATGATGTCATTATGGCTGCAGGGACGTTTGTTCAAGGGGCAAGTATTGAATTAACAGCAGATGGTCCGCTTCGACCACCATATGTGGCCTATGTCCAGGGTGGTTTAACATACGCACATGTAAAAATGGCTATTTGCTTAGCGATTGACCATTTATTAGAAAAAGGATTAATCAACCTTTAGTAGGACAAAATAAAACATAAGCTTTGTAAAATCGCTGTAAGAAAATCTAACATAACATTGACATCTTTTCTTACACGAAATATAATAGCATTATGATTTACTATTAAGGGAGGAGAAATTTGGTGAGTGGAAAAGAAATTCGTCGTTCCATGCCATTGTTTCCTATCGGGACGGTCATGCAGTTAACTGAGTTAACCGCAAGGCAAATCCGCTATTATGAAGAACACCAATTGATTTCTCCAGCAAGAACCGAGGGAAACAGACGTCTATTCAGCCTTAATGATATTGATAGACTATTAGAAATCAAAGACTTAATTGACCAAGGTGTGAACATGGCTGGTATTAAGCAATTGATCATGGTCAAGGAACAACAGGAATCATCTAATATAATAGAGAAACAAACTGAAAAGGCAAAACAAGATTTAACAGATGAACAACTTAGAAAGCTTCTCCGCAATGAATTAATGCATACAGGCAGAAACAATCGATTTACATTACGCCAAGGCGATATGTCTCGATTTTTCCATTAAAGTTAATCATTCTTTTGTAAAATAGGGGGAATTAAAATGGCAAAGTATTCAAGAGAAGACATCCAACGGATGGCGAAAGAAGAGAACGTAAAATTTATTCGTCTTCAATTCACCGACATTCTTGGAACAATTAAAAATGTTGAGATTCCAATTAGCCAGTTGGAAAAAGCACTTGATAACAAGATGATGTTTGACGGATCTTCGATTGAAGGATTTGTACGTATCGAAGAATCAGATATGCTTCTATACCCAGACCTAAATACATGGGTAATTTTCCCTTGGACAGCTGAAAAAGGAAAAGTGGCTCGTTTAATCTGTGATATCTATACTCCAGAAGGCAAGCCATTTGAAGGTGACCCACGTAATAACTTAAGAAGAGTATTAAAAGAAATGGAAGAGCTAGGATTCACTAACTTCAATCTTGGACCTGAGCCAGAATTCTTCTTATTTAAATTGGATCAAAAAGGTGAACCGACTCTTGAACTTAACGACCAAGGCGGATACTTTGACTTAGCTCCAACTGACTTAGGTGAAAACTGTCGTCGTGATATCGTTCTTGAGCTAGAAGAAATGGGCTTTGAAATTGAAGCATCTCACCACGAAGTAGCACCAGGACAACACGAAATTGACTTTAAATATGCTGACGCGTTAACTGCATGTGACCAAATCCAAACTTTCAAGCTTGTTGTAAAAACAATTGCTCGTAAACACGGATTACACGCAACATTTATGCCAAAGCCATTATTCGGAGTTAATGGATCTGGTATGCACATGAACCTTTCATTATTCAAAAACGGCGAAAATGCATTCTTTGAGCCAACTGGTAACCTAGAAATGAGTGATACAGCTCGTCAATTCATTGCTGGTATCCTAAAGCATGCTCCTGCCTTTACAGCGGTAACGAACCCAACTGTAAACTCTTATAAGCGTTTAGTACCTGGCTATGAAGCACCTTGTTATGTAGCTTGGTCTGCAAGAAACCGTTCACCACTAATTCGTATTCCTGCATCTCGTGGCTTAAGCACACGTGTAGAGGTACGTAGTGTTGACCCAGCAGCAAATCCATATCTTGCAATGGCTGTTCTATTAAAAGCTGGTTTAGACGGTATTAAAAATAAATTAACTCCTCCAGCTCCAGTAGATCGTAACATCTATGTTATGAGCAAAGAAGAAAGAATCGAAGAAGGTATCATCGATCTTCCGGCAACTCTTGCACAAGCATTAGATCAACTAAGTCAAGATGAAGTCATTGTTGCTGGTTTAGGCGAGCACATCTTCGAACACTTCGTTGAAGCAAAAGAAATTGAGTGGGATATGTTCCGCACTGTTGTTCACCAATGGGAACGCGATCAATACCTGAGCACTTATTAAGAGATTAAAGAAGCCTTGGCGCTCCATGCGTCAAGGCTTTTTGGTGTTTTATTATTCTATGAGCATTTGGACACTATTTGGCAATTACATTGATACTCTGTCAAAACTGGATATTAACATGGAAAAATGAGGAGCTGCTGTGCGGAGAAGCGATGCCTTCGGACACGTTGGACTAAGAACTAGGCAGCCGCATCCGAAGTAGAGCCAGCTTCGGACAAGAATGAGGAAAAACGAAGGAGCTCCTGTCTGAAGTAGAATCATCTTCAGACAGGAATAAGGAAAAACGAAGGACCCCCTGTCCGAAGTAGAGCCACCTTCGGACAGGAATAAGGAAAAACAAAGGACCCCCTGTCCGAAGTAGAACCATCTTCGAACAGGAATAAGGAAAAACGAAGGACCCCCTGTCCGAAGTAGAACCATCTTCGGACAGGAATAAGGAAAAACCAAGGAGCACCTGTCTGAAGTAGAGTCA
>NZ_JBALPZ010000009.1:17207-27778 GCF_036965645.1 Neobacillus drentensis
CTGAAGTAGAGTCATCTTCCGACACGTAGGACTAAAAACTAGGCAGTCGTGTCAGAAGAAGAGTTACCTTCGGACAGGAGTAGGGAAAAAAGAAGAAGCTCCTGTTCGAAGTAGAGCCATCTTCAGACAGGAGTAAGGAAAAACGAAGGAGCTCCTGTCTGAAGTAGAACCATCTTCTGACAGGAATAAGGAAAAACAAAGGAACCCTGTCCGAAGTAGAGTAACCTTCTGATAGACCCAAGGAAAAAACAAGTTCCTTTCCCAAATTACAGTCATCTATGGAAACACTCTAGTTAACATAAGTACTTTGTCCGAAATAAGCATATGGCCAACTAGATATTGTCGTTAATAAGTCTAATTAATTCGACCAACTGCTTCTCGCTTAACTAAAAAATTTTATCCAATAAAAAACCCCAGTCTTTTTACCCCAATACAAAAAGCATCGCAGAATGCGATGCAATTAGATAAATTATTAGTCCAATCTTGAATTCAAATACACTAAACCCCGTTAGACGTCTGCTCTTTTACAGATTTAATGAATATGACGATAAACCCCAATAACTTTCCCTAAAATTGATACATTTCGTAAAATAATAGGATCCATGGCAGAGTTTTCCGGCTGTAGGCGAATATAGTCTTTCTCCTTAAAGAACCTCTTACAAGTAGCTTCGTCATCCTCTGTCATCGCAACAACAATATCCCCATTATTGGCAGTTGGCTGCTGTTTTACAATCACATAATCTCCGTCAAGTATTCCCGCCTCTATCATACTTTCACCCATGATTTCTAGCATAAATACCTGCTCATCGGAAGGAGCTAAGCTTTCAGGAAGTGGAAAAAATTCTTCAACATTCTCGATGGCGGTGATAGGCAAACCTGCCGTTACCTTACCGACCACTGGAACATTGACAACTTTATTTCTAGGAATCTGTGCTGCCTCATCTGCATCTAGTATTTCGATAGCTCTTGGTTTCGTGGGGTCTCTTCTAATTAGACCTTTACTCTCCAATCGCGCTAGGTGACCGTGAACAGTAGAACTTGATGCAAGTCCAACCGCTTCGCCAATTTCCCTAACGGAAGGAGGATATCCCTTACTTCTAACCTCTTCCTTGATAAACTCGAGGATATCCTGCTGCCGCTTTGATATCTTTACCATGATAAAATGCACCTCGCCTGGTTAATGTTGTCTTTATTATAGCATGTTGGACCATAGTATACAAACATAAGTTCGAGAAAATGGTTGACAACAAACAAATGTTCGAATTATAATAAAAACAAATAAAAAGGGAACATATATTCTTATAAGAGGTGCGAAACATGAAAAATTTATGGAAACAATACTCGTATGCTATTACTCTTATTATTTTGAGCTGCTCAATTGCTTTTGTAGTATCAATCCAACATCATACCGATGATCAATATGTAAAAGTCACCATTGCTGAAGGGGACTCACTTTGGAAAATCTCAGACCAGTTCGAAGGACAACATTCTCTATCAAACAAGGAGTTCGTAAGCTGGGTAAAAAAACATAATGAAAATATCAAGGATCAAATCTATCCTGGTGAAGAAATTGTCATTCCTGTAAGTAAAAAGAATTCTTCCAATACAACAGAACTCGCAAGTGCGCCAAAGGAATAGAAGGGATAAAAAATGAAAGCAATTATATATTGTCGTGTCAGTACCAACAAAGAAACACAGGAGACATCCTTAAAACGGCAAGAAGAGGAATTAATCCAGTTGGCGAACCAGTATGGATTTGTAATCGACTCCATTATAAAAGAACAAGCTAGTGGTTATGATTTTGAAAGAGATGGAATACTAGAGGTATTAGAGCGGATAAAAGAGCCGCAAGTACAGGCCTTATTAATTCAGGACGAAACACGTCTTGGAAGAGGGAATGCTAAAATTGCCCTTCTGCATTGTATTTTAAAAGAAGGGATTCAACTTTATAGTATTTCCCATAATGGAGAATTACAACTGTCAGAATCAGATTCTATGGTATTAAAAATAGTCAGCATGGTAGAAGAATATCAGCGTAAGCTGCATAATGTAAAAATTAAACGCGGCATGAAACGAGCTGTAGAGCAAGGCTATAAGCCGGAAAAAAACTTGAAGAATCTAGGACAATCCTCCGGCAGGGAAAAAATCGAAGTACCGATTGAACAAATTATTCGATTACGGGATAACGACTTGACGTTTGCTGAAATTGCCGCCACGCTTAGAGGCTTTGGATACAACATTTCAAAAGCAACCGTCCATAGAAGGTACCAAGAATATATCGAATCACAGAATCAGTAGCTCTTTATCTTGTCATAAAGGCTTTTTTTTAGTAAAATCAAGTGTCTTGATTTGACAGAAAGGATGTGTGGGTATGCTTTCAAAAGAAAAAATGGCTCGCATTAATGAACTGGCGAGAAAAGCTAAATCATCAGGATTAACAGAGTTAGAAGCAAAAGAGCAATCCAAATTAAGAAGTGAATACTTGGCTACTTTCCGAGCAAACATGCTCGATACATTAACAAATACAAAGTTTATTGATCCAGAAGGAAACGATGTCACACCTGAAAAATTAAAAGCTAGAAAGAATCGCCCTCTTCATTAACTATATATTAAGGTTTATAATCTGCTGTGTTTCATCAACCCGCCTAATAAAGGCGGGGTATTTCTTTATTTAATACATATATTATTATTCTAGTATAATTCAAACTAAAAAATATGGGGCAATTTTCAATTTATTTCTTGTTTATTAGTTGAATTAATAGACAATGCAAGATAATATAAAGGATGTATTTATTATCCGTGTTCAAGAAAGGATGTAACTCATGTTTAATACAATTGATGATTTATCAGTAACATCGATTCGTACGCTTTCAATTGATGCTATTGAAAAAGCAAATTCTGGGCATCCAGGTATGCCAATGGGTGCTGCTCCAATGACTTATACTTTATGGTCAAGATTCATGAACCATAATCCAAAGAATCCTCATTGGTTCAATCGTGACCGTTTTGTCTTATCTGCAGGCCATGGTTCTGCATTGTTATATAGCATGCTCCATTTATCCGGCTATAATTTAAGCATGGAGGACATCAAACAGTTCCGTCAGTGGGGTAGTAAGACACCTGGACACCCTGAGTATCGCCACACTGAAGGCGTAGAAGCAACAACTGGTCCGCTTGGACAAGGGATTGCAATGGCTGTCGGAATGGCAATGGCAGAACGCCATGTTGCTAGTGTTTATAACAAAGATCAGTACGAGATTGTGAACCATTATACATATAGTATTTGTGGTGATGGTGACCTTATGGAAGGTGTTTCTGCAGAAGCGGCATCCCTTGCAGGACATTTAAAATTAGGACGCTTAGTTGTTCTTTATGATTCAAATGATATTTCTCTAGATGGAGACCTAGATAAGTCTTTCTCTGAAAGTGTAAAAGGCCGTTTCGAAGCTTACGGCTGGCAATACCTTCGTGTAGAAGATGGTAATAACCTTGATGAAATCGCAAAAGCACTAGAAGATGCAAGAAATGACCTAGACCGTCCAACAATGATTGAAGTTAGAACCGTCATTGGTTACGGTTCACCAAACCGTGCCGGTACTTCAGGCGTTCACGGGGCTCCACTTGGTGCAAATGAGTTAAAGCTTACTAAAGAAGCATATAAATGGACATTCGAAGAAGATTTCCATGTTCCACAAGAAGTTTATGACAACTTCCAAAAACTCATTGTTGAAAACGGTGAGAAGAAAGAAAAAGAATGGAACGAAATGTTCGCACAATATAAGAATGAGTATCCTGAATTAGCTGGTCAGCTTGAACAAGCATTAAAGAATGAACTTCCTGAAGGCTGGGATAAGGATATTCCGGTTTACCAAGAAGGAAAGAGCTTAGCAAGCCGTGCTTCTTCTGCTGAAGTCCTAAATGGCATTGCTAAAAACCTGCCAATCTTCATTGGTGGTTCTGCAGACCTTGCAGGTTCTAATAAAACAATGATTAAAGGTACAACAGACTATATGCCAGGTGCCTATGAAGGCCGCAATTTCTGGTTTGGCGTTCGTGAATTTGCAATGGGTGCTGCCATGAACGGAATTGCCCTTCATGGAGGAGTAAAAATATTTGGCGGGACATTCTTCGTATTCTCTGATTACCTTCGTCCAGCAATCCGCTTAGCGGCAATCATGGGATTACCTGTAACTTATGTATTTACACATGACAGTATCGCAGTTGGGGAAGACGGTCCAACACACGAACCAGTTGAACAGCTGGCAGCATTACGTGCAATGCCAGGTCTATCCATTATCCGTCCAGCAGACGGTAATGAAACCGCAGCAGCTTGGAAGCTAGCGGTGGAATCAACCAATAAACCAACTGCTCTAATCTTAACTCGTCAAGATTTACCTACATTAAAAGGTACAGATGTTAATGCATATGAAGGAGTTTCAAAGGGTGCTTATGTTGTTTCACCTGCTGAAAAAGAAACTGCTGATGCCTTAATTCTTGCTACTGGTTCAGAAGTAGGTCTTGCAGTGGAAGCGCAAAAAGTCCTTGCAGGCGAAGGCGTTGATGTTTCTGTTGTCAGCATGCCATCATGGGATCGTTTTGAACAACAATCACAAGATTATAAAGATGCTGTTCTTCCAAGAAACGTGAAAAAACGTCTTGGAATCGAAATGGGAGCTTCATTTGGCTGGCACAAATATACTGGTTACGAAGGCGATGTATTAGCAATCGACCAATTCGGAGCATCAGCACCAGGTGAAAAAATTATGGAAGAGTACGGCTTCAGCGTGGATAATGTAGTAGCTCGCGTGAAGGCTCTTTTACAAAAATAATAAAGGTGAAATAAATATGATGGAGAACGGAAGATCTAAAGATCCCGTTCTCTTTTTTTGTTGCGGAATTAAAGTAAAACCACAATCGTGAGCCAATCAATTCATTATTGAACGGTTACTTAAGATATTTAGGGCAATAACAATCAAAAAACCTAGTGACCTCATCCTACAGAACAAATTATAGTATTACAAAATAATGAACAAATACCAATTATAAAGGAATGTTCATTACTTCTACCGAAATTTGTTAGCAACCTTATTATCGACAAAAGTAGTGAAAGTTTTTGCCGCCGTAAGACAAACGTTTTGTTTATGCTTTTTTATAATAGAAAAAAGGGTTTCAACGAAGGGGAGAACAGTGGTGAGAAAATATCAGCTATATTTAGTAGAAGATGAATTTGCTGCTCATTACTTCGGAAGAGAGCGTATATTTTTTCAGTTATTTCATGAGCATCATACATCGGATGGCGAGCTTAAATTTATCACACAAAAACAAATTTCATATATTACGAAACGGGTAGAGGTTTTAAAAATCCATAATCTTCTTCAAAAACAGCTTGGCAAAATGAAGGGATTTAGAGCAGATCATGGTGCATATACCATTGGTGTAAGCGGAAAACTAAGCACGGCAAGATTAGAAGTGTTTCAAGAGTTAATAACAGTTGAGGCAGAAGGCAGCTATGAGGCAGAAACCGCCTTCTTTGAGGTGCTCAGAAAATGCGAATCTTCCTTCTTAGCAATTGACTTAGAACACGAACGGGTCGGCTGGTTAAAGCCAATTAAAGAAAGAAAATTTGTCTAATTGAAATGAGATATTGTTTTATTCCGTTTTATTTAGTACACTGTATGGTAGACAACATGAAGGAGGAAGTTTAATGTTATATGTACTAGTTGGTATACTAGCTTTAGCAGCTGGTGTAGCACTAGGATTTTTCATTGCTCGTAGATATATGATGAGCTATTTAAAGAAAAATCCGCCAATCAATGAACAAATGTTAAAAATGATGATGATGCAAATGGGTATGAAACCTTCGCAAAAGAAGATCAACCAAATGATGGCAGCAATGAACAAGCAGCAGTCTAAATAAAACGGACAAGCACCCATTTTATTGGGGTGCTTTTTTTACGTAACAATATTTTCTTAAATGTTAATAGAAAAAGCCTGGCATAATTACCAGGCTTCCTTTTTATAATGCAGTAGATGGAACTTTTTTAATATATATTTTATTATATTCGTTCAATAATTTATCAAGTTCCTGACTATAGCGAATGGCAACGGAGGATGTCAAGCCGTTGGTGATGGCGACTTGAATTAATTCAGCTCGCTTTGTTTCTATCATAGTAATAAGATCTTGTTTCAGCACGGCCGAAGTCCTTTCCGGAGTGATTCCTAATATTTTTAGTAAAAAAGAAGAGTCTTGTCCCATTTAAGAGACATTGTTTTACTAGTATAACCCATATTGTAAATTACTTCAAAGAAATTTGTAAGAAAAAATCCAGTTTATTTGTTTCTACTTGAGAAAGTTACTATTTATTGACGTGTGAGCACTGAGACACAAAATATTCACGTTAAGGTTATCTTTTGATGGTCATTTTTGTTAGAATGAAGAGGTATCGACTATAGTGGGAGTGTTAATACATGTCTGATGTTAATTTATTTTTAGCTTTGGGAGCAGGCTTTCTTAGCTTTATTTCTCCTTGTTGTTTGCCGCTTTATCCAGCCTTTCTTTCATACATAACCGGAATGTCTGTAGGAGAATTAAGAGATGAAAATGCCATGCTGCAAAAGCGAAGCTTACTGCATACATTATTTTTCTTATTAGGTTTTTCGATTATTTTTATCGCAATTGGTTTTGGAACCTCGTTTATTGGCCAGTTTTTCTTATCCTATAAAGACCTGATTCGCCAGTTAGGAGGAATCTTTATTGTCTTATTTGGATTGATGATTGTCGGTGTATTTAAACCAGAATTTATGATGAGGGACCGCCGCATTGAATTTAAAAATCGCCCTTCTGGGTACATTGGATCTGTTTTAATTGGGATGGCCTTTGCTGCCGGTTGGACTCCTTGTACGGGCCCAATTCTGTCATCTGTTATTCTCTTAGCTGCATCAAATCCAGGATCAGGTGTGTTATATATGCTTGCATACTCTCTCGGCTTTGCGATTCCATTTTTGATCCTATCGTTCTTCGTCGGAAGGATGAAGTGGATCAAAAAACACAGCGGAAAGATTATGAAAATCGGTGGTTATATCATGATTGTCATGGGGATTGTGTTATTCTTTGATTGGATGACGAAAATTATTACCATCTTTCAAGGAATGTTTGGTGGATTTACAGGATTTTAAATCTTTTTTTCTACTAAGATGGTAGTTTGCAAGTGCAGAAAGTCTTCCAGCTATTGATACTGTATGAGTTACCTGCAACATTAAAATTTTTTAATGTTATAAACAGTAATTATTTTTTCTCAAAATTCATCATTTGATATATAATGGTTGAGTAAATAATTAGATAAGGGATGAATGAATCCAATGAATTACGTTGTTGTTTCTTCTATCGGAGCTGTTATTATGGGCTCTCTCGCTCTGTTTGTTCGTATGAAGGCAGCCAAGAAACCGACTAATGTGAAAAAGATTATCTTGCCGCCTTTTTTTATGGCAACAGGGGCATTCATGTATGTGGTACCGGAGTTTCGATTAACGCCTATGGAGATTGGTGAGGCCATTATTGTTGGTATGCTTTTCTCGATTCTTTTGATTAAAACGTCAAAATTCGAAATTCGTGATAATGATATTTATCTGAAAAGATCAAAGGCGTTTGTTTTTATATTAGTTGGATTGTTAGTGGTACGTTTAATATTAAAAGGAATATTAAGTAGTACGATTGATATTGGTCAGCTAAGCGGCATGTTCTTCCTGCTTGCCTTCAGCATGATTGTTCCTTGGCGTGTGGCAATGTACCGCTCTTATATGAAACTCTATAGGGAGCTTCATAATATTAAATTGGTTTAAAATTCAACACTGACTCATAATGGGTCAGTGTTTTTCTTATGTAAGATAGTGGATGTAATTTATTCATAATAAAAAAACCGCCATAAGTTGGGCGGTTTAGAATAAATGTTCATATGGAGTAACATCAATTTGATTTTGAAAAAGCTTTTTGCGTAAAAATTTATGATCACGTTTGGGTGTTGCTTGAATATAGCCGCGAATGACAAGTTCTTCTGTTATTTTTGAGGCATTTTCTTTTATAGCTAGTTCACCAATTTTTCCGGCAATCTTGTGCTTTGCTACATCACGGAATAGTTCCGGAACAGGACTGACTAAATCCTCGAGTAGAGTTTTTTCTTCAGGACCCCATAGGTGTATTGATTCATTCACATAATGTTCTTCCCAATCCATAACGGACTTGCCATCTTCTTTTGGCATTTTTTTTAAGAACTTTCGGAACATAAAAAAGCCGCCGATTGAAAAGGCACCTATTAAAAAGACTACCCAAAAAAGGATAAACCATAGAAACCAACCTTGAAGCATGTTTCTCACCTACAAAACAATATTATACTCTATTATAGTCTTTTTGGGGTGCTGATGACAAGAATTCGCCACAATTTTGCTTTCAAACACCGTTTTTTTTGGATATTTAAGCCTTTGTTGGGAAAAGGAATCCTTGTCGAAAAAATGACAAATCAGTCGAATTAATTGATTTAGTACTATATTCCATTGTAATATGATATCAAGATAGTTGTTTGTTTGTGAATAATTACATGATCTTTTATTTATATGGGGCTGAATGGGGTACTGGTGTCCTCCACAGTCTTCAAAACTGCTTGAGACCTGCGTGCCAGGTCTGGTGGGTTCGATTCCCACGCAGTCCCGCCAAATAAAATTTATCAAGGGTTTTTGCAGATTTACTTTGATTAAAGTTTTTACATATTCCTTCACAGTCTCACTCCTATCTACTGACAAGACTGTAGAGGGGCTGTTACTGAGACTGTAGAGAACGTTTCTTTCAACCTCCAAATAATTATTTATTGGAGGTTATTTTTATGCAATCAAAGGTTATGGCAAAAAAGGTTAAGCCTAAACTAGGTAAAATAAGAGAAGGTAGCTAATACTGGATAAAGAATTACGTGAGAAGTTATTTAAGCGTTTTGATAAAGAGCTGAAGAACGAAGAGTTGCGAGAAAAGGTGAAGAGAAGACCTGCACGTATGAACGGGACTACGGTGGAAGATAGAATGCTGCAAGAAGTACTGAACAATCAATTGCTGGAGTACTTGAACAAATGATTTGTTAATGATATCCCACCTATTTTTAATATCACCGTGCCTCATGGGAAGACCGGCGCAAAGGGAGGCATTTCTAAATACGTAGCAGTTTTCAAAAAATGTTGGGAGGTGACATTATGTGCAAGATTGAAAACCAGACCAAAGCAAATATGCAGCGGCTGGGAATCTATAGACCAGAATTCTTCCATAACAAAACGGAGGCAAGAACAAATGAAAAATGAAATTAATATGGAAGCTTAGTGAGAGATTTTTCCCTTTTATTAATTAATAGGGGTATTTTGAATAAGAATTAAAATATAAACGAAGTACTGTGTGCGTAGCTATTTTTTAATAAAAAATAAATATTAGTTTCTTCAGTCTGTTTGTTTAGCGAAATCAATTGAAAATTAGGGTGGAACCTACTTATAGTCGTACAATCCCACCTCAACTCTCTTCTTTAATCCTTCTAAAAGGTTATTAAAATTTTTGCAAATTTTTGCCTTATAAGATCTTTAGCATCTATTTCATATTATCGTACTCTTTTAAAAAGTCGACAAATGCGTGAACAGCCGACAGTGAAAGTGACCTTTCCCGGTACAGCAGCCATGTATTTCTTTTTAAAGGCTCTCTATTCTTCTTGGTTAATATTATTTTGTGAACATCGTCTTCTTTTTTTAAGCAAATTGATGGAAGAATGGCATACCCTAAACCCATAAGAACCATTTCTTTACAAGTATCGATGCGGTCTACCTCCATTGTGACGGTAGGAGGCTGGTCAAAGGTCTCCTGCCACCAATTATCAATTAATGTTTTTTGGGTTTGGTCCGTTTCATAATTAACTCTGGGCAGGCTAGGTAATTCCTTTATATTTTTTATTTGTTTTTGCGATACTATTAACATAGGTTCTTCACGAAATAAATATTTTTCTTCCTGCCAGATATAATTTCCGCGGACAATACCAACATGAACCTCTTCTTTATGAAGCAGATGGTTTATTTCAGCACTCCAACCAGTTTTAACGTTAACTTCAACATTTGGATAATGATTAATGAATTCTTTTAAAATGGCTGGAAGTTCGTATCTTGCAAAAATACCGGAAACTCCAATTCTTAATACCCCTCTGATTTCCTTATCCATGTTCTGTACAAATTCTTTCGTGTTTCGAAGCTGCAAGATCATATTTCTTGCATATTGGGCTATATATTCACCTTGTGCCGTGAATTCTACACCTCTTTTTCCTCTCGCAACAATCATTGTGCCAAAATCTCTTTCTAATTGCTGTAAGCGATAGGTTAATGCCGGTTGAGAAATATACAGTTTTTCTGCGGCTTTAGAAATATTTCTCTCCTGAAAGATGGTTTGGAGAATAACCCAATCTTTTTCATCCATTGCAGCACTTACCTCCTTAACCATAAATTATATTTATATTTTTTTTGTAAATATGCAAATTATTTCAATAATTAATACTATACTAAAA
>NZ_JBALPZ010000010.1:0-6450 GCF_036965645.1 Neobacillus drentensis
AAATAATATTTATTTTAAAACTATTAATGTATTTTTAATTAAATACATAAGGTGGTGCTAATAATGTGAAGTTTGAACACTAAGGTATTCAATTTTATCCACTTATATCCTCCAATCATACACATTTTGTTAAGATTAGTATTAAGTAATGGTAGGAGGTAAGTAAAATGAAAAATAGAAGTGATCAACTAGTCGAAGAGCTTGGAAGGAAAATAATAACAGGTGAATATGCCAATGGGAAGATATTGCCTAAGGTAGAGGAGTTAAGTGAACATTATGAAGTAAGTCGAACTGTGGTACGTGAAGCGCTTAAAGGCCTATCAACCATGGGGCTTGTAAGATCTAATCAAAGGGCAGGAACTACCGTACTACCCCGTTCGAACTGGCAATGGTGGAATCTTGATGTATTAACATGGGTCCTGGAAGATGAGGATAATAGAGATTTTTTATTACATTTAACAGAAGTAAGAATGGGTCTTGAACCGATGGCGGCGGAATTAGCTGCCAAAAGAGCTACTGAGGAAGATTTGATAAAAATTAAAGATGCTTTCTATAGACTCCAGCAATCGATTGATGATGAAAAGGCCTGGGCAATCGCGGATTATGACTTCCATGAGGCTATTTTAAATGCTTCACAAAACGATTTAATGATCAATACCATAAAAACTCTTAGGAAAGCGTTGGTCATCAGTCGTGAAATAACATTTTCTGCAGCAAAAAATAGTGGTCCGGAATCGTCTTACGAATCCAGCACAATCGAAGCATTAGAAAGACACCGCTTAATATATGAAGCTATCATTACACGGGATGAGAATTTGGCTGGTATAAAAATGAGAGAGTTAATCCAACGTATTAGAAGAATCCTAGAAAAAATATATGATAATTAATCATTGTTTAAAAAGTTGATAATTTTAATAGCTATAAGCTTTGAAAGAGGGGACTAAAAAAATGGGACTACAAATTGTTAGATTTGAAAAAGATCGTACAGAGCACTGGGGTGTTGTATCAGATAATCAAATCCTAGTATTAAAGAATTCTTATAGCTCTTTGGCTCATTTTCTGGAAAAAGGGGTAAAAGAAGCAAGAGTAATAAAAGAAAACGGTAGCGATGTATCTGTATCCTTAAATGAAGTAATCATTTTAAGCCCTGTAACAAAACCGGCAAGAATCGTGTGCCAGGGTGCCAATTATTCTTCCCATCGTGCTGAAGCTGGACTTGAAGCAGCACGGCCGCCATTTAATATGATCTTCAGTAAGGCAGACAGTTCCCTTTGCGGTGCTTATGATGAAATTATTCGCCCGTCACATGTTCAGTTATTAGACTATGAAATTGAGCTCGGACTAGTTATTGGAGCTGAAATTTCACAAGCAGAGAAAGTAACAGATGAAAATCTTCATCAATATGTTGCAGGTCTTGTTGCCTTTGATGATATTTCCGCCCGCGATATCCAACTTACACAGGGACAATGGCTAAAAGGAAAAAGCTACCGTACATTTGGACCTACAGGACCATTCCTGTACTTACTCGATAAAGAAGACACACCATTGATACATGATCTCCAATTAAATTTATGGGTAAATGATGAATTGCGCCAGTCTGCCAATACGAATCAACTCATTTTTAAACCTGCCGAGACCTTAACTGAGTTGTCAGAAATTATGGATCTGTCAAAAGGAGATCTGGTGATCACAGGCACAACCGGCGGGGTAGCCTTAAATCTTTCAAAAGAGGTACTGGGTCAAATTACTAGCCCGGTTGTTTCGGATGAAGAAAAATTAAAGATGCTTGTATCTAGCCAAATCAGCAGTGATAAATATCTTAAAGATGGCGATGTCATACGATTGCAGATTAAAAGTTCAGATGGAACAATTAACCTTGGTGAACAAGTAAACAGAGTAGTAGCAAGTAAAGTAACCGTTTCTTAACCATACACAGCTGGGATTTACACTTACAGCAAAGAATAGATCTCAGCCCCCCTTTTATCCATATTTATTACCTCCATGAGAACCTGTTTTTTTGATGGTTTATAATGTATACGCTTACAGAAAGCGATCTTATCCAATTTTAAAAATATAACAATAGGAGTGTATTGGATGAAACATGAGAATGTTGATGTCGCGATTGTTGGTTATGGCCCTGTATCGAAAGTATTGGCCACATTGCTTGGTCAAAAAGGCTGGAAAGTAGGGGTATATGAAAGATTTCCAGCAACATACCCGCTGCCGCGTGCCGTTCATTTTGACGATGAAATTGCGAGAATTTTACAATCCATTCTTTCTCCTGGCATAATTGAAAAAATTACAGAAATTGCAGATGATTGTTATGAATGGTGCAACGCAGAGCGGCAAACACTTTTGAAATTGGACTGGACAGAGTATGGTATTTCCGGGTGGCCGGGGCATATGATGTTTAACCAGCCACTGCTTGAAGAAGTATTGGATGAAGAATGCCTCAACACGGAAACCGTAAGCGTGAATCTCGGCATGGAAGCTGTTGCTTTGCAGGAGTTTGATAACCATGTCGAGTTAATTGCGAAAGATCTGGACGGAGAAGAAACTAGGATATCGGCTAAATATGTTGTCGGCTGTGACGGAGCCAACAGCTTTGTCAGAAAAAATATGGAGCATACCATCACCGACCTGGGATTTGTGGCAGATTGGCTTGTCGTCGATATCATTCCCCAAGAGGAGAGAAAATGGTCGCCAATGAATTTGCAATTATGTGATCCAGCCCGTCCAACAACAGTTGTCTCTGGCGGTCCGGGGAGAAGACGCTGGGAGTTTATGGCCCTTCCCGGAGAAACGAAGGAAGAACTGAACAAGGAAGAAGTGGCGTGGCGGTTGCTTGAAGAGTGGGATATTACCCCTGATAACGCTGTGCTTGAACGTCATGCGGTTTATACATTTAAGGCATTGTGGGTGGATGAATGGCGAAAGGGCAGGCTGATGTTAGCCGGCGATGCAGCCCATCTGACGCCACCATTTATGGGACAAGGATTGTGTTCAGGGATCCGTGATGCACAGAATTTATCCTGGAAGCTCGATTTGGTCCTTAGCGGCAAAGCGGATGACAGCCTTCTCGATACTTATACAAAAGAAAGGAAGCCACATAACCAGGCTGTTGTGGAAGCAGCCCTGTATTTGGGAAAAATGATTTGCATAACTGATCAAGCATCGGCCAAAGCAAGAGACGAAGCTTTCTTTACAGGAAGTGTAACGGAATTTCCTGAATTTCCATTCCTGACCAATGGCATTCTTTATCAACAAGAATGCAGCTCATACACCGGAAAACTGTCTTTTCAAGGACTGGTAAACTATCAAGGGAAGACAGGGTTATTTGATGATGTCGTGGGCAATGGGTGGATGATTATCAGCCCTGTAGAGGATCCGAAAAAGATTTTAAGTGCTGAACAGATTGCTTTTCTTGACAGCATAGGGGCAAGAATGATTGAACTTTCTCCGGTGCAAAAAGCAAATGACAATACAGCGGTGGATATTGAAGGCAAATACGAACAGTATTTCAATCAAACCGGTTTGGAAGCGGTCATTGTCCGTCCTGATTATTATCTTTTCGGGGGGACAGATTCTTTGGATGAATTGCCTTTAATCGTTGATGATTTAGTAAAGCAGATGGTGAAATTCATGAATACAGCTGCTGCCAGTTGACAAACTTAGTTCTTGATTTGAGATATTGCTCAAGTTTTAATAGACAGGGTGTTGGAGTATATTTTTTTGAGAGTTAAAATCAGAAAATTATGAATTCGGGAGATTAAGGGGGATTATGTGATGTCAAATGTAAAAGTATTCAGATTAGCGTATGCCGATTTTAACGTAATAAATGCAGAGAGGATGGTGGAATATTATACAAACGTAATGGGGTACCGAATTTCGGAAGAACAAAGAGGTGTGACGTATTTAAGCAATGGTCTCGACCATCATAATATTGTCATTACGCCAGCTGAAACGAAAGCAGTTCGCCGCTATGGATACCAATTGGATGGGAAGCTTTCCTTAGAAGAAGTACAGAAACAACTTCATGTGCAAGGGATTGCGTCAACATTGAAATCTGACGCGAAACCTGGTATCTCAAGTAATTTGGAAATAAAGGACCCGGCAGGCAATATCCTTGAACTATTTACGGAGATGGAACAGCCGGCGGTTGGGTTCGGTACTTCGGGGATTGTTCCTTTAAAATTGGGGCATATTGCGTTTTATGCGAAGAATTTTAAAGAAACGATCAATTTTTACCGAGATGCATTAGGCTTTAACTTTACTGATAAAATTGGTGAAAGTTTTGCTAACTTTTTAACCTGTAATTCTGATCATCATGTTTTAAATATTGTAGCCTCCAATGAAACGCGTTTACATCACATTGCCTTCCAATTAAAGGATGCGAGTCATCAATATGCAAGCTCAGATGTATTGACGAAGAATAACATACCAGTTTTATGGGGACCATCACGTCATACAGCAGGGCATAATATTGCCACCTATCATCATGATCCAGATAAAAATGTTGTTGAATTGTTTATCGATTTGGATGTATTTATTCCAGAACTAGGAATTTTTGAACCACGTCCTTGGCATGAAGAGCTTCCACTTAAACCACAAATTTGGGAAAGCTTAAGTGCATGGGGAACAGAATTTGAGATGGATTTAGCTAGTGTATAAAGCAAAATGAAGGGGATATAAAAGTAAACAGAGTTTACTTTTTTCTCCTTTTTTAATGTAAAGGTGACTAGTCAGAAAGAGTTATTAGTTTATTTCTATTAATCACAAACGAAAAGATAGTTTAATGGTTTAGGAGGAATAAAAATGACAAAGAAATTTAAAAGAATAATTAGTGCTTCTATTACAGGATCTATCCATGTTCCAACAATGTCAGAGTATCTGCCGATTACACCGTATGAAATTGCCCAAAATGCCATTGATGCAGCTAATGCTGGTGCTGCCAGCGTGCATATTCATGCAAGAAATCCTGAAAATGGTCAACCATCCTCCGATCTGAACTTATATAAAGAAATTATTGATAAAATTAGAGAAGTAAATAAAGATGTTATCATCTGTATAACTACCGGTGGCGGATTAGGGATGACAATTGAACAAAGAGGTGCTGTCGTTCCTGAATTTAAACCAGAACTGGCTTCCATGAATTGTGGGTCGATCAACTGGGGTCTATACCCATTAGCTGAACGTTATAAAGATTTTAAATTTAATTGGGAGAGAGAGTACCTTGAAAATACAAAAGGTCACGTTTTCACCAACAATTTTGCAGATATCGAAGGCTTGTTGAAAATCTTTAAAGACAACGGCACAAAACCTGAATTGGAATGCTATGATGTGGGTCACTTGTATAATGTCAAATTCATGCAACAAAATGGATGGCTTGAAGGGAAACCGTTCTTACAATTCGTTATGGGTATTAATGGCGCGATTGCTGCTAATGAATACGAACTAATGAATATGAAACAAACAGCTGACCGTTTATTCGGTGAAGATGGCTATGAATGGTCTGCATTCGGTGCAGGAAGGCAGGAATTTCCAATTTGTACCCAAAACTTGTTTTTAGGTGGTCATGTACGTGTAGGTATGGAAGATAACTTATACTTGAGCAAAGGTGTCAAAGCGAAAAACAATGCCGAATTAGTAGAAAAAATGGTCCGCATCATGAAAGAATTCGACTACGAACCAATGACACCTTTTGAAGCAAGAGAAAGACTAGGACTTAAACAACTGAATTTTACTAGATAATGAAAAAGATAACTACCTAGTAAATATAAGATTTAATAAAAGGATGGAAAAGGGGGTGCAGAAATTGAAAAAAGCCCTAACATGGATTGTCTTAATCATTGGAGCTTTATTTGGAGCAGTTGTGCGGAAAAGAAATAATGTACATTTTTTAAGGTCTACTTATATAAAGCATATGTACGAATAAAAAAGTTTAAAAATTAAAAATGCCATAACCTATTAAATTTGAAAGGTTAAGAGTGATCTCTGTTAAAGGCATTATTAGCAGTTCAACTCTCCGATTAAATTTGGAGGGTTATTTTTGTTACGATTTGTCACTAACGGGTGCATATTTAGGACGAACAGCTATTAAAATAGTTCATAAAAATACAAAACTGGTTAGAGAATAACAGTGAACCTGTGTATTAATGAACATTGTGGCGGAAGTGGTAAATGTTCACGACTCAAAATCGTGTTCCATCTGAGTGTCCGGCCAAATCACCGAATACGTAAAATATTCCAGAAAAACGGGAATACTCGTAATTATCAACCTTTCAAGCGTTCCTGTTTCTGTGGAGACGCTTTTTTTCGTAGTCCCAATAGCCTTCTACGCGTACGTCAGATAATTAGATGAAGATGATGTTAAGATTAACTAATCTAGTGTTTAAAAAGGTATACCATTATAAACACTATTACACTATTTAATTTATAATGATTTATTAG
>NZ_JBALPZ010000011.1:0-12049 GCF_036965645.1 Neobacillus drentensis
ACAACACAGAGCTCTACACAAACCTCTCAAAGCGGGAACAGCCAGGATTCATCGATCACTTACGAGGTTCCGAGCCAATCAACGGATACCACAACATCAACTGATACCACAACATCAACGGATACTACTACATCTACCGATACGAGTGGTTCTACGGACACAAATGGATCTCAGCAGTCAGATGATCAATCAGTTTCACAAGACAATTCGTTTCAGAGCCAACATGGAGGCTTTGATACGACCACAGGTGGGACCTGATTTAATATAGTATCGCTTCAATTCAACTAGTACATCGGTGCACTTGATACTATACAGGAGGAAAATGATGATGTTTAAGTATAACTTCAATTCAATGAGTACAATGGTCCAAATATCGATAAGTAAAGAATTATTTGCAAATGATCTCATGCCGGTTTATAAATTATTTGCCTCTGTCGAAGACACCTGCAGCCGGTTTAAAGAGAATAGTGAGTTATCACAGATAAATCAACAGCTGGAAAAAGAAGTGGACGTTTCTGATCCATTATTTAGCATCTTAAAAGATGCACTTCAATTTTACGAAGAAACAAATGGAGTCTTTAATCCTGGTATTTTATCAGCGATTGAAAACAGCGGCTATACACGATCCATTGAGTTTATTAAAGGGCGGGAGTTGGGTGTCCCGTCCCCAACAGCTCCGGTATTTACAAAACTGAAGCCCTATCAATTGGATGAGGAAAAACAAACAGTGCTATTGAACACCCGGATTGATTTAGGCGGAATCGCCAAGGGCTGGGTAGTTGACCGTGCAGCTGAAATCTTATTCGAATATGGATTTGGATTTGTTAATGTCGGCGGCGATATTCGCATTTTTGGAAGTTTGCCACGGCCTTTAAATATTGGGATCGAAGACCCTTTTGACCCATCAAAAATGCTCTCATCCATCCAAGTCACTGAGGGTGCTGTTGCTACTTCTACTTCGATGAAAAGAAGATGGACGGTGAATGGCAGAAGCAAGCATCACCTGATTGATCCCACAACAGGTGAACCATCCGCGAGTACGATTATTTCTTCGACTGTCACGGCCCCCACTGCGGTGGAAGCAGATGTTTTAGCAAAAGTGATTCTATTATTGGGAGAAGAGCGCGGGAAGGCCTTGCTTTCTGTCAAAAAGAATCCAGCTGTTATGATCAATGAAACAAGAGAAATTTGGAGAGGCGGCGAATAACATGGAATCATTGGAATGGTACGCAATCCGGGCAACTGGGGTTGTGGCATATCTATTATTATATTTAGCGGCATTAACGGGGCTATATTCTGCGGTACAGAAGAAACGGAAAAAGAAAGTCAATAATCTCCTTCATTTTCATGAGGTAGTGTCAGACTGGTCATTAATTATGACTGCGGGTCACTTAGGAATTTTATTGATTGATGCTTACATGAAATTTAGTTGGTCTGACATCCTGATTCCATTTAGCGGCAGCTATCAAACCATTTCGATGGGGATCGCATCGATTGCGACTTATTTCTTAATTTTAACGATTGTCACATCGAAGTTCCGTAAGAAAATTGGTTACAAAAGATGGCAGAAGCTGCATGCTCTTAACCCTATTCTGTATATCTTAGTGACTGCACACGGGTTAATGAGTGGTACGGATTTCCAAGGGATGATTGTGGCCGTTGTCAATATTGTACCAGTTGTTCTTATTCTTGGAATGTTTCCTTCTGATAAGAAGAAGTTAGCGGAAGGGAACGGAGCAATTTAGAAAAATGGGTTGGAGGTTCTCCAAGCCATTTTTTTGCTGTTATTTTTCGAAAAAATACATAAATTGTCCTTTGGAAATGAAGGTTCCATTTAAATATACTTATAGTATAGTACCGCAAAAACGTTAAAAGATCTTCAAGAATTAAAATTTGCTTTAGATGAATCTAATATTGTTCAAATTGTGGATAAAAAAGCTAATATATTGTACGCCAATGAAAAGTTCTGCCGTATTTCTGGATTTACCTTTCAAGAACTCCAGGGTAAAAACATGCGAATGTTTAATAGTAGTTACCATCCTAAAGAATTTTTTCAAGAGTTATGGAGGGAAGTTTCAAAGGGGAATGTTTGGAGGGGAGAAATACGAAATCAGGCAAAAAACGGTGATTACTTTTGGGTCAATACCACCATTGTTCCATTTTTAGATTATGAGAAGAAGCCTTTACGGTATATTGTCATTCGAAATGATATTACACGGAATAAAGAAAATGAGAAAAAACTAGAATACTTATCAAACATTGATGGATTAACTTCTTTATTTAATCGCAGGTATTTTGATCATATGCTTCATTATTATTGGGAATCTCCATCCCATTGTCATTATCCGCTCTCGGTCATCTTATTTGATGTGGATTATTTCAAATCCTATAACGATTATTATGGTCATGTATTAGGGGACCAGTGTTTAATTAATATTTCTACTCGCATTAAAGGATTACTCGATTCCTATGAGGCTGTTTGTGCCAGATATGGCGGGGAAGAGTTTGCAGTTATCCTCCCACAAAGAGAATCCCATGAAGCCTATTTGATAGCGGAGAAAATCAGGTTTGAGATTGAACAGTTACATATTCCTCATCAAATGTCGAATATTAGTGAATGGGTGACCATGAGTTTTGGGGTGGCATCGGTTATACCCAATGAATCGCTCAATTCGAAAGAATTATTAGAGTTAGCTGATCAAGCATTATACGAAGCAAAAAAATGCGGAAGAAATAGGGTTTTCCGATTTGAAGAAACATTAGTTTTGAGTAAATAAGCACCAAATAGCTAACGGAAGAGAAGGGAAAAGTTTGAAAAAATGGGTTGGGGGTTTCTCCAAGTCATTTTTTTATGCTGTTTTTAAGAATTCTTTTTAAGATATTTCTAATCGTTTAAACACTCTTAATATGAATAATACTAATAGGTAGTGAAATGAGCTGGAAGGGGGGAGACGTCATGTTACATACATTTGTATCTTACTTAAGAATGGCGTTGCCCTTTATCTATATGATAAGTGCTTGGCGGTTTGCTGATTGGAGAAACTGGTGGAAATACTATCCCACCATCCTTTTTATCGTAAGTGTGGACTTTTTTATTTCAGTTCTGATGTATGAATACCCATTATGGACCTTTCAAGGTTCATTAATCGTACCCAACCATACCATTGCCGATTTCATTCTAACCTTTATCACCTTCCCCAGCCTGACCTTACTTTATTTATCCTTATACCCGTATCCATTACATTGGCCTAAGCATGTTTTATATATGGGCAGCTGGTTTATGATCGAGGTGATGACGGAGTTTCTGTTTATGAAATCAAAACTGATCACCTATCACCACGGCTGGAATTTTGGCTGGTCATGTTTGGTTTGGCTATTTTTGTTTATTGGATTACGACTCCACCATACGAGGCCGCTTTGGGCATGGGTTCTTTGCTTTGTGTGTTCCGCGTTTTTAATCCTATACTTTCACATTCCGGTTACGAAGTTTAGGTGAAGCTAGCTTCCCGTCAAGGATTTAAGTTAGAATAAGGCGTTATATTTGACTTAATGTACAAAGGGGTGATGATTTGAGTAAAGCTAAAGGAAAAAGTGGGACAGGCAGAGGAACAGGAAAGAAGGGCTGGAATCGTTGGCAATCTAGTGCCAACAAAAAAAAGAGTGCAAAACCTTATATTAGTAAAGGGACCAAAAAAACGGATGTTGAATGAGGAAGCACGGGGACGGTTCTTCTGCTTCAAAGAAGCAAGAGAACCGTCCCCATGCCTCTAAAGCATAACGAGCATATAAACTGAGGATAGGATGGTTATGATTGCAATCATGATTTTTAAAAGGTGAATAGGAACTTTGTTTGCAAGGCGTGCACCTGTGATTATTCCGATAATGGTACCAAGTAAACTAGCGATAATTAATGTTGAGGTGGTCTTCATATCCGCATGGGCAAAGTATCCGAATATCGATGGAATGGCAATGACTACTGAATTTAAAAGACTTACCCCCACGGCTATCCGAATATTGATTCCGAGGCTAGCTAGTAATGGCACTAATAAAATCGGACCGCCTGCTCCTGTTAATGAGCAAATGACCGCAGTAATAAATCCAAGTAGAATTACGATGAAAGAATGATTCAATATAGGTGACTGATTTATTTTCGTATTTTCATTGGTTTTCTTAAGTAGAATGGATAATCCAGCTAACAGGACAAAGATATAGAGGAGCAGCCTTGCCAGAAAATCAGAAATTAACACATTGATTTGAACGCCCAAAAACGCACCTGGAAGGCTGCCGATGCTCAAAAAAAGGGCTAGTTTCAAATCCATGTTTTTTGATTTCCAATAGGAGTAAGCGCCAATAACACCTGAGACAGCAAAGGATAAGAAACTTAGCGCAAGGGAATCATGGACGGGCATAGCTAAAAAACCTACATAAATTAACGGCAGAAGAAATCCGGAAATTCCGGACATACCCAATAAAACGCCAATAATCAGATTGGAACATAAAACAATACTAAATGTGAGCATTTATCAGACCTCAATTAAAAAAGCATGGGGACGGTTCTGTTGCTCCGGAATCAAATCCGGAAGCAAAAGAACCGTCCCCGCGCATCCGTTTATTTCCAAACATCATTCGCAATCGAAATAACGTGTCTTACTTTATCCCATTGCTGTTCCTCTGTTAGTAGATTTCCTTCTTCGGTAGAGGAGAATCCACATTGCGGGCTTAGGCATAGTTGGTCTAAGTCTACATACTGTGATGCTTCCGCAATACGTGTCTTGATGCGCTCAGGATCCTCTAATTCCCCAAACTTAGATGTAATGAGTCCAAGAACAATCTGTAAATCCTTACGATTCACGTGTTGTAGCGGAGCAAAACCGCCAGAGCGCTCATCGTCAAATTCTAGGAATAAGCCATCTAGATTTAACTGGCCAAAGATATATTCTGACGCATTATCATAACCGCCGCTTGCTGTATAAGTAGATTTAAAGTTTCCGCGGCAGATATGCATGGTGATGACCATATCTTCTGGTTTGTTAGCAATCGATTCATTGATGGCACGAGTGAAAATCTTAATTAACTCTTCTGGCGTATAGCCTTTGTCGGCGATTTGCTTCTGGCCTTTCTCAGAGAAGAACACTGCCCAAGAGGTATCATCAAGCTGTAAATAACGGCAGCCTGCATCATAAAATGCTTGAATTGCTTTTTGATAGGCTTTAATTAAATCATCAAAGAACTCATCTTTGTTTGGATAGACCGCTTCCTCAATTACTCCTCTAAAGAAAAGCATATTTGGACTTGGGATTGTGAATTTCGCAACGTGGTCACCCTTGATGCTGTCCAAGAATTTATAGTCTTCGATAAATGGATGCTGACCGAAGTCTAATTTACCTGTTACTTTTATTCCGTGTGCTCTTGTTTGAACACCATTAAATTGAATACCTGACTCGGCCTCAAAAAGCTCAACGCCCTCTAGTCCTGCTAGGAAGTCGAAATGCCACCAGGCACGGCGGAATTCTCCATCGGTTACAGCTGACAGGCCAACTTCTTTTTGTTTTTCTACTAATTTAATGATCTCTTCATCTTCGATGGCACGGAGCTGTTCCGCTGTGATTTCTCCGTTTTCTTTTTGAAGACGAGCTTGCTTAAGCCGCTCCGGACGCAGGAAGCTTCCGACATGGTCGGCCTTGAAGGGTGCTCTAGTGAGTGTTTTTGTCATTTTATCTGCTCCTTTAATAAATATAATTTTAATTATATATAAAATTTTCGAAAAATGCTTAGATGAAATATCTACTAATCATTTCTATTTAATAGAAAAATAAGGCGTAATATACAATCTGTGCATTAAATCTTGTATGTTACGTATTATTTTTAATTCAAGAAGACTGAGATAAATGGGCAGGAATTGGAATATCAGGATCAACCGAAATCGTATTAATGTAGGTATGGGTATACGCATCACGGAATTGGCTTGGCGTAATTCCCTCATAATTTTTGAATAGCTTCATAAAATACTTTTCATCTTTAAAATTTAATTCATAGGATATTTCTTTAATAGACTTGTTCGTTGTACATAATAACTCCTTTGCTTTATTGAGCCTTAAAGTATTGATATATTTGATCGTACTCATCCCGATCTTTTTTTTGAAAAGACGGGTTAAGTGATCAGGATTAAATGAGAATGTATCAGCCACTTCCTTGACACTCAAGTCCTCGTAAATATTGACACGAATCCATTCGACGATTTGGGCAAACTTCTGGGAATTCTCCGCAGGGTTGGTCGTGCTATGCAGCAACTGCTTGTGATACTGTTCCGTCAATTCGATTAACAGTTCCGTCACGACATAATCAACGGCAAAAGTACTGTAGTAAGAGGCATTCGCAATGTCTAAAATCTGCTTCATCAATATAAAAGGTTTGTCTGTAAACGTAACGCGAAAGAAAGCAGGCAGAAATATCGAATCGTTGATGGCTGCCTTATGAGAGTCTATGTCAGAGGCCATCAAATGGTTGATTAATTGTTCTTTTGAATATGTCACTGCTTCCATCCGAGGAAAAAAATGAAGCCAGAAGAAGCTTGCTCCCTTTTGTGATGGATGATAACCAAAGTAACGAACTCCTGGCGGGATTAGTAATACATCACCAGGCTGGAGTTCGTATTGCTCGGCTCCTACTTGGATATAAATGGAATGCTGTAATCCAATAAGTAACTCAAAATCTTTGCTTAACTGCATTTCCTTATGCTTCCAATCTTCGGCACTTACAAATTGGCCAGATTTATAGTAAGCCAGCGGTCTTTCAATAGTAATTTTCCATAGTAAATCCATCATTATCACCAATCCGAGCAGAAATTGTTTTCATATACCAAAAATCGGTTTTAGACACTATAAGAAAAGTAGAAAACGTTATCACTAGTAATTATAACATAAAAAATGTAAATAAAACGGTTTATTATCCCTATTAAAAAGTCGGAAAAGAACACCAAAAATACATTTTTATCAGTTCTCTCCCTGGTGACAAAACGCTTACAATAGAGACAAGCTTAAGGTACCTTACTTCTTTAACATAATGGCCATTATGAAAAATCATTAAGATGGAGGCTGCGAACATGGATAACACAAATCTTTTATCAGATAAAGTTCCATTTCATAGGCGGATCAGCTATGCATTAACCGATACTGGCGGTAACCTATTATATTGCATTATCGGCGGCTATTTATTGTACTTTTATACAGATGTTTTCGGTCTATCGGTAGGGGTAGCCGGGACATTGTTACTATTAACAAGATTAATAGATGCAATTGATGCACCTATTTGGGGATTTATAATTGACCGTACCAAATCGAAACATGGTCAAAGCCGCCCTTATTTCCTGTGGATGTGTATTCCGTTTGCAGTATTCACCGTGCTAACCTTCACAACACCAAATCTTGATGGAACATGGAAGGTCATTTATGCGACCGCCACTTATATTTTAGCTGGGATTTGCTATACGGGTATTGCAACACCGATTACCTCGATTTTGCCAAACCTAACTAGGGATCCGAACGAACGCGTCATTTTGAATTCCTTCCGAATGGTTGGCGGAAACGTTGGTAACTTTGCAGCTGTTACGTTTACTCTTCCATTAGTTGCTTTATTTGGAGGCGGTAACGATCAAAAAGGATTCACACTGACTGTGGGATTATTTGCTATCATTGCTGTCGTTATGTTCTTAATTGCATTTGTTGACTTAAAGGAAATTAACACCGAAAAAATTAAGGCGATTCCAGTTAAAACGAGTATCAAGGCAATTAATGGGAACTGGCCTTGGGTTATTATTGTATCCGCCAATTTATTATTCTGGATTGCGCTGACGGTTCGAACTTCTACCCTTGTTTATTATTTTCAATATAATATTGGCCATAAAAATTTAGTCCCGCTTATTAATGGAATTTCAATTATCCAAGTAATCGGGATGGCGGCCATTCCATTTATCGTGAAGTTCTCCTCGAAGCGTTCGACGATGATCATTGGTTTCGTTCTCGCTGCAGTAGGACAGGTCATCATGTTCGTGGCTGGTACCTCACTTAGCGTCATTATCATTGGCTGGATTATTGGCTGTATTGGTTCTGGAATTGCTTGTTCGATGCCGTTTGCGATGCTGTCAGATACCGTTGATTATGGTGAATGGAAAACTGGTATTCGCGCGAGCGGATTTTTAACCGCAATCGGCAGTGCATTTTGTATAAAAGCGGGAGCAGGGATTGGCGGCTTTCTCCCAACGCAGATTATGGGAGCATTCGGCTATGTTCCGAACGCAGTCCAATCGCACGGCTCCTTGTTTGGGATTCAATTTTCTTTTATCTGGCTGCCAACGATTATTTTTGCGCTAGGGATTATTCCCATGCTTTTCTATCAAAAATATGAAAAAAATGAACTTCAAATCCGTAACGACTTAACTGCTCAAAAGGCTAGTTGAAGGCGTCTTTTAAACCCAAAAGTAGATTGAAAGGAAGTTTATTATGACCGTAAAAAATAGCGCACCTATTCATGTACATGATGTAAAAATTACCGACAAATTTTGGACACGTTATTTAGAGAATGTGAGAAAAGAAATGATCCCTTATCAGTGGGATGTCCTAAATGACCGAGCCAACATCACGATTGAAAAAGAGCGCAATGATGAAACCATTCCATCTGAAAAAAGCCACGCAATTGAAAATTTTAAAATCGCTGCTGGTTTAAAAGAAGGCCATCACTATGGCTGGGTCTTCCAGGATAGTGATGTGTATAAATGGTTAGAAGCAGTCGCTTATTCATTACACCATACGTATGATGAGGCATTAAAGGAATTAGCCGATGAAGTAATTGACTTATTGGAACTTGCCCAAGAAAAAGACGGCTATTTAAATACCTATTTTTCCATCGAAGAACCTGAACGAAGATTCAAAAAGCTAGCGGAAAGTCATGAATTATATTGTGCGGGTCACTATATTGAGGCAGCAGTAGCTTACTACGAAACAACTAAAAATGAAAAGGCTTTAAAGATTGCGTGTAAATTAGCCGATTTTATTGATGCTAGCTTCGGTGATGAGCTCGGCAAAATCAAAGGCTATGATGGTCATGAAGAAATTGAACTTGCTTTAGCAAAGCTCTATCAACTAACTAATGAAAGTAGATACTTGGAGTTAAGCCGATTTTTCTTATATGAGCGCGGAACAGACACTACCTTCTTTGAGCGGCAATTAAAAGAAGATACCGGTAAAAGGCCCGTGATTGAGGGGATGACCCACCGGCCGTTAAGTTATTATCAAGCACATAAGCCGATCCTTGAGCAGGAAAGTGCGGAAGGACATGCTGTACGACTCGTCTATCTTTGTGCGGCAATGGCAGATGTTGCCTATTTAAGTAATGATGGGGAAATGCTAGAGGCCTGCGACAGACTTTGGAAGAGTATTGTATCCAAGAGGATGTATATTACGGGTGGAATTGGCTCAACGGTTGATGGCGAGGCCTTTACCTCTGATTACGATTTACCGAATGACACGATGTACTGTGAAACCTGTGCATCGATTGGACTCATCTTCTTTGCATACAATATGCTGAAAAATGATGCCAATGGTTCTTATGCAGATACGTTAGAAAGAGCGCTGTATAATACTGTTATAAGCGGAATGGCCTTGGATGGAAAGCATTTTTTCTATGTGAATCCATTAGAAGTGAATCCACAAAATAGCGCGAAGGATCCTGGCAAAAGTCATGTGAAGGTAACCCGCCCAGAATGGTTTGGCTGTGCATGCTGTCCGCCAAACCTTGCGCGCATGTTGACTTCACTTAATAAATATATCTACACCATCCATGATGATGTTATTTATACGAGTCTTTATTTAACCAATCAAACGAACGTAGTGGTAAAGGATACAAAGATTAGTTTGCAGCACGAAACAAATTATCCATGGGACGGTGATATCAAGTTCCGTATTCAACCAGACAGCCCTGTCTCCTTTGGCTTCGCCGTTCGGATCCCAAGCTGGTCAAAGACCTTTAAGCTCTATCTAAATGGAGAAGAAATAAAGGAACAGCCAACTAACGGTTATATCATTATTGATCGGGAATGGAAAGGTAATAACGAGTTAGTCCTTTCACTCGATATGAACATTCAGGTATGGTCAGCAAACCCGTATGTAAAAGCCGATTTAAATAAAATCGCGATCCAACGCGGGCCATTTATTTACTGTTTAGAAGAAGCGGATAATGGAGCAAATCTACATCTTATTCGCATTCCTAAAAATGAGCCATTTAGTTATCGTTTTGAAGAGAATCTATTTGGTGGAGTGGGTATTATTGAAGCTAATGCTAAAAAGAGAGTCGTCCAAAAGGAATGGGGAAATCAATTGTATGCAACGGATCTAGATGAAGAATATGAAGAGAGGAAAGTTACTTTTATTCCTTATTATTGCTGGGCAAACCGGACTCCTGGAGAGATGCTCGTTTGGGTAACAAAGGAATAAGTTAACACTAAGCCCTTGGCAGGTTGCATCCTGTTAAGGGCTTTTTTAGGCTCATCTTAGGTTATTAGGTTTTAGAAAAGTAAAACTATCAAGCAGAAAATATTATCTAAATGAAAACATTGATTTTTTTGAAAATTTATTCTNNAGTGAAAGACTAATTATTTAGAAAAGAGAAAAAATTTATATTGGGGGTTCTATTATGGGAGTCATCGAGAAAATCAGCGGATTTGCCGGAAAAACCTTTACATTATGGGTATTAATCTTTGCTGTTGTAGCTTTTAATTTTCCAGCTCACTTTGTGTGGCTAGGAGGATATATTGTTCCTTTATTAGGGATTGTTATGTTCGGAATGGGTCTGACTCTGGAGTTATCAGATTTCAAAGAAGTGTTTAGAAGACCAAAAGAAGTGGCCCTTGGGGTCATCGGTCACTTTATCATCATGCCGTTGTTGGCCTTTTTATTAGCTGTCGGTCTTGATTTACCGAAGGAAGTGGCGGTAGGGGTTATTTTAGTAGGATGCTGCCCGAGCGGAACGGCTTCGAATGTTATGGTGTTTCTAGCAAGAGGAAATGTGGCCTTGGCGGTTGCGATTGCCTCTGTTTCTACGATTCTAGCACCAATTGTCACACCACTACTTATTCTTCTGTTTGCGAGTAAATGGGTGGATGTTAGTGTGGCGTCTTTATTTCTATCAATTGTACAAGTGGTTATTGTTCCGTTAGCTTTGGGCTTTATCATTAAAAAGTTCTTTGGAAAACAGGCACAAGCCGGTGCCAAAGCATTGCCGCTTGTTTCGGTTATTGCGATTGTGCTAATTGTCTCTGCGGTTGTTGCAGGCAGTGCGGCGAAGATTGCGGAAACTGGTTTGCTCATTTTTGGAGTGGTCATTCTTCATAATCTGTTAGGATTCTTGATTGGATTCTTCTTTGCCCGTTTATGCGGGATGGACCTTGCGAAACAGAAGGCTGTCGCAATGGAAGTCGGCATGCAGAATTCAGGTTTGGGAGTCGCTATTGCGACCGCTCATTTCTCACCTTTAGCAGCTGTACCTAGTGCGATTTTCAGTGTTTGGCATAATTTATCTGGTTCAGTTCTAGCGAATATTTTTAGCCGGATAAAAGAGAAAGGTCAAAACGATCAAAGTATTAAACGTGTAGGGTAATCCTATCACCTCTCAGCTTCATTGGGCTGGGAGGTTTTTTGGTTCTGGGATTACGTTTCCAATTTTTGTTGAATTAGTTTTGATTTATGTAGAATACTTACTACCATTTGTAGAATTCCCTCTGGCTTTTGTAGAAATCCTCCTTTATTACGTAGAATCCACCCGTACTTTTGTAGAATCCACACTCAGGTAAACACAGCCTAAATATGTTTAACCATAAAATAGGGCGGGTATGGAACAAATAGGAAATAAGAAAGGAGACATTAAAATGAATGTTGCTAGTGTAATGACAACCGATATTGATTGCTGTACTCCTGAAAGTACTTGTAAAGAAGTAGCGATGAAAATGAAAGAACTTGATGTAGGGGCGATTCCTATTTGTGAAAATGAAAAATTAGTG
>NZ_JBALPZ010000011.1:12221-12392 GCF_036965645.1 Neobacillus drentensis
AAAATGAAAAATTAGTGGGAATGGTCTCTCTCGGTGATTTAGCTGTAAATAATCAGTCCACTGAAAAGGCCGGAGAAGCCCTTAAAGATATCTCCGTTCCATCCGAACCTAATAAACAAAGCGATTCTTAAAAAGTGCAAAGTTCCATTTAGAGCAAACATAAGAAATCCG
>NZ_JBALPZ010000012.1:0-51919 GCF_036965645.1 Neobacillus drentensis
ATTTTGTTACGTTGGCTTCGTTTCATAAGAAACGAATATTATTGTTTGTTGACGTTTTTGTTTGTTTAGTTTTCAAAGAACAATCCGTCGCCCCGAAGCGACTTAATTAATATATCACCCATATCAATTTAAGTCAACACTATTTAAAAAATATCTTAAAATTTATTAAAATTCCTTCCCTTTTTGGCATAATAAAAGGAGCACATGTAAGTGCTCCTCTTATCCATATTACTCTTCACCTTCAGGAAGACTGTCATCTTGACCTTCGTCGAGGATTGTTTCGTTGCTATCATCTGAAATTTCTTCAGCTGTCTGCTCCTCTTCCTCTTCCTTTTCAACCTTTGCAACAGTTGCGACAAACTCGTTTTCACTTTCTTTCAGGCTGATCAATTTTACACCTTGTGTATTTCGACCCATCTGTGAAATACCTGCAACATCGGTACGGATCAGCACGCCGCCGGTTGTAATTAGCATGAGATCTTCTTCACCAGTTACAGCCCTCATTGATACTAGATTTCCGTTTTTATCTGTGACATGGCAGGTCTTAATTCCTTTACCGCCACGGCCTTGAATGCGGTATTCCGAAGCAGGTGTACGTTTTCCATAACCGTTTTTAGTTACAATAAGGACATCATTATCTTCCTCTATTACTTCCATTCCCACAACTTCATCATCGGAATCAAGGGTAATTCCCTTCACCCCTGTTGCAGTACGGCCCATTGACCTTACATCTGTCTCTGGGAAGTGGATTAGCATACCTTTCTTAGTCCCAATAATAATATGTTTGGTCCCATCAGTCAGACGAACAGAGATTAATTCATCCCCTTCGCGCAGACTTAAGGCAATTAAACCATTATTACGGATATGAGCAAAAGAAGAAAGTGGTGAACGTTTAGAAATTCCTTCTTTAGTTGTAAAGAACAAGAACCAATCGTCTACAAATTCCTCAACAGGAATAATCGCATTGATCCATTCTCCTTTTTCTATACCCAGCAGGTTTATAATAGGAATTCCTTTAGCTGTCCTGCTGTACTCTGGTATTTCATAACCTTTGGACCGATACACCTTACCCTTATTAGTAAAGAATAGAATCGTATCATGGGACGAGGTAGTAATTAAGTGTTCAACAAAGTCGTCTTCATTTGTTCCCATTCCTTGTATACCACGGCCGCCTCGTCTTTGCGCACGATAAGTGGACACTGGGAGGCGTTTAATATAACCATTATGAGTTAACGAAATAACAACATTTTCTCGAGGGATCAGATCCTCATCTTCGATATTCTCGATGCCGCCCATGACAATTTCCGTCCGGCGCTTATCGTTAAAACGTTCTTTAATTTCTAGTAATTCTTCACGAATAATATCAAGAATCTTCTCTTCATCAGCTAAAATTGCTTTTAGTTCAGCAATAAGCTTCATCAAACTTTGGAACTCTTCCTCGATTTTCTCTCTTTCTAATCCTGTTAATCTTTGCAAACGCATATCAAGGATGGCTTGAGCCTGTTTTTCAGAAAGATTAAACTGCGTCATTAAGCCTTCACGGGCAATATCAGTTGTACGAGAGTTTCGAATTAAAGTAATAACGGCATCTAAATTATCTAGTGCAATTCTTAACCCTTCTAAAATATGGGCACGGGCTTCTGCTTTGTTTAATTCAAATTGTGTTCTCCGGCGAATAACCACTTTTTGATGCTCTAAATAGTAAACTAAACACTGCTTTAGACTTAACACCTTTGGCTGTCCATCTACTAGTGCCAATGTGTTAATCCCAAAACTGGTTTGCAGGGCAGTTTGTTTGTATAAGTTATTTAAAAGAACATTGGCATTCGCATCTTTTCGGACTTCAATGACAATCCGCATTCCACGGCGGTCAGATTCGTCTCGGAGATCGGTGATGCCTTCAATTTTTTTATCGCGTGCTAGCTCGGCGATTTTTTCAATTAATTTCGCTTTATTTACTTGATATGGAATCTCATTAACAATAATGACTTCTTTACCGTTGGATTTCTGTTCAATCTCAACCTTAGCACGGATGGTAATCGAACCGCGGCCTGTTTCATATGCTTTTCTAATCCCACTACGGCCAATAATGATCCCGCCTGTAGGAAAATCCGGCCCAGGAATAATTTCCATTAATTCTTGCGAAGTGATTTCCGGATCGCGGCTTACTGCTAAAACTCCATCAATGACTTCCCCTAATTGGTGCGGTGGAATATTGGTTGCCATACCTACGGCAATCCCAGTTGTCCCATTTACTAAAAGGTTTGGGAAACGTGCTGGCAAAACAACCGGCTCTCTCTCCTCACCATCATAGTTGTCTTGATAATCGATAGTATCCTTGTTTAAATCTCTTAATAGTTCCATGGAAATTTTGGACATTCTTGATTCTGTATAACGCATCGCAGCCGCTGAGTCACCATCAACAGACCCAAAGTTCCCATGACCATCAACAAGCATATAACGATAGTTAAAATCTTGTGCCATCCGGACCATGGTTTCATAAACAGCAGAATCACCATGTGGATGATATTTACCGATAACATCCCCGACGATACGGGCAGACTTTTTATATGGTTTGTCTGCATGGATGCCAAGGTCATGCATGGCATATAGAATACGGCGATGCACTGGTTTTAACCCATCCCGTACATCTGGAAGGGCACGAGAAACAATAACACTCATCGCATAGTCAAGAAAGGATGATTTCATTTCCTGACTAATATTAATTTCACTTACTTTTGAATTAGGTGTTTCCGTCATATTACCTGCCTCCCTCCGCCTTTTATATATCTAAATTCTTTACGTATTGAGCATTTTCTTCAATGAAGTTACGACGTGGTTCTACCTTCTCACCCATTAACATATCAAAGGTTTCGTCTGCTTCGATTGCATCTTCAAGACTTACTTGGAGCATACTTCTATTACCTGGATCCATAGTGGTATCCCATAATTGTTCCGGGTTCATCTCACCCAGACCTTTATATCGTTGGATATTGGGTCTTGGTGCAGCTGGCAGCTCCGCAAAGATCCGTTCAAGTTCTTTATCATTATAAGCGTACTCAATTCGTTTCCCTTGCTGTACCTTATAAAGCGGTGGCTGAGCAATATAAACATAACCGGCTTCTAAAATTTTTCTCATAAATCGATAAAAGAAGGTTAAAAGAAGGGTACGTATATGTGCTCCATCAACGTCAGCATCTGTCATTATGACCACTTTATGATAACGTGCTTTGGAGATATCAAATTCCTCCCCAATTCCAGTCCCGATCGCCGTAATCATCGCTCTCACTTCATTGTTAGAAAGGATTCTATCTAACCGTGCTTTTTCCACATTAAGAATTTTTCCTCGAAGCGGTAAAATGGCTTGGAAGTGACGATCACGTCCTTGTTTAGCAGACCCTCCCGCAGAATCACCCTCAACGATGTATAATTCACTCTCAGAAGGATCCTTGGAAGAACAATCCGCTAATTTCCCTGGCAAACTGGAAACTTCTAGGGCGCTTTTTCGGCGAGTTAATTCTCTAGCCTTCTTGGCGGCAAGCCTTGCCCTTGAAGCCATCAAACCCTTATCAACGATTTTCCTTGCAACTGCCGGATTTTCTAATAAAAATTTATCAAAGGTACTTGCAAACACAGTATCAGTAATCGCTCTGACTTCTGAATTTCCAAGCTTTGTTTTTGTTTGTCCTTCAAATTGAGGATCAGGGTGTTTGATCGAAACAATCGCTGTGATTCCTTCGCGAACATCCTCACCTGAAAGGTTTGGATCACTTTCTTTGAATATCCCATTCTTCCTAGCATAATCATTGATCACTCTTGTTAAAGCTGTTTTAAAACCTGATTCATGTGTACCACCTTCATAGGTGTGAATATTGTTAGCAAAGGAGTAAATATTCTCTGTATAACCCTCGTTATATTGGAGCGCGACTTCAACACTTATGCCGTCTTTTTCTCCTTCCATGTAGATTGGTTCTTCATGGACAACTTCTTTTGTTCGATTTAAATGTTCAACATATGATTTGATACCACCTTCATAGTGGTACTCATTCCGTTTATTTTCAACACGCTTATCTTCAATCGTGATTTTGATCCCGCGGTTAAGAAACGCAAGTTCACGCAATCGAGTCGCAAGTATGTCATATTCATAGACCAATGTCTCAGTGAAAATTTCTCCATCTGGTTTGAAGTGAGTTATCGTTCCAGTTTTGTCCGTAGTTCCGATTACTTTTAGTTCAGAAGATACGGCACCACGTTCAAATTTAATCTCATAAATTTTACCGTCACGATGGACATTGACCACAAGTTCAGTAGATAGGGCATTAACAACAGATGCACCTACACCATGTAATCCTCCGGAAACCTTATATCCTCCACCGCCAAATTTCCCACCGGCGTGAAGGACAGTCATGATAACTTCGACTGCTGGTCTGCCCATCTTTTCTTGAATATCAACTGGTATTCCACGGCCATTATCCTTTACCGTGATACTATTATCTTCTTCAACGATGACATTAATTTCATCACAGTAGCCTGCCAAGGCCTCATCAATACTATTATCAACAATTTCCCAAACAAGATGATGTAGTCCTTTTCCGCTTGTTGAACCAATATACATACCAGGTCTTTTCCGTACTGCTTCAAGTCCCTCCAGGACTTGAATTTGATCTGCGCCGTATGCTCCCTCTACTGCTTTTTGTTCCAAAGTCATACTCGTTCACCTGCACCTTCTAACAAAAATATCTCTAAATAAACTAAAGCATAAAAATTTATATTAAAATTCATGTATACTCAATTGATTTGAACGTTTCTTTAATGTTCCTGAAGCAATGGGGGATAAATAAACCTTGTCATATGTAATAATGACTGATTTATAGGGGTTTTTAGACAAGTTAATGACTCGTTCACTTTGCTGTTTTAAAAATTCTTTCACCAATGGTGATTGATTGGCACTTTCTTTATCTAAGATTGAGATAATATCCTTTGCCCTAATATTTAAGTCTTCCCCGATGTGAATATACATTGGCCCACCTCAATTAACCTTCTCTATGGTGCCTGCCTGCACGATATAGGTTGAAGCATCTTTTAATGTCTGATGATCTATTCCTTCCACACTTGTTGTTGTGACAAATGTCTGAACTCTCCCTTGAATGGTATTGAGCAAATGGGATTGCCTGTAATCATCTAACTCGGACAAAACATCATCAAGCAAGAGAATCGGATACTCCCCAATTTCATTATGAATCAATTCAATTTCAGCAAGTTTAACAGAGAGGGCCGTTGTTCGCTGCTGCCCTTGGGAACCAAAGGTTTGAACATCCCTTCCATTAACAAAAAACAATAAGTCATCACGATGGGGACCAAACAGGGTCGTTCCTCGTTCCATTTCCCTTGTTCTCACTTTAGAAAATTTTTCCTGAAAGCTTTCTATCATTTTCGACAAATCTTGGTCTTCTAATACCTCTACTGAAGGTTTATACATAATTTCAAGTGTTTCCAAGCCTCTTGAAATTCCTTGATGAATAGGTTTAGCCCAATTTTCGAGTAATTTCAGAAATTCAAATCTCTTTTTAACGACTTTCACAGCCATGTCAATAAATTGCTCCGTTAAGACTTCGAGCATAGTTGGATCATTTTGTTTTTTGATCTGCATCATTTTTAAATAATGGTTGCGTTGTTGGAGAATTTTTTGATATTGACTCATATCATGTAAATAAATCGGCGAAACCTGGCCAATTTCCATATCAATAAACCGTCTTCGGACCTGTGGGCTTCCTTTCACAATATTTAAGTCCTCTGGTGCAAACATGACGACATTCATATTACCCACATATTGACTTAACTTTTGCTGTTCAATATGGTTGAATTTTGCTTTTTTCCCCTTTTTAGATATGATCAGTTCGAGAGGCAGTGAGCTGTGTTGTTTTTGAACCCTACCCTCTATTTTAGCATAATCCTGGTCCCAGCGAATAAGTTCTTTATCGTTCGATGTCCGGTGAGACTTGGCCATAGCTAACACATAAATGGATTCCATTACGTTTGTTTTCCCCTGGGCATTTTCACCTAAAATGACATTTACTTTATTTTCAAACTCTACGAATAACTCGTCATAGTTTCGATAATTTTTAAGTGCTAATTTTTCTATATACATGGCAACAACATCCTTTAGCTACTCGCTAATCACAAATTCCCCGTAACCTGCTATCTGGATTTTGTCACCAACGCGAAGCTTTCTTCCTCTTCTTTGGTCTTGCTCACCATTGATAAATATCTCATGCTCACTCAAAAACCATTTGGCCATACCGCCTGTTTGAATTACATCAGCCAGCTTTAAAAATTGCCCTAATGTAATATATTCGGTATCCAATTTAATTTTTTCAGGCATCATATTCAACCTCACTTCTAAAATGGTCCCAATACTTTATTTTACTAAAAAAATTAGTTTGACACAAAGGAATCTCGAAAAAAATAAAAAGCAAACGGTTTACTACCGCAGCAGGGCACCTAAATAGGTCCTATCTGGAAGCATAAAGATAGCCACCATATTACTGGTGGCCTATTGGTTGTAAATCTTAATCATTAGTACGTTCTTACTGGCAAAATAAGCTGCAAGATCGTTTCATCATGAAGCGGACGGATGACAAATGGACGCATCGCACCAGTAAAACTTACTTTAATTTCTGTGCCCTCTAGCGCTTTAAGCGCATCCATCATATATTTTGCACTAAATGAAATTTTTAACTCTTCACCATCTATAGACTGGCTTTGAACTTCCTCTACTACCTTCCCGATTTCCGGTGTATTTGAAGATATTTCAAGAGTTCCTTCCTCAAATGTGGACAACTTAACCACATTATTTCTACCTTCGCGTGCCAATAGGGATGCACGATCAATGGCGTGTAGAAATTCTTTCGTATTGACGGTTACGTCGGTTTTACTTTCATTCGGAATTAATCTAGAAGTATCAGGATAGTTTCCTTCTAATAATCTTGAGAAAAATAATAAATGCTTGGCTTTAAATAAAATTTGATTCTCTGTAATGACAATATCAATTAATTCATTCGAGTCATCAATAATTTTACTTAATTCATTCAAGCTCTTTCCAGGGATGACCACATTATAATTTTCATGACTTTCTGATTCAATCTTAGCTTTTCTTAGAGCAAGACGATGACTATCTGTTGCAATACAGGTTAGTTCCTCATTTTCAATCTGCCAGTTTACACCTGTCAAGATGGGGCGTGTTTCTGAGGTGGACACCGCAAAATGTGTTTGACGGATCATGGCTTTTAATAGATCAGTTGCAATATGCAATTTGTTGTTCTCTTCGATTTGCGGAAGATGTGGATATTCCTCAGCATCAAGACCATTAAGATTAAATTCTGACTTACCAGAACGAATTACGGTTTGTAACGATCCTAAGACTTCAATTTCAACCGTATCAGTGGGAAGCTTCTTAACAATTTCACTAAAAAATTTCGCCTGGAGGACAATAGCACCTGTTTGTTTGATTTCAACAATTTCATCTCCAGCATTCTCTTTTGGAATAAACGATTCAATGGAAATGTCTGAATCACTTCCAGTTAAAGTAACTCCCTCAACTGTTGCTGCAATTTTAATCCCCGTTAAGATTGGTATCGTTGTTCTGGATGTGACAGCCTTCATTACATCTTGAACACTTTGAACTAGTCGGTCCCGCTGGATGATAAATTTCATCGCATTTAATCCTCCGTTTTATGCATATTTTTATTGCTGTAACATATAATAATATTTTTTAAAAAATTAGTAGAAGTACTAGTAGGGCTTGTTAGTATGTGGATAACTCGAATTTTCAATAGAAACACAGCCTATCCACATGTGGACAGACTGTGTATAGATTCGAAGAAGTTATTCACAGTTTGAACAAAGAAATTTATCTATATTTTTAATAGCTCATGAAGTTCTTTCATTTGTTTTTGTAAAGTTGAGTCTGTTTGGAGGAGCTTTGAAATTTTTTCATGTGCATGAATGACGGTTGTATGGTCACGGCCTCCGAACTCTTCTCCTATTTTCGGCAAGGAGTAATCCGTTAATTCACGTGATAAGTACATCGCAATTTGCCGCGGAAAAGCTACAGACTTTGTCCGCTTTTTTGCTTTGAAATCCTCTAATTTTATACTAAAATGCTCCCCAACTACTTTTTGAATTTCATGGATGGTAATCACCTTAGGCTTAGAGCTTGGGATGATATCTTTTAATGCTTCTGCAGCAAGGTCGGCATTTATATCTTTATTAATTAAAGAAGAGTAGGCCACCACGCGGATCAGCGCACCCTCAAGTTCACGGATGTTCGAATCAATTTGGTTGGCAATATAAAGCATGACTTCATTAGGAATATCTAAACCTTCTGCCTTAGCTTTTTTTCGAAGAATGGCAATTCTCGTTTCTAAATCAGGGGGAGTAATATCGGTAATCAGTCCCCATTCAAATCTCGAACGCAGCCGGTCCTCTAAGGTTGGAATTTCTCTAGGCGGGCGATCACTTGAGATAATGATTTGTTTGCTTTCCTCATGCAGGGCATTAAAAGTATGGAAAAATTCTTCCTGGGTTGATTCTTTTCCGGCCAAAAACTGAATATCATCAATAAGTAAGATATCGACATTTCGATACTTATTGCGGAAACTCTCTGCCTTATTGTCACGAATCGAGTTAATAAATTCATTCGTGAACTTTTCAGATGATAGATAAACTACCTTTGCAGCTGGATTATGATCTAAAACATAATGGCCTATTGCATGCATTAAGTGAGTTTTTCCTAATCCTACACCCCCATAGATAAATAAGGGATTATAGGCTTTTGCTGGTGCCTCGGCTACCGCAAGGGAGGCTGCGTGGGCAAAACGGTTGCCTGAACCAATAACAAAAGTATCAAAGGTATACTTCTGATTTAAGATGCCCTGCGGGAATTCGGCATGGTCATCATCTTTTTTGACCTTTTTAGGCGGCAGCTGGACGTCATTATCTGCTTCATTTTTGTTTTGCGGAATTATAAACTTTACAGATAGCTCCTCACCAGTTATCTCATACAATATTCCTGAGATTAACTGGGAATATCGCTCCTCAAGCCAGTCGCGCGCAAATTCATTTGGAGCGGTAATCACCAGAAGATTACCTTGAAGAGAATGGGCCTTTGTAGACTTAAGCCAAGTATCAAAACTAGGCTTGCTTATCTTTTTTTCGATATTGGCCAGCGCTGCATTCCAAAGATCCGCAATATTTTCCAACTAGTATCCCTCCTTTTTCTCTTTATAAAAACATTTATCTTAACTGACACTCACTTATTTACTGTCTAGCTCCCAACTCATATTTTTCAATGGGCAAATGTCCATGAAAAATCGGTTATACCGTCAGTACAACCTATTAATTTATAAATATACAAAACGATGATTGTGGAAAAATATATAATAAGGAAGTAAAGTGGAGTTTCGACAATATCCACCGCTTGTGGACAAGTTTTTACAGAACGCTAGGATAAACTATCCACATGTTATCCACAATTTGTGGATAACACTATATCTGTCATGAAGTTATTCAGAGTGAAAACACAAATATAATAACAAATAATTGCAAGAGGTGCAATGCTTTTTCGTAGTTTATCCACAACTGTAACATTATGTGCATAGAAATTGTCCACAACCTGACGGTTTGTGTAAAACCTGTCAATATCGTATGTGGATAATAAAAATAATGTCGAAATTTTATCCACAGCACCGAAAAAGAGCTAGACAGAACCGAAAATCGGAAGCGGATCGGTAAGTATTCAATTACTTATTAAACGATCGACATCTTACCGATAGAATTTCTAGTATGAGAAAAACTCATACCGAAAAATATTGGAAATAGGGAATAATCTTAAGAGGGTTGTTGACAATTGCAAGTGGTCGTCTTTATAATAAGTAAGACTGTCAATTAGGTTTTAACTTGATAGCTATTCCTCAGGGAGGTGTCATATATGAAAAGAACATATCAACCAAATAAACGTAAACATAGTAAAGTTCACGGATTCCGCAGTCGCATGAGCTCAGCAAACGGCCGTAAGGTTCTTGCTCGCCGTCGTCAAAAAGGAAGAAAAGTATTATCAGCTTAGGCCACTGAACGTCTCAGTGGTCTTTTTTTCAATTATAGTGGAAGCGCTGTTAGAAAAGCGGAAGCGCCTTGACCAGGGGCGACAGGCATAAGACGAGCCGGTGAGAAGGCTGCTTTTTAGCCTTCTTGCTGGATTGGCTTATGACCCCGAGACCCTAGGCGCTGGAGCTGGACAATTTTCAAGTTTTACTTTTTATAAAATTAGATGAAGGAGTTTTTTTTATGAAAAAAGAATTCCGAATTAAGAAGAATAACGATTTTCAAGCTGCATTTAAAAAGGGCCAATCGTTTGCGAACCGGCAATTTGTAGTGTATTCCTTAGAAAAAGAGGAACAAGACTTTTTTCGAATCGGATTGTCTGTAAGTAAAAAGATAGGAAATGCTGTTACCAGAAATAGAATTAAACGCTATGTGAGACAAGCTGTTTTTGAACTCCAGGAACAACTAGCGATGGGAAACGACTATGTTATTATTGCCAGAAAACCAGTGGCTGAAATGGATTTTTTTGAAGTGAAGAAAAGTCTTACCCATGTGCTGAAGGTTGGTAAAGTATTGAAGAAGAACTAAATTTTTTAGAAAATAGTTAAAATAACCAGAACGGTGACGACATTGTCTTAGGAAAAATGCTAAAATGAAAAGTGAAGTGCAATAAAATAGATGTCATGAAAAATTGCTGGAATGATTTAAGGAAATGATTACATACCAAGTAATATACAGGTAAGGAGGAAATTTTGGTTGAAAAAACGAATATTACTTTTGTTCGGCGTTCTATCTGTATTCTTATTTTTAACGGGCTGCAGTGAAATCAAAAAGCCAATTACATCAGAAAGTACAGGGTTTTGGAATGAATATATAGTCTATCCCTTGTCATGGTTAATAAAAGAAGGGGCCCATTTGCTGTGGGGAAGCTATGGATTATCACTGATTGTGGTAACTCTTCTCATTCGCTTAGTGCTTCTGCCGCTTATGATCAAGCAAACCAGAAGCTCTAAGGCGATGCAGGCTTTGCAGCCGGAAATGAAGGCACTTCGTGAAAAATACAGCTCTAAGGATCAAAAGACACAGCAAAAGCTTCAGCAGGAAACGATGGCACTTTTTCAAAAGCACGGTGTCAATCCAATGGCAGGTTGTTTCCCATTAATCGTGCAAATGCCAATTTTAATTGGTTTTTATCATGCCATCTCTAGAACCAGAGAAATTGCTTCAGATAATTTTCTATGGTTTGATCTCGGAGAAAAGGACCCTTATTATATCCTGCCAATTGTTGCTGGAATAACGACTTTTATCCAACAAAAAATGATGATGGCAGGACAAGAGCAAAATCCACAAATGGCCATGATGCTTTGGATGATGCCGATTATGATTGTGTTCTTTGCGTTTAGTTTCCCTGCAGCCCTTTCATTGTATTGGGTTGTCGGAAATATATTCATGATTGTACAAACCTATTTTATCAAAGGACCGGACCTAAGGGCGCAGGCCGCCGGTAATGCGGGAGGAGCAAAAAAGTGAAACAGGTAACTGCTACAGGACAAACTGTCGAAGAAGCAGTAGAATCAGCTTTAGCTCAATTAAATACCACCAAAGACCGCGCAGAAGTAGATATAATCGATGAAGGCAAAAAAGGGATTTTCGGTATTTTTGGATCAAGGCCGGCTGTAGTTAAAGTGACGGTTATTTTGGATCCAATTGAAGAGGCGAAAAAGTTTTTAAGACAAATTAGTGAACAAATGGGAGCCCCTGCGGAAATTGAAATTAAACGCGAGGGAAAACAAGTGACCTTTGTAATGACGGGTGAAAAGATTGCTCTTTTAATTGGAAAAAGAGGGCAAACACTTAACTCCCTTCAATACTTAACGCAATTAGTCATAAACCGCTTTTCCAATCAATATCTAACCGTGATTTTAGACGCTGAGGATTACCGAAACCGAAGAAGTGAAACACTTATTCAACTGGCCCATCGTCTTGCCAGCAAGGCAGTCAAGACGGGGAAAGATGTAACTTTAGAACCTATGCCTTCGTACGAGCGTAAAGTTATTCATACCGCTTTATCTGAAAACAGACGTGTTAAAACACTCTCAGACGGATCGGAACCGCATCGATTTATCATTATTACTCCAGTGAAAAGATAAAAAGTAAAAATAATCGAAGACATTCTACCTTGTAGAGTGTCTTTTTTTGTGCTGCTTTTTTATAGGATCTGTTAAACAGCAATAACAGCCAAATTAACAGAAAAGGTAAGTCTGTTGATAACTTTTACATATGGTCAAAATAAAAGAGGGGATCTCCTCTTATTGTTATTCACATGTTGATAAGTTAAAATAATAAAAGAACAATTGGAGATTGTGGATAAGTTTAGGCGAGTTGTTTGCTTTTTTAACAGAAACTGATGTGGTATTCTATTTTTTTGGATATAAAATTCGAACCCATACAATAAATAGATTGAATTTTTAAATGTGAGGTGAAATAAATGGAGTTTGATACAATTGCGGCCATTTCCACTCCAATGGGAGAGGGAGCGATTGCGATCGTCCGCCTGAGTGGTGATGATGCCATCATAATAGCAGACAAGCTGTTTAAGGGTATCGGTGGGAAACAGCTTATCAATGTTTCTAGTCACACCATTCACTACGGGCACTTGCTGGATCCGAAAAGTGGTGAAGTCATTGAAGAGGTAATGATTTCGGTTATGAAGGGGCCAAAAACATTCACTAAAGAGGATGTAGTCGAGATTAATTGCCATGGAGGAATCGTTTCTGTCAATCGAGTGCTCCAGCAGGTGTTAAAATATGGAGCAAGATTAGCTGAACCAGGAGAGTTCACGAAACGTGCATTTTTAAATGGACGGATTGACTTATCACAGGCTGAGGCTGTTATGGATTTAATCCGGGCTAAAACAGATCGAGCCATGAATGTGGCCCTTGGGCAAATGGAAGGCCGGCTTTCAAATTTGATTCGAAGATTACGGCAGGAAATCTTAGAGGTCCTAGCCCATGTGGAAGTAAATATTGATTATCCGGAATATGATGACGTCGAGGAAATGACACATAAGCTGCTATTAGAAAAAGCCCATTATGTGCGGGAAGAAATTCAAAAACTATTGCAAACCTCTGAGCAGGGGAAAATATTGCGGGAAGGCCTATCAACAGTTATTGTTGGCCGGCCGAACGTTGGGAAATCTTCTCTATTAAATAGTCTTGTTCATGAAAATAAAGCAATCGTTACGGATATCCCAGGAACAACTCGGGATGTCATTGAAGAATATGTAAATGTCCGCGGTGTTCCCCTTCGATTATTAGATACAGCGGGAATCCGGGAAACGGAAGATATTGTCGAACGAATTGGTGTTGAGCGTTCTCGTCAGGTTTTAAAAGAAGCTGACCTGATTTTACTGGTTCTGAATTATTCAGACCAACTCACCGAGGAAGATGTGAATCTGTTTGAAGTAGTCAAGGGAATGGATGTTATTGTTATTGTAAACAAGACAGACCTGCCGCAGCAAATTGATATGGAGCGGGTCCATGAACTCGCTAAAGATCATAAATTGGTGACGACCTCTTTATTGGAAGAACGCGGTGTCGATGCTTTAGAGGAAGCCATTTCTTCCCTATTTTTCTCTGGATCTATTGAAGCAGGAGATATGACATATGTGTCAAACACCCGCCATATAGCGGTATTGAATCAAAGTCTTCAAACGATAGAGGATGCGATTGAGGGTGTTGAAATGGGTGTTCCCATCGATATCGTTCAAATTGATATGACTCGGACATGGGAGCTGCTTGGTGAAATTATCGGCGATAGTGTTCATGAAAGTCTGATTGACCAGCTCTTCTCACAATTTTGTTTAGGAAAATAGAAATCCATGCGGGCGTTCGTTTTACTATCGCCCGTTCTGGACAGGATAATAAAAAAAGCGTAGTTTTCATTCTATAGGTAAAGAATGGGGCTAGGAGAAGCAATGTTTCCGTAATAGTACGGAAAAGGAGGAAACACATGCAATACGATGCAGGAAATTATGACGTGATTGTCGTTGGTGCGGGGCATGCCGGTTGTGAAGCCGGACTTGCGGCTGCGCGACTTGGTGCTAAAACTTTAATGATTACGATTAACTTAGATATGGTGGCTTTTATGCCATGTAATCCGTCTGTCGGCGGACCAGCCAAAGGGATTGTTGTCCGTGAAATTGACGCTCTAGGCGGGGAGATGGGTAAAAATATTGATAAAACTTATATCCAAATGAGAATGTTGAACACTGGTAAGGGCCCTGCAGTTCGAGCTTTAAGGGCACAGGCGGATAAATTTGCCTATCAACATGAAATGAAAAAAACACTCGAAGAAGAACCTAATTTAACCCTGCTACAAGGTATGGTCGAACAATTGATTGTTGAAGATGGAATGGTTCAAGGGGTCATAACCAAAACGGGTGCAATCTATCGATCAAAAGCAGTAGTTATTACAACTGGAACTTATTTGCGAGGCGAAATTATCTTAGGTGAATTAAAATATTCCAGCGGTCCAAATAACCAGCAGCCGTCGATCAGACTTTCTGAACACTTGGAGGAACTTGGTTTTGAGTTAGTCCGCTTTAAAACGGGAACACCCCCAAGGGTAAATAGCCAAACCATTGATTATAGTAAGACGGAAATCCAGCCAGGTGACGAGGTTCCAAGAGCCTTTTCCTATGAAACGACTAAATATATTACCGATCAGCTGCCATGCTGGTTAACTTATACAAATGATCAAACACATCAAATTATAGATAGCAATCTGCATCGTTCGCCAATGTTTTCCGGCATGATCAAAGGAACGGGCCCAAGGTACTGTCCATCGATCGAAGATAAAGTGGTTCGTTTTAATGATAAGCCGCGCCATCAAATCTTCCTTGAACCGGAAGGCAGACATACACAAGAGGTCTATGTGCAGGGAATGTCAACAAGCCTTCCTGAAGATGTGCAGCTGCAGATACTTAAAACTGTTCCTGGGCTGGAAAATGCTCAAATGATGAGGGCTGGGTATGCCATTGAGTATGATGCCATTGTTCCAACACAGTTATGGCCTACGTTAGAAACAAAGGTTGTTAAAAATTTATATACAGCCGGCCAAATTAATGGAACAAGCGGGTATGAAGAGGCTGCCGGTCAAGGCATCATGGCTGGGATTAATGCAGGGCTAAATGCTTTAGGCAAAGAGCAATTAATATTGAGCCGTTCAGATGCCTATATTGGGGTATTAATTGACGATTTGATTACAAAAGGAACCAATGAGCCATACCGTTTGTTGACCTCTCGTGCAGAATATCGTTTGTTATTACGTCATGATAATGCCGACCTTCGTTTGACAGAGATAGGTCATAAAATTGGCCTGATCCGTGATGAACGGTATGAAGCATTTTTAGTTAAGAAACATGCGATTGAGTCAGAGAGGGAACGGTTGCAGTCCATTATTTTGAAACCATCTGCTGAAGTTCAAGAGCTGATTCGCAGCATTGGCGGCAGTGAGCTTAAAGACGGGATTCGCGCCTCTGACTTATTAAAGCGGCCAGAGATGTCATATGAGTTATTAGAAAAATTAACGAGCAGCGAACGTCCATTGGATGATGACATCAAAGAACAAGTAGAAATTCAGATTAAGTACGAGGGCTATATTGATAAATCATTACAGCAAGTAGAACGACTAAAGAAAATGGAAAACAAACGCATTCCAGAGAATATTGATTATGATGCGATTAACGGACTAGCAACAGAAGCAAAACAAAAGCTTAAGAAAATTAAACCTGTTTCCATTGCCCAAGCATCCCGTATTTCCGGAGTTAATCCAGCAGATATTTCCATCCTGCTTGTGTACCTCGAACAAGGCCGGATTGCCAAGGTTTCAAACGAATAATAAGAAAGGCGGAAGCGTCTTGCCCAAGGAAAAAAGTAGTTTATTTTTCCCAGAGGCGCAAGGGTACAGACGAGCCGGCGAGAGGGCTGTTCTTTAGCCTTCTTGACAGATTGGCTAGACCTAAGAGCCTCTAGACGCTGTAGCCGGACAATTCTTGAAGACTAAAAACTTTATTACGTTAAACAAGCGGAGGAGCTTTCAAACAAGCAGGCTCTTCTGCAACAATGCTGAAAAGTTAGTGAGGAAGATTTGTTAATGAATATCGAACAATTTACAGCGAGCCTTCAGGAGAAGGGAATCTCCCTTTCTGAAAAACAGCTTGACCAGTTTGAAACCTATTTTACAACCTTGGTAGAGTGGAATGAAAAAATGAACCTCACTGCCATCACTGAAAAGACGGACGTATATTTAAAGCATTTTTATGACTCAATCACTGCTTCCTTCTATTTTGATTTTTCAGAGCCTTTTCATTTATGCGATGTAGGTGCCGGGGCTGGTTTTCCAAGCATACCGTTAAAAATTGTCTATCCACATATTGAAGTGACAATAGTTGACTCATTAAACAAGCGGATATCCTTCTTAAACCATCTTGCCAACGTCTTAAATTTGGAGAAGATTCATTTTGTTCATGATCGTGCGGAAACCTTTGGAGTGAATCCTCTCTATCGTGAAAATTTTGATGTTGTGACAGCACGAGCTGTTGCTAGAATGTCCGTGTTAAGCGAGTTTTGTTTACCATTAGTAAAAGTAGGCGGCCACTTTCTTGCGATGAAGGCTTTACATGCAAAGGATGAACTAGACGCAGCGCAAAAAGCCATTTCGACTCTTGGCGGTAAGGTCGAAAAGGTTCATACGTTTACCCTGCCAATGGAAGATAGTGAACGAACCATTCTGATTATAAAAAAAGAAAAACAGACGCCAAAGAAGTATCCGCGCAAGCCTGGTACACCTGGCAAGTCGCCAATTGAATAACCCCGGCCTCTGCATTTTTGGCTGGCTTACGTTAACTAGCTCATAACAATTTTCACAAAAATAGTATCCCAGGCAGGAAGAAATTATTTGCATATAGAATAAGTAATAGGGAGTTTCTTAAAGGTGGTGTTGGGGATGAAGAGTTCATTTACACGCTTTTTTGGCCTCGGCGAAAAGGGAGAGCAAGAGGTTGAGCAGGAGCTGAATATAGAACGAAGCGAAGAGATCAAGAAAATACCGATTAACCAAATTATTCCGAACCGATTCCAGCCACGGACGGTATTTGATGAAGAAAAAATTGAAGAATTATCTCGTACGATTCATATACATGGGATTATCCAGCCGATTGTCGTCCGAGAGTTTGCTGCTGATAAATATGAAATTATTGCCGGAGAACGCCGTTGGCGGGCAATGAAAAAGCTTGGCTGGACAGAAGCGCCAGCAATTGTGAAAAATCTCTCAGATACGGAAACAGCATCTGTAGCCCTGATTGAAAATTTACAGCGTGAGGAATTATCTCCGATTGAGGAAGCGATCGCGTACGGAAAACTGCTTGAACTGCACAATTTAACGCAGGAAGCATTAGCACAGCGGCTTGGAAAAGGTCAGTCTACGGTAGCTAACAAGCTCCGTCTACTAAAATTGCCACAGCCTGTTCAGGATGCCTTGTTAAGCAAGGTCATAACGGAGCGTCATGCCCGTGCCCTTATTCCGCTTAAAGATCCGGAAAAACAAGTGGCCGTATTGCAGGAAGTGATGGAGAGAAATTTAAATGTCAAGCAAACGGAGGAACGTGTTGTCCGTCTGCTTGAGCAAAAAAATCAACAGCCAAAGCCGAAGCGCAAAGCTTTTAGTAAGGATATGAGAATTGCCGTTAATACCATTCGGCAATCACTTACCATGGTATCGGATAGTGGGATTAATTTGGACTCTGAAGAAGAAGAATTTGATGAATTTTACCAATTTACTATCCGTATTCCGAAGAAAAAGTAAATCCATAGATGACAGAAGAACTAGACAGAGTGATGTTTGGTTCTTCTTTTTTTGTATTGGAAAAAATAAGCTAAATTGCCTAATGGAATTTTTTTAGGAAAAAAACCAACTGCTATTAAAATCATGGTAAAATAAAGGAATGGAAATTTTACTTTCCTTTCCATTATTGAGATAATTAATACATTTGATAGAATGCAAGATTACGATTTTTAAATTTTAGGGTAGGTGACAACGTGGGGAAAATCCTTTCAATTGCAAACCAAAAAGGTGGAGTCGGAAAAACGACAACCTCTGTCAACCTAGGTGCCTGCTTAGCATACATAGGGAAACGGGTCTTACTAGTCGATATCGATCCGCAGGGAAATGCAACAAGCGGAGTTGGTATTGAAAAGGCTGAAGTGGAACAGTGTATATATGATGTTTTAGTTGATGATGTGGAAGCAAAGGATGTCATTAAAGCAACCTCTGTTGAAAATTTGTATGCGATTCCGGCTACCATTCAACTGGCAGGAGCCGAAATTGAATTGGTCCCAACCATTTCAAGAGAAGTCCGTCTAAAACGGGCTCTGGGAGAAGTAAAGGATCAATTTGATTATATTATTATCGATTGTCCGCCTTCATTAGGCCTTTTAACACTTAATGCATTAACAGCATCCGATGCAGTCTTAATCCCAGTACAATGCGAGTACTATGCCTTAGAAGGGCTAAGTCAATTATTAAATACAGTCAGACTTGTTCAGAAGCATTTAAATCAGGATTTGAAAATTGAGGGCGTTCTGCTTACCATGCTCGATGCAAGGACAAATCTTGGGCTTCAAGTCATTGAAGAAGTAAAAAAATATTTCCAAGATAAGGTCTATAAAACTATTATTCCTAGAAACGTACGTTTAAGTGAAGCGCCAAGTCATGGAGAGCCTATTATTACTTATGATGCCAAGTCAAGGGGAGCTGAAGTTTATTTAGATTTAGCGAAGGAAGTGGTCTCAAATGGCTAAAGGTTTAGGAAAAGGATTGAATGCTTTTTTTAATGAAGCTAGTAAAGAGGAGACAGTCCAAGAAATTAAGCTTAAGGAACTTCGTCCAAACCCCTATCAGCCAAGGAAAACCTTCCAGCAGGAAACAATTGATGAGTTAAGAGATTCTATTATTGAGCATGGAATCCTGCAGCCGATTGTGGTTCGCAAAAGTATTAGAGGCTATGAAATTGTCGTTGGTGAACGCCGCTACCGCGCTGCTAAGGAAGCAAAGCTAGAAACCATCCCGGCTGTTGTCCGTGAACTTTCAGAACAGCAAATGATGGAACTAGCCGTCCTTGAAAACTTGCAAAGAGAAGATTTAAATCCGATTGAAGAGGGACAAGCTTATCAAACTTTAATAGAAAAGTTAAAGCTGACACAGGAGGAAGTAGCTAAACGCTTAGGCAAAAGCCGGCCGCATGTAGCGAATCATATCCGCCTGCTCTCCCTCCCTCCTAAAATCCAAGAACTTATTTCAAGCGGAAGTATTTCAATGGGTCATGGCCGTGCATTATTAGGACTCAGACAGAAAGCAAAACTGCCTGTATTAGTTGAAAAGGTAATCAGTGAAGGACTCAATGTCCGTCAGCTAGAAAAGCTAATACAACAAATAAACGAAAATGTTTCACGTGAAACAAAAAAGCCGGAAAAGAAAAAGGATGTATTTGTACAGCAGCATGAACATTCTCTTCGTGAACGGTTTGGAACAACAGTAAATATTGTCCAAAAGAAAAATAAAGGGAAAATTGAAATCGAATTTTTCTCCCAAGCGGATTTAGAGCGGATATTAGAAATGCTTGACCAAGAGGACTCTAATATATAAATAGACTCGCCACCTGGCGGGTTTTTCTTTGTTAAAAAATCTTCCCATTCATTTGGGAACATGATAGGTTAGAACTATTATTATTTTGAGTGGCGAAGAAGGAGAAAAAAGCATGTTTTTATTAGGAACACTTGTTAACGGATTGTTAATCGTCGTCGGAACTCTTCTCGGTAAATGGTTAAATCGAATACCAGAGGGAATGAAAACGACAGTCATGTATGCGATCGGACTTTCTGTTATGGTTTTAGGATTACAAATGGGCTTAAAGAGTGAAAACTTTCTGATCGTTATTATTAGTCTGGTAGTAGGTGCAGTCGCTGGGGAGCTATTAAAATTAGAAGATAAATTAAATGATTTAGGCGGCTGGCTTGAGCGCAGGGTGGGTTCGAATGGAAAAGGAAGTATTTCTGAAGGGTTTGTTACGGCAACCTTAATCTTTGTAATTGGAGCAATGGCGATTATAGGTGCGCTTGACAGCGGCATCCGCGGTGACCATGATGTATTGTACACAAAATCAATCATCGATGGTTTTACGGCTTTAATTTTAACGACTACGCTTGGAATTGGCGTTATCTTTTCAGCAGTCCCGGTGGTACTCTATGAGGGGATAATTGCCCTATTTGCTACACAAATAAATCAATTTGTTCCCAAGGAATTGATGGATCAGTTTATTACTGAAATGACGGCAACAGGTGGAGTGATGATTTTTGCCATCGGTTTAAACTTAACTGGTATAGTAAAGATTAAAGTGGCGAATTTACTTCCTGGAATTGTGGTCACAGGGATTATTGTCACGATCCTCTATAATTACCATCACATTTTATAATAGAAGAGCGTGCCCCAAAAGTTTGAGGGGCACATCTTTTTTATATACTAATCTAGTCTGTTGATTTCCGCTCCAGGCGGCTCCAATCAACAGAGTGTAAAAAATGATTCATCAACCACCTTTTGGGTCAGTCTCTTTTAATTTGTTTCTTCTTCTATCCAATCTAAATCAGCCCAGTTTTGTTTTGGGTAAAGCTGACTCGCTTGAGCAATTCCGGATGCAATGGTTTTGGCCATTCTCATTACAAGATTTAACCTGGTATTTTGTAACACAAAAAATTCCATAAAGCCGCTCACGTTGACAATACCTGTTATATGAATATCACCCACGGCAGGAAGATCTTTGTTAACTCCTGCTCCTGGTTTAACAGGTCCATATCCGATTTGGATGACACCGACATTTTTTATCCGACCCAAACAGGCGTCAATTCCAATTATGTATGGATTGGCATGAATGGTGTTAATTTCCCGCAGCTTATCAGCAAGATTCACTGCATGGATAGGTTCATCTAAAGTTCCGTAAACGTAAAACGATTGGAGCTCTTTCTCCTCCAGGATACTTCCAACCAGCGGTCCTAATGAGTCTCCTGTGGAGCGGTCGGTTCCAATACATACAAATACGATGGGACGTCGAGTTACACTAGGGATGTTCAGAAGTAATTCACGAGCAAGCTGTTCAGCCGCGTTAGACTCATCATGAACGATGCTTACTTTGCTTCTCCTGTCAAAAAAGCTAGTCTTCAAATTCATTCCGTCCACTCCCTAGCACATAATTAGTCCTATTTTTATACTGATGCTGTCGCAGATGCTTCTACTTTTTACTTAGTATACGGAAAATTTTGAAAATCTATACATCGTAGTGGTAAAAAATGAAAATTCATAATGCTATTATCTAAATTAAATTATTGTTAAAATAAAATGGTAAAAAGGGTTGAGGAAGGTGACTCATGAGTATTACACAAAGAGGAATACAAAAGCTTATCAATAAATATCAAAATGAAGATACATGGTTGAATATAGGCGAAGGCTTGCTTAAAATAATGGTAATCATGCTGATTGCTAATATTCTAATCCGAATCGGCAAATTGGCGATTCATAATATTTTTAAAATCAGGACCCTCTCTCCGTTGAACACGTCAGAAAGAAGGGAAGCTACACTCTCTAAACTGCTCGACAATATCCTTACTTATGTCGTTTATTTTATTGCTTTTATGATGATCCTGTCGGTGCTGGGAATCGATGTGAAAGCACTAATTGCCGGAGCTGGTGTGGTTGGCTTGGCAGTCGGTTTCGGTGCCCAGAGCTTGGTGAAGGATGTCATTTCCGGATTCTTTATCATTTTTGAGGATCAGTTTTCCGTTGGCGATCATGTTCGAATCGGACAGTTCGAAGGCAATGTCCAATCGATTGGATTAAGAACGACGAAATTAAAAAGCTGGACTGGAGAAGTTCATATTTTACCTAATGGAAACATAATGGAAGTAACAAACTTCTCACTTAATAATAGTTTAGCCATAATTGATGTGGGAATTGCTTATGAAGAGGATCTTGATAAGGCTGAGCAGGTTATTAAGGACTTACTTGACGAAATGCCAGAAAAATATGAAGAGTTGGTTCGAGTACCTGATTTTCTAGGTATTCAAAACTTCAGTCCGTCTGAAGTGACATTGAGAATTGTTGCAGAAACACTGCCAATGCAGCATGCTGCTGTAGCAAGGAAAATGCGCAAGGATATTAAACTTTCTTTAGATGGGCATGGAATTGAAATCCCATATCCACGAATGGTTATGTATTCGAAGGATAACGGAAGTATAAAAGAGCCGAGTGTATAAGGGGGATAAACTGATGGAGGAAAAGGAATTTGCCCTGAATGACGTTGTTGAAATGAAGAAACAACATCCATGTGGAACCAATCGCTGGAAGATTATTCGGATGGGAATGGATGTCCGAATTAAATGCGAGGGCTGCGGTCATAGTGTTTTAATCCCAAGAAGAGAGTTCTCACGGAAAATGAAAAAGATTTTAGTTAAGCATGAAGGATAATTTTTCATGCTTCTTTTTTTATTTAGCCCTATTATGTTAGTCAATTAATAGAAATATAGAAGACGGGGGTGGAGTTGTTGACAGAAATACGTAAGGCTGCATGTCCGCTAAACTGCTGGGATAGCTGCGGGTTTAAGATAACAGTTGACGATGGCAAAGTTGTCAAAGTCGAGGGGGATGAGACACATCCGATCACTAGAGGTAAAATTTGCGGACGAGGGCGGATGCTGGAGAAAAGAACAAACTCCGAGCAGCGTCTTTTATATCCTTTAAAAAAGGTAAATGGTGAATTTATACAAATTTCTTGGGAACAGGCGCTTGATGAAATAGCCGCGGAGTTTCGTGAAATAAAACAAACAGTTGGGACGACTGCCGTACTGCACAGTCATGACTATGCCAATAATGGAATTTTAAAAAACTTAGACCAGCGTTTTTTTAATTGTTATGGCGGGGTAACGCAAGTTTATGGCTCGCTCTGCTGGGGGGCAGGGATTGAAGCCCAAAAGTGGGATTTCGGCAATGCTTACAGCCATGAACCGGATGATATAATTAACAGCAAAAACATTGTTATCTGGGGACGAAATGTCGCCAGAACCAATATGCACCTATATGAAAGATTGCTAGAAGCAAAAAAACAAGGTATTAAGTTATTTGTGATTGATCCGCTCTATAATGCGACGGCCAAACAAGCGGATGATTTTATTACCGTAAGACCGGGAATGGACGGAATATTGGCTGCTGGGATTATGAAGGAAATACTCCGGCTTGGGCTAGAGGACCGGGATTTTATTGAGCAATCCACACATGGATTCGAAGATTTAGCAGGGCTTCTTGATAGTATTTCTCTAGAAAAAATTAGTGAAATGACGGAAGTTTCGTGTGAGATGATCACCCAATTAGCACTTGTGTACAGTGACAGGCCTACTGCCACTTATATGGGTTTAGGAATGCAGCGATATGAAAATGGCGGCAATACCATTCGGTTAATTGATGCTCTTGCAGCTATTAGCGGGAATATTGGCCTTCGAGGAGGCGGTGCCAATTATGCCAATCTCCAGGTCGGTCAAAGTTTCGCTTTTGATGAGTTAACGCTTCCACAGCGTAAACAAAACAGTCGCCAATTTTCAATGATGCAGCAGGCGGAAGAGATCTTAAAGGCAGCTGACCCGTCCATTGAAATGATTGTGGTGACATGTGGGAATCCTCTCACTCAGGTCCCGGATAGCCGTGTAGTTGAAAAGGCGTTCTCTTCTGTGCCAACAGTTGTGGTGCTGGAACAATTCATGACCGATACTGCTTTAATGGCCGATTATGTTTTACCGACGACCACTGCTTTTGAAGAAGAAGATTTTTATTACTCTTCTATGTATCATCACTATATAAATTATAGCCCCAAACTGGTTTCAGCCCCTGGAGAAGCGAAATCTGATTTATGGATTTGGACACAGCTGGCAGAAAGACTTGGATTTGGTGAGGATTTTGCCTACACACGGGATGAATGGCTAAGGATGACTTTGAAGCCGCTGGAAGATTCGGGCATTACTCTTGAAAAATTAAAAGAGCTGCACACGATGGAACTGCCAGTTGAAAAGGTACCATGGCGTAATCGTAAATTCCAAACTCCAACAGGAAAATTTGAATTTACTTCCCATATAGGTCAGTCAAAGGGCAAAAGCGGATTGTTATCATTAGCTGTTCCAAACGAATCCAAGTGGAAAAATCGTTTGCTCGCCAAAACTTATCCTTATCAGCTGCTGACCATCCATCCACTGCGTTCGAACCATTCGCAGAATTATCACCTTTTAGGGGATAACCTTAAGCTTAAAGTTGAGATTGCCCCGAATATTGCAGAAGATCAGGGATTATCAAACGGTGATTATGTAAGGGTATGGAATGACCGCGGTGAAGTGATGGGGTATATTTCCATATTAGTCAAGGCGCATCCTAATACGATTAATATTGATGAAGGTATTTGGAAGAAATTTGGCGGCTCTGTTAATCAACTGACCTCGAGCCGGGAATCAGATAATGGTCTTGGCAGTACACTTTATGACTGTCTTGTAAACCTTGAAAGAATTAAAACAAACTAACTGCCGCACAAAAGCGGCAGTTGTATTTTTTATAACAGTTGCCTTATAATTGTGAGAGGCTTTTTAATATAAAAGAACTTATTTTTATATAGATGAATATTAGGAGTGAACGTGAATGGCTTTAACAGCTGGTATTGTTGGTTTGCCGAACGTTGGTAAGTCGACATTATTTAACGCAATAACACAAGCAGGAGCGGAATCAGCGAATTACCCCTTCTGTACGATTGACCCAAACGTAGGAATTGTTGAAGTACCGGACCATCGCCTGCAAAAATTAACTGAACTAGTGCAGCCAAAAAAGACAGTTCCAACGGCATTTGAATTTACCGATATTGCCGGAATTGTAAAGGGTGCTAGTAAAGGTGAAGGACTCGGAAACAAGTTCCTTTCTCATATTCGCCAGGTAGACGCGATTTGTCAGGTAGTACGATGTTTTGCAGATGAAAACATCACTCACGTATCAGGTAAGGTTGACCCAATTGATGATATCGAAACCATCAATCTTGAGTTAATCTTAGCGGATATGGAATCAGTGGAAAAGCGAATTAGCCGGGTAGAAAAATTGGCCAAGCAAAAAGATAAGGATGCAGCTGCTGAATTTGAAGTTCTTTCCATGCTGCGTGATGCTTTTGAAGCAGAGAAACCTGCTCGTACAGTTGATTTCACGGACGAACAAATGAAATTAGTAAAAGGTCTCCATCTTTTAACGATTAAGCCTGTTCTTTATGTGGCTAATGTAAGTGAAGATGATATTGTGGATCCCGCTGATAATGAATATGTTCAAAAAGTTCGCGAATTTGCTGCTGCTGATAATGCGGAAGTTATTGTGATTTGTGCGAAAATAGAAGAAGAAATTGCGGAACTTGAAGGCGAAGAAAAGGCGATGTTCCTTTCAGAACTTGGCATCGAGGAATCTGGTTTAGATCAATTAATCCGTGCTGCCTACAGCCTGCTTGGTTTAGCAACTTACTTCACAGCAGGTGTACAGGAAGTTCGTGCTTGGACTTTTAGAAAAGGAATGAAAGCTCCACAATGTGCTGGTGTTATTCACTCTGACTTTGAACGCGGATTTATCCGTGCGGAAACTGTATCTTTTGATGACTTATTGGCTGCTGGCAGTCATAATGCGGCAAAGGAAGCAGGAAAGGTCCGCTTAGAGGGTAAGGAGTATGAAGTAAAAGACGGCGATGTCATTCATTTCCGTTTTAACGTATAGTATTGACAAGGCTCTGCTTGATTGCGGGGCCTCTTTTTAAGCTCTGTGGGAACTTTCACCTTTTTTTATAAAAGCCATTCTATAATAAAAGTGGCAGTACGGTGAAGGACATTGCTTTTTAATTTCTTCTGTGCTATAATCTTAACTTGTGAGTAATTAATAATTGCTCCTTGCCCATAAGTGGGCCGTTTAGACCAAAAGGAGGTGACTGTGATGAATAAGTACGAAATCATGTACATCATCCGCCCAAATATTGAAGATGAAGCAAAGAAGGCTCTTGTTGAGCGTTTTAACACAATTCTTCTTGAAAACGGTGCGGAAACTGCTGAAACAAAAGATTGGGGTAAGCGCCGTCTAGCATACGAAATCAACGATTTCCGTGACGGATACTACGAAATCGCCAAAACTACATCTTCAGCTGCTGCAGTACAAGAATTTTCTCGTCTTGCAAAGATCAGCGAAGATATCATTCGCCATATCGTAATTAAAGAAGAAGCTTAAGAATTATAGATATCTTGATAAAATGTTTCATGTGGGACATTTTACCAAAAGAAAAGGAGTTGATTCTGATGATGAATCGTGTCGTTCTTGTCGGCCGTTTAACAAAAGATCCTGATTTGCGTTATACACCAAATGGGGTTCCTGTTGCTACTTTTACTTTAGCTGTTAATCGCCCATTTTCTAGTCAGTCAGGTGAGCGTGAAGCAGACTTTATTAACTGTGTTGTTTGGCGTAAACCTGCTGAGAATGTGGCAAACTTCCTGAAAAAAGGCAGCCTTGCAGGTGTTGATGGCCGTATTCAAACGCGCAACTATGAAGGACAAGATGGTAAACGTGTTTACGTTACAGAGGTTCAAGCGGAAAGTGTTCAATTTCTAGAGCCTAAGTCGTCTTCTGGTGGTGGCGGAAGAAGCAACAACGATTATTATGGTGCCCCTCCTATGGAACCACAACAAGGTAATTCATATGGCAGCGGCAATCAGAATCAACGTCCAAACCAAAATCAAAACAAAGGGTTTACCCGCATGGATGAAGATCCATTTGCAGGAACTGGTCAGATTGACATCTCTGATGACGATCTTCCATTCTAAAGTAACCTTTTAAACGTTATCATAATAAAACAATGAAGGAGGGAATTTTCATGGCAGGAGGACGTAAAGGCGGTCGCGCAAAGCGTCGTAAAGTGTGCTATTTCACAGCAAATGGTATCACTCGCATCGATTACAAAGATGTAGATTTACTTAAAAAATTCATCTCTGAGCGTGGAAAAATTTTACCACGTCGTGTAACTGGTACTAGCGCTAAATATCAACGTAAACTAACAGTTGCAATCAAACGTGCACGTCAAATGGCATTACTACCATTCGTGGCTGGTGAATAATAAAGTAAAGCTAGAAAGACAGTAAGGACATCCTTACTGTCTTTTTCTTTTATCAAAAGTTGTATCAAAACAAGTATGTGGCTAAAATAAAGAATAGATGTAATTATTTATGAGGTGTTGAAGTGAAAAATGTCCGGAATTTAACGGAAGGGGCTATTCTTTTAGCTGCCTTTACTGTATTTTTATTAATAACCATCTACATACCACCCTTAAGTGTAATCAGTGTTTTTATCCTGCCACTGCCATTTATCATGTTTTCGGCGAAAAATAACCTGAAATCTATTGCTGTCTTTTTTATTGCAGCTATTTTGATTTCGTTTATCTCTAGTTCCTTCCAAGGCCTGGGGTTAATAGTCCTATTTGGTGCTGCTGGAGTTGTCATGGGCTATATAACTCAAAAAACAAAAAGCCGCTCAGCTGTTTTAATAGGAGGTACACTTACCTTTATTATTGGATTGATCATTACTTATACTGTACTTGTTACGGTTATGAATATCAATTTTATCCATGAGCTAAATGTAATGTTAGAACAATCCATGAAGCAATCACAGGCGATGCTGCAGGCATTAGGTAAAGAAGATCAGATAAAACTCTTGCAGGAGCAAAATGCTAATTTAATTAAAAACATCAAGGCTTTGGCACCGGGGTATTTAATAACGGTGGCGATTGTGTATGCTTTTATTACGCAGTGGATTTGTTTTCCTATTGCCAAAAGATTTGGTGTTGCGGCTCCATCATGGGGGAAATTTAGGAATCTTATGCTCCCAAAAAGTCTCTTATGGTATTACTTAGCAGCATTAGGAGGCTACTTATTATTTCATCCTGAAGAGGGTACCTATTTATATCTAGCCATTGTTAATGCCAGATTTATTTTAGAATGGTTTATATTTTTACAGGGATTAGCTTGTTTATTTTATATTTTTTATCAGCGTTCGATTGGAAAAGGCTTTGCCGTCTTCATTGTAATTCTATCTTTCATCATACCGATTGTTCATTATATAATAATGATATTAGGAATTACTGATTTAGGATTTGATTTTAGAAAGCGATTTTCCAAAAAAGAGTAAAACGTCAAGGAGCTGAAGACTTTGCCTGCATTTTTTGAAAAGCGGTCAATTCGTTACCCTTTTTATGGGCTTATTGGCGTTACTGTGATTCTGCTTATCATCCTCCTTTTATATAATTGGATTTTGAGCGTCGCTGGGTTTTTATTAATGTTAGTGCCCCTCTACTATATGTTAGTCATTGACCGCAGAGAGCGTAAAGAGATGGAAAAATATATTTCTACCCTGTCCTATCGAGTGAAAAAGGTTGGCGAGGAAGCCCTGATGGAAATGCCCATCGGAATCATGCTGATTAATGAGGAGTATTATATCGAGTGGACAAATCCTTATCTTTCCTCCTGTTTTGATGAGGTTACATTAGTAGGCAGATCACTTTATGATGTTGCAGATGCGTTAATTCCTTTAATTAAACAAGAGGTAGAAACAGAAGTTTTTACCCTTCATGAGAGAAAATTTCGGGTTGTTCATAAACGTGAAGAACGGCTGCTATATTTCTTTGATGTAACGGAGCAAACGGAGATTGAGAAAAAATATCAGGATGATCGAACCGTTATTGCAACGATTTTTCTTGATAATTATGATGATCTTACCCAGGGTATGGATGATCAAATGCGCGGCAGCATTAATAATTTAGTTACGTCGATATTAAATAAATGGGCCCAGGATAATGGTCTTTATTTAAAAAGGGTTTCATCTGAACGCTTTATTGCGGTATTTAGTGAAAGAATTCTTCGTATTCTTGAAAAAGGCAAGTTCACGATCCTCGATGAAGTGAGAGAAATGACCTCTAAGCAAAATGTCACTTTTACATTGAGTATCGGTGTTGGTACAGGAGTAACTTCCCTTCCCGAATTAGGCGCCCTGGCACAATCCAGCCTTGACTTAGCCCTAGGCAGAGGCGGTGACCAAGTGGCCATTAAATTGCCAAGCGGCAAGGTGAAATTTTTTGGGGGCAAAACGAACCCTGTTGAGAAACGGACAAGAGTGAGAGCAAGAGTCATCTCCCATGCCATCAGGGATTTAATAATCGCTAGTGATAAGGTCATCATCATGGGGCATAAGAACCCTGATATGGATTCAATTGGTTCAAGTATTGGGATTTATAAGGTAGCTCAAATGAACCAGAAGGAAGCCTATATTGTTGTTAATATGCAGGAGATGGAAAGTGGAGTAAAAAGGTTAATGGAAGAAATACGCCACCAAGAAGAATTATATTCTTACTTCATTGACCCTGAACTTGCTTTAGAAATTGCTACCGAAAAAACATTGCTTGTCATTGTTGATACCCATAAGCCTTCTATGGTGATTGAGGAACGGTTATTAAATAAAATAGATCATGTTGTAGTGATTGACCATCACCGCCGCGGTGAAGAGTTTATTGCCAATCCTCTGCTTGTGTATATGGAACCCTATGCCTCCTCAACAGCTGAGCTTGTGACGGAATTTTTGGAATATCAGCCAAAACGGAGTAAAATTGAAATGATAGAGGCGACTGCTCTTTTAGCCGGAATTATTGTTGATACAAAAAGCTTTACATTAAGAACCGGGTCACGGACGTTTGATGCAGCTTCTTATCTGCGTGCCCATGGAGCTGATACGATTCTTGTTCAAAAGCTTTTAAAAGAAGACGTCGATACATATATAAAACGATCGAAGTTAATTGAATCGGTGTCTTTCTATCGTGATGGGATTGCCATTGCTAAAGGCTCAGAGCAAGAACCGTATAACCAAGTAGTGATTGCTCAGGCTGCAGATACCTTATTAACGATGGATGGCGTGCTTGGGTCCTTTGTTATCGCAAAAAGAGACGAAGGCGTGATTGCTATCAGTGCTAGGTCACTTGGAAATATTAATGTGCAAGTGATTATGGAAAGCCTTAAAGGCGGAGGCCATTTAACGAATGCAGCTACCCAGCTGACGGGGCTGACAATTGATGAAACAGAAGTCCAATTAAAGCTGGCGATTGATGATTATTTTGAGGGAGTGAAAAAAGAATGAAAGTCATTTTTTTAAAGGATGTTAAAGGTAAAGGTAAAAAGGGAGAAGTTAAAAATGTTGCCGATGGGTATGCCCATAACTTTTTAATTAAACAAGGCCTGGCTATTGAGGCGAATAATGCTAATATTAGTTCTCTTGATGCTCAAAAGAAAAAGGAAGAAAAAGCTGCTGCCCAAGAGCTTGCTGAGGCTAAAGAGCTGAAGGAAGTTTTAGATAAAACGACCGTTGAACTGAAAGCCAAAGCCGGTGAAGGCGGAAGACTGTTTGGTTCCATTACCACCAAGCAAGTTGCAGAAGAATTACAAAAGAAACATGGCATTAAAATTGATAAACGTAAAATGGAATTAGATGATGCGATTCGGACATTAGGACATACAAAGGTCCCTGTAAAGCTTCATCATGAAGTGACTGCGACGTTAACGGTTTCAGTAACTGAAATCAAATAAGGTGAAAATTTGCCAGTACGAAAGTACCAAAAAACATGTTAGAATAATTTAAGTAGCAATTCACTTGTGATCGGTTATAACTGGTCACTTTTTTCTTTTAAATATATGATATTTTTAATATAGTTATTTATCCTTCTAAGCTAGGAGGTTTTTGATAGATGAATGATGTATTAGCCGATCGTATGCCGCCGCAAAATATCGAGGCGGAACAAGCTGTTCTAGGAGCTATCTTTTTAGAGCCTTCTGCACTGACTTTGGCTTCAGAAATATTAATTCCTGAGGACTTTTACCGCGCCTCTCACCAGAAAATTTTTAATGTTATGCTGGATCTAAATGATCAAGGGAAAGCCGTTGACCTTGTGACGGTAACAGAGGAACTTGCAGCTGCTAAATTGATTGAGGATATAGGCGGGGTTAGTTACTTAAGTGATTTGTCCGGTTCTGTACCGACGGCAGCTAACATAGAGTATTATGCTAGAATTGTAGAGGAGAAATCTTTACTTAGAAGATTAATCCGTACAGCCACTAATATTGCTTCTGATGGGTATTCTAGAGAAGACGAAGTAGAAGCACTTTTAAGTGAAGCAGAAAAAAGCATTATGGAAGTGGCCCAAAGAAAGAATGCAGGAGCATTCCATAATATTAAAGATGTTCTTGTCCGAACATATGATAATATCGAGGAAATGCATAACCGTGTTGGCGATATTACCGGGATTTCAACGGGGTTTGCTGAGCTTGACAGAATGACAGCTGGATTCCAACGTAATGATTTGATCATTGTGGGTGCCCGTCCTTCTGTAGGTAAAACGGCCTTTGCTTTAAATATTGCCGCAAATGTGGCTACAAAGACAGGTGAAAATGTAGCTATCTTCAGTCTTGAGATGGGTGCTGAACAGCTGGTTATGCGTATGCTTTGTTCGGAAGGAAATATTGATGCGCAAAGACTTCGTACTGGTTCTTTAACGGATGATGACTGGGGCAAGTTAACAATGGCAATGGGCAGTCTTTCAAACTCTGGTATCTTTATCGATGATACTCCAGGGGTTAGAATCAGTGATATCCGTTCAAAATGCCGCCGTCTTCAGCAGGAGCATGGCCTCGGTATGATTTTAATTGACTACCTGCAGCTGATTTTAGGAAGCGGCCGTTCGGGTGAAAACCGTCAGCAGGAAGTTTCAGAGATTTCCCGTTCACTTAAGCAATTAGCCCGTGAACTTAAGGTCCCTGTTATTGCCCTTTCGCAGCTATCCCGTGGCGTTGAGCAGCGTCAGGATAAACGTCCGATGATGTCCGATATTCGTGAATCTGGTAGTATTGAGCAGGACGCTGATATCGTGGCGTTCTTATATCGTGATGACTACTATGATAAGGAATCTGAGAATAAAAATATTATCGAAATCATTATAGCCAAACAGCGCAATGGCCCAACTGGAACCGTTGCATTAGCTTTTGTAAAGGAATATAACAAATTCGTAAACCTAGAGACACGTTACGAACCTCCGGGCGCGTAGTTGTTTTACAAAGGATCAGGCCTATTTGGCTGATCCTTTTTTTATTTTCATATATTAATATATTTACGAACGTATTTTTCTAGAGTTATAGGAAATGTTCGTGTTTTGTTGACTTTACTCCGCTAAAATTGATAAAATATGTGTAGGATTAAATTAGAAGCAGAAATTTCGGAGGTGCCATTCATGTCATCAGTAGTCGTTGTTGGAACACAGTGGGGAGACGAGGGAAAAGGGAAAATTACCGATTTCCTTTCTGAGAATGCAGAAGTGATTGCACGTTATCAAGGTGGAAATAATGCTGGACACACCATCAAGTTTAACGGTGAAACTTATAAGTTACATTTAATACCATCAGGGATTTTTAATAAAGAAAAAATTAGTGTCATTGGCAATGGAATGGTTGTTGATCCAAAGGCACTTGTAGAAGAGCTTGCGTATTTACATGAAAAGGGTGTAACTACGGATAATCTTCGGATTAGTAACCGTGCCCATGTTATCCTTCCTTATCATTTAAAATTAGACGAAGTAGAAGAATTACGTAAAGGTGCAAATAAAATCGGTACGACAAAAAAAGGTATTGGCCCAGCCTATATGGATAAAGCAGCACGTGTTGGGATTCGAATTGCTGATTTGCTTGACCGTGAGATTTTTGAAGAAAAGTTAGAGCAGAATTTAGAAGAAAAAAATCGTTTATTTGAACGAATTTACGAGACAGACGGCTTCAAAAAGGAAGATATTTTAGATGAATACTTTGAGTATGGGCAGCAAATTGAAAAATATGTTTGTGATACCTCTGTTGTATTAAATGATGCTCTAGATGATGGCAAACGTGTTCTATTTGAAGGTGCCCAAGGCGTTATGCTTGATATTGACCAAGGTACATACCCATTCGTAACTTCTTCAAATCCTGTTGCAGGTGGAGTAACCATTGGGTCTGGTGTAGGTCCTTCTAAAATCACTCATGTAGTGGGTGTTTGTAAGGCTTATACCTCCCGTGTAGGTGATGGTCCATTCCCTACGGAGTTAAATAATGAAATTGGAAATCGTATTCGTGAAGTAGGCCGCGAGTACGGTACAACAACAGGCCGTCCTCGCCGTGTAGGCTGGTTTGATAGTGTTGTCGTGCGCCATGCCCGTCGTGTCAGCGGCTTAACCGATTTATCTCTAAATTCTATTGATGTGTTAACAGGCATTGAAACATTAAAGATTTGTACGTCTTATCGCTATAAAGATGAAGTTATTACTGAATATCCAGCAAATCTAAGAATCCTATCGCAATGTGAACCAATTTATGAGGAGCTTCCTGGCTGGACCGAAGATATTACTGGCGTTAAATCTTTGGATGAGCTTCCTGTGAACGCCCGCCATTACGTTGAGCGTGTAACCCAGTTGACAGGAGTACCGTTAACCACCTTCTCTGTCGGCCCAGATCGCACTCAAACAAATGTAGTCCGCAGCCCTTGGAGACAAATATAAAAGCGAAAGCGCCTTGTCCAGGGGCGACAGGCATAAGACAAGCCGGCGAGAAGGCTGCTCTTTAGCCTTCTTGACGGATTGGCTTATGACCCCGAGCCCCTAGGCGCTGCAGCTAGATAATTATCAAAGATAAAAACGATACATTCATTCTTAATGAGAGGCCCTCTTTTATGAGGGCTTCAAACTTTATTAAAAAACTTTTAAAAAAGTATTGCACTAGCTATAACATCCATGCTATTATAAAAAGCGTCGTCACGATACGATGTTAAAAAGTACGAGCCATTAGCTCAGTTGGTAGAGCATCTGACTTTTAATCAGAGGGTCGAAGGTTCGAGTCCTTCATGGCTCACCAGTTTTTGCCTAGCAAAATAACATTCAATATATGGCCCCTTGGTCAAGCGGTTAAGACACCTCCCTTTCACGGAGGTAACACGGGTTCGAGTCCCGTAGGGGTCATGGCTTTTGATTGTCAGTAAGTGACTGGCAAGGACGGTTTCCTTGCTGACGATCAATTTAATCTGGTCTGGTAGTTCAGTTGGTTAGAATGCCTGCCTGTCACGCAGGAGGTCGCGGGTTCGAGTCCCGTCCAGACCGCCACTAGTTGGCTCAGTAGCTCAGTCGGTAGAGCAAAGGACTGAAAATCCTTGTGTCGGCGGTTCGATTCCGTCCTGAGCCATTTAAAAAGAAGCTGCATATGCATGCTTCTTTTTTTATTTTTTTATAATGTTCTTACCACAAAAAAGCCTTTTTCTTACTCACGTCCCTATTCAAACTCCTCACCCCACAACCCACCCAATATATTACTATGTTACCATCCATCCTCTTTACTTTAAGGATTATTCTCCCATTTCTAATAACAAATTCGACAAATCTATGATGAAAATATGACTAGAAATGTGTCGTGAAAATGTAAAAAGTGTCAGCAGTTATACAAATTTGTTACATTATGAAGACTATTAATCTATGAAAATAAAACTATGTTAAAGTAATAATGGTCAAAAATATGGGAAAATTCTTTACTAGATATACATAAAAGACGAATAAAGATTTTACCGTGGTTTAGGGGGAGAAAATGCTATTTTCGAATAAGGGAAGTAAAACAAATAAATACTTAATGCTAAAAACAGCGGTCATTACTGCTATGGCGGCATCGGTGATTGCGTTTAGTAATGGTCCTATTGCCTTAGCCTTAGCATCAAATTCAACTAGAATCTATCATGTATATTTAAATGGTACCTACATTGGCAATGTTACAGATAAGAATGTAGTGAATAAATTAATTGCCGAGAAAGTAGATAATGCAAAGAAATCGTTTACAAACGTTGACTTAAAGATTGATCCACAAGTTCAATACATACCGGAGCAGGTCAGTAACTCAACAGCTAATAATCAAGAAACAGTTAATCACTTTAATAATATCTTCCAGCTAGAGGCGGAATCATCAGCCATAATGATAGATGGGAGACCGGTGGTTTATCTCGATAATAAAGCTTCTGCTGAAGAAGTAATAAAAAAACTCAAGCTGCAATATGTTTCGGAAGGACAACTAAATGAACTGGAGGCAAGGAAAGAACAAAAAGATGCAGTTCTGCCCCCTCTTCAAGAAAATGAAACTCGTTTATTAGACGTCCGCTTATCAAAGAGCGTATCAATTGAGAAAAAGAATATTACGCCAGAGAAGGTTATGACCGCTGATGATGCAGTAACCTTTTTACAAAAGGGCACTTTAGAGGAAAAGAATTATGCAGTTGCAGCGGGTGATGCCCTCGAAACCATTGCTCATAAGCATGGCTTAAAAGTGGTAGATTTAATCGCATTAAATCCTGGTTTAAAGGCGGACAGCGTCTTAAAGGTTGGTCAGGAACTAAATGTTACAGAACTAAAACCGTTTATTGAAGTGATTGTTGATAAGGAAGTCAGTCAAAAGGAAGTGATTCCATTTGCTAACCAAGTGGTTGAGGATGCCTCTTTACCAAAGGGAGAAACAAAGGAAAAGCAGCCTGGGCAGAATGGATCTCGTCTGGTTACCTATCAGATTTCGGAACAAAACGGTACAGCTGTTAAAAAAGAACAGTCCAATGAGCGAAATGTTATCCAGCCTGTTAATCATATTGTAGTAAAAGGGACGAAAGTAATCCCTTCGCGCGGTGAGGGCAGCTTTGCCTGGCCGGCTGTCGGCGGATATGTATCCAGCAAGCAGGGCATGCGCTGGGGCAAAATGCATAAAGGCATTGATATTGCTAGACCAAGTAATAAGACGATAAAGGCCGCTGATAATGGTGTGGTGGTTTTTGCCGGCTGGAGCAATGGTTACGGGAACAAAATTATTATTGACCATCACAATGGTTTCCGTACTCTTTACGGGCACATGTCATCCTTAAATGTCAAAGCAGGCCAGACAGTGTCAAAAGGGACTGCTATTGGAATTATGGGGGCAACTGGTGACGCCACCGGAGTTCATCTTCATTTTGAAGTTTATAAAAATGGGAGTCTGGTCAACCCGCTATCTTATTTACATTAATGGTAAGAGTCTCTAGTTTACTGCTAGAGGCTCTTCTATTTTGTTTTGAATAATGCCCTGCACGAGCTCGTGGTCATGGCGCTTCCGCTTTTCCTTATTTGCCAATTGCTACTTATAGATGAATTTCTACTTATAAAATGGTAAAGTAAAATAGAATAGGTATGACTATGACCTCTAGAAACTTATTGGTAAAGGAGCGGAGCGTCGCAAAAGCGAATCTGTTTTACCATTCTGAGCAAAATATAAATTTTTCACTTTTAACTGATTTAAGCTTGAGCTTGTTCACACCGCCTTATTCAATTAAATGAAAAGGAGTAATTTTATGGAAAAGAAGATACTTGTTGTAGATGATGAAAAACCGATTGCAGATATTTTACAATTTAACTTAAAAAAAGAAGGTTATATCGTTTATTGTGCTTATGATGGAAATGAGGCTATTCAGTTGGTTGAGGAAATTCAGCCTGATTTAATCCTCTTAGATATCATGCTTCCCTTACGCGACGGTATGGAAGTATGTCGTGAAGTTCGAAAAAAATATGAAATGCCTATTATCATGCTGACAGCAAAGGACTCTGAAATTGATAAAGTGTTAGGTCTTGAATTAGGGGCAGATGATTATGTAACGAAGCCGTTTAGTACAAGGGAATTAATTGCCCGTGTCAAAGCGAACTTACGCCGTCATAATCAAATCTTAGCACAGCCGGACGCTGAAAATGAAACGAATGAAATTGAGGTTGGCTCACTTGTGATTCATCCCGATGCTTATGTTGTTTCAAAACGAGGCGAAACCATTGAACTGACCCATCGTGAATTTGAGCTTCTTTATTATTTAGCACAGCATATTGGCCAAGTCATGACAAGAGAACACCTGCTGCAAACGGTATGGGGTTATGACTATTACGGTGATGTAAGGACTGTCGATGTAACGGTTAGGCGCTTGCGTGAAAAAATTGAGGATAGCCCAAGCCATCCAACATGGATTGTCACTCGCCGCGGGGTTGGCTACTATTTGCGCAATCCTGAACAGGAGTAATGAACGGATGAAAAAGGTTGGTTTCTTTCGCTCAATCCATGTTAAGTTTGTCCTCATCTATGTCCTCTTAATATTAGTAGCGATGCAAATCATCGGCGTTTACTTTGTAAGACAGCTCGAAGAAACGCTGCGGACGAACTTTCAAACTTCGATCAAGCAGAGAGTCGATTTGCTGGCCTATAATGTTGTTGAGGAAATGAAAAAGGAACGAAAGCCAGAGGATCCAACACTTGAGGAGGATTTGAAAAAAATTCTTAAAGACTTTGATGCGGGTGATAGTGATGTATCGGAAGTCCGAGTGATTGAGAATAGGTCCCTAAAAATACTTGGTACCTCACAGCCGGGGAACCAAGGAGTTGTCGGTCAAAGAACAACAGAGCTTCAGGTAAAACAGTCTATGGTATTAGAGGAAGACCAAAGCACGATCAAAATTGACCGGCAGACTGGACATCGAATTTGGGTCCTCTCCACTCCTATCAAGTCAGGTAAAAAAGTCATTGGTGCCATCTATTTAGTCGCAAAAATAGAAAATGTGTTCGAGCAGATGAAGACCATTAATGGAATTTTTGCTACTGGTACGGCGATTGCTTTATCAATTACTGCAGTTTTAGGTATATTGTTAGCCCAAACCATTACGAGGCCGATAGCCGATATGAAAAAGCAGGCAATGGCAATGGCAAAGGGGAATTTCTCACGTAAGGTTAAGGTATATGGTCAGGATGAAATAGGTACGCTGGCTGTTACTTTTAACCACTTAACAAAAAAGCTGCAGGAAGCCCAGGCCATGACAGAAGGGGAACGGAGGAAACTTTCATCTGTCCTTTCTTACATGACAGATGGGGTTATTGCGACTGACCGGAAAGGCCGTGTCATTTTAATTAATGATCCAGCAGCCGAAATGCTGGATGTTTCACGTGAAACAGTTTTATCTCAGCCAATTGTTGAGTTATTGGATTTAGATGATACTAATACATTTGAAGACCTTCTTGAAGAAAATGACTCCTTAATTTTAGATTATAGTACGAAATCGGAACGCTACTTTTTAAGAGCTAATTTCTCTATTATTCAAAAGGAGACAGGCTTTGTTAATGGTTTAATTTGTGTACTGCATGATATTACCGAGCAAGAAAAGATTGATGCGGAGAGAAAAGAATTTGTGGCCAATGTTTCACATGAATTAAGGACACCTCTTACCACTATGCGCAGTTATTTAGAGGCACTGGCAGATGGCGCATGGCAGGATCCAGAAATTGCTCCTAACTTCTTAGAAACAACAAGAACAGAAACAGAAAGAATGATTCGTCTTGTCAATGATTTGCTCCAATTATCGAAAATGGATAGTACCGATTACAAGCTGACAAAGGAATGGGTTAACTTTGTCGGTTTTTACGACCGCATTATCGATCGGTTTGAAATGTCAAAAGAACAAAATGTAACCTTTAAACGAAAGCTTCCTGCTCAGGCAATCTTTGTAGAAATAGATGAAGATAAAATGACCCAGGTTTTATACAACATTATTTCCAACGCCTTAAAGTATTCCCCTGAGGGCGGACAGGTTACTTTTTCGATAAAAGAAAAAGAAGATAAAATTATCGTCAGCGTTTCTGACCAAGGAGTAGGAATTCCAAAAGAGAATATTGGTAAAATCTTTGACCGATTTTACCGGGTTGATAAGGCAAGGACCCGTAAATTGGGTGGTACCGGTCTAGGACTTGCCATTGCTAAGGAAATGGTTAAGGCTCATGGCGGGGCGATCTGGGCAACAAGTGCCGAAGGAAAAGGAACAAAGATTTCCTTTTCACTCCCATACGAGCGGTCTGAAGAGGATGAATGGTCATGAGATACGAGAATATTAAATCAGGAATATTAACTATATTAGTCTTAATGAGCCTTCTGTTAACGTGGAATCTTTGGACATACCAGCCTAACTATGACACCATGGAAAATAGTAAGACAGTAGCAGAAGTAACAGTGGATGAAAAACAAGAAGTGACGAAAATTGTCAGACCTGATCAAGTATTATTTCATGTAAAGGGCCAGCACTATGGGACTAATAATCCAGATGAATTGGAAAAATTGATAAAGGAAATGAGCAGCTGGGCCATCACTGATGTGAAAAAATATACCGACAAGGTTGGAAATCTAGATGGTTTTATTCAGGGCAGCGGAAAAGCTGAACTGATCTTTCCTGGTGATGTCCCAATTGAATTATATCGAAGTGTCTTAAATATCGAGGGAAAAAAAGTTCCGTCCTTCAATTTTAATCGGATTATCATCAATGTGGATGATATGGAAAAAGGCAGCGGAATTGTTTATTTTGCTTCCACCGAATCTCAGCAGGTCTATATGAGTCATATTTTAGCAACCAATTTAACTGAGTTTAATCGAGAATATTATAAAAATGCTGCTCATTATCCAAAGTTTTTTGCCTATAAGGCATCTGAAAAAAGGACGATCTTTCTCCCAGAGGATAAAACTAAAATGAGTACCTATAAGTATTTGCCTGTAACGCTTAATTCAGATGAATTCAAAGATGCTCTGTTTGACGATCCAAGTTTTGTTCAAAGAAGCTCGATACCCCATGGTGAGGAATTTACGAATGACTCTAGTAAGATGACAGTTAACTATGATAGTAATATTCTGCAATATATCAATCCGACAACGGACGATAGCTTTGTTGAAAGTTCCTACGATTTAGTTAAGAGAAGTATTGATTTTGTCAATGAACACGGCGGCTGGACAGATCCGTTTCGCTATGTTTCTAAAAGTGAATACAAACGATCTGTTACCTTTCGCTTATACAGTACGGATGGCTACCCTATCTTTAATGATAGTGGACTTTCAGAAATAAACGAGGAATGGGGACGTGACGAGATTAATAAATATGTCCGCCCAAATATTACTTTAGACCTTCCATTAATAACAGAAATGCAAAAAGTTACACCTCCCTCAGGGCATGAAGTTTTAACGCTCTTACAAAGTAATAAGAACTTTAAGCCTGAGCTCCTCGAAGAACTAGTCCTTGGCTATCGAATGGAAAGGGATTTGGAGGAGAATAAACTGATTCTCTTAGAACCTGTTTGGTTTTATCGATATGATAAAACGTGGGGTCAGATTACACTGAGAGACTTTGGAGGTGGCACCGTACATGGATTGGAGTAAAATAAAAACTATTTTTATTATTACGTTTTTGATCTTAGATGTGTATCTGTTATTTCAATTCATGAAAATACGGGATGCCAATAAATATGAGGTCATAACAGAGACTTCCATTGAAGATAAATTAAAAGCAGATGAGATTAAATATGTAGAGCTCCCTAAGACCCCAATTAAAGATCAGTATCTCAGTGCTAAGCCTAAGACCTTTACAAAAGCAGATATGGCCAAATTGAAAGATCAGCGGGCCACAAATGTTGAGCCCAGTTCAACCCTTGTGGTCACGCTGGATAATCCGATTCAGCTAGGTTCTAAATTTCAACCAGCTGACCTAGCTTCTTTTTTAAAAGAAGATATTCTCTACGGTGACCATTATCAATTTTGGGAAAAAGATGATAAGAAACATACGATTACCTACTTCCAACAATATGAAAGCTATCCGTTATATGAAAATATTAATGGTATGATTACGTTTACTGTGAATGAGGATAATCAGATTACTTCTTATCAGCAAACCTATCTTGAAGAAGTCCAAAAGTTAACGGCTAAGGAAGAGCTTCTTCCACCTTTAAAGGCGATTGAAACACTGCATCAAAAAGGTATATTAAAGCCAAAAAGTAAAATCACCAAAATTGAACTTGGCTATTCAACACTTATTCAGCTTGCTGCATCCCAAGCATTGGCGCCAACCTGGCGTATCGTGGTAAATGATAAGGAAAGTTTGTTCGTCAATGCATTTGAAGGTCAGATCATTGAATTTAATAGCAAGGAAAATAGTAAAGTGGAGTGAAAAAGAATGTCGTTACGATATAGCATCCTAGCAAGCGGCAGTACAGGGAATGCCTTGTATGTAGAGTCAGATGAACATTCCTTTTTAGTAGATGCCGGTTTCAGCGGAAAACAGATGGAGTCCCTTTTTGGACAGATTGACCGTGATATCAGCAAGCTTTCCGGCATTTTTGTTACACATGAGCACAGTGACCATATCAAGGGAATTGGTGTTCTCGCCCGTAAATATCATTTGCCAGTCTTTGCAAATGAGAAAACATGGCGGGCCATGGAAAGTTCTGTAGGAGTGATTCCTACGGAGCAAAAATTTGTTTTTAATATGGAAACCGTCAAGAGCTTTGGTTCCACAGATATTGAATCGTTTGGTGTGTCCCATGACGCAGCAGAACCCATGTTTTATGTGTTTCATCATGCAGGAAAAAAACTAGTACTGATTACGGATACGGGCTATGTGAGTGACCGGATGAAGGGTACAATTTCAAATGCAGATGTCTACATCTTCGAATCCAATCATGATGTGCAGATGCTGCGGATGGGCAGATATCCGTGGAATATTAAGCGTCGGATCTTAAGCGATGTTGGACATGTTTCAAATGAAGATGCAGCCCTTGCCATGAGTGATGTGGTCGGTGACCGGACAAAAAGGGTGTATCTCGCCCATTTAAGCCTTGATAATAATATGAAGGATTTAGCGAAAATGGCGGTTGCACAAACCTTAGAAAGCCGCGGTTTAATGGTCGGTGAACAGTTTGACCTTTACGATACGGATCCAAAAATCCCAACCATTTTAACAGCTGTATAATTTATCAGATGGAGGTCATTTAGACCTTCATTTTTTTATTAGTTGGTTGTTATATTTAGTAATTTTAGGGAAAACAATTATAATTGATAGTAGGAGCGAAAATGTTTTTGAAGAAGGGAATGGTGTTAATGGGCTATTATGATGATCATTCACAAGGACGCTATCGTGAACAGAGAGGCAGAAAAGGCGGTGTATTTTTTGCAGGCTTGGCTGGTGCGATCATCGGGGCAATTCTAGTGATTTTTTCCATCCCAACTCTATCAAAGCAAGGAATATTGCCTTATAAACTGGCTGTAGATCAAAATCAAGCAGCTGAAACGAATAATACGGATAATCAACAAAATGTTGTTACAAAGGTTTCATATGATGTGAATACAAATACAACAAAAGCTGTTGAAAAAACAGGCGCGGCTGTTGTTGGCATCAATAATATCCAATCTACAAGCTTTTGGTCGGATAGTGGTGATTCTTCAGAAGAATCAGCCGGGACAGGTTCAGGGGTTATTTATAAAAAGGCAGGCAATAAAGCGTATGTCGTGACGAACCATCATGTTGTAGAAGGTGCGATGAGCCTAGAGGTAACCTTGGATGATGGAACAAAAATTCCTGCAAAGCTGCTTGGCAGTGATATATGGACAGACTTAGCTGTGCTTGAAATTGATGCGGGGAAGATTAAAAAAGTGGCGGAATTCGGAAATTCTGACAGCTTGAAAATGGGAGAACCCGTTATTGCGATTGGTAATCCGCTAGGGGCAACTTTTTCTGGGTCAGTGACCCAAGGGATTATTTCAGGTCTGAAGCGGACCATTCCAGTGGATATCAATCAGGATGGTGTGGTCGATTGGCAGTCTGAGGTATTACAAACGGATGCGGCGATTAACCCTGGTAACAGTGGCGGAGCGTTAATCAATATGGCTGGACAAGTAATCGGAATAAATTCCATGAAAATTTCTCAGGAGGCCGTTGAGGGAATTGGTCTCTCCATCCCAATTAATTCGGCTAAACCTATTATTGATGACCTTGAACAGTTTGGTGTAGTGAAACGCCCGTATATGGGTGTCGATTTAAAATCAGTCAGTGAAATACCAGCGTATTATCAAGAGCAAACGTTAAAATTACCGCGTGATGTCAATTATGGTGTAGCCCTTCGCCAGGTGGTAGCCAATTCTCCAGCAGCCCAAGCAGGGTTAAAAGAGCTGGATGTGATTGTGGAAATGGATGGGGAAAAAATAAATGATGTAATCGACCTTCGAAAACATCTATATCAGGAAAAGAAAATCGGCGAGAAATTAAAGGTAAAGTATTATCGTGAAGGAAAGTTAAAAGAAACTACCTTAACGTTGTCAGGCGAAAAACTGGAATAAGCATTGATCTGGGGAAGTGGCGATTCACTTTCCCATTTTCTTTTGTATGATATGATAGATGAGGTCAAAAAATAATCATAATGATTTTTGTTTGAAAGTGAGGAGTAAGAATGATCTATAGCTGTGAAGAACACGTTGACATTGCATTAGATGATATTGTGGATAAGTATCAGACATATCCAGTTTTATCACAAATATCTGTGGATAATCCAACTGCTAGTTGTGAATATTGCGAAAAACGGGCTGTATATATGGTGGCGAACAAATGATTCCATACAAGATGTGGATAAAAAATGTGAATATGTGGATAACTTCTGTGGATATCTTGTTTGTAAGCTGTTTGTAATTTAGTTGAAAAGGTTGTGGATTGTGAATATCTCGATCATAACAGTTGGTAAGTTAAAAGAGAAATATTTACGGCAGGGAATTGAAGAATATCTAAAGAGATTATCTGCTTATGCAAAAGTTGAAATGGTAGAGGTAGCAGATGAAAAGGCTCCTGAGGAATTAAGTGAGCTGGAAATGCTGCAGGTCAAGCATAAAGAAGGCGAACGGATTTTAGCTAAGATCGGCCAAGATACATATGTGATTGCGTTAGCGATTCAAGGAAAACTTCAGTCATCGGAGGAGCTGGCTAAAAACTTAGACAGGCTCGCTACTTATGGGAAAAGTAAGATTGCCTTTGTGATTGGAGGTTCGCTTGGTTTGAGTGATGAAGTCATCAAACGCTCAAATGAGCAGCTGTCTTTTTCACGAATGACCTTCCCTCACCAATTAATGAGGCTGATTTTAGTAGAACAGATTTATCGGGCGTTTAGGATTAATCGGAATGAACCGTATCATAAATAAATGAGGTTTTAATATAAATTAATTAATTAAAAGCCTGCCAGCTCATGAGTAAGCTTAAGGTTTAATATGTTTCCCTTTTGGGTATGACACAAGTGCTTGTCTTTAAAGAAAAATTTGTGGTAAACTAGTCTATCTTTAAAAAAGAAAAATAAGGTGTTTGATTATAATTGGAAATTAAACAGTTGCAATTTTTTATTGAAGTTACGCGTACTGGTAGTTTTACCAGTGCAGCAGAAAATCTTTTCATTACGCAGCCTGCCCTCAGCAGAACTATTAAATCATTGGAAGACGAACTTGGCACAAAGCTTTTTGTTCGAACAAGGAAAAAGTTGATCTTAACCGATGCAGGACGTGTCCTAAAAAAACATGCATTAAAAATTGAAGAACAGCTGCAGCAATTGGATGAGGAAATGGATAAGATGTTAATGCTAAAAAAAGGACACATCCGTATCGGGCTCCCTACAGTAACCAATTCTACTTTTTTCTCAAAACTTCTTGCTTCTTTTCATCAAGAATATCCAGAAGTTACGTTCCAATTGGAAGAGGACGGATCAAAGCCAATTGAACAGAAGATTATCAATGGTTTACTTGATTTTGGTATTGTCTTTCTCCCTGACAAAAATGAAAGTATTGACTATTATACGTTTATTAATGAGAAACTAAAACTGGTTATTCCCGCCTCCCACCGTTTTATCGGCAAACAGGAAGTGACATTGCAAGAGCTGAAAGAAGAAAATTTTATTATGTTTAACCGAGATTTTGAATTAAGGAGTCTGGTTATTGCTGCATGCAGAGGAGTTGGTTTTCAACCGACCATTATTTCGGAAACATCACAATTAGATTTTATCCAAGAAATGGTTGCTTCTAATCTGGGTATTACCTTGCTGCCTGAGAGTATATGTATGGATTTAACACATGATATTCAAACAATCTCAATAACCAACCCGACAATCCGATGGAGTTTAGCATTGATCTGGAAAACGGATGCGTACATGTCACAGGTTGAGAAAGAATTTATCCGGTTTGCAAAAGTGAAGCTGTCGGAAGTAACCTTACCGTGATTCATAATCTATGATAGAAGATTTCAGCAATGGATTTTTATGCCGTGTCTACAAACAAAACGAGGCTGGGAGGGGGAATTTCCTCACAGCCTCGTTTTATTAATGAATCACAGTTGGACCGGCTAGTTCCCTTGGCGGGTTTCCTAATGCTAACTTGCTGATATTAGCATAACTCACTTGTTCATACTCTTTTAGCAACTGTTTTAGTTCAGAAAATTTTTCGTCCTTTTTTAACTTTTCGATTTCCTTTTGATAGACGGACAAAATATAATCATCTTGTCCTACCGGCTTAAATTCGCTTGGGTCTTCATCCATGATTAATGCTCCCATATATTGGTATCCAAAATTAAGTTTACGAGTTAGTTCAATGATATTTAAGAACATATGATAAATAGATGGTTTTGTTTCACCTAAGTGTTCAATGGCCATTTTTGCGTCAATCAAATCTTCATAATTTACTGAGATTAACATGTTTCAACCCCCTAAGTACATGTTTTTTTCGGTGAGAGTCTGGATACAAGTTCTTTATTTTGCTCCCTTTTGAGTCTACGGATTTTTTCGCGTTCTTTTCCGGTTTCGTAAAGATATTTTTCTTCGTCTGTTTCTGGAATAACTTCTGGCACTTCCAATGGTCTTTTATTTTCACCTAGAGGGACGAAAGTTAAGAAAGCTGTAGCGGCAATTTTGCGTTCCCCTGTTTCAAGATCTTCAGCAACTATTTTGCAGAAAATCTCCATCGACCTTCTACCTGTATAGCAAACAAATGATTCGATACTGACCGAATCGCTTTGCCGAATGGGGTGAAGAAAATTAACGGAGTCTGTCGATGCCGTAACACATTGTTTTACTCGTGAATGCCGGCGAGCCGAAAGTGTCGCGCATGCATCCATTTTCTTCATAAGAACCCCGCCAAATAATGTATCATAATTATTCAAATCATTAAGCAACACCTGATCGGTATGAATTACACGCGTTTCACTAATTTTTTTGGCTTCCATTTTATCACCCTATATTAAGCAATTTCTTCATACTTACCTTCCGCTTTTCTTAGTGTTGGGAGATGTTATCTCAATTAAACCAGTTAGATATTTCCTGAAATAATGAACAAATGAGGATCAGTTAATTTTCTATTCTTCATGTTTTTCTTATGAATTCTAGTGCTGGACCTAGAATTAAATTGGAATATGATGTAATAAAACATAAAAATGTACCTGTTAAATCCTGTACGAAAGAGTGTTAAATAGTGCAATAAGTATTGGTATTGTAACTGTTATTGTTGTTGTACACCTCATATTGGAACAGTTTTACTTGTCTTTTAATGTTCAGGACAAAAACGCTTCCATATAGTTTTGTTATGAATTCCATATATTATTGGCATTGTACCTTTCCACTGTGGTTATATTATAATCACCTTTGTGATGTATGAGAAGCGAACGCTTCAAAAACATTTTATATATAGGGAGAAAATAAATGGAAGCAAAGAAAATAAAAAAAACACGTGTTGTTCAAACCGATCAAGTGCTCATTAACGATTTGAACAATTATTCTACATTATTTGGTGGAGTTCTGATGAAGAAGATGGATGCTTGCGCGACGCTTTCCGCCCGTAGGCATTCACGGGTAAAGGAATGTGTTACTGCATCGACAGACTCCGTTAATTTCATTAAACCAATCCGACAAAGTGATTCAGTTTGTATCGAGTCATTTGTCAGCTATACAGGTACAAAATCAATGGAAATTTTCTGTAAAGTGATTGCAGAGGATCTTGAAACCGGGGAACGAAGAATTGCTGCTACTGCATTTTTTACTTTCGTCCCTCTAGATAGAAATAAAAGACCGTTGGAAGTGCCTGGAGTCATTCCAGAAACAGAGGAAGAGAAATTTCTTTATGAAACGGGAAAAGAGCGCGAAGAAATCCGTAAGTTAAAAAGAACACAAAATAAAGAACTTGTGGCCAGACTTACACTAGATAAACCATGGGATTAATAGTGAAACAAAGGGGAAGATAGTATGATAAGACAATCAAATTACACTGAATTGAAAAATGCACAAATTGCTATCGAAAACTTACATGCAACAAAACCTTCTATTTATAAAAAATTTATCAATATCGTAAAACTAACACGTCAATTGCACTGTGGATATCAGTATATGGGCACAGTCATTATGGATGAAAACACAAGTGATTTCTACCCTAAGTCCCTGGATGACTACGTAATGTCCATCTACCATCGTGAAATCGAGAAATTAAAAACAGACGAAAAATTCTCTGAATTAAAACAGGTTCTAAAAAAGTATAAACAAGTAACCTATGTCAACATTAGCAAGTTAGCATTAGGGGAAAATCCAAAAGAATTAGTTGGTCCAATTTTGATCCATTAATAGTTCGAGGGAACAAATGAGATACTTATATTTTCAGTCTTTCAGAAAATATCATTGATATCTTATATTAATAACCTAAAACATATTAGTTGGGTGAATCGAAGCTTAGTTCAATTCACCCAATTTGCTTTTAAGACTCCATTGCCAGTGGGATATTTACGGAAAATGTCTTATGTGGAGATTCTTCAATAATTTTGTGGTTATTATAGAGTAAGTTGAGAAGTTTCACGTGAAACAAGTAGGATTTATTGAATTGGAAATCTCAAGGAAAGAAAAAACACAAGGAAGAACCTCAATTAGATCTGTTACGGTAAACCGTACCATAAGTAAATGGTCTTACCCCTGTCAAGTAGACCGCATAAAAAAGCTAAGCAGCCAACGCGTGTCGATATTCAATCGGCGCGCGTTGATTGAATTTCTTTTGAATACGTTTGTAATTATAGTGATAGATATAATCCTCAATTGCTTGTCGTATCTCCACTTCTGATTTACACTGTTCTATATACAACTTCTCTGTTTTGAGATGCGAGAAGAAGGATGGGCGGTTCGGCTGAATAACAGAAGGAGTATGTCCATGTCGCTTTCTTTTCTTTCTAATCCTTTTTATTTTGATGACGGCACTTGGTTTAAAATATATCCTAACTTTTCATAAACAGGTAACGTTGGTGCGATAAAGACTTTCCCGGTACCTCTAAATGTTTGAAGCAGACCTTCGCCGGATGCAACAGAACCGAAAATGCTTTTTGATGATTTCTCAACGGTAAAATCAATATTTCCAACTCGGAAAAGTGTGAAATTCCCATCTACTTGAACCATTTCATTTTGAAGTTCAAACTCCACAAGTTCATCTTCTGGAACAGGAATTTCAAATACGCAATATCCGTTTCCAGATACTTTTGTTTGAAATAATCCTTCACCTCCAGCAATGGCAGAAGAAATATTTTTCATTGCTTGAACAGAGGTAGAAACAGTCGATTCACAGCAATAAAAAAGACCCTTATCCGCAATGATTTCTTCGTTATTAAGTTCAACGATCATAAAGTGTTTAAAACTTGGTTCTAAATAAATAATTCCGCTACCATGGTATTGTGGTTTAATCATGGATTCATTGGCTAAAACACTGGAGGCTATTCCTTTTAAGAAACCTTTAGCACTAGTTCCTCCTAAACTTTTTAACGAAATATTCCCTTTCATAAACTGTAGTGCACCGGATTCAGCTGTAAGGGAGCTGTTTTTAAGTGTAATCCTTACTTGTCTTAATTTAATGTTTGATTTTTGCGCAAAAAATAACTTTTCAGCAACAGAAAAATTATCATTCCCGCCTAATTTTTGATACTCCAAAACCTCAATTTTCATATTTTGATTTTCTACGAAACTTATCACTTGATATGCCTCAGACATCGCAATTTCTCCTTTTTTACTTTCTATATTTTTTTGAGAAAGATTTAACATTCCAAGCCCTTGGTGAGCCTATTATCAAACAGTAATTAATCGGTAAAGTGGTACAAAGGTTTAGTTTTTGCATAAGCGTTATGGGCTCAATAACACAGGATTGTTTTCCTTTTCACGCTAGATTGGTTCTCCAATCAATAATTTCGCTATATCAATTATACTAAATTGAAAGGGCTGAGGACAAAGTAATGAAGGTATGCATAAAGCCGCCACTTAAATTGACCGGGAATTCTAGGGGGATTAATTATTTATAGTAACTAAGCTCTAATTTTATTAATTGATACTACAATACTAAATTCTTGCAGATAGTTTTCCAGTGTGCAATTGAGCTATGCGAATTGGGATGGGAAATGAGGTTTTTATTTTATACAAAGAAATAAATGACACCTAGACTGCACTATGTCTAGGTGTCATTTTTTTGTCATGAGATGTATCCGAGGTCTTAAGAAACGGTGTTAGGAAATTTTGTCCTTGTAAAGAGCTTCACTCAAGTTAGTTTCATTGTTTTGGTCACTTGATTCGGATTTATAAAAATCTTGTTTATCCAAGAATACGGTGGCCAAGGTACCTCCAACCAGACCCCAGAATGGCGCTCCAATATGGAGAATAGAGATCCCAGAGATTGTGATTATAAAGGAAAAGAGGGCGCCTGATTTGAATGGACCAGAGAAACTCATTTTCAAAGAGTCAACCAGTACACTAATCATGGCGACGCCACCTAGTAATTGAATTAATGAGGCAGGAATGACATGTGGAATTTGCGAAGCTATTGGAGAGAATAGAGCTAATAGACAGGATAATACTCCTAATACAATAGCAGCGACATACCTATGTTCAAGTTTGCCTGATTCTTTATTAACAAGTAAGCCCGTCATGGGACCTGCAATACAGGCTGGGTGGCCCCCAAAAAAAGCATTTATAATGGTACCGATTCCGCTCCAATTGCTCATGGCATTGATCGGTGGACGATACCCATGGGTCTCTAACATAGCAATCCCTTGGGCATTTTGTATGGCAAAAACCGTTAAGAGTAATGGAATGACAAGTTCCCCTACAACGGAAAAATTAAATGATGGGATGATAAAATGGGGAATGCCCATTGTTATATGGAGATGCTGTACAGAAACGTTCGGCAAAAATTTAAGACAAAGAATTGCTGCAATGATCGCCCCTAATATAGGCGGAAACTTTTTTGAAAATCGTAAGAAAAAAGAAAGAGCAAGAAAGACAAGTAACGGGATTCCGTTGAGTAAAGGATTTTTTACAACCGAGCCGATCATTTCAGTTCCGAAAGGAAGTAAGACGCCTGACACCATCCCCATCATAACTGGCATAGGCAAAGCCTTCATCAATTTTGTAACAAGGCCAGATAATCCTAAAAGAAAAATAAGGATCCCGGTTATAATATAGGCACCAACCACTTGGTTGAAAGAATAATGGGTTAAGCTTGAGCCGACAAGAATGGCTCCAGGTATTGAAAAGGCATAGCCTATGGGTTGCCCATAATATAAGGAGACGATGAGCGTTAGGAGTCCCCCCATTCCATAAATGGCGAAAATCCATGAGCTGGTTATACTACCAGACAAATGACCTTTTGCAGCAGCTTGTAAAACAATTAATAATGGTCCTGCTGAACCAAAAAGCCAGGCCACAAATCCATTCGATATATTCCCAACCGATAAAAGCTTTGGAAATTGTATGATATTTTTCTTGAACAACAAAGTCACACTCCTTCAACTTATGAATTACACTACATCTTAGTGTAAACTTAATTTATCAATACTTAAAATATCTGTTTTATCTTTTTACTATATCTTTTGGGTATGATGGAGGTTCATCTTGGATATTCGACAGTTAAAATACTTTGTAACTATAGCAGAAGAAGGTAAGATCACGACCGCTGCAAAGAAATTAAATATTGCTCAACCCCCTTTGAGCCGACAACTCAAACAAATGGAAGAAGAGCTAGGCGTCATTTTATTTGATCGAGATAACAAAAGTCTTAATTTAACCTTGGAGGGGGAAAGATTACTTCTTCGAGCAAAAGAACTTTTAAATAAACTTGATGAAACAATGGTTGAAGTTCAAGAATTGAGGAAAGACGCCAGTGGGATTTTATCTGTTGGATCCAATCTTTATTGTGCATCTTTAATTCTTTCTAAGGTGGTAGATATTCGTGTGAAAAATCCTGGTCTTACTTTCAAAGTATGGGAAGGTGAAACGATTCATCTCTTAAAAATGTTATCTAAACGTCAGATTGAGATCGCGATAACAAATAGTCCAATAACAGAAAAAAGTATCTCTCAAATGACATTGGAAAGTGACCCATATGTGCTTGTTTTGCCTGAAAAATGGACGTGGAGTGGATCAGAACAATGCTGGTTAGAGGAAATCATCGATTTGCCATTGATTCTTCTGCGACCAAACTATGGTTTAGGTGCGTATGGACAAATTGTCAATGAATTTCAACGGTTAGATATAGAACCAAATATACTGTGCGAATGTCAGGATTTAATTATGTTACTTGGTCTCGTTTCATCGGGGTTTGGTGCAACGATCTTACCGCTCTCGTTATTATCCCTCCATTCATTGGGAGGATTGAGAGTCATTCAGCTAAAGGATCAGACCTTAATATCTGAACCCAAAGTAATTTG
>NZ_JBALPZ010000012.1:51939-52170 GCF_036965645.1 Neobacillus drentensis
AAGAATTTTTAAAACTTTTTTAGACACCAAAATTATTTATTCAAAAGTAAAAGACTTCAACGTTGAAAAATGGCAAATAAAATGAAACAGGTATTAGTTTTGACAGTGGTAAAGTTGATCTTTAAATGAAAAATAAAATATATTCATGGTTTTATAACCTCATTTAGATTCGTTATGGAGAACCTTACCATAAGTAAATGAGGTTATTATCTCCCACAGTAAGGTAATAAT
>NZ_JBALPZ010000013.1:0-7503 GCF_036965645.1 Neobacillus drentensis
GGTGCCTGTCACCTTTTCTAATATTTACATACTGTCTAGCCGCTATTTCTGTGGTAAAGTAGGTTAGTAGATTTTAAGAAAGACAGGTGATAAGTGGTGAAGCAGCAAACCAGGGTTTTGTATGAAAAAATGGTCGATTTTAAACGTTTCGGAACTGTCTTATTGGCTGTTGGTATCTTTTTTTACTTAGGTGTTATTATTCCAGTTGAAGCAAAAACGGAACTTGAACTAAATTTAATGGTTCTTTCGTCTGCAACTTTTATTGCTTTTTCCATTTTGTTTTTTATCCAGGCAAAGCAGTGTCAATCAAAGCTGTTAGAAATGGATGATAACGAAGATTCATATAATTAAACGGCAGGCGCTCCGATTTATAGTCGGGGCGCCTTTTTACGTACTTTAAGAGGGCAATTTCCTTATTTATAAAAAACTTACAAAAAATGGTTTACAAAGTTAGTTAGCGTGGATATAATTACAATATAAAGTGAAATATTCCAAAGGAGGTCGAAGAAGATGATGGTAAATAGAACCGTTTACCCAGCATTCGCAGGTATGAAAACTGTATACTTGAATATTGCTCATTCGACCAGATTGGAATGGATCGCTTAGCGCTTCAATTGCGCAACGTGACAATACATATCCATGCCGCAGGGAGAATGACGCCTTGCGGTATTTTTGTGCCTAAAATTAGGTTTCTGGCCGCAGGGGGATCTCTTTCTGCGGCCTTTTTGTGCCCTTTTTACGAGCCAATTGGATATGTGGTGCATAAGGTAAAACGGCAGGCATTGAACTGTGAATGAAAAAAAATCTATTAGAGGAGGTGATTGAACATGACCCTGAATATCCTATTCTTAACGATTACGATCAAAAAACGAAAAATCAGCACCGAAGAAGCTGTCAATCAAGAAATGATTGAAAAGCTTTATGAGGAAAACAAAGACAGACAAATGTCTATGTATCGGATGATGTAATAGTAAGTGTTCAAAAAAATATGCGAAGAAAGGTGGTTTTTAAAATGATGTTTTTTCTATTGCAGGGACGAGGAGCAAGTTTATGGGATATGAAGGATACCACCTAGTCTAGGAAGAAAAATAGGAGGTAAAATTATAATGCCGCTGCACACTATATTTTTATCATTACTATTTAAATTGAAGAAAAACAAAAACACTAATTCGTAATGAGTCACATATAAACCATGCTAGTTAACCTCATATCATTGTTAACAAAATGTTCATTATTCCTTGAGATTGGTACTGTAAAAATATGATAAATTCAAATTAGAAATAACAGATCTCTAAGGGGTGGAGAACATGTTTATGGTTGTGATGGCTCTCGTTATTACAGGGGCAATTGGATGCGTAATTTCAGCTGAGATTAGTGTAGAATAAGATAAAAAAATGAGCATGGGCTAAATAAAGCTCATGCTCATTTTTTATCTAGATTATTTCTTTTCCGTTAATTCGAGGAATTCATCGATATCAGCAAGACAAGTGCCCACGGCCTTTTCCCAAAAGTCTTTTTGGGTTAAATCCACTTGTAAATGTTTTTGTGCCAAATCCTCTACCTTCATGGAGGCCGTATCTCTTAAAAGAGCCATATATTTTTCCTCATACCCTTTCCCCTCTTCAAGGGCCTGTGCATAAATGCCCAACGAAAAAAGGTAGCCAAATGTATATGGAAAGTTATAAAACGGTACATCTGTGATAAAAAAGTGGAGCTTAGAAGCCCAAAAGAGTGGATGGTATTCGTCCAAAGAATCACAATAAGCCTCTTTTTGTGCAGCCAGCATCAATTCACTAATCCGATCTGCAGCAACCGTTCCAAGTTTTCTCTCTTCATAAAAACTCGTTTCAAACAAGAAGCGAGCATGGATATTCATGAGAAGAGCAACCGTCCGCTGGATTTTATCATCCAAAAGAACAAGCTTTTCTTCTTCGTCCTTCGTATTTTTAACAGCTGCGTCTGCAACAATCATTTCGGCAAAGGTTGAGGCTGTTTCTGCTACATTCATGGCATAGTTGCAATTGAGAAAGGGGACGTCTCTCATCGCATAAGAATGAAACGCATGTCCGAGCTCATGAGCGAGTGTAGAAACATTTGATGGCGTACCGGAGTAGGTCATAAAAATCCGCGATTGCTCGTTCTCAGGAAGATAGGTACAAAAACCTCCTGGCGCTTTCCCTGGACGATCCTCTGCTTCAATCCACTGTTCCTCAAAAGCATTTTTCGTAAAGTCTGCAAGCTTTTCTCCAAAAAGGGCAAAGTTTCTTTCAATAAAATTAGCCCCTTCTTGGTAAGGTACCTTTGTTTCCGTTTTGCCATACGGTGCCTCTAAATCAAACCAGCTTAACTTCTCAAGCCCCAAGAGTTTTGCCTTGCGATTCAAATAATCAACGAGCTTTTGTTTGTGTTCCGAGATGACTGCCCACATCGTTTCCAAGGTCACTTTTTCCATCCGGTTAATGCTGAGCGGTTCTTTTAGGACATCCTCCCATCCTCGCTTTTGATAAACACTCAAACGGAATCCAGCAAGATGATTAAGTGTTTTGGCAAGAATGTCGGCTTGGTTTCCCCAAACAAGTTCCCAACTTTTAAAAACGGCAGCACGAATTTCGCGGTCCGGGTTTGAAAATTTGTTAGAAGCCTGTCCGACAGAAAGTTGTTGCTCCACACCGTTCTCACTAAAAGGGACTTTTATTTTACTAACGATTAAATCATATAGTTGTCCCCAGCTATGATAGCCGTCAACCTCAAGGGTGCTGATTAACGCTTCTTCTTCTTTAGAAAGCTTCTCCTTAGCCTTTTCACGGCTCTCCGTCAACACAAAGCTAAATTCTTTTAGGGATTCTGTGGCAACTAACCGCTCCCAGACTGTATCATCAATTGTGGTAAAGTGATGGTTCAGTGAACCTAACGCTGTTTGAAATACAGCTCCCAAACTCGTAATTTTTGAATCAAGAGAGTAAGCTTTTTTATCTTTGGTATTTTGGGCTAATAAACAGCCAATAAACGCTCCAGCTTGAGTTAACTTCTTTGCCGAATTTTCTAAATAGCTTAAGAGTTCCTGCAAGTAGTGACTGTCCTCCTCTGTATTTAGGGGTGTCCAATTCGTGACCTTTGCTTCAAATCCTTTTATACTTTCCTCCGTTTGAACAATGAAATTATGTAATTCATCGGAATCACTTCCTCCAGGGAAAAACACATCAAGATTCCATACTTCTGAATATGTATTGATAGTCATGCTTGTACCTCCTCATTTATGTACTTCTACATTATAATCCATTTACAAAAAATTCTCTTACTTTGCACTTATATAAAAATGGCTATGCAGGGAGCACAAGCCTGAAAAATCCTTTTAAATAAATGACGGAATACCAGGTTTTCTGTAGAAGATTATTTGACAACCATATTGGGAGTGGGGTATAAGTGGATGGATAAGGATTCTTAAACAAATATCTCATAGTTTAATATGAAGTCTTGTAGGAGGATAAAATGAAGCTTACGATTAAAACGTTTTTTGCTTTGTTATTAGGAGTACTGTTGATTACATCGGGCTGCTCGAATAAGAGTCAGGTTAAAAAAGAAACGAGTTCGAAAAGTAAAACGGCTTTCAATATCGTGGATGCAGGTACCATTAAGGTGAAAAATATCTGGGGGATCGGCTACCCGGGAAACGATACAGCCCTATATATAGCTGGAGATAATGGATTAAAACTTTACAAGGATAAAAAGTGGTATAAAACAACAACAAATCAACATAACTATATCGGATTTCAGGCTGTCGAGTCTGGATTTATCGCCAGCGGCCATCCACAAAAAGGGACGGGCTATAAGGATCCATTTGGTCTAGTAAAAAGTAGTAACAAGGGAAAATCGATCGAGAAGCTTGCCTTTTATGATAAAGCTAATTTTCATTTTACGGCGGCTAGCTACTCCGGAAATGGACTCTATGTTATTGGGGAAGAACAAAGCGATGATGTAAGTTTGGGTGTAAATTATTCTACTGATAACGGGGAAACATGGAAAAAGTCTGAGTTTAAAAATTTCACTGCAGATTCAATGGGGATGATCGCTGTGCATCCAACTAACGGTAATACCATGGCGATGTCAACCAGATCTGGTATTTATTTTTCAACCGATAATGGGAATACCATGAAACTGATAACTGACCCAATCATGGTTACGGCATTAACTTTTAGTGGGGATTCGATTTTATTTTCAAGTGTTGAAGACGAAAAAATTCAATTAAAAACAATTACCCCTTCCACGGGTGATCAAACTAATCTAATTATTCCGTTTCTAGATTACGATAACCCGATTACCTATTTGGCTGTTAATCCGAAGAATACCAATCAGATCGCGTTTACAACCTACAAAAATGATGTTTATGAATCCACTGATGGAGGAAAGACGTGGAATAATATACTAAGGGACGGTAAGAATAAATAAAGCAGGACCAAAAGGGCGGGGGGTTACTCCTGCTCTTTTGGCCTGTCTTATCTTCATCGTGATAAAATCGCAGGTTATCTTTTTTTACGTTCTTTCTCAGCCCGATAAAACTCATGGAACATTTTCATCAACGCTCGTTTTTCAATCCTTGATACGTAGCTCCTTGAGATTCCTAGTTCTTTCGCGATTTCCCGCTGCGTTTTTTCTTTTTGTAAATCCAGACCAAAGCGGCCGATAATGACCTCTTTTTCTCTGTCATCAAGGACTTCAATATATTTTTTAATTTTCTCTAGCTCCATGTTAAGTTGTATAGTATCTACTACATCTTCAGATTCTGATTTAAGGACATCAATTAATGAAATCTCATTGCCCTCCTTATCTTGACCGATTGGGTCATGCAGGGAAACGTCCTTTTTTGTCTTTTTGAGTGCTCTTAGGTGCATGAGTATCTCATTCTCAATACATCGTGCTGCATAAGTGGCGAGTTTTGTTCCTTTTCCTTCTGAATAACTCTCGATTGCTTTTATTAATCCTATGGTGCCAATGGAAATTAAATCTTCTGAATCCTCTCCGGTATTTTCGAACTTTTTAACAATGTGGGCGACAAGGCGTAAATTGTGTTCGATTAACATATTACGTGCGTGCGCATCCCCTTCTGCCATTAACCGTAAATACTTTCTTTCATCCGCCGCAGAGAGGGGTTGAGGAAAGGCATTATTTTTTACATAAGAAACAAGAAATAAAAATTCCTTCATCAAATATCCGAGAGCTGTTAAGATTCCAGTCATCTACATCCACCCCCGTGCTTTTTTGGACTTTAGCCCTTTTAATAATTCCTATGAAAAAAACAAGAAATTGTGTCTGTCCTGATAATTTTTATTTACAAAAATAAAAATGACCCTTCTAGCAAGTTGCTAAAAAGGTCAGATTAGTTTCAAATAAGTTCAGGACATTTTATACTTTTTTCAGTTTAAAGGAACTAACCATAAGAAATGATAAAATAATCATAATAAATAAGAACAGTTGTGAGGGGAGATAAGGGATTGCCAAATAACTTAATGTGGCAAGGCATCCCGCTGCAGTAATCGGTAATCCTGTAAAATAACCATTACTCTCTGTTATATTAAATCGTGCTAATCGAAAGGCTCCACAGGCGATGTAAAAAACGGTGAAAAACGAACCAGGTCCGCCAAATTCAAATAAAATTCCTTGGTATAGTAATAGTGCTGGTGCGACTCCAAATGATATAATATCACTCATGGAATCCAGTTGTTTACCTAATTCAGATTCAATATTAAATTTCCGGGCGATCATACCGTCAAACCGGTCTGCTAGGGCTGCAATAAAAATGAGTAATAAACTTAAGCGTAAATTTCCATGCAAGCCAAGGACAATTGCAAAGCCACCGAGTGAAAGGTTTGTTATCGTAATAACATTTGCTGTTTGGGATTTTAGTTTTTTTATTGTGTGATCCAATACGTCCAAAAGAAACATTCTCCACACCACTCCTTTTTTAAAAACAGCAGGGAATTATATTTTATTTAGGTTATTCTATACTATTTAATTCTAAGGGTTTTATGTCATTGCGTAAAGAGTATTTTTACACTATTTGGGGGTATTATTATGTTACAAGGTATCTATCGGATCTTGATAGAATTGACCAATGGAAAGTGGTCATCTGTGATTTTAAAAAAGTTTGCTCGTTCTCCAGTTAGCCGGTTTGTTGTACCATCATTTGCAAGGATTTATCAAATCAATCTGGAGGAAATGGAAAAAGGGCTGTCTGAATATCCGACCTTGCATGATTTGTTTGTGAGAACGTTAAAAAAAGAGGCAAGAAACATTGATTTCCATACGGACACTGTAGTCAGTCCTGTCGATGCTGTTTTGGAAGACGTTGGTATGATTAAAGAAACTAGTGACATCATGGTAAAAGGGAAAACTTATTCAATCGGTGAAATGCTTGGGGACCCTGCTATTTTGACCAAATATCTGAATGGTACATATATGATTTTATATTTGAGTCCAAGTCACTACCATCGTATCCATAGCCCAGTCAATGGAACGGTCACTAAACAATGGGAACTAGGTTCAAAATCATACCCAGTTAATAAATGGGGATTAAAATATGGACGAAGGACCCTCTCGAAAAATTATCGAGTAATAACTGAAGTGAAAACAAACTATGGCCATGCTGCCATTGTTAAAGTTGGAGCCATGTTTGTTAATTCAATCGAAACCACTCATAAGGGCAGTGAATTAGAAAAAGGCGGGGAAATGGCCTATTTTAGTTTTGGGTCAACAGTTGTTCTCCTATTTGAAAAGGGGAGCTTTCAAATGGACAAATCACTTCATACTCCACAAGAGCTTAAGGTTGGAGAAAGACTAGGAATACTAGTAAAGTAATACAAAACGGCGCTGTTTAGCGGCGTTGTTAATTTTACTCTATAAAAAAAGAAAAGCCCTTAGAGGGCAGATGATAGATTTAAGAAGATTTTTTGATTTTATTGTATAATGAACGACGGTGAATCTCAGACTCAATGAGACCAATAAATTCTGGGCTTAAGTTTAATTCTCTTGCTTTAAAATATGATTCAATTAATAATTCATCTGACAGTTTCCGCATGTCAGAATCCACCTCCGATTTTAAAAAAATAGTTCTATTTTATGAGCACAAAACATAAATTGGTAAGTTCAATAGCTGTAAACTAAATTTACCAAATTTATTCCTTAAGAACAATCGTTCTCGTTATCCACAGATTTCCGTGGATAACTTGTGATTAATTTGTTTATAAAGCAAACAAATGTAAAGGATTCAATGGGTAAAGTGTTAATAAGGTTATCCACAGAGCAGCTAAGAGAAGGTCTTTGTCGAAAAATATTTATTTTAAATTATAGTGAAATCAGTAAATCATTAAATTTAACAGAAAGTATCGCATTTGAATCCTCATGTATTGTCGATATTTGAAGGATAATAAGATATAAAGTATTTTTGAGACCTTTCACTTTTCTTTTGAAACGAGGGGTGAAATTGGTTATGATGATACAAGAAAAGAA
>NZ_JBALPZ010000013.1:7533-87368 GCF_036965645.1 Neobacillus drentensis
AACTAATGAGGTGTAAGCTTAGTGTTAAAACAATTTTTACCGAATGAACATGTGAAAAGCATTCTTGATATTTCACCTGAAGAATTAAAATCAAGAGGGGTAAAGGGGATTATTACCGATTTGGATAATACCCTTGTCGAATGGGATCGTCCGAGTGCAACTCCCCAATTGATCAAATGGTTTGATGAAATAAAAAAACAAAATATCCTGGTAACGATTGTTTCTAATAATAATGAAGAAAGAGTCAAGTTTTTTTCAGACCCTCTCAACATACCGTTTATTTATAGAGCACGGAAGCCAATGGGGCCAGCCTTTCACAGAGCAGTAAAACAAATGGGAATTAAAAGGGAAGAGGCAGTGGTAATTGGAGACCAATTATTAACTGATGTCCTTGGGGGAAATCGGAGCGGATTTCACACCATCTTGGTAGTCCCTGTTGCCTCGTCTGATGGGTTTTGGACCAAGTTCAATCGATTTGCGGAGAGAAGAATTTTAAATTGGTTCCGTAAAAAAGGAATGCTTCAATGGGAGGATTAGTCTGTGAGTGAACAACAATATATCTGTATGGGCTGTGGTGTAAAAGTCCAAACTGAAGAACCAAATGAATTGGGGTATGCACCTTCGTCTGCCTTGGAGAAAGAGACCATTATCTGCCAAAGATGTTTTCGTTTAAAACACTATAACGAAGTTCAAGACGTTAATTTGACGGATGATGACTTTTTAAAGATCTTAAATGAGATAGGCAAGTCAGATGCCCTCATAGTCATGATTGTAGATATCTTTGATTTTAACGGGAGCTGGCTGCCGGGCTTACACCGATTCGTTGGTAACAATAAGGTTGTACTTGTGGGAAATAAAGTTGATTTATTACCAAAGTCTGTAAAGCATAATAAGCTAATTCAATGGATGAAGAATGAATCCAAAGAATTGGGTCTAAGACCGGAAGAAGTATTTTTAGTTAGTGCTGCGAAGGGGCTGAATATTAAAGATACGGCCGCAGCTATTGATGTATTACGAGATGGAAAAGATGTTTATGTGGTCGGATGTACGAATGTTGGAAAATCAACCTTTATAAATCGAATTATTAAGGAAGTTACGGGCGAAGAAGACGTTATTACGACCTCACATTTCCCTGGAACAACATTAGATATCATTCAAATCCCGTTAGATGATGAAAGATCCTTGATTGATTCGCCAGGGATTATCAATCACCATCAAATGGCCCATTTTATTAACAAAAAGGATTTAAAAATCATCACCCCTAAGAAAGAAATAAAGCCAAAGGTATTTCAATTAAATGAAGGCCAAACCTTGTTCTTTGGGGGATTGGCACGTTTTGATTATATCTCGGGAGGCAGAAGATCCTTTGTTTGTTACGTATCAAATGAATTAAATATTCATCGTACAAAAATGGATAATGCGGAAAGTCTATATGAAAAACATGTTGGGGAACTTTTGACACCGCCAGGACCGGATGAATTAGACTCTTTTCCAGAGCTGGTCAGACAAGAATTTACGGTCAAAGAAGCCAAGACAGATATTGTTTTTTCAGGACTTGGATGGATAACGATTAATGAGCCGGGCGCAAAGGTAGCTGCTTATGTGCCAAAAGGTGTTCAAACCCTAATGCGAAGGTCATTAATCTAAAGAAAGAGAATTATAAAAACAGGGTGGGGGAACAGGTGAAAAAGCTATTTGCAGTTTTGGGGAATCCAATCGGGCACTCGATGTCGCCGGCAATGCACAATGATTTGTTTTCACTTTATAACATGGATGCGGTCTATCTTCCTTTCCAAGTAAAAGAAGAAGACTTAAAGGACGCAGTGAACGGATTAAGGGCAATGGGAGCAGTTGGCTTTAATGTCACGATTCCCCACAAAAGCAGGATTATTCCCTTTTTAGATGAAGTCGATGAATCAGCAGCTAGTATAGGGGCTGTAAATACCGTTGTGAATATAGATGGAAAATTAACTGGATATAACACCGACGGACTTGGTTTTTTGAAAGGGTTAAATGCTATTGTTCCAGAGATTAAAGAGAAACGAATATTAGTGATTGGAGCGGGTGGTGCGGCTAGAGCGATTTACTTTACCTTAGCCAAAGAAAACCCAATTCAGATTGATATTGCTAATCGTACAGTTGACAATGCGATCAGCCTCATCGAGGAATGTCCTTACTCTGCTTCTTCAAGGGCGTTTTCCATGGAAGAAGCAGGCAAACTTGTTGGTGAATATGATCTGTTTATTCAAACAACGATGATCGGTATGTCTCCAAACATTACAGAAACGCCGTTAGACCTGCAAAATTTAAGTGAGCAGTCTGTTGTCTGTGACATCATCTATAACCCGCTTGAAACAAGTTTTTTACATGAAGCGAGTGAAAAAGGGGCAACGGTACAGAACGGTATTGATATGTTTGTTTATCAGGGTGCCTTGGCTTTTGAAAAATGGACAGGTATATTTCCTGATATACAAAGAATGAAAGAAAATGTGTTGCAACAACTAGGAGGAAAATAATGCTAACAGGTAAACAAAAAAGATTTTTACGGTCAAAAGCACATCATTTAGATCCGATCTTTCAAGTTGGGAAGGGCGGGGTAAATGAGAATATGATTAAACAAATTGCTAATGCCTTAGAGGCAAGGGAACTTTTTAAAATAAGTGTCTTGCAGAATTGTGAGGAAGATAAAACGGAGGTAGCTGACCAGCTGGCCAACGGTACGGGAGCCGAGATTGTTCAAATCATCGGAAACACGATTGTCTTGTATAAAGAATCTGCAGAAAAGAAAACAATTGTTCTTCCCTAAAAAGGTGACCTTTAAAAGTAAAGGATGGCGAATGCATGAAGAAAGTTGGAATATTGGGCGGCACGTTTGATCCGCCCCATTATGGACATCTTTTGATTGCCAATGAAGTTCTTTCGGCACTTAAGCTCGATCAAATTTGGTTTATGCCAAACCATGAACCGCCACATAAGAAAAAACCGGAGTCTGTTAAGGATGAGGACCGCCTTCGTATGCTGGAGCTGGCAATTGAGGGAAACTCGGCATTCAGGGTTCAACCAATCGAACTCGAACGGAACGGGCCCTCCTATACAGTTGATACAATGAGAATACTGAATGATGAGTATTCTGACCATCAATTTTTCTTTATAATTGGTGCTGATATGATTGAATACTTGCCCAAATGGCATGATATTGATATACTTGTTAACCTTGTCCAATTTGTTGGGGTTGAAAGACCATCTTACAGCCATCAAACAGACTACCCTGTTCTTTATGTTGACATACCTGCCATTGATGTGTCATCTAGTATGATAAGGGATAGAGTGAAATTAAGGAAATCGGTTCGTTACTTGCTGCCAGATTCCGTTATTGATTATATAGAGGAGAAACATTTATATGGAACGTGAAAAAGCTTTAGAATTGGTGAAAATTCAATTAACGGAACATCGCTATCAGCATACAATCGGGGTAATGGAAACAGCTATTCGCTTGGCAGAGAAATATGGAGCAGATGCAAAACAAGCGGAAATAGCAGCCATTTTTCATGATTATGCCAAATTTCGCCCAAAAGCTGAAATGAAGGAAATCATTGAGTCACAAGATCTTCCGCAGGATTTGCTTTTATATAATACCGAATTGTGGCATGCTCCAGTTGGTGCATACCTGGTAGAAAAAGAGGCAGGGGTGAGCGATCAAGATGTATTGGATGCCATCCGCTACCATACTTCTGGAAGACCTAATATGACATTGCTGGAAAAAGTGATTTATTTAGCAGATTATATTGAGCCGGGCAGGCATTTTCCAGGTGTAGAGGAAGTAAGAGAAATTGCAAAAGAAAATTTAGATAAGGCACTCGTAAAAGCTATTCAAAATACGATCCTCTTTTTATTGAAAAAGAACCAAACGATTTATCCGGAGACATTTTACACTTATAATGATTTAATCCAAAAACTGGAGGACTGATGAATGGATAATCAAGAACTTCTAAAGATTGCGGTAAAAGCAGCAGATGATAAAAGAGCTGAAGAAATTTTGGCGTTAGATATGAAAGGGATCTCGTTAATTGCTGATTATTTTATTATTTGTCATGGTAACTCTGACAAGCAGGTACAGGCGATTGCTCGAGAAATGAAAGAAAAGGCCCAAGAGAACGGTTATGATGTAAAAAGAATCGAAGGATTTGATGAAGCAAGATGGGTGCTAATTGATTTAGGGGATGTTGTAGCCCATGTGTTCCACCGTGATGAACGGAGTTATTACAATTTAGAACGTTTGTGGGGCGATGCACCACATGTTGATATCCATAGTGAGTTAAATTCATGAGTTATGAGCAATTTGCCTATTTGTACGATGAGCTTATGAAAGATGCCCCATATGACCAATGGGTATCGTTTGTTCAAGACATTCTTGTCAAATATGATGTTGAAGCAACCAGCCTGTTAGATTTAGCCTGCGGGACAGGGGAGATCTCCGTTCGCTTGGCTAACCAAGGTTTTGAGGTTACGGGAATCGATTTATCAGAAGATATGCTGTCAGTAGCTCAAGCAAAGGCAGAGTCGCTGGGAGTTAAGATCCCTTTTTTTCAACAAGACATGGCAAATTTGGAAGGGCAAGGTCAATTTGATGTAGTAAGTATCTTTTGTGATTCCTTAAATTATTTGCAAACAGAAGAAGAAGTAATTTCGACTTTTTCAAATGTACATCAACATTTACAGGATAATGGATTGTTTGTTTTTGATGTACATTCTATCTATAAAATGGCAGAAGTGTTCATTAAACAAACCTTTGCCTTGAATGAGGATGAAATTTCCTATATTTGGAATAGTTTCCCTGGGGATGATCCCAATAGTGTGGAACATGAACTGAGTTTTTTTGTTTTAGACGAACGAATAGGAAAATATGATCGAATCGATGAACTTCATTACCAGCGAACTTATCCAATTAATCAATATTCTAACTGGTTGGACGCTGCTGGCTTTCAATTGCTTGAGATTAGTGCCGATTTTAAACATTCAGAACCAACTCAAGCATCTGAACGAATCTTCTTTGTTGCTAAGAAAAAATAAAAAAAGCCATCTTTTTGACAAAAAGATGGCTTTTTTATCATTTATTAAAGGAATTTGTAAATCGATAGCGAATTATTGTCTAGAGAACTGATTCTCTACCTTTTCCAAATCCTCTTTGAATTTTGCATGAGTGGCTTGAAACACGTGTTCAAATACAGACCCAAGCTCAGCATCTAACACCTTAATTCCTTCACCTGTTATCCCGCCCTTTACACACACCTTTTCTTGTAATGACGGTAATGTATAATGCCCTTGCTTAATTAGTTCCCCGAGTCCTACAATCATTTCACTCGCAAAAACTGTCGCTGTTTCCGTATCAATCTGAGTCTCTTTCACTGCAGCCTGTATAAAATTCTGAAGCAAATAGCTAAAGAAAGCAGGACCGCAGCTGACAATATCAGAGGCTACCCTTGTAATTTTTTCATCAATATGAACCGGCACTGAAATTTTGGAAATTAGCTTTTCTAATTTCGTTTTCCAATGGTCACTGCAATTCTCCCCATACGTAACGAGTGAAACCCCAGCTAATGCTCGATTTGTAATGCTAGGGATTACTCGGACAGTTGAACAGGCTACTCTTTTTTCGATTTGGCCTGTACTGACAGGACTTGTTATTGAAACCAGACATTTATCAGCGGTTAAATGTGGATTAATTTGATCAAGCAGATTACGGATGTCTAATGGCTTTACACAGATAAAGATTAAATCGGATTGTGCAGCTACTTCTTCCGGACTTTGTGCAACCAAAATGTCCTTATATTTATCTTTAAGCAGCAAGGCTTTTGATTTTGTTCGATTCGTTATCATCATGGAAGAAGGGAAAGCGGCCTTTCCGTCAATCAAAGCCTCCACTATGATTCGCCCCATATTACCTGTACCAATAATGCCTATATTCACTACTCGACCCTCCTTCGCATCCCGTATTCTTTTATAACATTATGAAAATGAAATGTGAAATATACCTTTAGAAAGGATGGATATTCTTGAAAGATTGGTTAATTGAACACAAGATTCATATTGCTGTAGTGCTGATGCTTGCTCTCGGAGGTTATTATTATTTTTATGTTCAGGGTCCTGAGGATTCTGCCCCACTGAATTCCATTAGTCAAGAGAACGAGGTTCTAAAAGAAAATGTAGAGACACAAACAGAAAAGAAAGTCACAGCAGCGGCTGACAAGCCTGAAACGATTATGGTGGATGTAAAGGGACAAATCAATCGTCCAGGCGTTTATCAATCTAACACAGAGGAAAGGGTAATTGATGTAATAGGACGAGCAGGCGGATTAACGGCACAGGCTGACCAGACACAAGTTAATTTTGCGGAGCATGTGGAAGATGAAATGGTCATTTACATACCAGCCAAGGGTGAGGAGGTCAGTACTTTACCTTCAGCAACGGGGAATAGTGGAACGGTCTCGAGCGGGATGAGTCAAAATCAAGGGAAAATTAATGTTAATAAAGCGGATGAACAGGAGCTGCAAAATCTTCCAGGGATTGGACCAGCAAAAGCAGCAGCGATTATCGAGTTTCGAAATACCAGCGGCCCGTTTAAAGTGATTGAGGACTTAAAGAACATTAGCGGAATTGGTGATAAGACATTTGAAAAACTAAAAGACCTAATCGTCGTAAAATAAAACTTCCATTGACCTAAAATGACTTGTACCAGTAAACTTAAAAGAAAAGTTATTAAAGGAGTGGAGAAACGTGGAACGAATTTCTTGGGATCAATATTTTATAGCACAAAGCCATCTACTTGCTTTAAGAAGTACGTGTACAAGATTGACCGTGGGCGCAACCATTGTCAGGGATAAACGAATTATTGCCGGAGGCTATAACGGTTCGATCGCAGGCGGCGATCATTGTATTGATAAAGGGTGCTATGTAATTGATCATCATTGTGTAAGAACCATTCATGCTGAAATGAATGCACTATTGCAATGTGCAAAGTTCGGTGTACCAACTGCTGATGCAGAAATTTATGTGACCCATTTCCCTTGTCTTCAATGCTGTAAGGCGATCATTCAAGCTGGGATCAAAACTGTGTATTATGCTGAGGATTATAAAAATCATCCATATGCCATTGAGCTGTTTGAACAGGCAAAGGTAAAAATTGAGAAGGTCGAATTAAAAGAGCCAGTAATCCAATTAGGCAAATCTTAACCTCTAAATGGCGCCGAATGACTTTCGGCGTCCATCCACGCAATCAGTCATCCCCACTATCTTCAAAATATTCCATTATGGAGATTAAATAATGAGCGGAAAATATTTTTATGTCGCCCTAGGTGCATTTTTAGGTGTAATATGTTCACTTATAAAGCTTTTCCCATTTCTTATAATAGGTTTTTTATATATCCTTGCATTAGTTAAACTTAAAAAGTTCAAACAAACTCAAATTTTACTGATTCTCTTTTTAGGGATTGGTTTTTATTTAAGAGCGAATTGGGTAACTACACATAATCAATCTAAACTTTCGCCAGATAAAACGTTTTTTTACATAGAGTATATGCAAGATCCCACTGTTGATGGCGATTTATTGAAGGTACAAGGTAAAGAACTTAAATATAAAGAAAAAGTTCTGCTGCGTTATCAAATTAAATCTGAGGAAGAAAAAACGTTTCTGCAAAATCATAGCCTTTATAGCTGCCTTTGCCAAGTTAAAGGGACATTAAAAAAGCCTTCCACGGCAAAAAATCCGAATGGATTTGACTATCGAGGATATTTAGCAGCGAAAAATATTTTTTGGGTAATCGATCTCCAGCAAAGTCCGCTTCAAAATTGCAAACCCATTAAATCCTCTCCCTCCATTTTTATAAAACAGCTTCGCTTTACAGGAATAAACTATCTAAAAAAGCATTTTCCTGAGGAGATTTCAGGGTTGTCAGCTGCATTAATATTTGGTGATACCAATACCCTTGACCCAGAACTATTAAGCGATTACCAGCGTACGGGCATCGTCCACTTATTGGCCATTTCCGGTCTCCATGTTTCCTTGTTCATTGGGATGATTTTTTTTATTGGAATTAGATGCGGGCTGACTAGACAGTTTATGACGAATTTTCTTTTAATCCTCTTACCTGTTTATGTTGTTTTAACCGGAAGTTCCCCCTCTGTCATTCGTTCTTGCTTGATGATCGCTCTGATTTTGGTGGCTGAAAAGTGGAGGAGCCATCTAAGGATTATTACCATTGATGCCATAAGTTTGGCCTTTATCCTTTATCTATTTGTTTCGCCATTGGTCCTTTTTGATATTGGCTTCCAGCTTTCCTTTTTAGTCAGTTTTGCCATTATTTTAGCTGCCCCCATCATCCTCAAAAGATATCAAGGAAATGGAGCAAAGATGGCTGCCACCTCCGTGACTGCGCAGCTGTCAGCCATGCCGCTTTTACTTTACCATTATTTCGGGGTTTCCATGATAGGTATAGCTGCAAACTTGTTGTATATCCCTCTTTTTTCCTTTGTATATCTCCCTGCCGTATATGTATTATTTTTCATTCAATTGCTATTCGGAACAACTCCAAGGATTTTGATGATCCTCCTACAAAAGACAATTGAACTTTCTGATACACTTCTTGAGGTTTTGGGGAATTTGCCTTACACCAGTTTTACACCTGGAAAACCACACTCCATAATCGTTCTCGTTTACATGATCCTTATTGCTTTATTCTTTTACGTTTGGGAAAGGAGGCCTTATTTAAATAAGAGAGTGCATTTAATGATTGTTGTTTTTACCATCTTTTCCATACAACCCTGCTGGAATTGGTTGAATCCTTATGGTGAAGTGACCATGATTGATGTAGGACAGGGGGATAGTATTTTGATTCATTTTCCACATGGAAGAGGCAACTATCTCATTGATACAGGCGGTTCGTTGAACTTCAAAGAGGAAGAGTGGAGAATGAGGTCCAAACCATTCGAAGTTGGACGGGATGTGGTTGTTCCATTTTTAAAAGGGAAAGGGATTACAAAAATTGATAAGTTAATCCTAACCCATGGCGATATGGATCATATTGGCGGTGCAAGTTCGATTCTTTCAGAACTTGAGGTCAAACAAATTTTAATGCCATCAGTAACTGAACCGTCGGAGACAGAGGAGCTTATTGCTAAGGAAGCAGCAAAACAAGTAATACCAATCTTAAAAGTATCATCAGGGGATGATTGGCATCAAAACGGAAATGATTTTTATATTGTTTCTCCAGAGAAAAACTTTACGGGCGAAAGAAATAGAGGGTCCATAACCATTGTGGCAAAGATAGGCGGTATCAGTTGGTTTTTTGGAGGAGATCTCGATCAGGAAGGGGAACAGAATGTAATCGTTCAGCATCCTAATTTAACTATTGATGTTCTAAAAGTTGGCCATCATGGCAGTAAAACGTCAAGCGCCGAGGTCTTTATTAATCAAATCAAACCAAAGGTCGCGCTTATCTCCGTCGGTGAACATAACCGGTTTGGGCATCCACATCAAGAAGTCTTAAACCGTTTGGCCGCTGCTAATACAAAGATTTATCGTACCGATTTACAGGGGGCAATCACCTATTATTTTTATGGAGGAAAAGGAACCTTTTCAACCTATTTACCATAAGGTATAGTAAAACTTTTAATAAAAAGGCTCTGTTGAACGACATTGATGTTTTTTATACTCTGTTGATTGGAGCGGAAGGCGTTCGACTCCTGCGGGAGTACGGGGCAGGGGAGACCCCACAGGCGCTTAAGCGCCGAGGAGGCTCCCCGGCACGCCCGCGGAAAGTGAGCGCCTGAAGCGGAAATTAACAGCCAATTTGCACAGAGCTAATAAAAAAAGACTGCACTGATGCAGCCTCTTTAATAAATTATGTAGCTTTCATTAGGAACCGATTAACTTAATGACTGTTGCAATGATAAATATTACAGCAAAAAAACCGAAAGAAACTCCAAACCCTACCCCAGAATCGATCGCATCATTACGTTTGCTTTGCACTTCTTTTTCAAAATGATTCACGCTCTACCCCTCCTATTTTCAAGTATAGTATAAGCTATTTGTCTAAAAAAATCCAGCACGCTTTCGCTTCTTTCCTGTACTGACAAGAGTTGTCAAAATAGTTCGACTCGGTAAGGGCTACAATATAAGTAACAGGAATCCCGCCAGGCAATATAAGATCCTAGGTCAAATATTACTGGCGTTCAAATAGATTCGGGAATTGGCATTTGTTGGTGAAACCGTGCTAATTCCCTTTAAGTACTTGTCAAAAGGTCCGAGCTTCTTTACCATAAGAGATGAGTGAAAATTTAGGGGAGCGCTGGACAATATGGTACAAGAGATATGGAGAAAAATTAAAAAAAAGGAAATAGCTCCTATTTATCTATTATACGGAACCGAGGCATTTTTAATCAATGAAACAAAACAAATGCTTTTAAACAACATTCTTGACGAAGAAGACAAGGATTTTAATTTTTCAGCATATGACTTAGAGGAAACTCCGGTTGATTTGGCATTAGAGGACGCTGAGACTTTTCCTTTTTTAGGCGAGAAAAAGGTTGTATTTTTACATAATCCCGTGTTTTTAACAGCGGAGAAAACAAAAGAAAAAGTAGAACACAATCTGGCTAAATTGGAAGCATATTTAAAAGAGCCAGCACCATATACGGTAATGGTCATTTCAGCTCCATATGAAAAGTTGGACGAAAGAAAAAAGATTACCAAAGAACTTAAGCGACATGCTGAATTAGTTGAGGCCAAAAAGTTATCTGAACATGAGTTGAAAAAATGGATAAGGGATCGGGTAAAAGGCAATGGTCTTGAAATTGAGGAAAGTGCAATTGACCAATTGCTGGCTTTAGCTGGGACTAATATGTTTATGCTTGCCAGTGAGGTGGACAAATTGTCCCTGTATGCGGCTGAACAAAATTGTATTTCTAGCGAGCTAGTAGAAAAATTGGTTGCCAGAACACTTGAGCAAAACATTTTTACCCTTATTGAACGAGTGGTCCAGAGAAGATTAGATGAGGCGCTAAGGATTTATTATGATTTGTTAAAACAAAATGAAGAACCGATTAAGATACTGGCACTTTTGTCTGGACAATTTCGGTTAATCTATCAGGTAAAGGAGCTTTCAAGGAGGGGGTATGGGCAGCAGCAAATTGCCGCCTATTTAAAGATTCATCCGTTTCGTGTCAAGCTTGCCCTAGGTCAGGCTGGCAGTTTTACGGATGAAGAATTAGCTAACTTGATGGGGATCCTAGCAGATGCTGACTATCAGATGAAAACCGGCGGAATGAATAAGTCGCTACTAATTGAAATGCTATTGTTCCGATTAAAAAGATAATAAAAAAACGATTCCGGGTAGGAATCGTTTTTTTGTACGCTTTTTAAAAATTAAAGAGCGTTAGACTTTTTCATTAGACGTGATTTTTTACGAGCAGCAGCGTTTTTGTGGATAAGACCTTTAGCAGCAGCCTTGTCTAATTTACTAGCAGCAGCAACTAATGCTTCTTTTGCAGCAGCAGCATCGTTAAGAGTAACAGCAGCTTCTACTTTTTTAACAGCCGTACGCATTGCAGATTTAGCAGTTGTATTTTGAGCATTACGAGCTTCAGTTGTTTTCACACGCTTAATAGCAGATTTAATGTTAGGCATTACATTCACCTCCTACAAGGAATCGAGACTTATATGAACTCGACTTTACATTCATCCATAATAATTCAGAACAAGAAGTATTTTATCAAAACAATGGCTAGATTGCAATACACAATTAAAAGGTGAGAAAATTTAAAATGCATGTTTTACGGGCTTAGGGGCAAAAATAGGAAATAGTTTCTATTTTGGATATTCTCTATTAGGAGTGAACTTCATGAATGAGTCTATTGATTTAAGCAAATATTCGGTACGAACAGATTTAGCGATTGAAGCTAGAGAAATGGTGCTTGCTGGAAGATCCGTTGGAGAAGAAGAGAACCTTTCGAAAATCGAAGGTGTCATAATTAAAGAAAAAGATGTTGATGATATAAAAATTTCTCTTGTTGAGGTCACAAAGCAAGGGGAGGAACAGCTGGGCAAAAAAGCAGGGCGGTATTTAACACTAGAAGTTCAGGGGATTAGGCAGCAGAATTCCGAAGTTCAGCAGAAGGTGCAGGAAATCTTTGCCCGGGAGTTTGCCCATTTTTTAGAAGGAACAGGTATAAAAAAAACGGATTCTTGTCTCGTGGTAGGATTGGGAAATTGGAATGTTACCCCGGATGCACTCGGTCCAATGGTTTGTGAAAATCTGTTGGTAACCCGTCATCTATTTCAACTACAGCCGGAGAATGTTGAAGAGGGATACCGCTCTGTTAGTGCCTTATCACCAGGTGTAATGGGCTTAACGGGAATTGAAACAAGCGACATCATTTTTGGGGTGGTTGAAAAAACGAAGCCGGATTTCGTGATTGCTATCGATGCATTAGCATCACGTTCCATTGAGAGAGTGAATTCAACCATTCAAATATCTGATACCGGTATCCATCCTGGTTCAGGTGTCGGAAACAAAAGAAAAGAACTAAGTAAGGAGACACTAGGGATTCCGGTGATCGCAATTGGGATTCCAACGGTCGTTGACGCTGTTTCAATCACTAGTGATACGATTGATTTTATTTTAAAACACTTTGGAAAAGAGCTTAAGGAAGGAAATCGCCCTTCGAGAGCTCTTGCACCAGCTGGCATGACTTTTGGTGAGAAAAGAAAGTTAACAGAAGAGGATCTGCCGGAAGAAAAACATCGTAAAACTTTTTTAGGCATGATTGGCGCGCTTCCAGATGACGAAAAAAGAAAATTAATCTACGAAGTGCTCTCCCCAATTGGTCATAATTTAATGGTGACCCCTAAAGAAGTGGATGTGTTCATTGAGGATATGGCAAATCTTATTGCCAATGGATTAAATGCCTCATTACATTCTGCTATTGATCAAGAGAACGCTGGATTTACTACAAGATAATAATTAAAAAAAGAGGTCTAGCTATCCATAGACCTCTTTCCTTCAACTATTAAAATAAATCATAGTTCTACCAATTCTAGTAAGGTCATAGAATTTACTAGAATCGTTTAGCGAGGTGGAACTATGAAAAATACTAGAACATCAGGTGCATTTTTAATTGTCCAAGGTACGAGCATCTTGAAAATATTTGCCGCACTTTCCTTATTTATAATATTGATTTTCTCTATCAGCGGGCTGTTAACGTCATTAAAGCCGCAATATAGACTTATGTCCACATCCGTCAATCAAGCTGCTACTAATGTGAATGGTGAACTCCTTTATCAACTAATGGGCTGGGAAAACCACCATTTTTTAAAAGTAGAGAACAGTTGGGTAACGACACCAAAGCTAACCAATTTGATATTTAAACTTTCGAGCAATATTAATCTAAATGACCCGCGCAGTCTTCTTGGCAGAGAACTACCTGGATTCTACCAATTCGATGGAAAGATTCTTGTGGCCGGAGAGGGAACAAATTATACAAATATGCCAGTTGAATCCGCACCGCCGATTGAAATTATGAAAGAGCAGCGTGAAGCTGCCTTGCAAAATCTGGAGGGATTGGACAAGCCTTCAGATGAAAATTCTTCACAAGCACCTGGTCAAACTACTGGGAGCAGAAAGGTTGTCTACGTTTACTTCTCTCATAACCGGGAATCCTATTTACCATATCTTAAAGGGGTAACGGACCCGGATTTAGCGTATCATTCACAAATAAACGTGACCAAGATTGGCGACCAATTAAAAACAAGCTTGGCTGACAGAGGGATTGGCAGTTTTATAGATAAGACGGATATCCAAGCGGAATTAAACAAAAAGGGCTGGAAGTTCTGGCAGTCCTATGATGAATCGAGGACCGTTGTTCAGACTGCCATGGCAAACAATCGCGATTTAAACTATTTTATTGATATTCATCGCGACTCGCAGCGACGAGATAAAACAACCGTCACAATTAATGGAAAAGCTTATGCAAAGGTAGCCTTTATCATTGGCGGGAAAAACCCAAATTACGAAAAGAATGCAAAACTGGCTAAAGAACTCCATGATCGACTTCAAGAAAAATATAAAGGATTAAGTAGAGGAGTCATTATAAAAAATGCTGCAGGATCCAATAGTATTTACAATCAAAACCTCTCGGCAAATGCCATCTTAATGGAATTTGGCGGTGTTGATAATACTTTTGCTGAATTAAACCGCTCCGCCGACGCACTCGCAGATGTTTTTAGTGATTATTACTGGCAGGCAGAAAAAGTAAATCAGGATACAGAGCAACCGTCTACTAAACAATAGTGGTTAGGAGCACATCTTTATGAAAATGTTTATGTTAAAAAGCTTATGTCTAGCTGCTGTATTGCTAATTGCTGTGTTAACAGGCATGCAATTGGCGAACAATGGAATTCAAAAAATGAAAGGGTATGACGACCCCAGTTTAGAAACAGCAGTCAGTTTCCAAAAAAAAGATAATCAAATTCGAGCTTCGGTTCTTGGAAATGATATATCCAGCCATGATATTGCGGCAAAAAAGAAAAAACTAGAGGAAATAAGTGCCTTTAATTTCTTCTCTTCCATGGGCAGAAAAATGTCAGACGGGATTACAGGAGCTTCAGAAAAATTAGTTCATTTCATTGCGGATTAGGTAAAGACGGATCCATTTGGCGGGCATTGAAAAAATGTAAGTGTGTATCTAAATTGGCTGTTGATTTCCACTCCAGGCGGCTTCGCTTACCGCGGGCGTGACGGGGAGCCTCCTCGGCGCATTAGCGCCTGCGAGGTCTCCCGCAGGACATTGATTTTACATCCTCGAATCTGCCCACGCACGAAGGAAATGCGTTAGCATTTTCGAGGAGTCTTCGCCGCCTTACGCTCCAATCAACAGAGTTCTTTTACTTAGTCTCTATTTAAAAAGGTATAGTTCTCATGATTAAGAGGATTATACCTTTGTTGTTTTAATTGAATGATACTGGCATCATCCTTTTCAATTTGCTCCAATCATTGCTAATTTGGCAGAGAGGCATTCTGTATTGAATCTTAACAGCCCTACTGATATAATCAAAAATAGTGTACATGTGCGAGTATAGTAGGAGTGGAAGACCATGAACAGAGAAGAAAAACTCAAACGACAATCGAAAATTAGAAATTTTTCCATTATTGCCCATATTGACCATGGGAAATCAACATTAGCTGACCGGATATTAGAAAAAACCAATGCCTTATCCTCTCGTGAAATGAAAGATCAGCTGTTGGATTCAATGGATTTAGAAAGAGAACGCGGGATTACGATTAAGTTAAATGCTGTCCAATTAAATTACAAAGCAAAAGATGGGGAAGAATATACTTTCCATTTAATAGATACACCGGGACATGTCGATTTTACCTATGAAGTTTCAAGAAGTCTTGCAGCATGTGAAGGGGCTGTTTTAGTCGTAGATGCTGCGCAGGGAATTGAAGCACAAACACTAGCAAACGTATACTTAGCCCTGGATAATGACCTTGAAATATTACCCGTTATTAATAAAATTGACTTGCCAAGTGCTGAACCGGAAAGGGTCCGCGCTGAAATCGAAGAAGTAATTGGTCTGGATGCCTCTGAAGCCGTTCTTGCATCAGCAAAAGCTGGCATTGGAATTGAAGAGATTCTCGAACAGGTTGTTGAGAAGGTTCCTGCTCCAACAGGAGATCCGGAAGCCCCTTTAAAAGCATTGATTTTTGACTCTTTATATGATGCTTATCGTGGCGTTGTTGCCTACATCCGTGTCGTCGAAGGTACCGTTAAAGTCGGTGATAAAATTAAGATGATGGCGACTGGAGCAGAGTTTGAAGTAAACGAAGTGGGTGTTTTCACACCAAAGGCAGTTATGCGGGACGAGCTTTCCGTTGGGGATGTTGGTTTCTTGACAGCCTCAATTAAAAATGTTGGGGACACACGTGTCGGTGATACGATTACCAACGCTAAAAACGGTGCGACTGAACCGCTTCCAGGTTATCGAAAATTAAATCCAATGGTATATTGCGGTCTTTACCCAATTGATACTGCAAGATTTAATGATCTTCGTGAAGCTTTGGAAAAACTGCAATTAAATGATTCTGCACTTCAATTTGAGCCAGAGACATCTCAAGCACTTGGATTTGGTTTCCGCTGTGGATTCCTTGGACTTCTTCATATGGAAATCATTCAAGAACGGATTGAACGTGAATTTAAGATTGATTTAATTACAACAGCACCAAGTGTTATCTACCATGTTCATTTAACAGATGGCACTCAACAGAATGTCGACAACCCATCTGATATGCCTGACCCGCAAAAAATTGATCGTGTGGAAGAGCCGTATGTTAAAGCAACGATGATGGCCCCAAATGATTATGTTGGTGCTATTATGGAGCTTTGCCAATTAAAGCGCGGAGTCTTTATTGACATGCAATATCAAGGTGAAAACCGAGTCAGCATCGTGTATGAAATTCCATTGGCTGAAATTGTTTATGATTTCTTTGATCAGTTAAAATCGAGTACCCGAGGGTATGCGTCCTTTGATTATGAATTGATCGGTTATCAACCTTCAAGTCTGGTTAAAATGGATATATTACTAAATGCCGAAAAAGTGGATGCCTTAAGTTTTATTGTCCATAAAGATTTTGCCTATGACCGAGGCAAGATCATTGTTGAGAAACTGAAAGAACTGATCCCAAGACAACAGTTCGAGGTGCCTATTCAAGCGGCAATTGGGCAAAAAATTGTGGCTCGTTCTACGATTAAAGCGATGCGTAAAAACGTATTAGCTAAATGTTACGGCGGAGATATCTCTCGTAAACGTAAATTGTTAGAAAAGCAAAAAGAAGGTAAGAAACGGATGAAGCAAGTAGGATCTGTTGAGGTACCACAAGAAGCGTTTATGGCAGTATTGAAAATGGACGATAACAATACGAAAAAATAAACAAAGAGAGGTTAGGGATTGCCTGATAGCAGGTTTTCCTAGCCTTTTTTTATTATAGAATAGAGGAAGAAATATGATTAAAGCAGCATACCTTCATATCCCTTTTTGTGAGCATATTTGCCACTATTGTGACTTTAATAAAGTGTTTTTGAAGGGACAGCCGGTTGATGATTATTTAAAATCTCTCGACCGAGAAATGAAAATGACCCTTGGAGAATTTCCAACTAATTCCTTGGACACGATTTTTGTTGGCGGTGGAACCCCCACTTCCTTAAATGAAAAACAGCTCTACACTTTTTGTGAAAGCATTAACAACAATCTGTCAAAAAGTGATAGTGTCGAATTTACTTTTGAAGCCAACCCTGGTGATTTATCAAAAGAAAAATTACAAATATTAAAGAATGCTGGTGTAAATCGAATCAGTCTTGGTGTTCAAACCTTTAATGAGGAACTGCTTAAAAAAATTGGGCGTGTCCACAGAGCAAAGGATGTTTACCAGACGGTTGAAAACGCAAAAAAAGTTGGCTTTGAGAATATCAGCATTGATTTGATATTCAGTCTGCCAACTCAAACTGTCCAAGACTTTAAAGAGTCATTAACAGAGGCCTATTCGCTGGATATTCCACATTTTTCGGCTTATTCGCTCATCATTGAGCCTAAAACGGTTTTTTACAATTTATTAAAAAAGGGCAAGCTGCCGACTCCCGGTGAAGATGTGGAGGCAAGAATGTATGAAATGTTAATGGAAGAAATGGAAATTCACGGGTTTCATCAATACGAAATCAGTAATTTTTCTAGACCGGGGTTTGAAAGTAAGCATAATTTAACTTATTGGAATAATGAACATTACTATGGTTTTGGTGCAGGTGCACATAGTTATATAAACGGACATAGAAGGTCAAATTCTGGACCATTAAAAAAATATATGGAACAAATCAACAATCATGTTCTTCCTCTTTTTGAAGATCATCTCGTAACAAAAGAAGAGCAGATGGAAGAAGAAATGTTCCTCGGGCTCCGAAAAACGGAAGGGGTCTCCATTGCTCACTTTTATGAAAAATTTGCCCTTGATCCTTTAAAATTATTTGCAAAAGAACTCGCTGATCTAAGTGCGAAACAATGGATAGAAGTCCAAAACGATAATATATATTTAACTAAAAAGGGCCGCCTATTGGGGAATGAAGTGTTCCAAGCCTTTTTAGGTGTCATCTAAACCAAGTCTTTAGGATGAAGTGTCATTTTGCGTTCTTTTTGATTGACACCATCCCACTTTTTTTGATAATTTATTAATATAATTAGCACTCGTTAATGAGGAGTGCTAACAGAGGTGATGAATGTTGCTAACAGATCGTCAGTTGTTGATTCTTCAGGTTATTGTTGATGACTTTATTCGATCTGCCCAACCAGTCGGCTCAAGAAGTTTGTCGAAAAAAGAGGAAATTTCCTTTAGCTCCGCTACCATTCGAAATGAAATGGCCGACCTTGAAGAGTTGGGGTTTATCGAAAAGACACATACCTCCTCAGGGCGTGTGCCTTCAGAAAAAGGATATCGGTATTATGTGGATCATTTACTTTCGCCTCAAGCATTAAATCAAAATGATATTTCGATCATTCAATCGATTTTTGCAGAAAGAATATTTGAGTTTGAAGCAATTATCCAAAAATCCGCGAAAATCTTATCGGAGTTAACCAGTTATACATCCATCGTTTTAGGACCAGCTGTTAGTATTAATAAATTAAAGAGAATACAAATTATTCCTCTAAATAAGGAAACAGCGGTGGCTATTTTTGTAACAGATTCGGGTCATGTTGAAAACAGGACATTCTCTTTACCGGATATGGTGGATGCAAGTGATATCGAAAAAACGGTAAACATTCTGAATGAGCGTTTATCTGGAGTTCCGCTGGAAGAATTAAATGATAAGATCTATAAGGAAGTGGCCATGCTGTTACGGCAGCACATCCATAACTACGATTTAATGCTCCATTTGATCGCAGAATCCTTTAAAATGCCGGTAACAGAGAAGTTATTCTTCGGTGGAAAAACAAATATGTTAAGCCAGCCGGAATTTCATGATATAACTAAGATTCGAAGTTTATTGACCATGATTGACCAAGAAGATTGGATTTACAATTTAATCCGAAACGAGTCAGCTGGAATCCATGTGAAAATCGGCAGGGAAAATAATAATAGTGCCATGGATAATTGCAGTTTAATTACGGCTTCTTATTCCGTTGGTGTTGAAAAATTAGGAACTATAGCGATATTAGGTCCTACAAGAATGGAATATTCAAGGGTTATCAGCCTGCTGCAATTTTTAAGCCGGGATTTGACTGCCGTTTTAACAAAATTGTATCAAAGTAATTAGTGCTGGTAATATTGAGTAAGGGTGAAAGGCAAAGGCCATTTAGATTTCACCCCCTTTTCCTTGTCATATTTCAGTTGTGATAGCGTTAGTGAATCCTTTAAGGGAGGTGAGTAAGTTGACGAATGAAAAAAATCATACCATCAATGAAGAAGTAGAAATCGAAAGTACTGAACAAGTTGAACTTACTGAGGAAAATACTGGTGAAGCTGTGGTTAGTGATGAGGCAGGATCAGTAGAAGCAGATGTTAATCCTGTTGAACAATATCAGCAAGAAATCGAGCAGCTTAAGGGTAAGCTTGAGGAAGCAGACAATCGATACCTCAGACTACAAGCAGATTTTGATAATTTCCGCCGCCGTACAAGAATAGACCAAGAGGCAGGCGAAAAATATAGAGCTCAAAAATTAATTACGGACCTATTGCCGGCTTTAGACAATTTTGAAAGAGCCATGAAAGTAGAAACCGATAATGAACAAGTTAAGTCTTTACTGCAAGGCATGGATATGGTATACCGAGGGATGGTGGATGCACTGAAAAAAGAAGGTGTTGAGCCAATTGAAGCTGTTGGCAAAGAATTTGATCCACATCTGCACCAAGCCGTTATGCAGGGAGAAGATGAGAATTATGGTTCGAACATTGTAACGGATGAATTCCAAAAGGGTTATCTGTTAAAGGACCGAGTTATTCGACCTTCAATGGTAAAAGTAAATCAATAATTCTACATATTATTAGGAGGAAAAGGCAATGAGTAAAATAATTGGTATTGACCTTGGAACAACAAACTCTTGTGTATCCGTTTTAGAAGGCGGAGAACCAAAAGTAATTCCAAATCCCGAAGGAAACCGTACAACTCCTTCTGTAATTGCGTTTAAAAATGGAGAACGCCAAGTTGGGGAAGTGGCAAAACGCCAAGCAATAACAAACCCAAATACAATTATTTCGATTAAACGCCACATGGGTACAAATTACAAAGTGAATATTGAAGGAAAGGACTACACTCCACAAGAGTTATCCGCTAGTATTCTTCAATATTTAAAATCATATGCTGAAGATTACTTGGGAGAGCCAGTTACAAAAGCGGTTATTACTGTACCAGCTTACTTTAATGATGCAGAGCGTCAAGCAACAAAGGACGCCGGCAAAATTGCAGGATTAGAAGTGGAACGTATTATTAACGAACCTACAGCAGCTGCACTTGCTTATGGTTTAGATAAAACGGACCAAGATCAAACGATCCTTGTATATGACCTTGGCGGTGGTACATTTGACGTTTCGATTCTTGAATTAGGTGACGGTGTATTCGAAGTTAAAGCAACGGCAGGAGATAATCGTCTTGGCGGCGACGACTTTGACCAAGTCATTATTGATTATTTAGTGGAACAATTCAAAAAGGAAAATGGAATTGATCTTGCTCAAGATAAAATGGCTTTACAACGTTTGAAAGATGCAGCTGAAAAAGCGAAAAAAGACTTATCAGGTGTAACTACGACTCAAATTTCTTTACCATTTATCACTGCTGGTGCAGCTGGGCCACTTCACCTAGAAGTATCGATGACAAGAGCAAAATTTGATGAACTCTCTGCAAACCTTGTTGAACGGACAATGGGGCCAGTTCGTCAAGCTTTAAGTGATGCAGGATTATCACCATCACAAATTGATAAGGTTATCCTTGTTGGTGGTTCTACGAGAATTCCAGCTGTTCAAGAAGCAATCAAAAAAGCAACTGGTCAAGAGCCGCACCGTGGTGTAAACCCTGATGAAGTGGTGGCAATGGGAGCTGCTATTCAAGGTGGAGTAATTACAGGAGACGTTAAGGACGTTGTATTACTAGACGTAACTCCATTATCTCTTGGTATTGAAACAATGGGCGGTGTATTTACGAAATTAATCGATCGTAACACTACAATCCCTACATCCAAATCACAAGTGTTCTCAACTGCTGCCGATAATCAAACAGCTGTTGATATTCATGTATTACAAGGTGAACGTCCAATGGCGGCTAATAACAAAACCCTAGGACGCTTCCAATTATCAGATATTCCGCCGGCACCTCGTGGAATTCCACAAATCGAGGTTACGTTCGATATCGATAAAAATGGTATTGTTAACGTTCGTGCGAAAGATCTTGGCACAAATAAAGAACAACAAATCACCATTAAATCTTCCACAGGCCTTTCTGATGAAGAAATTCAAAAAATGGTCAGAGAAGCCGAAGAAAATGCTGAAGCAGATAAACAGCGTAAGGAAGAAGTGGAACTTCGCAATGAGGCTGACCAACTAGTCTTTACAACAGAAAAAACGTTAAAAGATCTAGAGGGTAAAGTGGATGCTGCAGAGGTTGCAAAAGCAAATGATGCAAAAGACGCTTTAAAACAAGCTATTGAGAGCAATGATTTAAACGAGATTCGTGCTAAAAAAGATGCTTTACAGGAAATCGTGCAAGCATTAACTGTTAAGCTTTACGAACAGGCTGCACAAGCACAACAAGGTGCCCAAGATGCGGGTGCTGCGGGTCCAAAAGATGACAATGTCGTCGATGCAGAATTTGAAGAAGTAAAAGACGACAAATAAAAGTAGTGAAAAATCTAAAGCAAATTTATTATTCTTAGGCTCTATTAAACGATATATATGTTTAGATACACTGTTGATTGGAGCGGAAGGCGCTCGACTCCTGCGGGAGTACGGGCCGAGGAGGCTCCCCGCACGCCCGCGGGTTTGCTGAGCGACTGGAGCGGAAATCAACAACCAATTTAACAGAGCCTATACTAAAAAAAGTCAAAGTCAAAGTTACAGGCTTTGGCTTTTTTATTGCAATACCCAACTAAACGGTGTTAGAATAATCTTTATGTGACAGATTCGGGAGTGGTAATCATGAGTAAACGGGATTACTATGAAGTACTTGGTGTTAGTAAAAGTGCTTCTAAGGATGAAATAAAAAAGGCTTATCGTAAGTTATCTAAACAGTATCATCCGGACATCAATAAAGAGCCAGATGCTGCTGATAAATTCAAAGAAATTGCAGAAGCTTATGAAGTGCTAAGCGATGACCAAAAAAAGGCCCACTATGACCAATTCGGACATACCGATCCAAACCAGGGCTTCGGTGGAGGAGACTTTGGCGGCGGCTTTGGAGGGTTTGAGGATATCTTTAATACTTTCTTTGGCGGTGGCGGCGGATCTAGAAGACGTGACCCTAATGCGCCAAGACAAGGTGCTGACTTGCAATATACAATGACGGTTTCTTTTGAAGAAGCTGCGTTTGGAAAAGAAACAGATATAGAAATACCAAGAGAAGAAACATGCGAAACTTGTCATGGCTCAGGGGCCAAACCTGGAACTAATCCAGAGACATGTCAGCATTGTCATGGTACAGGACAGCTAAATGTAGAACAAAATACGCCATTTGGCAGAATTGTCAATCGCCGATCTTGCCATTATTGTAATGGTACTGGAAAAGAGATTAAACATAAATGTTCAACATGTGGCGGAAAAGGGAAAGTTCAAAAGCGCAAAAAAATCCATGTCAAGATTCCTGCAGGTATTGATGATGGACAACAACTGCGCATGGCAGGTCAAGGTGAAGGTGGAACCAACGGAGGTCCGTCTGGCGATCTTTACGTAGTATTCCATGTTCGTTCACATGAGTTTTTCGAACGGGATGGCGATGATATTTATTGTGAAATGCCAATTACATTTGTTCAAGCAGCCTTGGGTGATGAAATTGAGGTTCCAGCCCTACAAGGAAAAGTTAAACTTAAAATCCCTGCCGGTACACAAACAGGTAAAAAATTCCGCCTCAAAGGAAAAGGGATTCCAAACGTTCGTGGATACGGCGTCGGAGATCAGTATATAATAGTCCGTATTATTACCCCAACCAAGCTGTCTGATAAACAAAAACAGCTTCTTAAAGAATTTGCGGATATTAGTGGTTCGTCGCCAATTGGTGAACACGAAGAAAGTTTTTTCTCAAAAGTAAAAAGAGCTTTTAAAAGCGAGTAAGGATGGAGTTGGTAGAGATGAAGTGGTCAGAGATTAGTATCCACACGACAAACGAGGCGATCGAACCTATTTCAAATATTTTACATGAGGCTGGGGCGAGCGGTGTAGTCATAGAAGACCCCTTTGAATTGACGAAAGAAAGGGAAGATCAATTCGGAGAAATCTACCAACTTAATCCAGACGATTATCCCGAAGAGGGCGTCATTATAAAAGCCTATTTATCTGTTAACAGTTTCCTGGGTGAAACGGTAGACGCAATCAAAGAATCGATTAATGATCTTATTCTTCATGACATTGATTTAGGGTTAAATAAAGTAACCATAAGTGAAGTCAATGAAGAAGAATGGGCAACTGCTTGGAAAAAGTATTATAATCCAGTGAAAATATCTGAAAAGTTCACGATTGTGCCTACATGGGAGATTTACGAGCCTGTTAGCAGTGATGAACTCATTATTGAATTGGACCCTGGTATGGCCTTTGGTACCGGAACACATCCCACAACGGTCATGTGTATCCAGGCTTTAGAAAGAACTGTCCGTCCGGGTGACCGGGTTATTGATGTAGGAACAGGTTCAGGAGTCCTTAGCATCGCAGCAGCATTGCTTGGGGCAGAAGACGTTAGGGCTTATGATCTAGATGAAGTGGCTGTTGCATCCGCAAAGCTGAACATCAAGCTGAATAAGGTACATGATAAAGTTGCCATTGCACAGAACAATCTCTTAGACGCTGTTGAGGAAAACTCTGCAGATGTGATTGTCGCGAACATTTTAGCAGAAGTTATTCTCAGGTTCACAGATGATGTTGCTCGTGTTGTAAAACCAGGAGGTTCTTTTATTGCTTCTGGAATCATCCAGCCTAAAAAAGATCAGGTGAAGGATGCCCTAACAGATTCCGGTTTTGAAATTGTTGAAACCATTCTAATGGAAGATTGGGTTGCAATTATTGCAAAAAGGAAATAATGACTGAAAAAGGGGTGTAGACAACCCCTTTTTATTTTCCGTACATCTATAAAATAGTAATATTAAGTGTAAATGTTAAGAGGGGTGCAATGTATGCAACGCTACTTTGTTCAACAGCAAGCCAATCATGATCACTTTATCATTGATGAAGAGGACCGTCATCATATCGTAAAGGTCATGCGGATGGAAATCAATGATCGAATTATTTGCGTTGATCCAGAAGGAAAACAGGCTGTTTGCAGGCTTTCAGAAATTACCAATTCAAGTGTCGTTGCAGACGTTGTACAATGGATAGATGAGAGTTCCGAGCTTCCAATCTCGATCACTATAGCAAGCGGGTTACCCAAAGGGGACAAGCTAGAGTGGATTATTCAAAAAGGGACGGAATTAGGCGCCCAACAATTTTTGCCCTTTTCTGCTGCCCGCTCGGTTGTGAAATGGGATGAAAAAAAGGCTGCAAAAAAAATAGATAGATGGCAAAAGATTGCTAAAGAAGCAGCTGAACAATCTCATCGAACCATCTTACCTACTATCATTAATCCATTGTCCTTTAAAGAGTTGCTGATAAAGAGCAATGACTTCGATTATAAATTAGCAGCCTACGAGGAAGAAAGCAGGCAAGGTGAGACCTCGGTGCTTTCTTCTACCTTAAAGAAGATGAAAAATGGCGAAACGCTCCTTATCGTTTTTGGACCGGAAGGCGGCTTAGCGGAGGAAGAGGTTCAACAATTAAAGGATTTTGGATTTGGGCTTTGTGGTTTAGGACCACGAATATTAAGAACGGAAACCGCACCATTATATTCACTTGCGGCTATTTCCTATCATTTTGAACTATTGAGGTGAGATTAAATGGCAACAGTTGCGTTTCATACACTAGGATGTAAGGTGAATCATTATGAAACAGAAGCCATTTGGCAGTTGTTTAAACAAGAAGGATATGACCGGGTTGATTTTGAATCAATCTCCGATGTTTATATTATAAATACATGTACTGTTACAAATACTGGCGATAAAAAAAGCCGTCAAGTTATCCGGCGTGCTGTTCGAAAAAATCCAGATGCTGTTATTTGTGTAACCGGATGCTATGCTCAAACTTCTCCAGCTGAAATTATGGCGATCCCAGGTGTTGATATTGTAGTAGGAACCCAGGATCGTGTGAAAATGCTGGATTATATTGAACAATTTAAAGCAGAACGCCAGCCTATTAATGGCGTAGGAAATATCATGAAAAACCGAATTTATGAAGAGCTTGATGTTCCAGCCTTTACAGACAGAACGCGTGCTTCTCTAAAAATTCAAGAAGGCTGTAATAATTTCTGTACGTTTTGTATTATTCCATGGGCACGCGGACTGATGAGATCCCGTGATCCAAAAGAAGTCATTCACCAGGCACAGCAGCTTGTGGATGCCGGATACAAGGAAATTGTTTTAACGGGTATTCATACAGGCGGTTATGGTGAAGACATGAAAGACTATAATCTTGCTTCCTTGCTCCGTGATTTAGAAGCAAGTGTAAAAGGCATAGAAAGATTGCGTATTTCATCGATTGAGGCAAGTCAGATAACGGATGATGTCATTGAGGTAATTAAACATTCCAATATTATTGTCCGTCATCTGCATATTCCGCTTCAATCCGGTTCTAATACTGTACTAAAACGTATGCGCCGTAAATATACTATGGAATTTTTTGCAGAACGGTTGGAGCGTCTCAAGGAAGTACTTCCAGGTCTTGCAGTCACTTCTGATGTTATTGTAGGCTTTCCAGGTGAAACGGAAGAAGAGTTTATTGAAACTTATAATTTTATTAAAGAGCATAAATTCTCTGAGCTTCATGTATTTCCATATTCTAAACGGACAGGTACTCCTGCTGCAAGGATGGAGGATCAAGTGGATGAGGAAGTTAAAAACGAGCGTGTACACCGCTTAATTTCTCTTTCAGATCAACTTGCCAAAGAATACGCATCCCTTTTTGAAGGTGAAGTATTAGAGGTCATTCCGGAAGAGGAATACAAGGAGGAAGCCAATACTGGTCTGTTTATGGGATACTCAGATAATTATTTAAAAGTAGTCTTCCCAGCAACCGAAGCCATGATTGGTAAGATTGTTAAAGTTAAAATTACTAAAGCTGGTTACCCATATAATGAAGGGCAATTTGTCAAAGTAATGGAAGATAGAGAGTTAATGAAAGAAGAAGTTTATAATAAGGAAGAAGCAGCCATTTAAGGTAAAGGACCTCATTAGGTCCTTTTTTTCTTTGCCCTGATATTGAAGACTTTTAGATAGCGTTAATGGTGCTGTTCCTAAAAATATCACAAAAAAACATAAAAATTATACAATTAAGTTTTTTTGTGATTTTCGTATAATTAACTTGTTCTACTTTGTAACCGGTTACATCAAAAAGAAAGGAGAGAGTTTAAGAACCAAACATATCTAGAAGAATAACTTAAGAATTCTCAAGGGGGGAACGTATTTGTCAAAAGGCTCAAATTCTATTAAAAAAATTGTCATGTCTTCACTTGTTTCGAGTGTAGCAGCTGCAGCCATTGCGGGAGGGGCATCCGCTGCACCGCCTAGTAATTCCAGTTTTGGCGTTAACCCGCCAGAGCATTCAAATGCTGGTGGTAAAAAGGCACCTTCTGTTGAGGCTCATGTTAAGCCTATAATTAAAATTGGCCAGCGCCAGTTTAGGGATCTAAACGCCAACGGTAAACTCGATCCTTATGAGGATTGGCGTTTGTCGACGGAAGAACGGGTTGCCGATCTTCTCCCCCGCATGAGCATGGAAGAAAAGGCAGGAATAATGCAAATTACATCGCTCAATGTTGATAATATCAACGATTATATTAACAGCCGCCACATCCGTTACTTAATCATCCGAGATAACCCTACAGCCGCAGATCTAGCTAAGCGGGCAAATCAATATCAAGAAATTGCCGAGGCAACGCCTCTGGGAATCCCGCTCGTTTTTACCTCCAATCCTAGAAATCACATTAATGAGCAGAATGAATTTGGCATAAGCGAAGCATCCGGACAATTTTCAACCTGGCCTGGGACTTTAGGGCTTGCTGCAACACGAGATCTTGACTTGATTCGAGATTTTGCTGAAATTGCACGAGACGAGTGGCGCTCAGCTGGAATACAGAAGGACTACGGATACCAAATTGAGACTGCTACTGAACCACGGTGGCGCCGTATCTCCGGTACCTTCGGTGAGGATCCGATTTTAAATGCGAAAATTGCCAAAGAACTAGTCCTCGGCTTCCAAGGGGAAGAGCTTAGCAGCCAGTCTGTCGCACAGACAGTTAAGCATTTCCCTGGTGACGGTGCGGTTGTCAGAGGTCTTGATCCGCACAATGAGCCAGGGCAGTACGCTACTTATCCAACTCCTGGCAGCCTATTCAAATATCAGCTGCCTCCGTTCCAAGCTGCTATTGATGCGGGCGTGAGCTCCGTCATGTCCTATTATAATGTGCCGAAAAACGAGGGCAGTGCCGAACAGCTTCCGCGTGAGCTTTGGCAAACAGACACTCAGCAGTTTGAAGAGGTGGCTGGTGCTTACAACAAGACCTTTCTTACTGACCTTCTGCGTGACAGGATGGGCTTTAAAGGCTATGTCAATAGTGACAGCGGCGTGCTGACCAACCGTGACTGGGGCGTTCATAACCTGACGATTGAGGAGAAATTTGCGAAAGCAATCGATGCAGGGACCAACATTTTTTCTGACAACAATGACCCAAGCGGTCTTATCTCAGCGGTCCATAAAGGTTTAATAAAGGAGAAGGATCTCGATCCTTCAGTGTCCAATCTCCTTACTGAAATGTTCAATCTTGGACTTTTTGAAGATCCATATACAGACTCGGCAAAAGCTCAAGCTATCGCTAGCTCAGAAAAGTCACAGGCTAGAGCCGACGAAGCGCACCTTAAGTCGATTACCCTCCTCCGTAACAATGCAGGTTTGCTGCCGCTGACTAATGAAAAAATCGCGCAAACAAAGTTATATGTAGAAGTTTTTAACGGTAAAAATAGTGCTACTCAAACAGATGCTCTTAAGAAGATAATTGCAAAAAAAGATCCATCTGTGACCATCGTAAGCAAGCTTAGTGAAGCGAATGCCGCACTTGTTTGGCTGCGTCCAAGTCCATATGAGTTACCTGACAACTCTACTGTAGATATTAAACTTGGTACAAACACTGGCATTGATGTTGAAAAAGTGAAACAAATTGAAGCTGCCGTCCCAACAGCCCTTGTGATCAATATGACGAATCCATGGGTTATTGATGAGGTAGAGCCTGGAGCAGCAGCTGTTTTGGCCACTTATAGTGTCAAATCTGAAGCACTGCTAGACGTACTGCGAGGACGCTTCAATCCAACAGGTAAGCTACCAATCACAATCCCTGCTAATCAAGAGGCTGTCGAAAAGAATGCATCTGACGTCCCGGGCTATGCTGAAAAATTCGACTACACCTACACAAATACAGTTGGTGATGACTACACTTTTGGATTTGGTCTAAGCTATAAATAAATTGAAGGAATATATGGACTGTTCTCACTTGGTCCGACCTGAAAAATTGATAAACTTCTTTGCCTAATAGGTTAAGGGGAATACTGTATTAAAATTTTCTCAACGAAAGAGAGAAGTGTTCGATGCACTTCTCTCTTTCGTTGTTGTTTAGGTTAATAAGTAATGCTTAAATTTTATGTTATACCATCTTTTTTTTAGGCTGTGTTAAACTTGGATGTTGATTTCCGCTGCAGTCGCTCGCTTTCCGCTCCAATCAACATCGTCCCAAAATCAAGAATAACCTTTAACACAGCCTTTTCTTAAGAAATAGGTTTTTTTGGAGCTCTGTCATGCAAAAAGAGAATCATTTCACCAAATTTAGTAGCGAAGGGCAGTACGATTAAAGAGCTGGCAACATTAAAAATAACACTTATATGTGCTAATTGTATATCTGTTTCACTTGCAAGAAGCTTGGCATTCTCCGTTAAAAAAGGGATGAGCGGGATAAAAAGTAATACTCCAAATACATTAAGCCAAACATGGGCAAATGCTGCTAATCTTGACTCTCTGCCGCCCCCAATCGATGCAATAACAGCGGTAATACAGGTCCCAATGTTTGCTCCAAGAACAATCGCGATACCTGCATCAAGCTGAAGCAGGCCGGCTGCTAAAAATCCCATCGCAATCCCCGTCATTGCAGTACTTGACTGAATGATTGAGGTGATAACGGTCCCCGTGAGCAGACCTAAGGTAATATTGTCGTTCATGGACAATATAAATTTGTTGATAAACGGCATGCCTGTGAGAGGCTGGGCCAGTAATTCAAAACCTTTCATTGCTGTGAAGACAGAAGCAATTCCAAAAAGCAGCATCCCGATACTTCTTGCCTTTTTATTCTTCCATAAAATAAGCAATGCGCCACTTACAGCTAATGGAACAAGAATTTTATCTATGTCAAACGTAATTAATTCAGTTTTAAAGGTCGTCCCAATATTGGTGCCAAGGATAATGCCGATGGATTGCGGAAATGTCATAATCCTCGCCGAAATTAGTCCTATTGTAATAACCATTACCGCCGTACTGCTCTGCAAAAGGGCGGTAATAAATGTTCCGGTTAACATTCCTTTTAATGGTGTACTGGTTAGTTTAATTAACCAAGTTTTTAATTTATTGGCTGACAAATTGAATAACCCAAATCGAATAATCGTCATTCCAAAGATAAATAATAAAATACAAAGTATAAATAATAATATGTATAGCATATTGCAGGCCCCCTCTCTTCATTGTATGGCCGCACCTGAAGGGACATGCCATTTTTTATACAAACATCTTGAGAAGTTTCATGATATAGTGTGAAATTCAGTTGACCTTGTATCAAGGTTATATTATAATTGCAAGGTACATGGATTGAATGTAAGTGTGTTGTGTTTCGGAGGGAGGGAAAGAGAATGTCTAAAACCGTCGTTCGTAAAAACGAATCGCTTGAAGATGCTCTTCGTCGCTTCAAACGTACAGTATCAAAAACTGGTACTTTGCAAGAGGCAAGAAAGCGCGAATTTTATGAAAAACCAAGTGTAAAACGTAAGAAAAAGTCTGAAGCAGCAAGAAAACGTAAGTTTTAAGAGAGGGTGTAATACATGAGTCTTCTCGAGCGTTTAAACAATGATATGAAACAAGCGATGAAAAACAAGGAAAAAGACAAACTCTCAGTTATTCGGATGGTTAAAGCTTCGATACAAAATGAAGCGATTAAGCTCGGTACACAAGAGCTATCCGCAGATGCAGAGTTGACAGTCCTTTCTCGCGAAGTAAAACAACGCAAAGACTCCCTCCATGAATTTGATAAGGCTGGTCGTCAAGACCTAGTTGATAAATTGCGTACAGAGCTTGAGATTCTCGACCTGTATTTACCGAAACAGCTTTCTGAAGAGGAACTGTCAGAGATTGTCAATGAAACGATCGCTGAAGTCGGCGCAACATCAAAAGCAGAAATGGGAAAAGTGATGGCTGCTATTATGCCTAAAGTTAAAGGTAAAGCAGATGGTTCGCTCGTTAATAAATTTGTACAACAACACCTTTCATAAGTATTCTGACATAAAGACTGCAGGTAAATTGCCCGCAGTCTTTTTACATATTTTGATAAATATGAAACTTTATTTGATTAAAGACGTATAACATATTGTTAGAAGAACTGAATAGAAAGGGGGGCATTAAATGATTGAAACTCTAACAAACCCTGTTGTTGTCACGTTCCTTTTAACCATTGCCGGAGTTGGTATTGTTTTGGAATTGTTTTCAGCTAAATTCGGGATTGCAGGTTTAATAGGAATATTTGCACTACTCATATTCTTTTATGGTCATTTTCAAGCAGGTTTAGCAGGATTTGGAACATTACTTCTATTTGTTTCCGGAATCCTGCTTATTTTTTTAGAGTTTTTTCTACCAGGGGCGATAGCAGGTACTCTTGGTGTAGCAGCTTTAATATTAAGTCTGTTTTTAGCTGGCCAAAATGCCTTACAAATGGGAGTTTCTATTTTAATAGCCATAGCTGTCTCTATTTTTATATTTTTTCTAATGATTAAGACATTTGGCAAAAAACTTGTTTTATTTAATAAGATGATACTAACGGAAACAGCCAGAAAAGAGGATGGATATGTGTCAAATATTAACCGAACTGATCTTTTAGGGTTAGAAGGCCATGCGCTCACCATCTTACGGCCGGCGGGTACTATTGTAATAAATAATGAGCGCGTGGATGCTGTATCGGAAGGCGATTTTATCGAGAAGAACACCAAAGTTAAGGTCATCAAGGTTGAAGGGGCCCGGATTGTCGTTAGAGAAGTACACTAAATGGCAGGAGGAGATTGTAAATGGATATTGTATCAGGGGGAACTATTTTTATTATTGTAGTTGTTATCATTGCCCTTATTTTCTTAGGAATATTACTATCATTTGTACCAGTCATGCTGTGGGTCTCCGCACTGGCTGCAGGAGTCAGGATTAGTATTTTTACTTTAGTTGGTATGAGACTTAGACGAGTAACCCCAAGCAGGGTTGTAAACCCACTTATAAAAGCACATAAAGCAGGTTTGAATGTTACCACTAATCAGCTTGAAAGTCACTATCTTGCAGGCGGTAATGTCGATCGAGTGGTCAATGCGTTAATCGCGGCGCACCGTGCCAATATTGAATTATCATTCGAACGATGTGCGGCCATTGACCTCGCAGGTCGTGATGTATTAGAGGCTGTGCAAATGAGTGTTAATCCAAAAGTGATTGAAACGCCATTTATTGCAGGTGTCGCGATGAATGGGATAGAGGTAAAAGCAAAGGCAAGAATTACCGTCCGTGCCAATATAGAGCGGCTTGTCGGTGGGGCTGGTGAAGAAACAGTTGTAGCCCGAGTGGGGGAAGGTGTTGTATCCACCATTGGTTCGTCAGATAGTCACAGCAAAGTACTTGAAAATCCGGATTTAATCTCACAAACCGTTTTGTCTAAGGGTCTTGATGCTGGTACAGCTTTTGAGATCCTTTCGATTGATATTGCTGATGTTGACATTGGTAAAAATATTGGGGCCGAATTGCAGACAGAACAAGCAGAAGCAGATAAGAAAATTGCTCAGGCAAAAGCAGAAGAACGGCGGGCAATGGCTGTTGCTCTAGAACAAGAAATGAAAGCAAAAGTTTCAGAAATGAGAGCAAAAGTGGTCGAAGCAGAAGCTGAAGTACCACTTGCAATGGCGGAAGCACTTAAATCAGGGAATATCGGTGTAATGGACTATATGAATTTTAAAAATATTTCCGCTGATACTGATATGAGAGGCTCGATTGGAAAGATGACCGGTGAAAAAAAGAATGAACAATAATCCCCGAATTAAAAAAGGAGGGTGGCAAGGTTGGAAACCATTTTAATCATGATTGTCGTTGGAGTGATCTCAATGATTTTTGGCAAAACAAAAAACAACCAAGGACAAACAAGAAGAAGACCATCCGGCATTCACATGAGGGATTTTCAAACCAGGGTAAAAGAAATTACTGAATTTCCGAAAGATACAATGGCTATACAAACAGAAAAGAAGCAGGGTCCGCTGAAAAGTAAACAAAATAAGCTTGAAAAGGAATACCTGCAGGTAAGACAAGAGTCTGAAGCTGGCAGAATAGGGATGGCGGCAGCGCGAAACCAAGCAGCTAATAAAGAATTAATAAAAATTCAAGAAGAAATAACCTCCATATCAGAAAATCTCGATTCGCGTACAGTTATAAATGGAATAATTTGGTCGGAGATACTAGCTGAACCACGTTCAAAAAATCCTTATATAGTGAAAAAACGTTCGAGCTGAATTGAAACGACTAGAAAAAGGTGTGCTAGAACCCCCTTTCACCTCATAAATATGAGATGAAAGGGGGTTCTTTTTTATGGCAAAAAAATGGGGCCAACGGGTTCGAAATTGGATGGCTAATAAAATGGATCTTCCTCAAGATGTCATGATGGATCTGCCTCGAATTACGATGATTGGACAAATCCATATATATGTGGAAAATCACCGCGGCCTGCTCTCTTTTACTGATAAAGAACTCCGTCTGTTGTTAAAACAGGGCCAATTGTTAATTAAAGGTAATGGATTTGTAATCAAGACCATTTTACCTGAAGAGATATTATTGGAAGGAAAGATAGATCAGGTCACTTATATAAATGATAATGCGGGAGGAACAAAATGAAGAACCAGTGGTTTGAATTTCTTTATGGCAGAGTTACTGTAAGAGTATCCGGCAAAGGGCTAGAACGGTTTTTAAATGTGTTAACAAGAAACGGTTTACATATTTGGCATGTGAAACGGCATGGCACAGAGACAATTACATTCAAAATGAGGGTTCAAGATGCCCTTAAGATTAGAAGGTTTGCGAGGAAAAGTGAATGCAAAATTTCTTTTTTGCAGCGGAGTGGTGTTCCATTTTTGTTGAAAAGATTGTGGAAAAACAGCGGCTTTATGTTAGGAGCCGCCGCCTTTTTATTTCTTATATTGCTCCTGTCCAATATGATTTGGGGGGTAGAAATAAAGGGGGCAAAACCAGCAACTGAGTATCAAATTCGCAAAGAATTGGACAAGATGGGCGTTAAAATTGGCAAGGTTCAATTCTTGGTTGCTAACGTCGAGGGGATTCAAAGACAATTGACCAATAATATAGGTGCATTAACATGGGTTGGTGTGGAATTAAAGGGGACAACCTACCATCTGCAAGTAGTAGAAAAAAATGAGCCTAAAAAGCCAGAAAAATACTCGCCGCAAAATCTGATAGCTAAAAAGAAGGCAATCATTGTAAAAATGTTTGTTGAGAGTGGTCAGAAGGCAGTTGATATTCATGATCATGTTGTAAAAGGCCAATTACTCGTTTCGGGTGCATTCGGGAAGGAAGATAACCCAGAAATTACAGCAGCAAGAGGTGAAGTTTGGGGGGAAACTTGGTATAAAAGCCATGTGGAGCTTCCGCTGGTCACCAAATTTAAAGTATATAATGGCAAGGAGCAGCAAAAGCATTCTCTATTATTAGGAAAGTTAGAAGTACCTATCTGGGGATTTGGAAAACCTGAATTTAAGCATTATGAGACTGAAAAGACTGTGCATAAAATTCGCTTTTTAAAATGGGAACTGCCTATCTCTTATGTCAATAAAACACTCCGTGAGCGGGAAGTGTACGAACGGAGTTATACTAATAATGAGGCTGAAAAGATGGCGGTAGAACTAGCAAAAAAACAAATAAAAAGCAGTCTAGATGAAGAAGCTAAGATAAAAGATGAAAAAATTTTACACAAGACGATGAAAAATGGTAAGGTTATACTAGATATCCATTTTAAGATAATTGAAAACATTGCAGTCGGACAACCGATATCCAAGGAGATTCCCGATGACAGAAAAATTAACAACCATTAATGTACAGCTAGAAAATCCAGCAGAAGCAATTACGCTGCTAGGAAATTCTGATCAAAACCTAAAAACACTTGAAGAAGAGCTGAATGTATCTGTAATTACAAGAGGAGAGTCTGTCAGTTTATCCGGTGATGAAGATAAGGTCTTAATGGCTGGGCAAATAATCGACAGATTAATCTTTGTAATCCGGAAGGGTATAAATATAAGTCAGCGAGACGTTCTTTATGCCATCCAAATGGCTCAAAAAGGTACTCTAGACTACTTTGTAAATTTATACGAAGAAGAAATCGGTAAGAATATTAAAGGAAAAACGATTCGAATCAAAACGCTGGGGCAAAGACATTATGTGACTGCCATAAAGAAAAATGATTTAGTTTTTGGGATTGGACCAGCTGGAACCGGTAAAACCTATCTCGCAGTGGTCATGGCAGTTAACGCTCTTAAATCAGGACAAGTAAATAGAATTATTTTAACAAGACCTGCAGTAGAAGCTGGGGAAAGCCTCGGATTCCTGCCAGGGGATTTAAAGGAAAAGGTTGACCCCTATCTACGACCTCTGTACGATGCATTAAACGATGTTCTCGGGGCAGAACATACCCAAAGGCTAATAGAGCGGGGGACGATTGAAATTGCTCCCCTTGCCTATATGCGCGGACGAACATTAGATGACGCTTTCGTGATCTTAGATGAGGCACAAAATACCACTCATGCACAAATGAAAATGTTTCTGACTAGGCTGGGTTTTGGATCAAAAATGGTGATTACAGGTGACCAGACCCAAGTAGATTTACCGAAGGGTGCAAAATCGGGTTTAATTGTAGCGGAAGAGATTTTGCTAAATGTAAAAGGGATTTCGTTTATCTTTTTAGAACAAAGTGATGTTGTTCGTCATCCCCTTGTTGGCAGGATCATTGAAGCCTACGAAAAGAAGGGAAACCAACAATAAAGCATAGGGATGAACCTTATTGGTTTATCCCTTTTTCCGTATTTTTACAAATATCTTTTTTAATAAGGTGAAACTTTCCTGAAAAACTGATATGATTTTACATAAAGCGCATTTTCTAGTAGTATTTTGTTATTCTTTTCCTATAACAATGATGAATGGCCGTGGTTGGGGGGATTTAGTTGGATAAACTACAGCAGAACTTCATACGGATACGAAAATTACTTGATATGACTTTTTTTCGGATTATATTCTTTGTCGTACTTGGGATTGTTTTGTTTGGGGCGATATACAACAATGTAAAACCGGAAAAACTTGAGCTAAGCTTGTTCTCAGTAGCAGAAAATACTATTCGTTCTCCAGCAACAGTAGAGGATAAAGAAAGTACCGAAAATAAACGGAAAGAGGCTATAAATCAGGTCCAGCCAGTATACGCTTTGAAAAATGAATACACGCAAAATCGAGTTGATTTAATTACGTCCATTTTTCAATCAGTGATCGAGGTTAATAATGAAATTGAAGAAGATTTGAGAAAACAAGAAGAAAAAGCTTCTGAAGAAACGATAACCATAAAGGAACCGAGTGATTCCGACAAAGAGTCACAGTTAAAAGCAAAACTGACTTCAAGTGTTTCGAAGGATCTTTCTAATCAAGTTTTTACTGCCTTAATTCATGCGAATAATGATGAACTATCTATTGCGAAAGATTTAACTGTTACAGCAGTCAGTAATGTGATGACCAAAAGAATTTCTGCTGATGAGGTGGAAAATGCTAAGAAAAGAGTAGAAGAAGAATTAAAGTACACGACTTTAAGTGACGAACTAAAGTTAGCTGCTATTGAATTAGGGAGATATGCTGTCATTCAAAATGAGTTTTATGACTCAAACGCGACGGAGGAACTCAGACAACAGGCATCAGAAAAGGTTGAGCCTGTAAAAATCCTTCAAGGGCAAATTATTGCTGAAGAAGGGGAACTAATCAATCAGGATATCTATCGGCAATTAAAATTGGTTGGTCTTATAAATAACAATTATTCTTATAAGCCGTTTATTGGCTTAGTCGTGTTAATTACGATCATCCTATCAGCCATTTATTACTATTTTTCTCAAATGGAAGTGCTCCCTGAAAAACGCCAAACCTACTTATTGTTGTATGGGATTATTTTTATTCTCTCGATTTTTATTATGAAAATCATTAGTATGCTGCAAGTCTTTAGTTTTGAGGGCATCGGCTATATTTTCCCAGCTGCGATGAGTGGTATGTTAATTAAAATATTAATTGATGAAAAGCTGGCAATTTATATGTCGATCCTAATGGCTGTATGTGGGAGTATCCTTTTTAATGAAGGGATAACTGGAACACTTAATTTTTCAGTGGGGATTTATTTTCTTTTTAGCAGTATTGCAGCTATCTTGTTTTTAAACAGCCAAAGCCGCCGCTCAAAAATATTACAAGCGGGAACTTTTGCGGCCATGATTAATGTGTGTACAATAGGTGCATTCATGCTCCTCCCAAATGGACAGTATTCAGGGGTTGAGTACGGCTACTATCTTATTACTGCACTTGTGTCAGGGGTCAGCTCTGCTGTGTTGTCTGTTGGTTTATTACCATTCTTTGAGGCAAGCTTTGGAATTCTATCAACTATAAGGTTGATTGAATTATCTAACCCAAATCACCCACTCCTAAGAAAAATACTAATGGAGGCTCCGGGCACCTATCATCATAGCGTGATGGTGGCAAATTTAGCTGAATCTGCTTGTGAAGCCATAGGTGCAAATGGGCTTTTAGCGAGAGTCGGCAGTTATTATCATGATATCGGGAAAACCAAAAGGCCAAACTTCTTTATTGAAAACCAAATAAATCATGATAATCCTCATGACAAGCTGCCGCCGGATAAAAGCGCATCCATTATCATTGCACATGTCATTGATGGAGCAGAGATTTTAAGGAAATACCATATGCCTAAGGAAATTATTGATATTGCAGAGCAGCATCATGGAACCACATTGCTAAAATTCTTTTACCATAAAGCCCTTCAGAGTGAATCAACTATTAAAGAGGAAGAATTTCGCTATCCAGGCCCGAAAGCTCAAACAAAGGAATCTGCGATTGTGGGTATAGCCGACAGCTTAGAAGCAGCTGTACGCTCCTTATCCCAGCCGACACCTGAATTAATTGACTCGTTTGTAAAAAAAATTGTCACTGAACGGCTTGAAGATGGGCAGTTAAATGAATGTGATATTACGATGAAAGAAATTGAAATCGTCTCTCATACATTATGTGAGACTTTAAAGGGGATATTTCACTCAAGAATTGAATATCCAGAATTAACAAATACAAAGCAGGTGAAGCAAGCATGACATTACTTATTGACAGTGTCGATGAAACAAATGAATTGACAGAGCAGCAAATGCTTGAAATAGAAAGATTAATTAATTTTGCTGCGAGAAAGCAGCAAATAGAGGAGCGTAGTGAGGTATCTATAACTTATGTTACGAATGACAGGATTCAGGAAATTAACCGTGAATACCGTGATAAAGATACCCCAACGGATGTCATTTCATTTGCGATGGAAGAACTTGGCGAGGGTGAGGTAGAATTATCGGGAATGGATATGCCGCGCGTCTTAGGAGATATTATTATCTCAATTCCAAGAACAATCGAACAGGCAGAGGAGTATGGTCATTCTTTCGAGCGGGAGCTAGGATTTTTAGCCGTTCACGGTTTCCTTCATCTTTTAGGCTACGACCACATGACAGAGGAAGATGAAAAGGAAATGTTTACATTGCAAAAGGAAATTTTGAACGATTATGGACTCACACGATAAAAAGAAACGATTCGTCTTATTGAGGTCCTTTTCGTTTGCAGCAGCTGGTATTCTGACGGCTGCTCAAAACGAAAGAAATATGCGGTTTCATCTTATAAGCTCGCTAATCGTTATAGCATTATCCTTTTATTTTTCAATATCAAAACTAGAGTGGCTCTTCATTCTCTTCGCTATTGGGGGGATGTTCGCTCTGGAGTTAATGAATACAGCGATTGAACGGGTAGTAGACCTTGTTACAGCAGAATATCATCCACTTGCCAAACAGGCGAAAGATATTGCCGCTGGTGCTGTTTTCGTTTATGCAGCCTTAACACTAATCGTGGGGATCATTATTTTTATGCCCTATGTATTAAAATGGTTCTAAAAANNGCAATGAACATTTCGGTAAAATAACTAAAATAATTTGTTTTTATAAGACAAGTTACATTATGAGAAAATTCTAATTTTTTAAAATTTTTTATTACTTTTTCGCTACATGTAATGATTTTCTCTACTATTTGAGGTAAAATAAAGAAACAGCAGATTACTGCTGGAAGGGAAGACGTTTTGTGAATATCGAACAATTAATGGAAGAAGCAAAAAAGGCAAGAGATAAAGCATATGTTCCATACTCTAAGTTTGGAGTTGGAGCAGCCTTGCTAACAAAAGATGGGAAAGTATATCACGGCTGTAATATTGAAAATGCCGCTTATAGTATGTGCAATTGTGCAGAGCGTACGGCCCTTTTTAAGGCTTATTCTGAAGGTGACAGAGATTTTCAAATGATGGCCATTGTGGCTGATACAAATCGCCCTTGTTCCCCGTGTGGTGCGTGCAGGCAAGTGATCTCTGAGCTATGCCCAAGTGATATGAGAGTGATATTAACCAATCTTAAAGGTGATGTAAAAGAATTAACGGTAGCTGAGTTACTTCCTGGTGCCTTTTCTCCGGAGGATTTACATGCAAACTAAAGGGAATGAAAACGGATACAAATCAGGATTTATTTCAATTATCGGAAGACCAAATGTTGGGAAATCTACCTTCCTTAATCGGGTGATTGGTCAAAAAATTGCCATAATGAGTGATAAACCGCAGACAACTAGAAACAAAATTCAAGGTGTGTTATCCCTTTCGGATGCGCAAATGATTTTTATTGATACACCAGGTATCCATAAACCAAAACACAAATTGGGCGACTTTATGATGAAGGTAGCACAAAATACACTTAAAGAGGTTGATCTAGTTTTATTTATGGTGAATGCCGAAGAAGGATTTGGACGTGGGGAAGAATTTATCCTGGAAAAATTTCAGTCCGTAAATACACCTATCTTTCTTGTTATTAATAAAATTGATCAAATACATCCAGATGAATTGCTGCCTATTATTGAATCATATAAAGAAAAATACGACTTTAAAGAAATCGTTCCAATATCAGCTCTTGAAGGAAACAATGTTGAACGATTATTAGAGCAAATTAAAGGATTTTTACCAGAAGGGCCGCAATATTATCCAGCTGACCAAGTAACTGATCATCCGGAACGTTTTATTATTACCGAATTGATTAGGGAAAAGGCACTTCACCTAACGAGGGAGGAGATCCCCCACTCTTTGGCAGTTGTTTTGGATAAAATGGAAAAACAGCCCAATAAGGATATTATTCATGTGATGGCAACAGTCATTGTCGAAAGAGATTCACAAAAGGGTATTATTATTGGTAAGCAAGGGAGCATGCTCAAAGAAATTGGCAAGCGGGCCCGGGTGGATATTGAAAATCTCCTTGGTTCAAAAGTATTTTTAGAGCTTTGGGTAAAGGTGCAAAAAGATTGGCGTAATAAAATGTCCCAGCTTCGTGATTATGGCTTCAATGAGGATGAATATTAACAAAACCCTATTTAAAATATTAACTCTTAAATAAGATTATGCATGGACAACATTAACAATTATTTCGTCTTATATTTTGGCAGAGGCAGGCTATGATAATTATAAGGTTTGGGATTTAACATTAGGCTAGTCTAAATAATGAAAGGTGGGGTTTTCGATGATGGATTTTACGTGGAAAGTATTCCTACAGACAGGTAATATTGACACATATCTTCTCTTTAAGGAGCTTGAGAAGGAAAACCAAGAAATACCCGGAAATCAGAATGAAGATCTAGCACAAATTGATTTTCCCGTTTCATAAGTTTGTTTTCGCTCTGACGTTAGAAGGTGACAAAGAATGCTTCAGAAATATGAAGGCATTGTCATTAGAACCACGGATTATAGTGAAACTAATAAGATAGTAACGATATATACAAGAGAAGGTGGTAAAATTGGCGTTATGGCACGTGGAGCCAAGAAGCCAAACAGCCGCCTTTCCTCTATTTCCCAGCTTTTCACACATGGATATTTCCTATTACAAACCGGTTCTGGTTTAGGAAGTCTGCAGCAGGGAGAAATCATCACTTCCTTGCGCTCTATTGGAGAGGATATTTTTTTAACAGCCTATGCAAGTTATATTGTTGAATTAACAGATCGATGTACGGAGGATAAAAAACCAAACCCGTTTCATTTTGAATTACTTTATCAGACACTGAACTATATGAATGAAGGCTTTGATCCTGAAATACTCATGAATATTTACGAGATGAAGATGTTAAATGTAATGGGCCTCTACCCGATTTTAGATAGATGTTCTATCTGTGGAAGTACGGACGGTCATTTTTCATTTTCAATTCGGGAAGGCGGATTTATCTGTCATCGCTGTTTGGATAAAGATCCATATCACTTTCCATTATTACCAGCAACTGTTAAATTATTACGGCTATTTTATTATTTTGATCTTACCCGCTTAGGAAATATTTCAGTGAAAGACGAAACAAAGGCTGAATTGAAAAAAATTATTACAGCCTACTATGATGAGTATTCAGGCCTTCACCTTAAATCTAAAAAGTTTCTTAATTCGATGGATCATTTTCGTAATCTGTTATAATTACCTTGTTGACAATGTTAGAAGTTTTCGTTACTATTTCCTTAATAAAATATTTGCATTGACGGAAAGTAGTAATTAGTGATCTCTATAAAAGCGAACCTAGGGCGGTGTGAGCTAGGGTATAGGGTACTAATGAAGGCGTTCCTGAGCAATCGTGTTGAAGAAACACAATTTAAGGAGGCTGCATTTATTGCAGCAAATAGGGTGGAACCGCGGGTAACTCTCGTCCCTATGCTTATCAAAAGCATAGAGGCGGGAGTTTTTTATTTTCTAACGCAGTTTATGACACATTCCATCTTTATTTTGTACGGTGTTGATTGGAGCGGAAGGTGCTCGACTCCTGCGGGAGTACGGGACAGGGGAGACCCCGCAGGCGCTATCAGCGCCGAGGAGGCTCCCCGTCACGCCCGCGGAAAGCGAGCACATGGAGCGGAAATCAACATCCCAGTTTAACACGGCCATTTTTATAAAAAGGAGCGAGAAAACAATGGATGTAACAATGGAACAAATCGTTTCACATGCGAAACACAGAGGATTTATTTTTCCTGGATCAGAAATTTATGGAGGTTTAGCTAACACTTGGGATTACGGTCCATTAGGTGTTGAATTTAAGAACAATATCAAGCAGGCTTGGTGGAGGAAATTTGTTCAAGAATCTCCCTATAATGTTGGATTAGATGCAAGCATTTTGATGAACCCAAGAACTTGGGAAGCGTCAGGTCATATTGGTAACTTTAATGACCCAATGATTGACTGTAAAAACTGTAAGGCCCGTCATCGCGCTGACAAATTAATTGAAAATGCACTTGATGAAAAAGGCATAGAAATGGTTGTAGATGGGCTTCCTTTCGAAAAGATGGAAGAATTAATTAAGGAGCATAACATTGCTTGTCCGGACTGTGGAAGCCATGATTTTACGGGAATCCGCCAATTCAATTTAATGTTTAAAACATTCCAAGGGGTTACGGAAACTAGTACAAATGAAATTTTTCTTCGTCCAGAAACCGCTCAAGGGATTTTTGTAAACTTTAAAAATGTACAACGGACAATGAGGAAAAAATTACCGTTTGGGATAGCGCAAATCGGAAAAAGCTTTCGTAATGAAATTACACCTGGTAATTTTACATTCCGTACCAGAGAATTTGAACAAATGGAGCTTGAATTCTTTTGTAAACCTGGTGAGGAACTAAAATGGTTCGATTATTGGAAGCAATATGCTGAAAACTGGTTATTGTCTCTAGGTCTTACAAAGGAAAATATTAGACTTCGGGACCATTCAGAAGATGAGCTTTCCCACTATAGTAATGCGACGACAGATTTTGAATTTAAATTTCCGTTTGGCTGGGGCGAATTATGGGGCGTGGCTTCAAGAACAGACTATGACTTGAAGCAGCATATGGAATTTTCTGGTGAAGACTTCCATTATTTAGATCAGGAAACAAATGAAAGATATGTACCATATTGTATTGAACCATCACTTGGGGCTGACAGGGTTACACTAGCTTTCTTAATCGATGCCTATGATGAAGAACAGCTTGAGGACGGTACTTCTAGAACGGTAATGCATTTCCATCCTGCATTAGCACCATATAAAGCTGCGGTATTGCCGTTATCAAAAAAATTGTCTGAAGAGGCGAAAGCGGTATTTGCTGATTTATCAAAACACTTTACGGTGGATTATGATGAAGCAGGCTCTATCGGTAAACGTTACCGCCGCCATGATGAAATTGGTACACCATTCTGTATTACTTATGATTTTGACTCTAAAGAAGACAACATGGTTACTGTTCGTGACAGAGATACCATGGAACAAACCCGTCTTCCTATTTCAGAGTTAGTAAACTTTTTACAAGGAAAAATGGCGTTTTAAGTAAGCTAAAGGTGCGGATGTCCGCACCTTTTATCTATAACCATTATTATTTAAAATAGTTGGTAAGTAGTATATAATATTTCTAAATCAAACGCGGCAAGAGATTATTGGATTTTTAAGGTGGTGAGGACAATCGAACTGACTAAACGCCAGGAACATATATTGCAGATTGTAAAAGATAATGGCCCTATAACTGGTGAGCAAATTGCGGATCAATTAAGTTTAACCCGTGCTACCTTAAGGCCGGACTTGGCAATCTTAACAATGGCAGGTTTTTTAGATGCACGGCCGCGAGTAGGCTATTTTTATACTGGAAAGTCAGGGGCCCAGCTGTTGACAGAGAATCTGCAAAAAATTTATGTTTCCGATTATCAATCTATCCCTGTAGTAGTAAGTGAAAGCGTATCGGTTTATGACGCGATCTGTACGATGTTTCTTGAAGATGTAGGTACATTATTTGTAGTGGATCAAAACTCAAACTTAGTGGGTGTGCTGTCTAGGAAAGACCTGCTGCGGGCAAGCATCGGTAAACAAGAGCTTACCAGTATCCCTGTCAATATTATTATGACAAGGATGCCGAACATAACAACGTGTGAACGTGAAGATTTATTAATCGATGTAGCCAAGAAACTCATTGAAAAACAAATCGATGCCTTGCCTGTCGTTAAAAGAACGGAGAGAGGTTTTGAGGTTATTGGCAGAGTAACTAAAACAAACATTACAAAAGCTTTTTTGGCGTTAAGTGATGAGGAAAGATAATAAGAAATGGAGTTGATAGGGAGAATGAGTACGCCGGTCATCTATGTGGTCTCAGATTCAGTTGGAGAGACAGCTGAATTAGTTACGAAAGCCGCAATCAGCCAATTCAATGGTTCTGGTATGACATTAAAGAGATTTCCTTATGTAGAGGATAAAGACCATATCGAAGAGGTTTTATCACTGGTTTCCCATGATAAAGGTATGATTGCTTATACACTTGTAAAACCTGATATGCGTACATATTTAAGGGAAAGAGCAGTGGAGGAGAGTATACAAGCTGTTGATTTAATCGGGCCTATTATGGATCAAATTCAAATTTTCAGCGGGAAAGCGCCTTTATGTGAACCCGGCTTGGTTAGAAAACTTGATGAGGATTATTTTAAAAAAGTGGAAGCAATCGAGTTTGCTGTAAAATATGATGATGGACGAGATCCTAGAGGGCTCCTGAAAGCAGATATTGTTTTAATTGGCGTGTCAAGAACATCCAAAACACCATTATCTCAGTACTTGGCACATAAACGTTTAAAGGTGGCTAATGTGCCGCTCGTGCCAGAAGTAGACCCGCCGGAAGAATTATATAAAGTTCCGATTGATAAGTGCTTTGGATTGAAAATAAGTCCGGAAAAACTAAATAATATTAGAAGAGAAAGGTTGCTTTCTCTTGGATTAAACGATCAAGCAAGCTATGCTAATATTGAACGGATCAAGGAGGAACTTACCTTCTTTGAGAAAATTGTTAGCAAAGTTAAGTGTCCAGTAATTGATGTGACCAATAAGGCAGTCGAAGAGACAGCGAATGTTATCTTAAATTATGTTCAAAAGGGCAGATTCTAACACGTAATCAATTGATTATGTGTTTTTTTACTTAAAAATATTGAAAAAAAGTTATGGTAAAATGATAACGAATATACTATAATAAAAAATTGTGATAAAAATATATCTTTTTAGGTTTAGAGTTGCATTATAACGAATAAACTATTTATTGTTAGATGTCAAGGCAGCCCCCTAAAAAAAATTCGACATAAATCCTTTTTATAAAAGTTACTTCTTTTAGAAGGAATATGCGGACTGATGTAGAATTATTACTTATGGATAAGGCAAATCGGCTATTTTTGTCGATGCAGATTCTTGCTCGGTCAAAGAGCATATTGTCGATTCGTATCAAAGATTCCGCTAATGTTAATTTTGTTGCTTCCTATGATCATCATGTAAAAGAAAAATATTACATATAGAGGAGAATACGGAAAAGGGCTAAAGCCTTATCAATCTTAGGAGCAAACAAGATTTGTGCTGGAATTAACAAAAAAATTGTCGAAATTTGCAGGAATTTTAATAATGCCTGCCGAATACCTGTAGTACAATTGGAGTTGTTTTTTCATGGCGGAACTTATAGCCGAAGAAAAGGTTGACCAAATTCGTCAGGCTGTAGATATAGTCGAGGTAATAAGCGATTATGTTCAACTGAAAAAACAGGGGCGAAATTATTTCGGACTATGCCCATTCCATGGAGAGAGCACCCCATCATTTTCAGTATCACCTGACAAACAAATTTTTCATTGTTTTGGTTGTGGAGCGGGGGGAAATGTATTTTCTTTTTTAATGGAGCTCGAAGGAATATCATTCCAAGAGGCCGCCATTAAGCTAGCAGCGAAAGTAAATATTGAATTAGGAATTAACTTGACTTCATCCCAAGGCGGAAAAAAACTTTCTAAAGAGCTACAAGCGATGATGGATGCCCATGAGCTTTTAAGGAAATTTTATCACCATCTCTTAGTAAATACAAAAGAAGGTCAGCATGCACTTGAGTACTTACTAAATAGAGGTTTTACCCAAGAATCGATTGATAAGTTTCAAATTGGGTATTCATTAAATTCATGGGACTTCGTGTATAAGTTCTTGACAAAAAGGGATTTTTCACCTGATTGGATGGAGAAAGCCGGTTTAATTATCAAACGAGAGCGGGATGGAACTTACTTTGATCGTTTTAGAGACCGGATCATGTTTCCCATTTTTGACCGTCACGGTAATACGATTGCTTTTTCTGGGAGATCACTTGGGGCAGATCAGCCCAAATATTTAAATAGTCCCGAAACAGCAATCTTTAATAAAAGTAAAATTTTATATAATTATCACTTGGCAAAACCAAGTATAAAAAAATTGCAGTATGCTATTTTATTTGAGGGATTTGCCGATGTCATTGCTGCAGATCGTGCTGGTGTAGAAAATGGTATAGCCACAATGGGAACGGCATTAACAGATGAGCATATTTCTCTGTTAAGACAACATGTTCAAACGATTACCATTTGCTATGATTCCGATAAAGCGGGGATCGAGGCTGCTTACCGCGCAGGAAACCATCTTCAAGAAGCTGGCTTTCAAATAAAGGTCGCCATGATGACAGATGGTCTGGATCCTGATGAATACATTCAAAAAAATGGTACAGATAAGTTCCGCAATGAAGTCATTGGTGCGAGTTTAACCTGGATGGCCTTTAAATTTCTTTACTTCCGGCGGGGAAAAAATCTTCAGCTTGAAGGAGATCAGCTTGCATATATCGAACAGATAATTAAGGAAATCAGTAAACTTGATAAGGCTGTAGAAAGGGATCATTACCTAAGACAGCTGGCAGCAGAATTTTCCCTCTCGTTAGAGGCTTTAAAACAGCAGCAAAGGCAAATTTATTTTGCTGACAAGAAAAAATCAAATGGGCTGAGAGAACCCGCTCAAAAGCCCATGTTAGTGGTTAAGCCTGCAGATGAACTGAAACCGGCATATGTTACAGCTGAGAGGCGGTTAATTGCCCATATGCTTAAAGATCGAGATGTGGCATATAAGGTACAGGAATTACTTGAAGGACAAACGTTTAATACCGATGAACATCAGGCAATAATAACATATCTGTTAGGATTTTTTGAAGATCACACAGAACCTGACACTAGCGCCTTTTTAACCTATATTCAAGATGACAATCTTAGAAGAATGGTTGCTGACATTGAAATGATGTCCATAAATGAAGAGCTAACCAATCAGGAATTAACTGATTATATCAAACAGGTGTTGAATTATCAAAAAATGTTAAAGATAAAAGAAAAAGAAGTGGAACTAAAAGAAGCTGAACGAGAAAAGAACTTTAGTAAGGCCGCAGCGATTGCTACTGAAATGAATCACTTGCGTAAATTGTTATAAATTTCATTTTATTGTCTTTGATTTTGGAAGGAGGGGGACATATGGCTGCTGAAAAATCAGCCCGTTCAAAAGAGGTTGAAAATGAATTAACCCTTGAACAAGTAAAAGACCAGCTAACTGAACTGGGTAAAAAAATCGGTGTCCTTGCCTATGATGATATTGCAGAGAAAATGGCTAATTTTGATGTGGATTCCGAACATATGGATGAATTTTATGAGTCCTTAACGGAGCAAGGAATTGAATTAGTCGGCGAAAGTGATGGAGAAGATCCAGACGTTAAAAAATTGGCAAAAGAAGATGATGAAGAATTCGATTTAAATGATCTAAGTGTACCTCCAGGAGTCAAGATTAATGACCCTGTTCGAATGTATCTGAAAGAGATTGGCCGGGTTGACTTACTTTCTGGGGAAGAAGAAATTAAGCTCGCAAACCGGATTGAAGAAGGGGACGAAGAAGCTAAGCGTCGTCTTGCCGAAGCCAATTTACGACTGGTTGTCAGTATTGCGAAGCGTTATGTTGGCCGTGGTATGTTATTTCTCGACTTAATCCAGGAAGGGAATATGGGACTAATTAAAGCGGTTGAAAAATTTGATTACCGTAAAGGATTTAAATTTAGTACGTATGCCACTTGGTGGATCCGTCAAGCCATTACACGAGCTATTGCGGATCAAGCGAGAACTATACGGATTCCTGTTCATATGGTTGAAACTATTAATAAACTTATTCGAGTTCAGCGTCAACTTCTTCAGGACCTTGGCCGCGAACCAACACCGGAAGAAATTGGAGAAGATATGGATTTAACACCTGATAAGGTTCGAGAAATCCTAAAGATTGCCCAAGAGCCTGTCTCACTTGAAACACCAATTGGTGAAGAGGATGATTCACATTTAGGTGATTTTATTGAAGACCAGGACGCAACGTCACCTTCAGAGCATGCTGCCTATGAATTATTAAAAGAGCAATTAGAAGATGTTCTCGATACTCTAACTGACCGAGAAGAAAATGTTCTTAGATTGCGCTTTGGACTAGATGATGGACGGACCCGTACCCTTGAAGAGGTTGGTAAGGTATTCGGTGTCACTCGTGAACGTATTCGTCAGATTGAAGCAAAAGCATTGCGCAAATTACGGCATCCAAGCCGCAGTAAACGTTTAAAAGACTTTTTAGAATAACTGAATGTAGGGCAGATTATAGTTTACTTCTTAACGGAGGTAGACTATTTTTTTCTTCAAAATGAAGACTGGGAAAGAATGAAAGCACTTTCTGTATTGTTATTTTACTGAATTATCTCTCATTTTGCAAATAGCCTTTTCTGATTCTAATCGCTTGTTGAGTTATTTTTACTTTTTTAAAAAAGATAAAACTAAACAGGTCGAGTTTACAAACCGCATTATAATGGAATTCTTAACCCGTGCCCCTTACAAAGTAAAAATCACACATATATATTTCAATAATATAATATATTTAAAAATTTTTAAATGTTGGGAATTGTTTATGATTACTTATATAATAAAAAAGAAAGCGTATACAATGTTGTTTAAGGGGGATGGATATGAATTTTGACTTAACAACTGAACAACAAATGATTAAACAAATGATCCGGCAATTCGTGGATGAAGAAGTGGCACCAGGAGCTATAGAACGCGACAAAACGAAACAGTTTCCTGTAGAGATTTTTAAAAAGCTGAGTGGCCTGGGAATAATGGGGCTCCCTTTTCCAGAAAAATATGGCGGTGGCGGAGGGGATACAATCAGCTTTGCGATTGTCGTGGAAGAGCTAAGCAGGGGATGCGGATCGACTGGAATAACCTACTCTGCGCATATTTCTTTAGGTGGTGCACCGCTGAATTTATTTGGTACGGAGGAGCAAAAACAAAAATATTTAACCCCCATTTGTACGGGAGAATCATTGGGGGCATTTGGTCTAACAGAACCCGATGCTGGCTCGGACGCAGGAGGAACAAGGACATCTGCCAAAGAAGAAAATGGAGAATTTATCATAAATGGAAATAAGTGTTTTATTACCAATGCCAGTTATGCGCATCATTTAGCTTTAACCGCTGTAACTGGCGAGAAGAATGGACAAAAGGAGATTAGTGCCATTATTGTTCCTACAAATGTAGAGGGCTTTACCATCCTTGATAATTATGAAAAAATGGGTCTAAATTCCTCCAATACAACGGAGCTGGTCTTAGAGAATGTAAAAGTATCTGTTGATCATCTTCTAGGGAAACGTGGAGAGGGCTTTAGACAGTTTTTAATTACCTTAGATGGTGGGCGTATCGGAATTGGCGCAATGGCTGTAGGTATCGCACAAGGTGCTTATGAGAAGGCATTAGCTTATGCAAAGGAAAGGAAACAATTTGGCAAATCCATATCTTCCTTTCAGGCTGTTCAATTTAAGCTTGCCGATATGGCAATGAAAATTGAACTGGCACGTAATATGGTCTATAAGGCGGCCTGGTTAAAAGACCAGGGGAGACCGTTTTCCAAGGAAGCAGCGATGTGTAAGTTATATGCTTCCGAAATGTGTATGGAAGTGACAGACCAAGCCGTTCAAATTCATGGAGGTTACGGCTATATGAAGGAATATCAAGTGGAAAGAATGATGCGGGATGCGAAACTCCTTGAGATTGGTGAGGGGACATCAGAGGTACAAAGAATCGTCATATCCCGTCTTATTGGCTGCTGATAAATGGAATTATATGAAGAGAGACTGAAGAAATAATTAATTTATTTTCTCTGTCTCTTTTTCCTTTATTATGAAGATTATAGTGATAAAATAAGTTTAGGGCTTTTCCTTCTGTTATTTTTCAAGTAAAATAGTAGTTGTTTGTAGACTATTTATTTTAACATGCGTTCGTACATAAGGGAGGTAAGATCATGAAGCGGAATCCGGTAATTCCTTACATTCTTGTCATGGTTTTTGGGATTGTATTAGTGTTTATCCTTTCTTTTAAAGGACTAGGAGACATGAAAGAAATGGCCAAGGATAAAGGGGAAGGCAGCGAGACAACAGAGGTTGCAGCTACAAAGCCAGAAGATATTTATAAGCAGACCTGTATTGCTTGCCACGGTGATCAGTATCAAGGGGTAGTAGGTCCTACATTAAAAGGTGTTGGCAGTAAGTATTCTAAAGCAGAGATTGTCAACATCATTACAAAAGGTAAAGGTAACATGCCATCAGGTCTTGTTCCTCAAGAACAAGCTGAAGCAATGGCAGAATGGGTTTCCAAAATTAAATAAAAAAAGGAGTCCTTTGCATAAGTGAAGGACTTCTTTTATTATTTAAGTAAATACATAAGTAAAAGTGGTGGAATTTTGAATACAGATAAGTTATCAGTTCGATTAAAGACCGTAGCGAAATATGTAATTGAAGGGGCACGGATGGCGGATATTGGGTCCGACCATGCATATTTACCATGTTACTTAGCTAAAAAATCAAAAATTTCATATGCGGTCGCAGGTGAGGTGGCTCAAGGGCCCTTTCAATCTGCCGAGAAAAATGTTTTATCAGAAGGGCTGGCTGATACCATTGCCGTTCGTATGGGGGATGGGTTAGCGGTTATCGAGCCTGATGAAGTAGATTGTATTACGATTGCGGGGATGGGTGGGGCACTTATTTCTAGTATTTTGGATAATGGAAAGGGCAAACTGGATTCAGTTCAGCGCCTCATATTACAGCCAAATATTAGCGCAATCTCGATTCGGACATGGCTTTTAGCAAACAATTGGGAGTTAATTGCAGAAGAAATTATTGAAGAAGACTCGAAAATCTACGAAATCCTAGTTGCAGAAAGAGGAGACCCTTCTAAGCCGTACCAGAAAAAGAGGGATGAGGGACTTTTGCTAGGACCGTTCCTTCTAGAACAAAAGAATGAGATTTTTAAAAAGAAATGGACCGCTGAAATGAAAAACTGGCAGCGGATATCAGAAGCTTTGGAAGGAGCTTCTGAAACGGCCGAAACAATCGAAAAAAGGAAAGAGTTAATCTGTAAAATAAACCTTGTAAAGGAGGTCCTAAAATAATGAAAAATCCAAACGGTCATGAAATCATCCAGCTTTTTGAACAATTCTCTCCAAAGGGATTGGCCATGGAGGGTGATAAAATAGGCTTACAAATTGGACGATTAAATAAAAGGGTTGAACGGGTCATGATTGCTCTTGATGTTCTCGATCATGTGATTGATGAGGCAATCAAAAAAGATGTGCAACTTATAATTGCTCATCATCCCCTCATCTATCGGCCGCTTAAAAACTTGTTAACAGATACAACACAGGGGAAAATGATCGAAAAGTTATTAAAACATGATATTGCTGTTTATGCAGCCCATACAAATTTGGATGTGGCTAAAGGAGGGGTGAATGATCTATTGGCGGAAGCTTTAGGGCTTGAGGGTGCAGAAGTATTGGTGCCTACTTTTGATACAAAACTTAAAAAATTGGTGGTTTTTGTTCCTTCTAGTCATGCTGAGGAAATAAGACAAGTGTTGGGAAATACAGGTGCAGGTTTTATTGGAAACTACAGCCATTGTTCTTTTTCGGCAAACGGAACAGGCAGATTTTTACCTGGTGAACATACAGATCCCTATCTTGGCAAGCCAGGTCAGTTAGAAGAAGTGGATGAAGTAAGACTAGAAACGATAGTCCCTGAACCACTTTTAAAGAAGACAATAACTGCGATGATCAAAGCACATCCATATGAAGAAGTCGCTTATGATATATACCCCGTCGAGAACAAAGGAGAAACACTCGGACTCGGCAGGATTGGAAAAGTAAAGGAAATGACATTAGCTGAATTCGCAGAAAAGGTAAAATCCTCTTTAGGCGTTTCAACTGTCCGGGTTGTTGGCGATTTAACTGCACAGGTTAAAAAGGTTGCCGTTCTTGGCGGTGATGGAAATAAATATTTTATGACTGCAAAGTTTAAAGGGGCAGACGTTTATGTTACAGGGGATATCTACTATCATACAGCCCATGATGCGTTGATGGAGGGCCTAAATATGATTGATCCTGGACATAATGTGGAAAAAGTGATGAAAATGGGTCTGACAAAAGTACTGCAGAAGAAGTGTCAAGATGCTGGTTATGATGTAGATATTTTCCCTTCAGAAGAAAATACAGATCCTTTTCAGTTTGTTTAATCACACATTAAAAGAACCGGTCTAATTAGGACACGGTTCTTTTTAAGTTGGAAATTGTCCAGCTCATAGGAAAAAATGAACTACTTTTTTCCCTGATTAAGGCGCTTCCGCTATTCTAATCATTTTTCTGTACTTTTTACTCGAGGTAATATTTTATTTAATTGAACCTTCTTTTGGCGCTCCCAAGTTGCTTCATTAGTTGGATCAAATTGCTCAAGAAAAGAGATGACTTCTTTGGTAATTGGTGTTGGTGTTGAGGCGCCGGATGTGACAGCCACAGTCTTAGCATCCTTTATCCAATCAATTTCTAATTCGCTTATATCGGCAATACGATATGCTCTTGTTCCAGCAATTTCTTCCGAAACTTGAGCAAGGCGATTCGAGTTATTACTTTTTGGGTCCCCTACCACAATGGTCACGTCTGCTTCTGTTGCTTGACCGGCCACAGCTTCCTGCCTGATTTGGGTGGCATGGCAAATTTCATTATAGACTTCTACATGCGGATATTTTTCCGTTACTTTTTTCATCGTATCTGCAACATCCCACTGACTCATGGTTGTTTGGTTTGTCACAATAAGTTTGTCGCTATGAACAGTTAATGCTTCAACATCATTTGGTGTTTCCACTAAATGAACCATACCTGGAGCAACGCCGACAGCACCTTCAGGCTCGGGGTGTCCCTTTTTACCGATATATATAACTTGATATCCTTGTTTGGTTTTTTCCTCGATCAAATCATGGGTTCTCGTTACATCAGGACAAGTTGCATCAATCGCAACTAGGCCTTTTTTCTTTGCTAGCTCACGGACTTCTGGAGAGATGCCATGTGCGGTAAAAATAACCGTCCCTGATTCGACTTTATCAAGAATATCCATACGATTTTTACCATCCAAGGTAATAATCCCTTCTTCTGCAAAGGCATCTGTGACATGTTTGTTATGAACAATCATCCCTAGAATGTAGATAGGACGAGGCAATGATTTATCTAATGCGGCATTTCTTGCTATTACCATGGCATCAACAACACCATAACAATAACCGCGCGGTGATATTTTAATGATTTGCATCTATAAAGTCCTCCTAAATTGAACTTTGATTTTTGTTAACAAAGCATCAACAGGTGTTTTCACTTGTTTTAAGGCTTTTCTGCTAGTCTATTTATATATTATATNNATATAAAACTAATAGATATAATACAAAGATACATTTTTCCTGTGAAAATTATCTGAAAAATAAAAGAATGCTGGGTTTCAGCATTCTGAAATTTTATATATACATTTTCGGAATTGAACTACCCTTTTGGTGCTGTTGAGAAAGTGACTGTTGGTTGGACTTCCGCTTGACAGACTTATTAGAATTTACAGATTCCGAACTTTCGCTGCTGGAAGATTCCTCTACAGTTGAATCTGACTTTGGATTGTTACTGGATGAGTCACTGCTCTTGGTAGCATTTTTAAAACCTCGATAAATCTTCCACATCGCAGGTAGATTTTTTACCATTGGACCGTATTGTTGGATCATGGGTCCAATGGTTTGTGCTGTCTTTAACACTTGCTGGGTATTGTTTAATATCCCATTTAATCCCCCAGGAGCGCTTAGGGATTGCATTAAGCCGCCACCGCTTCCTGCTGCTCTGCCCATTCCCATAAGTCCGCCTGGTGTACCTGTCTGAGTACCTTTACCGAGAAGTTTCGAGAGTATTCCTCCTCCCGCTCTACCCATCTGACCGGATCCGGGCCCCATTCTGGCTCCCATCATTGAGTTCCCTCCGCCAAAAGGCCCTGCTTGAGGCCTCATCATCGGATTTCTTCCGAACGAAGGTGCGCCCCCTTGCCCCATCATCGGGCTGCCTCCACCGAACATTTGCTGTCCCATTCCACCGTTAAAGGGCATTCTTGGTCTTGGCTGCATTCCACGACCTCCTCTCTTACATGACTTCATACATTAAAGTATGCATAAAACCAATTTTGGTTTAGGTTTACACACAAGGAAAAAACTATTTTCGTTTTAAAATTTGCCTTATTAGTAAAAGCTGAGAATAAAATGATAAGTTAACTGGTTATTTAGGTGAAATTTTACTATAATAACATGATGGACATAGAGAAGGATGCCAAAACCTTAAGGAAATACTACTCCATAAGAAGATTAATTAGAATAAGGAGCTATTTATGAGAGCAAATCAATTTGAGCGATTTAAGTTTCAGCCTTTTATTATAGAAGCACTGAACCAATTTGGTTTTTTTGAGCCTACAGAGATTCAGGAACGGATGATTCCATTAGTTTTAAAAGGGGAAAGTGCCATTGGTCAATCGCAAACGGGAACAGGTAAAACATTTGCTTATGTTTTGCCGATATTAGAGAGGGTTGACCCAGCCCGTCAAGAAGTTCAAGCAGTAATAACCGCACCAACAAGGGAATTAGCCACACAAATTTATCATCAAATTTTAAAGGTTACTGAACAGTGCAACCCCGATGCGCAAATTATGACTAGGTGTTATATAGGAGGAACTGATAAACAGAGAACGATTGAGAAACTAAAGGTTCAGCCCCAAATCGTGGTTGGTACACCTGGAAGAATAAAAGATCTGATGGTTGAGCAGGCTTTATTCATCCATACATCCAACATCCTTGTGGTGGACGAGGCCGACATGATGTTAGATATGGGATTCATTGAAGATGTCGATCAGGTTGCAGCAAAAATGCCAGAAAAACTAAATATGTTCGTATTTTCTGCTACGATTCCTGAAAAGTTAAAACCATTTTTAAAGAAATATATGGAGAATCCAAAGACTATTCAAATTGAATCAAAGAGAAAAGCAGCAGAGAATTTAGAGCATTATCTGTTACCATCTAGGCATCGCAATAAAAAACAGCTAGTAGTTGATGCACTTTTAGCATATAATCCGTATCTTGCAATTGTTTTTACCAATACGAAAAAGATGGCGGAAGAGGTTGCTTATTTCTTAAATGACAAGGGACTAAAAGTGGGACGTGTCCATGGTGATTTAAACCCTCGTGAACGAAAAAAAATGATGAAACAAATACAGGATTTAGAGTATCAGTATATTGTTGCAACTGATCTTGCTTCAAGAGGAATTGATATTGAAGGTGTCAGCCATGTCATTAATTATGAACTTCCGACGGATTTAGATTTTTATATACATCGAGTGGGAAGAACAGCTCGTGCCGGTAATTCCGGTATTGCCCTAACGATTTATGAGAGTGCTGATGAGGATGCTTTGAACAGATTAGAAAAAATGGGCATACAATTCAAACACGTTGATTTGAAGAACCAGGAATTCGTAGAAATTGATGATAGAAATAAAAGGAAGACTCGTGTACGGAAAGAAGATGAAGCGGATCGAGCCGCTAAATCAATTATCAAAAAACCACAAAAAGTAAAACCAGGCTATAAAAAGAAGATGCAGTGGGAAATGGATAAAATAAAAAAACGGCAGCGAAAGATTGAAAAGAGAAAGAAATAATCAATAAAGGGAGAGGAAAAGGGATGTTGAAAATTGGCTCACATGTATCTATGAGCGGAAAGGATATGCTGCTTGCTGCCAGTGCGGAAGCAGTATCCTATGGTGCCAATACTTTTATGATTTATACGGGTGCACCTCAAAATACCCGAAGAAAGAAAATTGAAGACCTGAATATTGAAGCAGGAAGAAGACATATGGAAATGAACGGGATTGCAGAAATCATTGTTCATGCTCCCTATATCATTAATATTGGTAATTCCACTAATCCAGATACGTTTGAATTAGGTGTTAGATTCTTGCGCAGTGAAATTGAAAGAACTGAGGCACTTGGTGCAAAGCAAATTGTTCTCCATCCGGGTGCTCATGTCGGAGCGGGGACGGAACTTGGAATCAAAAAAATCATTGAAGGTCTAAATGAAGTATTGACTGGGAAAGAACAAGTTCAAATTGCCTTAGAAACGATGGCCGGAAAAGGTTCCGAATGTGGAAAATCATTTGAGGAACTAGCGATGATTATGGATGGGGTTAACTATAATGATAAATTATCTGTTTGCTTTGATACCTGTCATACACATGATGCCGGCTATAATATTGTCGAAGACTTTGATGGTGTCCTAAATGATTTTGATAAGATGATTGGCTTAGATAAGCTTAAAGTACTTCATATCAATGACAGTAAAAATTCAGTTGGGATGAGAAAAGACCGCCACGAAAATATCGGATTTGGTCATATTGGATTTAAAGCACTAAATTATGTGGTTCACCATCCGCAATTACAGGATGTTCCTAAGATATTAGAGACTCCTTTCGTTGGTGAAGACAAAAATAATAAAAAACCGCCATATAAATTTGAAATCAACATGCTCAAGGAGCAAGTGTTTAATGAGAAATTATTAGATGAAATCATGCAAGGATAAGAAAAAAAGCTGTGCTCCGGCACAGCTTTTTATTGCTTTGTGAATTGAATCAACAAATTATTAACTTCTCGTGCCGTTTCAGGTCCAGCAGCCTTAGCAATTTGCTTTACCAATTGCGCACGCTGTGTATTATCAAAAATATTAATATTTTTACCTCTTAAGTATTCGGCGATTTTGATGGCTTGTTGGCGACTAACTGTTATATTAAATTGATTTGCATACTTTACAAGCTCTTCTGCTGTAATCGTGTTAATTTTATGATTAATGATGCTTTCAAATATTTTCACCTTCATCACTCCTCCATGCTAATGTATGAAGAAGGGGATAGAGTGTGACAATGGAATAAAGGGTGATTCATTCAGTTTCTCAACCTTTACAATTGAATCGTCCTATTGTATACTACTTGAAGTTAAATCGGAATGATTCTGATAATTAAAAGTGAGAGTGTGAACCATGCAAGCTATTATTGAAATAAAACATCTTTTTTACCGTTATGAAAAAGAGAGTGTTCTTGAAGATATTAATATTACTGTCCCAGATGGATCCTTTTTGGCCATTGTCGGGCCTAACGGTTCCGGTAAATCTACCTTGTTAAAATTAATATTAGGGTTATTAAAGCTGCAAAAAGGAGACCTTTTTTTATTTGGCCAGGAAATAAGTAAATTTAAAGACTGGCAAAAAATTGGTTATGTTTCACAAAAGGCAAATTCTTTTAATACCGGATTTCCAGCCACTGTTTTTGAAGTGGTTTCAAGCGGTTTAACCAAAAAGTTAGGTCTGTTTACCTTTTTTAAAAAAGAACATAGGGAAAAGGTAATGGAAGCACTGGATGCAGTAGGGATGAAGGAATTTAGTCAGCGAAATATTGGAGAATTGTCCGGAGGTCAGCAGCAAAGGGTATTCATTGCGCGTGCACTTGTAAGTGAACCCAAGCTATTGATTTTGGATGAGCCAACCGTCGGTGTGGATGCGGAAAATGTTCATTCGTTTTACGAGATGCTGGGTGACTTAAATGCTGCCAGGGGGATTACGCTGTTATTGGTTACCCATGATATTGGCACCATTTCAGATAAGGTAACACATGTCGCTTGTTTAAATAAACATTTGCATTTTCATGGGGATACAGAAGAGTTTGAACAACTTAGCATGAATGGGTTGTCTAAGGTTTATGGTCATGATGTACACTTGCTGGCCCATAACCATGAACATGGAGGCGTTAAAAATTGATTGAAGGTATTTTTCATTATGAGTTTTTACAAAATGCGTTTTTAACTGGGATTTTGATTGGAATCCTAGCCCCTTTGCTAGGTGTATTTATCGTAGTCAGAAGGCTATCTTTAATTGCTGATGCGTTAAGTCATGTTACCTTAGCAGGTATCGCAGCAAGCCTGCTTATTGAAAATAAACTGACTATGCTGGCCGGTTTAAACCCGCTTTACATGGGTATGGTTTTTTCAGTTGGCGGCTCACTGTTTATTGAAAAGCTAAGAGGGGTTTATAAACAATACCAGGAATTGGCTATTCCGATTATTATGTCAGGTGGTATTGGACTAGGAGTTATTTTTATTTCGCTTGCTAATGGATTTAATACGGATTTATATAGTTATTTATTTGGAAGTGTCTCAGCTGTTAGCAGAACCGATTTATGGGTAATCTTAGCTATTAGCGTGATGGTCATCTTATTGATTATTTTATTGTATAAAGAGCTATTTTTACTTTCTTTTGATGAGGAACATGCTAAAGCCTCAGGGATACCTGCGAAAAGTATTCATTTTATTTTTATTGTAATGGTCGCTCTTGTGATTGCAGCCTCCATGAGAATTGTGGGAATCTTGTTGGTTTCCTCTTTAATGACACTACCGGTGGCGGCTAGTATTCGAATTGCAAAAGGATTCAAGCAAACCATTTTTCTGTCTGTTCTTTTTGGTGAACTTTCTGTATTAGGTGGACTTTTTACGGCCTATTATCTTGATCTTGCTCCCGGTGGAACCATTGTGATGCTGGCGGTACTTATATTAATAGTGGCCATTTTTTATAAAAAAATAACTAGTGGATTAGGAGGAGGAACCAAGTGAATGTAGATGAAGCAATAAAATACCTGAAAGAAAATGGATTTAAGCAAACGGGGAAAAGAGAGGATATGCTGCAATTATTTGCAGATCATGATAAATATCTCACAGCAAAAGATGTACTCGATTTACTCAAAGATGATTATCCAGGATTAAGTTTTGATACTATTTACCGAAATCTTTCTCTATTTGTTGAAATGGGGATATTAGAGATGACAGAGTTATCAGGAGAAAAACATTTCCGTTTTACCTGTTCTAGAAACCATCATCATCACCATTTCATTTGTTTAGAATGCGGAAAAACGAAAGAAATAGAGACATGTCCTATGGAGGGATTAAGTGAAAATCTTAAAGGATATGATATTTCAGGGCATAAATTTGAAATATATGGCCGATGTCCGGATTGTAGTTGTTAAAAAACAGCTTGTGGATTACACAAGCTGTTTTTTTCGTAATGGTACCTGATTCTTTAACCAATGTTCTACCCAATTATAAGCTTCATGCCAATTTCTTACACGAATGACACCATCTGGCAAAGGATCCTGGTTATATGGAGTATCAAAAAGGATGACAGGAATTCGGCATTCCTCATGAATCATTACTGCATTATCATGTTTATCCTCAAAAAATATATCCACTTTATGTTTTTTTGCAGTCTCCACTTTATCGTGAGAACCAATTAACTCAATATGATGAAACGTAAGACCGTGCTCAAAAAACCATTCTTCTGTTATTTCCAGTAAATGGGGTCCGCGTGCGCTAATAAAAAATAGTTCATGATTAAGTTTCCATTTATTTAGTACATCAATGGCACCATGTGCGGGCGGTGAACCTTCGTAAATAGTCGGTTCATTTTCCGTAAACCACTTAGCAAATACCTTTTCAGGCACATTAACAAAAGGGGTCAACTCATACTGATTTACATCCTCATATAAAATATTTAGGTTAAAGGCTTTATTGATAAAAGGAAGTAAGGAGGTGGGAGAGGTTACGGTGCCGTCAATATCAATACCAAATCTTTTCATTACATCTTCACCTCCAAATGATTTAGTTCTCTTTCTATTTTACCAAAGACAGGCCAACAATAAAGGATTAATTTTAAAGTACCATTTCCGGGATTACAAATAATAACTATTGAAGACAAACATTGACATACTAAAAACCTGAAGGAAGCTCACACTAATAAATGCTCCTATAACTGAAAGTGAGGGATTAGGATGGCAGATGAAAGAGACACGAAAGTGCAAAAAGCTCTTCCAGCACCAATAAGTGAAGAAGCTACTTCCAATTCTTCTTCAGCATACAGGGAAGAGACAGCTTCAGAATTTGCAGCACCCATTAAGACTTCTTATTCTTTGAAGAAATCAGAGAATACTCCTGAGATTGGTGCATCCGTTCCAATCCGATCTTCTCAATACCAAGAAGAATCGGCTGCAGAAATCGCTGCACCAGTTCCTGTTACACTGCGCAAAAATCAAAACGGTACACTGCAGCAGCAGGGAGCTGGAGCACAAGCCGGTACAGGAATGGGTGTGCTTGCCTTAGCGTTATCGATTTTATCGCTGTTTGTAATGCCTATACTATTTGGTGCTGCAGGTATTGTGTTAGGATTCGTAGCAAGAAAAAGAGGTGCCGAAGGCCTTGGTGCTTGGGCAATTGGTATTGGTGCAATATCAATTGTGGTTGGTATCTTTATTCTTCCGTTCTTTTAACAGTGCTGCTAAGGAGCAAAAAAGAAACCCGGTAAAAATACCGGGTTTCTTCCAATTTTATTTAGACAATTTTTCTTCTTCTGCTTTTTTACGGAAATACTCCTCAGCAACTTGGTCAATCTCTTTTTTTAGTTCTTCGACCATTTGTGCCTCTGGAACCTTACGAACGATTTCCCCTTTTCTAAACAATAAACCTTCGCCACGGGCACCTGCGATACCGATATCTGCTTCACGGGCTTCCCCAGGACCATTTACAGCGCAGCCTAATACGGAAACCTTTATGGGAGCTTTTATGGTTGAAATATATTCCTCTACTTCATTTGCAATACTGATTAGGTCAATTTCAATTCTTCCGCAGGTCGGGCAAGAAATTAATGTTGCAGCATTGGAAGAAAGGCCAAATACTTTTAAAAGCTCACGGGCTACTTTTACTTCTTCAACTGGATCAGCACTTAAAGAAATACGTAATGTATTTCCAATTCCTTTACTGATAATGGCTCCTAATCCAGCCGCACTTTTTACCGTTCCGGAGAATAGTGTCCCGGATTCTGTAATACCTAAGTGAAGCGGATAATCAAAAGCGCGAGCAGCCTTTTCATAAGCCTCAATAGCTAGATTAACATCAGAGGCCTTCATCGACACAATAATATCATGGAAATCTAAGTCCTCGAGTATTTTAATGTGGTGTAAGGCACTTTCTACCATCCCATCCGCTGTGGGGTAACCATACTTTTCAAGGATTTTCTTTTCAAGTGAGCCTGCATTAACGCCAATCCGAATCGGAATTCCACGTTCTTTGGCTGCTTTTACTACCGCTTCGACCTTTTCTCGTTTACCAATATTCCCTGGATTAATACGAATCTTGTCCGCACCGCCTTCAATGGCCTTAAGTGCTAATTTATAATCAAAATGAATATCGACAACAAGGGGAATATTAATTCTTTTTTTAATTTCTGGAATGGCATTGGCTGCTCGTTCATCAGGACATGCGACCCGGACTATTTGACAGCCTGCTTCTTCCAATCTTTTTATTTCCGCAACGGTCGCCTCAACATCGTGCGTTTTTGTTGTTGTCATACTTTGAATAATGATTTCATTGCTCCCGCCAATCGTTAAGTTTCCAACTTTTATGGGACGGGTTTTGGTGCGATGTATGATTTCACTCACGTGTAATTCGCTCTCCTTCAAATATGGATTCGAATCTGAATAAATCCGATCTTTGCCGTGTTAATCGGTCTGTACACTATGGTGCTTATACAAACCATTTTAAAATTGAAAGTGATAACCTGATTCGAGGTTCATCTTATTTTATCAGCCATCTGCTATTTTTGACAAGATTAACGACTATCCTCTTTATTTTGAGTAATCTGGAAAATGATATGTAGAACCGATTTGAATTTTTTCAGGAGATTTTCCTCCATTTAATGTTTGGAAGTCTTTGATTAGGTCACCAATGGAGACAGGAAGCGATTTATTGATTTTATGCTCAACTATGGAAATCACGGTATCGCCAGGTTTTACCTTTGCATCGAAAGAAGGCAGGTCTGATTCGGCAGCTGGAGCTATTTTCTCGACCTTTGCATCTACAGTTTGGGGGCTGGAGGTTGGAAGAGTGCCGACTGTTAGGTCGTAATAAATGACATATAGGACTAAAATAGATAGGAGAATACCGAATATTTTTTTCATGGGACAAGCCTCCAGAAAGAATGTTTGTACATAGGTATGCTTGTCCACATTAAATTAGAACAGAAAAAAACGTCCAGAGTGGACGTTTAGTTTGAAGTTTTAGGTCTTGGTACTTCCTTAATAGCAAGAAATAATACAATAATTACTACAAACCAATTGATTACAAAACTATTTGGAACTACCGTCTGAATGGCAGTCATAATTGTAAAAAATAAGGTTGGCAATGTTTCACTGTATGCAGCCATTCTCCATAATTGCCGATAGTTCAGCTTCCGATTTCCTTTTAACGCCAGACCAATGAGCGCTAGAACAGATATCTCAATGAAACTAGATGCGCTTGAGAAAATATAAATGAACAGTGATACAACGGGAATAATAATCCCTTTCATTCCACCGATCGTGTTAACAAAGCTTAGCAGGTCGTTATTGGTAATATGTATATCATTCATCATAGAATATGGATAGGTCTCAACGTTGCCACCGGAGGACAATGCAAACCCATCCTGCAATAATGCGAAAGCATTTCCTTCATCCGCTACGTCATCGCCAGATATTGCACCAGTAGGATCAATAATAATGGTAAAATGGTCCTTATTGATTGTAAAAGGCACATCTGTTTTGGCTGTAAGCTGCCCATTTTTAATGGAGAAAGAAGGGGCTTCGTCTTTTATAATGGTTTTTGCAGCGTCAATTCCCTCTGTCAGCGCTGTGCTGAAATAAATAATGGAAGGCAGAATGGAGATGAATGTTAAGAAAAACACATATAAAATCGTTTTTCCGATCCCCTGAAAACGAAATAAAGCAATATCTCTTGGGGAATAAATACTCTTATAAAATTGTTTGAAGATATTCATAAAAAACCACCTTTAAAAGAAAACATGATTACAAAACACACTTTCTATTGTAGCCTGTGTAATTGATATATACAAGAATGTAGAGATATTGAAACTAATTTGATGTTCATCCGTAAATGGAGTAGGAAAAATAGAAGGATGGGGATAGATGGAAGTTGTTTATTGGATTATCATAAGTATTTTATTGGTAGTTGCCTTTGTTGGCTTGATATACCCTATTATTCCAAGTGTGTTATTTTTGCTGGCAGGATTTCTTTTGTATGGAGCGTTTTTTTCTTTTGAGCCATTTAGTTGGTTGTTTTGGCTTATTCAGGGATTATTTGTTGTATTGTTGTTTGCAGCAGATTATGTAGCTAATTTAATCGGAATAAAAAAATATGGGGGCACGAAGGCTGGTATATGGGGAAGTACGATTGGTCTTTTAGCCGGTCCGTTTGTTATCCCAATCTTCGGAATCTTAATTGGACCGTTCATTGGGGCCATCGCAGCTGAGTTAATTGTTCATAGAAGGAACTTTAGCGAGAGTGTGAAGGTGGGATTCGGATCAGTAATCGGGTTTATTAGCAGTGTAATCACCAAAACCATTATTCAAGTCATTATGGTTGGCTATTTTTTTATAGTAGTTCTTTAGACTAAATGAGGGTTTCCTAACTAGTCTGTTGATTTCCGCTCCAGGAGGCTTCGCTTTCCGCGGGCGTGCAGGGGAGCCTCCTCGTCGCTAGGCCTCTGCGGGGTCTCCCCTGCCCCGTACTCCCGCATGAGTCTTCGCCGCCTTCCGCTCCAATCAACAAGAGTGTGGAAAAATGTTCATGAAACCCCCTTTGGGTCAGTCTTCATTTAACTTCAGTTAGTTAATCCCACAAATTTCAAATGGACAGTTTTGACAATCAACTTCCGACTTTAAATAAGCTAAGTTCTTTATCGTGAGTTTTTGATTTTCATATAGGATGATTTCTTTTTCACGAAGTTCTTTAAGGGCACGTTGGATGACTTCTCTTGTCCCATAGGTTAAGTTGGCCAGTTCTTGATGGGTTAAAGGAAGATCAATTAGCACACCGTTTTCCGTTTTTACCCCGTACGTATTACACAGCCGGATAAGGATGGAATATAGACCACCTTTTTTGCCATTCATAATTAGATCTTGACATTTCATTTGAGCCTTTAAATATCCTGTGCTCAACCATACAGCTAAAGCATTCATAGCTTCAGGGTCTGTAAGAATAAATTCCTCGAAAAGGTCCTTTTTAATAAAAAGTATTTCACAATCAGTCAGAGTTTTGGCATAAAACTGATACTGAGGATTAGTTTTAAAAAGCTGATACTCAACAATTAATTCCCGGTCATTTAATACCTTTAAAATAAATTCCTTCCCACGTAAATGAACCCTTCCTAAAGCAATACTTCCTTTTAATAGTAAGTAAATATATTCTACTTGATCTTTTTCGTGAAAAAGAACTGAGCCAGCTTTCACCTTTTGGATAGGCTCGTTTTTTTGGAAAAACTGTAACATTAAATTATATATAGAAATGCTTTCAGTTTGCATATTTTTCACTCCTTTTGACCCCTACAAGTTGATTTAAATCCTTTATAAACAACATGTCAATAAAGCATTAACCGTAAAATGGAAGTGCTTTGCTCCGTTATGACATTAATCGTTGACAGGATGCTAGTTTGATGATTAGTGACAATTTTTCGAAAAATAATAAAAGGATTATTTTTTTCCTTTTTTAGGGTATATAAATCTGTGAGCTGGAAATTGTAATTATGTTGGGTATAAGCATTTTATTTGAAAGGAAAAACCAATTTTGGTATCTTTTAAATGAAGCTTTAGAAAAATTCTTATAGGTGATAGTGGTTATAAGCTTACCTAAAGCCCCCAAAAAATAATATTTACATAGGAGGAATTACCATGGCATTTGAATTACCAAAATTACCTTATGCAGAAGATGCACTAGAACCACACATTGACAAGGAAACAATGAATATTCACCACACTAGACACCACAACACATATGTTACAAACTTAAATAATGCATTAGCAGGAAACGAAGAATTACTTTCTAAATCTGTTGAAGAAGTAATTTCGAATTTGGATGCGGTTCCAGAAGCAGCTCGTACAGCTGTGCGCAATAACGGTGGCGGCCATGCTAACCACTCTTTATTCTGGCAAATCCTCTCTCCAAATGGCGGCGGTGTGCCAACTGGAGAATTAGCTGACGCAATCACAAGCAAATTTGGCAGCTTCGACAATTTCAAAGAAGAATTCGCTAAAGCAGCAACTACTCGTTTCGGCTCTGGCTGGGCTTGGTTATCTGTAAACAATGGTGAATTAGAAGTTTCTAGCACTCCAAATCAAGATTCTCCATTAATGGAAGGGAAAACTCCAATCCTTGGCCTTGATGTTTGGGAGCATGCTTACTATTTAAATTATCAAAACAAACGTCCTGATTACATTTCAGCTTTCTGGAATGTTGTTAACTGGGATGAAGTTTCTAAGCGTTATAACGCAGCGAAGTAATTGATCGATAAAAGGCAGCATTTTGCTGTCTTTTTTTTTTGAGATAAGAAAGTATAAAAGTTTTTGACTTCGAGAATTGTCCAGCTCCAGGCGCCTTCGGCTCGGGGTCACAAGCTTATCCAGTTGCGGCTCCTTGGGACTCGAAGTCTAAGCCACCCCCTGAAGAAGGCAAAGAACGCCTTCTTACAGGGTGCGTCTTAGCCTAGCGTCCCAGAACAGTCGCCTCCACATTTAGATCAATCCGTCCAAAAGGTTAAAGAACAACCTTTCGGCCGGCTCGTCTTGTGCTTGTCGCCGATAGGCTGGCGCCTTGCGCTTTTCTTATTTCGCTTAGATTTGTATAAGAACCTTGTCATTGTTAAAGACTACCCATATGACAAAGGGGAGTTCTTTATGGCAAAAAAATTTAAGCTTTTAGGCGATGTAGAATTAACGAAGGATTTATCACTTTTGCTGATCATTGGAGGTTTGTATTCATTAAGTGTTGCTTTATCTAATACATTTGTGAATATTTATCTTTGGAAGCAAACAGGACAGTATTCCGATATTGCCCTCTATAACCTCTCAATAGTCGTATTACAACCGTTAACGTTTATTTTAGCGGGGCGGTGGGCAAAAAAAATCGATAGAGTCATTGTACTTAGAATTGGTGTTATCGCTTTAGCATTGTTTTATTTAGCTGTATTAATTACGGGCACCAACGCTGCCACTTATTTGCTTTTATTAGGCGGCCTGTTGGGTATCGGATATGGCTTTTATTGGCTAGCCTATAACGTGCTGACCTTTGAAATTACCGAACCAGAGACAAGAGATTTTTTTAATGGATTTTTAGGAATATTATCATCAGCTGGCGGCATGATTGGTCCAATTGCAGCAGGGATAATCATTACGAGATTTGAAGAATTTACCGGGTATACATTTGTTTTCGGTTTGTCCCTAGCACTATTTGGATTAGCTGTGTTTATGAGTTTTTCATTAAAACCGAGACCTGCTTCTGGAAGGTACTGTTTTAAACGAATAATTGAGGAGAGGAAACAAAACGAAAATTGGCGTTTTGTTACAAATGCTCATTTCGTACAGGGATTACGAGAGGGGACTTTTGCATTTGTCATCTCCGTTTTTGTTTATATTTCAACGGGAAGCGAAATGTCTTTAGGCACATTTGGCTTGATTAATTCTGGGATATCTTTTGTTGCTTACTATTTTGCATCACGTTTAATTAAGAAAAAATATCGAAAAAAAGCCATTTTAATTGGCGGGATCATTCTTTATGCTTCTGTCTTGCTGATTATTTGGGATTTAAATTTTGTAAAACTACTATTATATGGTGGAATGATTGCGATAGCGTATCCACTATTGTTAGTCCCTTATAGTTCTACTACATATGATGTAATAGGGTCGGGTTGGAAAGCGGCTGAAATGAGGATAGAGTATATTGTAGTACGGGAAATATACCTTAACCTCGGCAGGATAATATCGATTTTAGCTTTCCTAGCAGCAGTAACCTGGTTTAATGAAGAAAAAAGTATTCCGGTCTTGTTATTCTTTTTAGGTGCCGGTCATTTATTGATTTATTTGTTCATAAGAAGAGTACGCTTACCTGCAGTCTAGCGATGAGTTTAATAACTCATCGCTTTTTTAATTCATTAGAAAGGAAGTTGGGATATTAAAAAAAGAAACAGTTTGGTCTAGGTTTTTTAACAAAATTGGTAAGGGTTATTCATAGAAAAATAAAACATTATCCTATAAAATAAAGAAGTTATGTAAGCCTTGGGTAAAGGAAGTGTAGATTGACCTTGAATTTAAAAAAGAAAAAGAAAAAAACACATGTCCCGTTTCGCTTAAATATGGTGTTTTTTGTGGTATTTATCCTTTTCTCTATTCTCATTCTTCGTCTTGGAGAATTACAAATTGTCTTTGGCGATGATTTCAAACGAGAAATTCAACGAACAGAGGACATTACCGTCAATAACCCTGTTCCGAGAGGGAAAATGTATGATCGTAATGGTAAGACAATTGTTGATAATAGTCCGCTAAATGCGATTACTTATACAAAAAGTCAAAATGTTACGCAAAAAGACATGCTGGACACCGCAGCTAAATTAGCTAAGCTTATTTCAATGGATACCTCAAAAATTCCGATTCGTGACAAGAAGGATTATTGGATTACCAATCATCCAAAGGAAGCCAAAGCAAAAATTACAAAAAAAGAATGGGCTGCCTATAATCAGAAAAAAATTGATGATAAGAAAATTTATCAATTACAGCTGGACCGGGTTACTGATGAGGAAATAAATAGTTTTAAACCAGAGGAGCTTGAGACACTTGCTATTTATAGGCAATTCAATAGTGGCTATGCCTTAACACCTCAGATTGTTAAAAATAAAAATGTTACTCCAGAAGAATTTGCGATCGTTAGTGAAAATTTAGCAAATCTGCCTGGTGTTGATACAACCACAGATTGGGAACGTAAGTATACCTTTGGGACTACCTTAAAATCGATATTGGGGGATGTGACTTCCTCAGAAGCGGGTATCCCGAAGGAGCAGTTAGAAAAATATCTTGCGCAGGGTTACAGTAGGAATGACCGCGTAGGGAAAAGTTATCTAGAATTAAAATATGAAAATGTTCTCCATGGTCAAAAGGCAAAAGTGAAAACCGTAACAGATAAATCCGGGAAAGTCCTTTCAACGGAAGTGGTTTCAGAAGGTAAGCGCGGAGATGATTTAGTTTTAACCATTGATATGGACCTTCAACAACAGGTTGAAAAAATAGTAGAAGAAGAAATGTGGTCTGCTAAAAGTAAACCTAATACTGGAGTTATGGACCGTGCCTTTGCCGTTGTTATGAATCCTAATACAGGTGAGATCTTGTCGATGACCGGAAAACTAATTGGTAAGGACAGTAACGGTAAGACTGTCATGAAAGACTATGCCAGCGGTACTTTTACCAGCTCCTATAACGTGGGGTCGGCGGTGAAAGGTGCGACCATTTTAACTGGCTATCAAACGGGTGCGATTAAACCGGGTTCATACCAACTAGATGAACCGTTAGTGATTAAAAATACTCCCATAAAGAAATCATGGAAAACCTTTGGTTCCATTAATGATCTACGAGCCTTACAAGTTTCTTCCAACGTTTATATGTGGAAGACCGTTATTGCAATGGCAGGTGGAAAATATGTTCCAAATGGTACATTAAATATGGAAACTGCAAAGACCTTTAACACCATGCGGCAGTCATTTAGCCAATTTGGTCTAGGAACACGGACAGGAATTGACTTGCCAAATGAAATGAGCGGTTTTCCAGGGTCTGAGAATATTCCGGGTAAACTTCTTGACTTTGCAATTGGTCAGTATGATACGTATACACCAATGCAGCTGGCGCAGTATGTTTCCACAATTGCCAATGGCGGTAATCGAGTTCAGCCGCATATTGTAAAGGAAATTCGTGAGCCGGTAATGGAAAGTAATGAGTTAGGACCGATTGTTGAAGAAATTGAACCAAAAGTATTAAATCGTATTGATATGAAGGATGCTTGGATTAAACGAGTGCAAGAAGGGTTCCGAATGGTTATGCAGGTAGGGGATGGTACGGCAACTAGTTATTTTAGGAGTGCACCATACAGCCCGGCTGGAAAGACAGGAACCGCACAGGCTTTTTACGATGGTTCAGATAAAACCAAACGTGGTACAGAAGTATGGAACTTAAGTCTTGTCAGCTATGCACCATCTGATAATCCAGAAGTAGCTGTGGCTGTAGTTGTGCCATGGGCTTATTCAGGCAACAGTGGTCCAAGTATCAACAACTTAATTGGCCGAAGAGTTTTGGATGCTTATTTTGACCTGAAAAAAACACGTCAAAATACAGATGGAACTTCTGGTACTAATCAGTCAGCAAATCAAACGACAGCTGATTCCTCGCAAAACAGCCAGTAAACTGGTAATAATTTGATACCTATTAAACCACCTTTTTCCAACTAAAAAGGTGGTTTTTTTATTTTTTTCAAATTTACAATATCTATACATCTATTTACAAAACCTTTACATAAGATTAAAACCCTGTTTACACTCAGGATTTATGCTTGTATCTGTAGGAAAAAACAACGAATATTTATAAATTGATTCGTTTAAATGAATAAATGGGGAAGTGCTGGTTTGCATTTACCCTTTATGACATATTAAGGGGTGTTATTGCAATGGAAAAGATCCTACCTGCAAAGGAAAGATTGTTAAAGTCTGAGAAGAATTGGATGAATGGCGAAGCCCGTGGAAAGTTTCTTGTTGTTTTATGCGCGGTGATTATGATTTCAGCTACCATATCGATTACCATCTTTCTTGGGACAAAAGGGTTACAATCATTTATAAAAAATAGTGTGAGTTTTATTGAGTTCATTTCTAGTATTCACTGGGATCCTACCAATAAAGCTAATCCGGAATATGGGGCATTACCATTTATCTTCGGATCCTTTGCCGTCACTTTTTTATCGGCAATTGTTGCTGCACCCTTAGGGATTGGCGGAGCAATATTTATGACAGAGATCGCGCCTTCTTGGGGGAGAAAAATATTACAACCGATCATTGAGCTTTTAGTTGGAATTCCATCTGTTGTTTATGGATTCATCGGGCTTACCGTATTAGTTCCTTTTGTGAGGGAACATATTGGCGGTTTAGGATTTAGTTTGCTTTCTGGGACGATTGTGTTATCGATTATGATTTTACCAACGATTACGACCATTGCGACAGATGCGATGAGCTCATTGCCAAAAAATTTAAGAGAAGGATCTTATGCTCTCGGAGCAACCCGTTGGCAAACCATTCGCAAGGTTCTGATTCCTGCTGCTTTGCCAACCTTGCTGACCGCAGTGGTATTAGGTATGGCGCGTGCCTTTGGTGAAGCTTTAGCTGTTCAAATGGTAATAGGAAACGTGCGAGATTTACCAACAAGCCTTTTAGATGCTTCTGCAACGTTAACGACAATCATTACCTTGAATATGGGACATACCACTTACGGAAGTGTTGAAAATAACACACTTTGGTCGATGGGTCTGATTTTATTAGTTATGTCGTTTGCGTTTATTCTCTTGATCCGTTACTTGTCATCGAGGAGGAAGCTGTAATGAATAGTAAGACTGCTGACCGATTAGCCACAGGAGTATTTGTAGCAATTGCCATTATTATTATTTCTATTTTAGTTGGACTATTTTCCTATATCTTAGTGAATGGCCTAAAACATGTTTCACTTCATTTTTTAACCACACCCTCAAGTAATGTCTTGGCGGGGGGAGGAATTCGCGATCAGTTATTTAATTCCTTCTACGTTTTGTTTATAACCATGTTAATTACAGTTCCGCTTGGTATAGGCGGAGGAATATATATGGCTGAATACGCTAAGCCCGGAAAAGTAACTGATATTATTCGTTCTTGTATTGAAGTACTTGCTTCCCTTCCATCCATTGTCATTGGAATGTTTGGTTTATTAATGTTTGTTAATTTAACTGGCTGGGGTTATACGATTTTAGGCGGCGCCTTAGCATTAACGGTGTTTAATCTTCCCGTACTGGTGCGGGTGAGTGAGGATGCTATTCGTGCAGTGCCTCGTGATTTAAAAGAGGCGAGTCTTGCGTTAGGAATTACGCATTGGCACACCATTAAAACCGTTATTTTACCAAGTGCTTTTCCATCAATTTTAACTGGTGCGATTTTAGCTGCAGGAAGAGTATTTGGTGAAGCGGCAGCCTTGTTATTTACTGCTGGACTGTCGACACCGAGACTAGATTATGCTAACTGGAATCCTTTTTCTGATCAATCTCCGTTAAATATTTTTCGTCCAGCAGAAACACTAGCTGTACACATATGGTCAGTTAATACACAGGGGTTAATTCCTGACGTTGAGGAAGTTTCAAATGGTTCTGCAGCCGTGCTGGTTATTTCGGTCTTACTATTCAACCTATTAGCTAGATGGATAGGCAGCATGATTCATAAGAAAATCACTGCAACAAAATAAAGGGCAGGTGAAAACGGATGGTTATGACTTTAGAACAGGAAAAGATAGAACAAACATTACAATCAACCGTCCCATTCCAAATGGAAAATATTTTAGAGGTTAATAATTTAGAAATATTTTATGGTGAAAAACGTGCCGTAAATGGTATCTCAATGGATATAGATAAAAATGCAGTAACTGCATTAATTGGTCCTTCTGGTTGTGGTAAGTCAACGTTTTTACGCAGTATTAATCGGATGAATGATTTAATTCCGGGGGCAAGGGCTGAAGGAGAAATTCTCTATGAAGATCTAAATATCTTATCAGAGCAAATAAATGTAGTCGCATTGAGAAAAGAAATTGGTATGGTATTTCAAAAGCCAAATCCATTTCCAAAATCAATCTATGAAAATATTACTCATGCATTGAAATTTAGTGGCATTAAAAAGAAAAGCTTGCTTGATGATTTTGTACAGGAAAGCCTTGAAAAAGCAGCATTGTGGGATGAAGTGAAAGATCGACTTCATAAATCTGCCCTATCACTCTCGGGCGGACAGCAGCAGCGTCTTTGTATAGCTAGGACTATAGCGATGAAGCCGGCGGTTATGCTCCTAGATGAGCCATCATCAGCATTAGACCCCATTTCCAATGCGAAGGTAGAAGAGTTAATCGTTGATTTGAAAAAGGATTATTCTATCATTATTGTTACCCATAATATGCAGCAGGCTTCCCGTATTTCCGATAAGACAGCCTTCTTTTTAAATGGAGATTTAGTTGAATATGATTCTACTGAAAAAATCTTTACCAATCCTTCCGTTAAAAAGACCGAAGAGTATATTTCAGGAAGATTCGGATAAGGAGGTATAGGAATGACAACTTCAGCATTAACACGACAAATATTTGAAGTGAAAGATTTAAATTTATGGTACGGAGACCATCATGCCCTAAAGGATATTAACTTTTCCATTGATAAAAAAGAGGTTACAGCTATTATTGGGCCATCAGGCTGTGGTAAATCAACCTTTATTAAAACACTTAATTTAATGATTAATATGGTTCCAAATGTCAAAATGACAGGTGAAATTAACTTAAATGGTAAAAACATCCTTGATGAGAAAGTGGACCTTGTGGACCTTCGCAAACATGTGGGGATGGTTTTCCAAAAAGGAAACCCTTTTCCACAGTCTATTTATGATAATATCGCCTACGGACCAAGAATCCATGGGATTAAAAAGAAGGTACATCTTGATGAAATCGTCACAAAATCATTGATGGACGTCGCTTTATGGGATGAAGTAAAGGACCGATTACATGCACCTGCATTAGGATTATCGGGTGGACAGCAGCAAAGATTATGTATTGCCAGGGCTTTAGCGACCAAACCAGAGGTATTACTAATGGATGAACCAACCTCTGCGTTAGATCCGATCTCCACTTTGAAGATAGAGGAATTGATCTTAGAGCTAAAAGAGAAATATACAATCGTCATTGTTACTCACAACATGCAGCAGGCTTCACGGGTGTCAGATAAAACAGCCTTCTTCTTAATGGGAGAGCTTATTGAATTAGATGCTACTGCTGCTATATTTTCAAACCCTGCGGACTCACGTACGGAAGGGTATATTACCGGTAGATTCGGATGATGAGGTGGACAGAATGAGTACAAGGTCTAATTTTGATCATAATTTAATGCAATTAAATAAAATGTTATTATCCATGGCTAAAAAAGCGGAAATCGCGATAACAGATGCCATGCTCTCTTTAGTCAATCAGGACCTCGAAAAGGCAAAGGCTGTTCTAAACGGGGATAATGAAATTAATAAATTGGAACAAGAAATAAATGATAAAGCCTTATTATTAATTGCAACAGAATCACCTGTAGCTACGGACCTTAGAAAAATAAGCGCAGCATTAAAGGTGTCATCAGAAATTGAAAGATTGGCTGATATTGCTGTCAATATCGCCAAATCCACCATTCATATAGGTAATGAAAAGCATATAAAGGAAATCATTGATATACCAAATATGATGGGAATGGCACTTGAGATGGTTTCTGAGTCCATCGAAGCTTTTACCACTGAGAATGTTTCACTGGCACATGAATGTGCAAAAAAAGATGATCAGGTCGATCAAATGTTTGGCCAATTAATCCAAGAATTAATGGGCTATATTCCGCAAAATCTAAATTCAACCAACCAAATTATTCAGTTAGCATTCGTATGTAGAAATGTAGAAAGAATCGCGGACCATTCCACGAATATAGCCGAGAATGTTATTTATCTCGTTACAGGAAAACGAATCAACTTAAATGCTTAAGCTAATAAAGAGGCTGCCATTGTGCATCCTCTTTTTTGTATTGTAGATAATACTGTCGAAAAGATGATTTAATTTAGAATTGAAATTTGTTGATACATGTAAAAAACGGTGGTTGACTAGTTATGAAAAAAAATTTAATGACTGCAACAAGGCTTGCTATATAGGATAACCAAAATACGACAAAATGCGTTTATTGTATGCTTTCTAATCTGGTGATACCATTAAATTATAAATAAATTAAGAATTATTTTGCGATTATCTACATATATTGATTGTTTACAGAATGGAGGAAAAAAATGATTCAGGAAATTATCAAACTAAGAGGAGATGGCTTATCATTTCGTAAAATTGCCTCTGAATTGAATACAACAGTAGGTAAAGTTCAATACCGCTGGAATAAATGGATGGAAGAAAATAACCATGAAATAGCTAACGAGCTATCGACTAAGGATTCAAATTCCTCAGATGACACTATTTCACCAGAATTAATTCCACTAAAGGGTGAGTTACAGGCCAAGCTTATAACCCCTCGCAAAATAATTCTTTTCTGGGACATTTCTGAATTACCCAAAAAAATTATCGAACGGTTTTTTAATCGAAAGTTTGAAGATCTTGTTATGGTAACCAGAGTCTATGATGTCACAAATATTTTGTTTAACGGTAAAAATGCCAACCATTTTAATGAAATAACCGTTCGTTACCAAAATGGACACTGGTTTATTAGTGGATTGGCAGAAAATCGGAGCTATATTGCGGAATTAGGTGTACACATCCGTAACAATGAATTTTTTCCACTGTATCGTTCGAATTGTATTCAAACACCATTACCTGAATTACAAAGTGGTCATACATTTCAGGAGGAATTATTACGATTCCAACGATACGAAGAAGAATCACCAAAATGGATGGAGCATGTGAGCACTTATAGCTATTATGTAAAATCGAGCATCTTGGGGGATCACAATGAATAAACGGCAGAAGGACTTAGAGGGAAAACGCCAAGCCCCTTGGGAGTTAAAGATATTAATTCTTTCGTGGGAATTCCCTCCTAATATAGTTGGGGGATTATCCAGACATGTAGCAGGATTATCAACTCATTTGGCAGAGCAAGGGCATGAAGTACACGTGCTGACAGCTGGGAAAAATAATCTTCTACCGCAAGAAATGATGAATGGAGTAAATGTTCATCGGGTAAGGCCAATAAATGAGAATGACGATCATTTTTTATCATGGATTGCAGGACTAAATTTAGCCATGGCCTTTAAGGCCGAACAACTAGTAGAAGAATTGGACTTCGATATCATTCATGCTCACGATTGGCTTGTCGGAGCAGCAGCAATTTCTCTAAAGGAAATATTAGGGATCCCGCTATTAACCACTATTCATGCAACAGAGCATGGAAGAAATACTGGAATCTATACCGAGATCCAGCAATTCATCCATGAAAAAGAACAGCAATTAATTTTAGAATCAGATCAGATTATTGTCTGCAGCGAATATATGAAGGACGAATTGAAAGAGGTTTTTACTGTACAGGTCGAAAGAATGGCTGTCATTCCAAATGGAATTGAACCATTATCAGTAAACAGGCAAATTGCAGAAATAATGCCGGAACTTAAAGATAAAAAATATATTTTTTCAATTGGAAGAATAGTTGAAGAGAAGGGGTTCGAAACAATAATCGAGGCAGCAGCCATTGCAAAAGAAAAAAAGAAGCAAGACGTCTTTTTTGTTATTGCTGGAAAAGGGCCAATGCTCAAGGAGTACCAAAAACAGGTTTCAGATCGTGGTTTGGAGGGTCATATGACCTTTATTGGCTATGTGACGGATGAACAGCGGAACGCCTTAATTCAAGACTGTGAGCTAGCTGTCATACCAAGTCTTTACGAACCATTCGGAATAGTTGTATTAGAAACCATGATTCTTGGAAAACCAACCGTAGTATCCAATACCGGTGGCATGAAGGGGATTATTAAGCACCTTCAAACGGGGATGTTGATGGTCCCAGGAAATCCACATAGTCTTATGGAACAAATTGAATTTTTATTCAATCAACCAGAGAAAGCCTTAGAGATTGGCAACAGAGGAAGGCAAATTGTTCAAAGTCTTTATGGGTGGAAAAGAATCGCGGCTGAAACAAGCCGGGTGATGGAAGATACATTGCTCAGCCAGCGAGTCAATGAGAAGAATCAAAATACAGCGCCAAATAAATGATAAAGAGGGTGTGCATGAAAATGAATTTAACTACTGAACTGAAAAATATGGAACATACCTCTAGTCTAGAAACAGCGTTGGAATCACTGCAATTCGTTCCGGGACTCTGGGTGAATGGGAAATACCTTTGGCTGCAAGACACTATGGAAAAAGTGCTTTACGATGAAGCATTAGTAATAAAAGTAAAGCAGGAACAAATTCATGCTAAAATCCATCTTTCGAGTGTTTATGTAAAAAATCACAGTCATATAACGAAACATATTCATGTTTTAGCGATGCACCATTTTTTAAATGTTGGACAGGAAAACTTAACATTCGTGTCACCGATTGAAAATCATATTATTCATCATGCGAACACACAGGTTTATCTTGTGAATGGACACTGTAATCAGGCAAGTATGAAAGAATTCACAACGGTGCCTTTATGGAATGCCTACACGGATCGTATATGGAGTTCCATTAAAAAAGGAAACTTAAAATATCAACCAATGGCAAAAGGGCCTGCAGCTAGTATTTTTAAGATGACAGCCTCAATTGCACCACATCAAACTAGAAAATTGGATACTTGGACGATTAGCGGCTCCAACAAAAACGAACTGATTTTGTTAGAAAAAGCACTTATTAAAAAACACACTAGCATTTCCTAATGAAAAATGATATTATAGAAAAGTCGTATGAACGAACAGCTTAATCGTTTGGAGGGAAATTGACATGCGTGTAAATATTACGTTAGCTTGCACTGAGTGTGGAGATCGTAACTATATTTCAACAAAAAATAAACGTAACAACCCAGATCGTCTTGAGCTTAAGAAATATTGCCCAAGAGAAAAGCGTACAACAGCACATCGTGAAACAAAATAAGCAGTAGGGCTTCCTGCTGCTTTTTTTGTTGTTTTAAAACAGTAAGGAGGAAAAAAATGAGCGAGAAGAATTTGATACGAAAACAAGTTAAAGAAACCCTTTCAACTCTTTCAAGACCCCTTTATGAGCATTACTCCTTTAAAATTGCCAGCACTTTATATACTGATGTGGATTGGGAAAAAGCTAAGACCATCGGGATTTATGTTTCAAGACAGCCTGAAGTCGATACATACCAAATTATTCGAAAGGCATGGGAACAGGGGAAACAAGTAGTTATTCCCAAATGTAGCCCAAAGGACAAAGGATTAGCCTTTAGAACACTTACAGATTTTTCTCAGTTGGAATCGATTTATTATGGACTGCTAGAGCCTATCGAAACATTGACTACTGAAATTAATGCTGAGGAAATTGATTTAATTATTGTACCGGGTCTTGCCTATACTCGGACAGGTTATCGCTTAGGATTTGGCGGCGGGTTCTATGATCGTTTCTTATCTGAATATCCAGGCAAAACATTATCGTTAGCCTTTAATCAACAAATCATTCCAAATTTTCCAATAGAAGACCATGATATTCCTGTTTCAAAAATAATTACAAACGAAGAGGTTATTTTAACAAAATGCTAGAAGACTTGTTCATTTATATAGTGATCATAATCGGAGCAATGGCGGGATATTTTCAAAAATCCCTCACACTTACAGGTGCTTTTGCTGCTATGCTGGTAGGAATGTCTGTTTATGGTGGTATGGGTCTAGATGGTCTAATATTGCTTGGTGCTTTTTATGTATCCTCCAATTTTTGGTCAAAATACAGAAGTTCTGCAAAAAAGACGCTGGAAGAAAAATTGGCGAAAGGTGGAACAAGAGATTGGCTTCAAGTCCTTGCGAACGGGGGGGCTGCCGCTCTTTTTAGTCTACTTTATATATTTCAGCCTGATCGGACGTGGGTGATCGGGTTTACAGTTTGTTTAGCGAGCGCCAACTCTGATACCTGGGCTTCGGAAATTGGCAGCTTAAGTAGGAATAACCCTATTTACATACGCACTTTTAAACGAGTAGAACGAGGGACTTCGGGTGCAATTAGTGGTTTAGGAAGTATTGCTGCTGCCTTCGGCTCGGTTCTCATCTCCATTCTAAGTTATTTTCTTTTTCATTTTGATCTCTCTATAGTTTTGTTAGTATTTCTATTTGGCTTTATAGGAAATGTCATTGATACGCTATTTGGTGCCTTTTATCAACAAGTTTACATATGCAGACATTGTGGTATCACTACTGAAAAAAGGCTCCATTGCAGTACACCTACAACTCGTATAAAAGGGTGTACCTTTGTGGATAATGATATGGTGAATTTTCTTTCGGGTTTTATAGCTTCAGTGTTATTAATCGTAATTTTGAGACTTTTTTGATAAAATTCTAAATTATACTCATATGAATGATTACATTGTTTCAAACTACTTTAGCTAAATAGGAGGAGTGAGAATGCTAAGACGCGTTAACCGGGTTGTCCTTATCGGAACAGGTTTTGTTGGATCTAGCTATGCGTTTGCCCTTTTAAATCAAGGGATTACGGAAGAGTTAGTCTTAGTGGATTTAAATAAGGAGAAAGCGGAAGGGGATGCCATGGACTTAAATCATGGAATGCCTTTTGCGCCTTCTAGGACGAAAATTTGGTATGGGGATTACAAAGATTGCGGTGTAGCTGATCTTGTCGTCATTACAGCTGGAGCCAATCAAAAGCCTGGAGAGACTAGACTTGACCTAGTCGAAAAAAATACGAAAATCTTTAAAGGTATCGTTGATCAAATTATGGACAGCGGCTTTAATGGAATATTTTTAGTTGCTACTAATCCGGTGGATATTTTAACGTATGCTGTCTGGAAATTCTCCGGTCTTCCTAGAGGGCGCGTTATTGGTTCAGGAACGATCTTAGATACGGCCCGTTTCCGCTATTTACTGGGTGAACATTTTGACGTAGATACTAGGAATGTACATGCTTATATTATTGGAGAACATGGGGATACCGAACTGCCTGTATGGAGCCATGCTGATATCGCCGGAACAACCATTTCTGAATGGACAAAAAACAAATCTAATTTTAATCCGGATGATTTAAATCAGATTTTCTTAAATGTACGTGATGCCGCCTATCACATCATTGAGCGCAAAGGTGCTACATATTACGGTATTGCCATGGGATTAGTCCGCTTAACGAAAGCCATTTTACGAAATGAAAACTCGGTGCTCACGGTATCCGCCTATTTGGACGGAGAATACGGACACAATGATATCTATATTGGTGTTCCAGCCGTTGTTAATCGCAATGGAGTCAGGGAAATTGTTGAACTAGACCTAAATGACGAAGAAAAAGCAAAGTTTACGAATTCTGTTCAAGTATTAAAGAAGACAATGGAACCTGTGTTTAAGAATTTCTAACTGCGTAAAGGAGACGAATTTTTTTTATTTCGTCTCTTTTCTTTATGATTAATGGATAATTCTACTGTTTCCATCACAGAATAGTAAGTAGGAGGGATGATGATGTCTCGTCTAATAACATCCATTTTTATGATTGGTTCAATTGGTTACGTAGTATACCGCTATAGGTACAGAATCATTAATGCGCTGATTGGTACAGGCTGGATGCGGCGGCTTGCTGTAGGCTCTATCATGAGCTTCCCTGGGGTAAGACAAAAATTAATGTCATCCGTTTTTGGAGGACCATCTGGCAGGTGAAAACCGCAGATGGTTTTTTGCTTTTTGTCCAATTTATTAAATACCCCTTTAATGCAAATGTTAATGGTTTATTTC
>NZ_JBALPZ010000013.1:87405-97118 GCF_036965645.1 Neobacillus drentensis
TTTATTTCGTTTATAATAAAAGTAATGGAAAAAATGAATATAGGGATTTTAAGATGATTATGTTTAGCTTTAGGGCGTAAAATTATCATTGGCAACAGCGAATAACTAACATTATACTTTAAGAAAAATAGAAAGCAGGGGAGAAATGAGTAATAAAGAAGAAGGGTACATCTTTTGGCGGTTGGCATATTCTTTCATCTCTAATCATGGTTATCGAGTCATTCAACTATTTGAGAATCAAAAAGAATTGTGGCTTGAAAAATTAGAAAATAAAAAAGCCCCTATTATTCGTATGCTGCTCCATAATTTAGATTGGAGTAATGCCCTGCAGAGAGACATTGAATTTACAGCTTCTAACGGGGAAAGAGTACGAAAACAAATAGGCAGGAGTGAACTGAACGTACTAAACATTTATGTCAGTGAGTTTCCACCTGTAGATGAGTATGAATTTCGCCTTACAAAACCATTTGTTTTTCCAAAAGGAAATAAAACAATCGTAAACTCGATTCTTTTGACAAAGGAGTTACTTGAATCAGGGTTTGGGGAAGTGTCCGAAAGGATTGGCTCGGAAGTTCATTTCGATTTCCATGAAGTTGATTCAGAACAAGCCGTTGAGGAATTAAAGAGGTCTGCCTTAAATCTTGCTAATAATAAAGTAAAAGCGGAACGAGATCTTCTTTTTAGTGGAAAACCTTTGTTTACTTATGTCTTTATCGTTATACAACTAGCTGTCTTCCTGTGGCTTCAGTTTCATGGCGGCAGCACGAATACATCTACTTTGATTAAATATGGTGCTAAAGTAAACGCATTGATCTATCAAGGTGAATGGTGGAGATTAATTGCACCTGTTTTTCTACATATTGGTTTCCTTCATCTGGTAATGAATACCCTTGCGTTATATTTCCTAGGAACGACGGTGGAACGAATATTCGGTAAAACTCGTTTTTTATTGATCTATTTATTTGCAGGATTTACAGGTTTTATTGCCAGCTTTCTTTTTAGTTCAAACTTATCTGCAGGGGCTAGCGGTGCTATTTTTGGATGCTTTGGCGCTTTGTTGTATTTTGGTGTAGTGTTTCCAAAATTATTCTCCAGAACAATGGGAATGAATTTAATTGTTGTACTTGGAATTAATCTTGTATTTGGCTTTTCGACTTCTGGGATCGATAATGCCGGCCATCTGGGCGGGTTATTTGGAGGGTTCCTTGCAGCGGGTATTACTCATCTTCCAAAAATAAAAAAAACACCATGGCAAATAGTTTTTCTGATTGCTTCTGCCGCTATTGTATGGTCTTCCTTATCTTATGGATTTAGCTCTTCGGTACAATCAAAGGATGAAGATTCTACCTTACTAATGGCACAGGAATATGTAAAACAAGGTGATTATGATCAAGCATATAAACTATTAACGAATACAGAAGAGAACGCATCCAACCTTTCGGACAGAACCTATTTTCTTTTATCTTTTGTTGAGATCAAAAAGAATATGCTGCCTGAAGCTAAAAAACATCTCCAAAAAGCAATTAAACTAAACCCGAAATTGGATGAAGCTTATTTTAATCTTGCTTTAATTAATCTGGAACAAAAAAATCTTAAACAGGCAAAATTGAATGCTGAAAAAGCTGCCGAGTTAGATCCCCAAAAGGTCCAATATTCCGATTTGGTAAACGAGATTAATAAGCAACTTCAAGATTCAGAATAAGTAGAAGAGTTCTCGAGGAAAAACTTCCCTGGTTTCTTCTGCTATTTTTTAGTTTGCGCCTTTTTTATCCATATCTATCTTGAGGTGAAATCTTGCTTGAGATATACTTTTCTTTAGTATGGCTCTTTTCGTACTAATTTGAAAAGCAACCATTTATGTGAAAAAAAGCCATAGTAAAATAAATACTCTCCATGCAAGACGAAGGAGTGAGGGGTCCCTAGATGAAGACAATCTATGAAATTCAGCAATTATTAAAACAATTTGGAACCATTATTTATGTTGGGGATCGAATCGGTGACCTTGAGTTAATGGAAGCAGAGTTAAAAGACTTATATCAGGCACAATTAATTGAAACAAAAGAATATCAGACTGCTTTGTTATTAGTGAGGCACGAAATCCAAATCCAAAAAGAAAAAAGTAACCAAAGATAGGGGAATTTAGGTGGCAGATAAGTGGATAGCTGGTGTTGACCTCGGCGGCACAACTACTAAAATAGCTTTTATTACGGTTTTAGGTAAGATTGTACATAAATGGGAAATACCAACAGATAATTCGGATGAAGGTCAAAATATTACTTCCAATATTGCTAAGGCGATCGATGAGAAATTGACTGAGATCGGTGAAACTAAACAAAAATTGATGGGCATTGGGATGGGGGCACCCGGACCTGTAGACTATGAGACGGGGATCATTCTAAATGTAGTAAATTTAGGCTGGAAGGATAATTTCCCGCTAAAGGATAGCCTAGAAGAAGCAACTTCACTTCCCGCAGCTGTAGAAAACGATGCAAACTGTGCAGCATTAGGGGAAATGTGGAGCGGAGCCGGGAATGGGGCCAAAGATCTCGTCTGTGTTACATTAGGTACTGGAGTCGGCGGCGGGGTTATTGCCAATGGCAATATTATTCAAGGGGTTAATGGTGCAGCTGGTGAGATTGGCCATATCACAGTCATTCCATCTAGCGGAGCACCTTGTAATTGTGGAAAAACAGGCTGTCTTGAAACCGTTGCCTCTGCCACCGGGATTGTTCGGTTAGCCGTGGAAGAAATCAAAAACAGCCATTCATCGAGTAAATTAGGAGAACTTTTTACGCTGAACGGCAGGCTCACGGCAAAAGATATTTTTGATGCGGCTCGCGATAACGATCGCTTGGCCCAAAAGGTATTAGCTGAAGTATCCTTCCATTTAGGATTAGCTCTAGCGAATATCGGTAACACACTAAATCCTGAAAAAATTGTTTTAGGTGGAGGGGTATCGAAAGCGGGGAATCTTTTACTAGAATCAGTAAAAGAGAACTTTGCGAAATTTGCCTTTCCTGCAGTTAGGAATTCCACTGAAATAGATCTTGCCACATTAGGAAATGATGCAGGTGTTTTAGGTGCAGCCTGGTTAATCAAGAATAAATTAAATCAGTAAACAGATAAAAACCCGTAGAAATACGGGTTTTTTATCATTTTTTTATGATAATCTTCATATGTTCTTTTTGATGGGAGGAGAGTATATGGAGATATACGTACGACCTGGAGATACTCTGTCTTATTTAAGCCAGTTATTTAACATCCCACTCCAACTAATATTGGATTCAAATTTACATGTAATGCCTACTGAGATGAAACCAAGTGATAAAATTCATTTACCTGGATACGTTTTAGTTCCCTACATTATTAAAGAGGGAGATACTTTTAAAAAGATATCTTCTCAAAGAGGAATAGAAATTGACACCCTCATACTGTTAAACCAAACCAAAGATCCACTCCAATTGGTTACAGGCGAGAGGATTTTTGTCCCCGAAAAGGTAATGGTACCCATTGCACCGGAAAGGAATCCATTAGATTATAAGAAGCTGACAAAATTAATTAAAAATCTTCAACGGGTTTACCCTTTTATGGAAATAACAAAGATTGGTACGAGTGTTTTAGGTAATCACATTCATGAAATCAGAATAGGAAAGGGAGAAAGGAAGATACATATGAATGCTTCCTTCCATGCCAATGAATGGATTACCACCATGATCCTAATGAGTTTACTAAATCAGTATCTAGTTTCGGTTACCAATGACTATATGGTTAGGGGGAGGAAGGCATTAGCTTTGTATGAGAATGTTGAGTTATCCCTTGTCCCGATGGTCAATCCTGATGGAGTGGATATGGTACTAAATGGGCCGCCTGCTCATATAAGAGATGAGGTTATTGGTATCAATGAAGGCAGTGATGATTTTATTCATTGGAAAGCAAATATTAAAGGCATTGATTTAAATAACCAATTTCCGGCTAACTGGGACCTTTGCAGAAAAAATAAAAAGCCCAAAGCACCTGCCTCCCGTGACTTCCCAGGAATTGAACCATTAACAGAACCAGAAGCAGTAGCTATGGCGGAATTAGTTCAACGAAATCAATTTGACTTACTTCTAGCCTTTCATACCCAAGGAGAGGAATTTTATTGGGGATATGAGGGGTTAGAACCTTCCGAGTCAGAATTACTTGCGAAAGAATTTGAAAAGGTCAGTGGATACCGTGCAATTCGTTATGTAAACAGTCACGCAGGATATAAGGATTGGTTTATTCAAGAATATCAAAGGCCCGGTTTTACAATAGAATTAGGTAAAGGAATTAATCCATTACCGCTTTCTCAATACCCAAGAATACTTAAATGTGCAGAAAAAATCTTTTTTACAGCATTAGCTTATTAAAATTTTCCTGTCTTCTACTTGTAATATCTCCCTAGTGTTATTAAAATAGAATGAAACAAGCATGAGAAAATTCAGATATTAATGGGGGTTACAGACGCCCATGTCCACTTAAAAAAAGCCGAATTTCTGCGGCTTTTTTCCTGTTTAAGTTTAGTTGTGTTATGTTGAATGTTTTAAATGTTTTAAATGTTTTTGTAGTCTAACGCCGGAACCATATAGGGATAGGAGGAGACGACTTGATTCATCTGACCAAATTAAAACAAGCGAACAGTACACTTATTTTGCTAATCTTTATATTGTCGTCTCTCATCTTAAATGCATGTGCCGCAAAGGAACAGCCTAAAACAAAAATTCCAATTAAAAATGAAAAGACAGGGGTACCCTCCGCGTCACTTAGTACCAAATGGAAACTGCCCATATCGATTCCTGAAGGACAGGGTGAGTTCTATAAAGTAGTGGGCTGGTATACTAATCAACAAATTTTCTATGTGACGAACTTAAACCAATCTTCCTATCTGTTTCTTTATAATCTGTTAACAGGGAAAAGTAAGCTAATCTATAAAACGGAAAATCCCATTGTTAATGTGCAAATAAGCCCAACAAAGAAATACCTTTTAATTCATTCATCACCATCCTCATTTGTGGGTGTGGTTACAATTATTGATGCTAAAGGGACTGAACTTTTAAAAAAGAATTTTCCATCGTATGATTTAGGGTTTGAGTGGAATCCCTATGATGAATCCAAAGTTTTGATTACAAAATTCGCAGAAGACTGGAGCTTTCAATTATATTTACTTGATGTAACCGATGCTAGTACAACTGAACTCAAGCTTCCGCAGCCATTTATAAAATGGATTAAGTCGGATGAAGTGGCTTACTTAAACTGGGATCAGAGTAGTCCCTCATTGGTTGCTCCTCTTATTATTAAAGGGTTAGGAGATGCGGGGGAGAAGACGATCTTTACTCAAGTAATTCAATTTGCAGCATATCGTGATCTGCTTATGACGGTTACTGTAAATCAAGAGGATTCGTCTATAGCTGACTATTCCTTTTTTGACAAAAAGCAGAAACGATTATTTAGCTTTTCCGTCCCTCAGTTAAACAAGTTTTCAGATTGGCTGGTTCCCTTTTATGATTATAATGAACAGAAGAAACAATTTATCAGCATTAGACCACTCACGAGTGGTGATGCGGATACATATACAGGCGGCTTCCAACTCATTAGCTATGACCTAAAGAAGCGAAGCAGTAAATTAATTCTGGGCGGCTTGGATAATGTCCCTATTTCACTTTCACCAGATGGGAATACAGCTCTATTAGGTAACAGTTTTGAAAAAATTATTGATCTAAACAAAAAGAAAAGCTATGAATTAGTGAGAGAATGACAATCAAAGGGTCATTCTTTTTTCCTTTTTTGTTTGATATGTTAAAATCACAAAGAAATATAATAATATAAAGTGATGGTGATTATGTAATGGCAATTGTAGATGTGACCGTAATTCCGGTTGGAACTGAAACACCAAGTGTCAGCAAATACGTAGCAAGTGTTCAACGGGTCCTTAGGAATTATGAGGCGGAAGGGAAAATTAAATTTCAATTAACACCGATGAATACAATCATTGAAGGAGAGCTTCCAGTTCTTTTTGAAGTTATCCAGGCGATGCATGAGATTCCTTTCTCAGAAGGGATTAAACGGGTTGCGACATCCATTCGAATTGATGATCGCAGAGATGTGAAACGAAGCATGGATTATAAAGTTGAACGGGTTAACAGCCTGTTGAGCGGGAAAGAAGATAGATAAAAAATGCAAAAAAAGACTGTCGGGAGACAGTCTTTTGCTTTCGTTATTCAAATTAGTGAGTTCCAGTTGGAAAACCTGATTCAATTATAGTCATCACTGTGAACCAGCCGAAAACCAAGAATGAAGCAACACCCCAAAAAGCGGCCAGGAAGTTCTTATTTTTCAATGAACTATAACCTGCATAGGCTGCAAGGATTGTTACAAGCGCAAAAATGATCACTAAACCCATTTTTAATTCCCCCTTTTCGTATATACCCATTTTCCAAAAATTATGTAACTATATTATATACATTCGTTTCCTATTTTATATTTTTTTCTTAGATTTGTCGAGGGCAATTACACTTTCTCTCCTATGTTCTTTAGTGTAAAATAAACCTGATGAATTTATGTATGGGAGGAACAAAAATATGAAATGGCAGCAAATCCCTTTAGGGCCACTGCAGACGAATTGCTATATTGTTGAGAATCCTGATAAGACTTGCTTGATTATGGATCCGGGCGAGGAAGGGAAAAAATTAATACACTTACTAAGTCAAAGAAAATTAAAGCCAATAGCCATTCTTCTCACTCACGCTCATTTTGATCATATTGGGGCAGTTGATATGATCAGGGACACCTATAACATTCCCGTTTATATTCATAAGCAGGAAGAAAAATGGCTTGAAGACCCTAGGTTAAATGGATCGCAACTATTTATGCAAATCGAACCAATTGTGGTTAATCCAGCTGATCATATTATACATAATGAAGGCCACATGAATATAGGCGAATTTACCTTTCAGGTATTCCATACACCTGGTCATTCTCCTGGCAGTGTTTCTTATTACTTCAAGGAAAATGATGTTGTTATATCTGGAGATGCTTTATTTCAGGGTGGAATCGGCCGTACAGACTTGCCTGGGGGGAATTCTGGACAGCTTTTGAAAAGTATTCATGATAAGCTTTTATGTTTGCCTGAAGAAACATATGTATTGTCTGGCCATGGTCCTGTAACAACTATTGGGGAAGAAATGGACAGTAACCCTTTTTTAAATGGGTTTTAGAATAAAAAGAAGACCCTTCCTTTTAGTAATGGAGGTCTTTTAAGGGCATGTTTATTTTATAAGGGGACAGTTGTTGAGTTCTTTATCCTAACTGTATTTAAAGATTCCAATATGTCAACGCAGCTAACCTAAAAGGGAGTTAATATGATTACATATTTAAAGGACATAATCTCTAATTCGCCTAACAGGCTAATCTCTTATGCTGATTATATTTCTGCAGTGCTTTATCATCCGGAATTAGGCTATTATATGAAGGAAAAACCTAAAATCGGAAGAAAAGGGGATTTTATTACTACCAGCAATATTTCGGATGTATACGGTAGACTTATGGCAAAATGGTTTTCTGCTATTTGTGAAAAAACTAAATTGCCCCCAGTCTTTTGTGAGATAGGAGCTGGAACAGGGCGTTTTGCGAACGCCTTTTTACAAGAATGGTATGATTCGATTGGAACCCCCCTTAAATATATAATCGTGGAAAGTAGTCCCTATCATCGAAAGCTGCAGCGTGAATTATTGCAGCCTTCATTTTCAATTATGCAAGTGGAGAGTCTTGAGAAACTTGAACCCTTTTCTGGATTGGTTTTTTCAAATGAACTTTTTGATGCTCTTCCGGTTCATGTAATTGAAAAAATAAATGGCGCGTATGTAGAAGTAATGGTGGGGATGACGGATAACGGACAATTGTTTGAACAAAGGGAAGAACTAACGAACCAAGCTATCCTTTTATTTCTTGCAGAAAGTAAACTTTCTATAAGAGAGAAACAACGAATTGAGATTCCCTTAGCGATGGACAAAATGATTGAAGATATTTCTAAAGTCTTAATGGAAGGAATCATTGTCACTGCTGATTATGGCTATACCAATGAAGAGTGGGCTCATCCTCAGCGTAAAAAAGGGAGTTTAAGAGGGTACCACCAACATTTGATGATAGACGATGTCTTGCAGCTTCCAGGTGAGATAGATATAACCACCCATGTTCACTTCGATTATCTTATACAAAAAGGGATGGAGCAACAGCTGGCGTTGTTTATCAAACTAAGGCAGGATGAATTTCTTTTAAAGATAGGTATCTTAAAGGAGTTAGAGCAGCATAATGATTCTGATCCTTTTTCGGAGATAAGCAAAAGAAATCGTGCTATTCGCAGTTTAATTTTGCCATCCGGGATGAGCGCTTATTTTCATGTCATAATCCAGCAAAAAGGATTTCAGCTAAAGGAAGATGATGTATTTGTGGAATAAAAAAACACCGGAGCACCGGCGTTTTTTTTTGTCCTGCAGCGTCAGAATACCATTCTGGGTGCTTCGTTGTTATTACTCTCCTGCGCCAAGCGGCATCATGAACGTTGTCCAATATGTAAAGCCAACGAAGAAGATAGTTAAATATGCTCCGAATACATACATATACATACGTTCGGAAAGCTTTAGGTAGCTAAGCAGAACAAAAAACCCTGTTTGAGCCAAGAATAGCATGGCTGTTCTATCCAAATCACCCAGATAGAGCATTACGGTAAAAATACCAGTCCAAAAACCACAAACTCTGAACATGCGATCCATATGTATACCCCCTTTTATCCTACGATACCATCAATACAATATTATAAAGTAAAAGGAGGCATAATGTAAACATCAGACTCGAATTAGTTTGTCACAAGTACCTGGTAAGAGCACGTTTCACAGCCTGAAATCATGTTTTCTTTTTCAATTAATTCAACTGATTCAAATAGTGCACCAAACATGCCCTTCAAAAATTCATGATGCATATTGCAAACCGTTTCAGTATGCTCTGCTGCAACTTCTTTAAAAGGGCAATTGAAGATTTGAAAGAAAATTTTTGTGTTGTCACCGTTTGCTTCAAACTCTGGATAAAAACCAGCAAGGGTCGCAGCACTTTTTAAAATCGTTAACTTTTGATCAAATGTCAGTTCCTCGCCAAGTGCTCTCTTTGCCATTTCTTGCTCAATTATTTCTGTCCCAAATCTGTGGCCGGTCATAAACAAAGCTTCCCTGCCAGCTTCACCGAGCGAAATCATGGTCTGAATGGCAACTTTTGATAAAAGCATATAGTCACGGTATGGGAAATGCAGTTGAATGACATCATCAGATAACCGGTAGAGCCGGCTTGGTCTGCCTCCTTTTCCCGTTTTCTTTGTTTCAGATACTAACATATTAACATCCTCCAATTTGGAAAGATGTAATCTTGCCACATTAGGATGAATATTAAAATTTTCAGCAACCTCTTGAACTGTAACTTCTTGATGACGCTTAGTAATGTATTGATAAATGTAGTACCGTGTTGGATCTGACAAAACGTTTGTTATTTTTAATGTTTGTTCCATCACTGTTCACCTCGAACCCCCATAATTTATTCCCATTATAATACAGGGGAAAAAACAAAGGAATGAAGTTAACAATGTTAACACTATATGTTTAGAAAATGTTCACAATTCCTGTCTTTTTATTGTAACAATAGTATATAAG
>NZ_JBALPZ010000014.1:0-41321 GCF_036965645.1 Neobacillus drentensis
TTTATGGGTCACAGTTCATTAGTCGAGGAGATTCTTTCATCTTTTTACTCTATTTGTATGTCTTTTGACAGATTACCATTTCAATGTGTAAAAGACCTTGCCTAGCAAACTCTTTTACCTCACTGTGGATCCTGCATTGATAATCGTTTGAACATGTGCTACTGTTGCTGGATCTTCGAGCCCTGTAATGTCACCCGAAACCTTTCCTGATAAGAACATTTCCTTTAATAAGCGGCGCATGATTTTCCCGCTAACGGTTTTTGGTAGTGTTTCGGTGAAAATAATGGCTTTGGGCAGAGCAATTTTTCCGATCTGCTGTACAATCCGTTCATTTATTTTCTCTTTTAAATGATCTGTCCCATAAGTAAGGTCATTTACCCGGGCAAAAACGAGCGCAACCTCTCCTTTGATTTCATCGGGGACACCAATAACAGCCGCTTCTGCAACGCCTTCACATTCAAGCACTGCACTTTCAATTTCCATTGTACTCAAGCGATGCCCGGCAACATTGAAAGCATCATCAGAACGACCAACGACCCAAACATAGCCATCATCATCAATCAAGGCCAAATCACTTGCGAAATAGCTGCCTTCAATTTGGCTAAAATAAGAGGAAATATAACGCTCCGGTTCCTTCCAAAGCGTGCGGCAAAGCATTGGAAATGGACTTCTAATAATTAAATTACCTAACGTACCAGGTTGAACTGGATTTCCCTCTTCATCCACTACAGCTATATCTGCACCTAAAAATTGCATTCCGGCTGATCCCGGCTTCATTGGGGTTAACCAAGCTGCTCCAGCGATTGGGCAACCCGCTGTTTCTGTTTGTCCCCATGTATTATTGACACATATTTTCTTTTTTCCTAACACCTCATATGTCCATTGCCATGATTCAGGGTCAAAAGGTTCACCAACAAGGGAAATGACATCAAGGCAGGATAAATCAAATTGCTCCAGTATCTCTTCACCCAAACTCTTTAACATCCGCAATGCCGTTGGAGCGGTAAACAATTTATTAACACGGTATTTCTCAATCACTTGATAAAATCTGTCCTTAGTTGGAAAATCAATCGCTCCTTCATATACAACCGTGGTGACTCCATTTGCTAGTGCACCAGCAATGCCCCAAATATGCATCGTCAGCCAGCCAATATCCGCCGTACACCAGAAAACATCATCATCATGATGGTCCATATGATATTTGCTATAAATATAATTCTGGATCACAAAAGCCATTCCTGAATGAACGACACCCTTGGGCTTTCCTGTTGTCCCGCTAGTATAGAACACAATTCCATATTCATTGGCCTCAAGCTTCTCAGGTTCACAATGAATACTTGCCTTTTTCGTTAGTTCCTCCCACCAGAAATCACGTCCTTCTGTCATATTGATTTCTGAATTAAGGCGATTGACGACAATCACGGCTTCAATAGATGGAATATCTGGAATTACCCTATCCACTTTTTCCTTCAAATAAACTTTGTTTCCCCTTCTTGTCGTTGCGTCGGTAGTTACGATAATCTTTGGCTCAAAGCTAACGAGACGGTCTTTCAAGGACTTTTCAGAATACCCTGAAAAAACCGTATTGTAAATAGCCCCAATCCGAAAGCAAGAGAGAACAGCAATGATTGCCTCAGCCAAATTAGGAAGGAAAATCGCCACACAATCCCCTTTTTTCACACCAAAGGAACGAAGAACATTGGCAAATCGATTCACCTCAGCCAGCAGCATATTATATGTATAAAACTTCGTATCTCCGTTTTCACCCTCCCAAATGAGAGCTGTGCGATTTCCTGCACCGTTTTCCACATGTCGGTCAAGTAAGTTTACACATGGGTTGCTAATGCCGCCTTCGAAAAAACGAAAATCCGGAAGACTTCCACTTATTATTTTTTCCCAAGGCTCATACCAAAATAGTTCTTTCGCCACATCGTTCCAAAAGTTTGCGGGATCTTGCTGGGATTTTTGAAGAAGTTCTTGAAAAGCTTTACTGCTTCCAATTGAGGTGTTAGATTGTCTTACTCCACTTGGATAAACAAGCTTACTTTCTGCAACAACCTTTAAAATTCCACTTACATCCATATGAATCCCCCTTAATCCCTGTATTCATTTTATTTTGCTTTAAATCAGGGTGATTAAAGCGCTTACATATTAATCTTTTCTTTTAGATGGGACTTGTTTCCAATCACCTTGACTATGAGATTAACACAATAATTCAGAATTTTCAATAATATAAATCATGAAAACTGTAAATGTAATTTACTATATGGTTTTTCATAGAAAAGCAGTAATATAAAGAAGTTTCATAGATTACCAATTTGATAGGACGGGGAAATTAGCTTGTTAAAAAGACTTGCTGTGATGGCTTTGGCGGGGATATTAATAATGTCTTGTGTAAAGCCTTCTTACGCATCTGCAAACACTATTTTGGGACCTGAAGTAACTAATTATATTTCTTCTAGAAGCAATACGGTTTCCGTTGGAGTTTACGATGCAAACACAGGAAAAACCTATACATACAACTCTTCTAAAAACTACTATACGGAAAGTGTCGTTAAAATGTCGATGCTGGCAGATATACTTTATCGAAAAATACCCATTACCTCCTATGAGAATTTCGTTGCTAACTAGAATGATAGAAAATAGCAATAAGAGTGCTGCAAGTACGATCTGGAGGCAGCTTGGCAGTGAACTAGGTGTCCAGCCCTTTTTTCGAAAAGTCGGAATGACCAATACAATTGCTGGTACCGGAGACTGGTGGGGACGTACTAAAACAACTGTTTCGGATCAACTCACCATGATGAAATACTTTGCCTATCCAAATTCCTTATTAACGGATGCCCAGAGAGCTTACGGTCTTAACCTCATGCGGAACGTACAGTCGGATCAACGCTGGGGCACAGGTACTGGAGCTCCATCCGGTGTTAGTATCGCATTAAAAAACGGCTGGGTCACTTCCTATCCGCCAAGTAAACTATTTGTCAATAGTGTAGGATACGTAAATGGACAAGGAAAAAGTTATGTGATTGCAGTTTTGACAACCAATAATAAGTCTCTCTCCTATGGAATAGAGACGATTAATAAAATATCAAGTTTAGTTTGGAATGAGATACCTAAACATTATCCATCTATCGGAGTTATGGATGCACCGACTATTAGTTCTACGATCAATGGACAAAGTATGGTTAAAGGGTGGTTCCTAGATGAAAATGGTGTTTCCAAGGTTGATATATTAATAGACGGAGCAGTTGCTGTCCAGGCCGTCTATGGGGATGCGAGAGCAGATGTCCAAAATGCCTACCCTCAGTACAACAATGGGAAAGCTGGCTTTCATTATACCCTGGACACAACGAAATTCCGAGATGGAAAACATACTATTGCGATTAGAGAAACTGGAAAGAACGGCCGTGTCACGACATTGCCTAGTAAAACCATAAACATTGCCAATGTCAAAGGGTACTTGGACAATCCGTTATCCGGAACAAACCTTATCGGGATTCAAAATGTGTCTGGCTGGTTTTTGGATGAGAGCGAAGCAGCAAAAATAGATGTAATGGTAGACGGTAAAACAGCTGGACAGGCAATTTATGGAGATACGAGGACGGATGTCCAAAAAGCTTATCCTCAATACAATAATGGGAAAGCTGGCTTCCATTACCCTCTCGACACCACCGAATACAGTAATGGAAAACATACTATAACGATTAGGGAAACTGGTAAAAACGGCCGTATTACAACATTGCCTGGAAGATCCGTAACATTTAAGCACTAATTTAGGAGCCGAATCCGCCTCAGAAAAAATAAAAAGAAGACCGCATTTGTCTGCGGTCTTTGTTGTTTTATTGTTCACATGCCCAGTTATCCTTATCTCGATCATGCCTTGCCTCATAAGCAGGATGTGTAGATGGTACTCCATTCGGATAGACCTTTCTCATTTCGGTACAATTTTGAAAGGACTCCGAGCTGGAATTGGTTGATGACCCACTTCCAGATGTAGAGCCATTCGATGTATTCCCGCTGGTCGAAGTTCCTGCCCCATTGTTACCTGAGCTTGAATCAAGATCACCTTTCGTTGTCCCTTGAGTGCCGAATGCCCAAAGACCTTTATTTGCCTCCCTTGCTTCTCGGGCAAACTTGACAAAATAGTCGCTGTACTTAACATCCGGAGGATAGGTTGATGGCTCTGCATATCCGCTCAACACTAAATCTGCATTAAACATCTTTGTTCTAATCTCATTTTCATCCATATCATTTGACGGCACATTAAACCAAACGATCCTTAGCAAGCGGCCGTATCGATCTGTTTCGGAAACATCCTTCTGCAGCCATACTTGTTTTCCATTCAACTTTGAATTTGTATAGTTACTTGCCTCTTTCCCATATTGCTCATGTCTGGTGGTGGATTCCGGTGTATTGACGCCGACTAAACGGACTTTACGTCCATCGGAGGTCACAATGGTATCTCCGTCAACCACTCTGCCAACAGTAATTAACTCTAAACCGAGACTCTTCGCTAATTCTTCCTGTGATTGTTTTGCCGCTTCTTGTTTTTCTTGCGCTGCTTTCTCAGCACTTGCCTTTTCTTCCGCTATTCTGGCTTCCTCAGCCTTTGCTTTTTCTTCCGCGTCAGCTTTTTCTTTTGCTTTTTCGGCTGCTACCTCTTGCTTCTCCCTATTTATCGCCTTTGTTTTAGAATCAGAAGTATCTTTTGAGCAGGATGATGATATAAGTAGAACGGCTATAATAAGAATGGTTTTAATGATTTTCACTTTATTCTCTCCTTATTAATACTCCATTCTTATTATACTTATAATTAACATTAATTTGTTAATAACTAACTGTTTCTTTTGCCAACCGTTTTGACAATAGTGGTCGTCCATTTTCCCAGTGCACCTTTACCGGGAGATTAAAATATTCGGTAAGCTTGACACTAGCAATCATATCTTTCGTATCTCCAGATGCAAATACTTGTCCCTTTTTCAAAAGCAATGTTTTAGTGAAAACAGGAAGGATTTCTTCCACATGGTGGGTGACATAGATAATGGTTGGGGCATCCCTGTTCTCGGTAATCTTTTCAACCGACTCCAGCAATTGTTCCCGTGCTATAAAATCTAATCCATTTGTCGGTTCATCAAGAATCAGCAAGGACGGATTGGCCATCAGTGCCCGAGCAATGAGAACGCGTTGTTTTTCACCTTGTGAAAGGGTAGTATAATGGCGGTTGGCATACTCGATACAGCCTAACTCCTCAAGAAGTGAAATTGCTTTTTGTCTTATTTCATCTGTGGGAGTTTCGTAAAGACCTATTGAAGCAAAGGCACCGCTTAAGACGACTTCAAATGCATTATCATCAGGGTGGAATTTCTCTTGAAGAGACGATGAAACAAATCCAATCTGCTTCCGAAGTTTTTCTCCTAAATAGGTTTTTCCAAACTCCAAATCTAGTACGGTAATTTTTCCTTTCGTCGGAAAATAATAGGCATTGAGTAAATTTAAAATGGCTGTTTTTCCTGATCCATTTAAACCAAATAACACCCAATGTTCTCCTTTTTCAATTTCCCAGTTAACATCGTGGAGGATTATTTTCCCATCCCTCTTTAATGAAACATTTTCTAGTTGAACAACCAAATTAATCACACCTTTCATTGATATAATAATATCAAAATTTTCAGAATCAAAGAAGCAGGAACCTCCAATGTCCATCAGGTTCCTGCTTCACTCTTTTATACAAGTACTTTTTTTAGTTTCTCGGTCAGTGCAGGAATGACCTGCTTGTAATCTGCAATTACACCAAGATCTGCTCTTTTAAAAATAGGCGCTTCTGCATCTGAATTAATCGCCACTACCGTTTTGGCATTAGTAATTCCGGCCAAGTGCTGGCTGGCACCTGAAATACCGACCGCTATATAAAGATCAGGTGCGACAACGGCACCCGTTTGACCAACCTGAAAATTGGACGGAATCCAGCCCGCATCACAAGCAGCTCGGGATGCTCCGACTGCTCCCCCAAGCAAATCTGCCAGAGCCTGAAGTTCAGCAAAACCATTAGGACCTTCTAGCCCCCGGCCGCCGGAAACAATAATAGTTGCATCCTCAAGACGGATATCGGACAAGGCAGATTGAATTTTGACTACAAGCTTTGTTAAAACTAAATCTTCCTTGGGTTTATAGTCAACAGAAATGATTTCTCCAGTACGTGAGTCATCAGGTAAAGGCAAGGTTTGACTCTTTGGGCGGATACCCGCCACCACTTGAGGTCGTGTGGCTGAATACTCTCCGAACGCCTTATCTCCATAGATCGGCCGAACCCAGGTGATTTTTTGACCCTCTGTTTTAAAATCAACGACTTCCGTAATCGCCGATGCTCCAATTCGCGTAGCTATGCGCCCAACGAGGTCCTTCCCGATTCGATCAAAGGAAAGGACAAAAGTATCTGCACCGGATTGTTTAAATACCGCATAAAGACAATCAACATAAACATCTGACTGATATTCAGCTAGCAACGGATTTGAAACAGTGTAAACCTTATTAGCACCAAAAGCGAATGATTCCTTTGAACCAGACACGGCATCAGGCCCCGTTAATACTGCTGCGACTTCCCCGCCTGTGCTGTCTGCTAAATGGCGGGCAAACGTTAACGCTTCCCGAGAACCGGAACTTAAGACATCTCCCTGTTGATTTGCAAAAACAAGAATTTTTGACATGTTTGACGCCCCCTATAGAATCTTGAGTGCCAAGAGCTTGTCAGCCAATTCACCCGCGAGTTCTATTCCATCTGTTCCAGGCAGCAATTCACAAGTGCTTTCTCTGTTTACCACATATGCCCGGTCAAGTTTAACCCCCGGCTGACAGCGCTCTGCATCCAGTTCTAAATCATCCAACTCATATACTTTGATAGGCTTCGTTCTGGCCTGCCTGATATCTTTTACCTTCGGAAGCCTCGGAACATTTGTCTCAGAACTAATAATCGTGAAAACAGCTGGTACAGGAACACTTACGACGGTGCACCCGTCCTCATCCTCACAAGTAGCCTTGACATTTTCAGCATCTATTTCTATTTCCGAGACTAATGTTAGACAGGTCATTTCCAGCTCTTCCGCTAGTACCGGCCCCACCAGACCTTCCTCTATATCACTAGCTAGACAACCAGTTAAAACTAACTGCGCGCCGCCAAGTTCCTTTATCGTTTGAGCAAGAATATATCCAACAGCCTGACCATCTAAATCCTTCCATTCATCATCCCAAACTCTTACGGCATGATCAGCGGTGAAGGCAAGCGCCCTGCGCAGCACATCTTCTGTTTCATCGTCACCTAAGCAGAGTGCAGTAACGACAGCACCTGGTGTTTTATCGCGAACCTGAATGGCCAGTTCAAGCGCATTTTCTGCGAAGGAGTCCAAGACCATATCTGCATCTCCATTATCTGGACGATTTGTTTTAGGATCTATCTTAAAATGTCGTGGTGTAATTTCTGGGTCATAAGCTTGTTTAAGACAAACGACAATATGCATTTCCTCATCACCTCGTTTTCTTAAAATCTATTTTTTTATAAAAAGTGCATTTTATTTAATAGAGTCAATTCCGCTTCCTCTAACAGCTAATCCCCGCTCCTGTTTTGGATCAGGGGATCCCTCAAGGTTGTAAAGTTCACGGAGTCTTTCGACTGCTTCTGCAGGTGGTTTGGCATTGAAATATCCACGGCGGGTCATGTAGACACCTGAGTTTTCACGTAAGTCTACTAAGGCCTCACACATCTTGATACCGGCAGCAAAGGAATCGATCACTGGGACATCGCCAATTCTCGAAACGCCATGGGTCGCGAGGAACACATTCATAGGTCCCTCTCCCGGAACAATGACATCAGCCCCTTCAGCAATCGCCATTTCTGCTGCCTTTTTAAAAGAAGCAATGACAGGCTCTGGATCACTAAAACCAGCTAGGACATGATCAAACCCAACATCTGTTTGAACAATTGGACCCAGTTTATTGCCTAAACCATAACGGGCGGCATTCTGCCGAAGTTCATCGGCAAGCGGTCCAAGGAAATTAACAACGCCAATGTGATCTCCAAGCATGGAAGCCATATGAAAGGAGGCCTGGCCATAGCCAACTACCGGAATATCGACGAGAGTACGTGCCTCTAAAAGACCCACATCGGGAATAGTTGCTATAAACATGGCATCATAACCAGCCTTTTCAGCTAGTAAGGCCGCTCGTACAAACTGTTCACGGTGTAGGTTTTGCAGGTAAGAATAGGTAATAAAATGACCAGGATAATGGGTGGGATAGGTTTCTTCCGACATCCCATGTAAAACAAGCTCCACATCGGGCCGGGCAATCTTACGAACATGATTGACAATCGCATCGCGATACTCGGGAACCCGATCAATTGTGGTTAAGCTTTGGTGCCAGATTTTCACTTTCATTACCTCCTTTTTTTCGTCTATTAATTTATTAGGAAAGTTTTAGCTTTCTTCATCTTTGAATTTGTTATATTTAACCGTTTTTTTATAAATATCAGCGGTTTTTACAAGTTTATCAGCGGTTCTTGTAAGTTAATCGGCGGTTTTTACAAATATATCGGCGGTTTTTGTAAGTTTATCGGCGAAACTTCATTTTTACTAGCATTTTCAAATTATAGGCCTTATTTAATAGCAGCCCCCGATAATGCCTCTGACGCAGCCACTCTGCCAAACACGGCTGCCTTCCCCAGGGAACTTCCTGTCATGTAACCAGCACCGTGAAACCCGCCGGTTACCTCCCCTGCAGCATACAATCCCGGGATGGGCTCCCCAAACGGATTAAGGACCTGGGCAGCGGAGTTGACTGCAACTCCTGCATAAGTTGCCAGCATGGCCACTGTCGATTCAAATGCATAAAATGGTGCCTTTTCAATCGGCGTTGGTTTCCCAAAGTTATGCGTTAACGTCTTCCTCCCAAAATCAGGCTCCTCGCCAGTTTGAATTCCCTGATTGTATCTAGATATGGTTTCTTCTAATACTTCCAAAGGTACATCAATACAATCTGCCAGTTCTTCTAATGTATCCGTAATATAAAGAAGGCGGCGGCGGCGAAGCAGCTCTAAATCATAAAGCGGGTCATCTGCCACACTTTTATCCATCACAGTTTGATCCCATACCTGATAGGTAATCTTATCAGGCTGCTCGAACGCGGCTTTTCCTAGCAGCTTATAGGAAATAGACTCATTAACAAAGCGTCTCCCTAATTGGTTAACCATGATTGCACCTTTATAAAAAGCAAGACCCTGCATTTTAACCGCTCCGGAAGCGCTTGGATGGAATCCGTATGTTCCATTCAAATAAGGCAAATCATTGACCCAGGCCCCGTGTTCCCAGGCCATTTTAATACCGTCTCCACAATTCCCTCTCCCGCCAATTCTTAGGGCGCCATTTAACTGAGGGGCAAACTGTCCGAGCAGTGCTTCATCCTTTGCAAAGCCACCGGTAGTAACCAGTACCCCTTTGATCGCTTCTACCGTCTGTTCGGCCCCTTCCGACTCATAAAGGACACGATCGATCCGTCCTTCTTCATTTTTTAACAGGCGCTTTGCAGGTGCACAAAAACGAATGATTACATTCGGAAGCTGCTTTACTTTTTTATATAGTGCTTGAATAGCTTGATGAGGATCAATAATATGTCCACGGGGAACACTGTGGCCGCTTACCGCCTCTAAGGAGCGAAATTCTATCCCCTGTCCCACAAGCCATGAATAGGTTTCCAGTTGATTCTCAGCATAAAATGTTATTAGCGAACTGTCATTTACGCCTCCGCCAACTTCTTGCAGGTCCTTTACAAGGGATTCAGTGGAATCCACAATGCCTGCTACTTCTTGCATATCAGTACCTGTAAATGCCATATATCCCGAACTTAAGACAGTGCTTCCGCCAAGTTCATCTAGTTTTTCAAGCAGGAGGACACTGGCCCCCTTCTCTCCTGCCTCTACTGCTGCACACATGCCGGCAAGGCCTCCGCCTAAAATAACCAAGTCATAGGACTCCATTGTTACACATCCTTTTACATTTGCTTTCTATTACTCTTCTAGCTACTAATGTTTTTACCTTCTTGGGTATTATCGATTGGCTCGGATGCGGCCGTATCCAAATTTTTATTTTTCGTTTCCGGGAAAACCCAAGCCCACAGACATAATGCGAAGAAAAATCCTGCTCCCATTAATATAATCGGTTTGTACCCATAAACTGGAAAGACTGCAGCAGTTATCAGAGGAGGGGCAAATGCAAGTCCTCTTCCAATTTGAAGAGCCCAAGAAATACCTGTACTTCTTACATCAGTTGGAAATATCTCACTAAATAATGAGCCGAAGATGGTTGCCCCATTAGATCCCAAGTAAAGGAAGAAAATGGGAACTAGTATCCAAAAAGAATGCAAGAGGGAATTCCATGTAAAGTAAAGAAGCAAGCCACCTGCACCTGCGATAAATGCTAAGTACGAAAGAGTGATCCTTCTCCCCCACTTGTCTGCTGTAATCCCGGCAATAAGTGAACCCACTAACCCGGCAAAGGCTGTAAAGAATAACCACCAGGCTGTTTTCCCCATTTCGAACCCTTCATATTTTACTAAGTAAGTGGGTAAAAAGTTGGTTATCCCATAATAAGCAAAATATTGAAAAACAGCGGCAATCAACGAGATGATAAATGGCTTCCAAAACCGCTTCATCGTAAACTTTTTCTTCACACTGACAGCATAGGAGTTTTTAATTGTTTTCTCCCATACTTTCGATTCCTCGACATCTCGTCTAAGAAATAATGCGATTAAAATTGGAAGTGCGGATATGGCGAAGGTCCATCTCCAGCCAATAACCGGTAATATAAATCCTCCTATCAGTGCACCCATAAAGATTCCTATATAGGCTCCACCATAAAGAAGACTGCTCCAAAATCCCCGTTGTTTCGTTGGTACCACTTCACTAACTAAGGCCTGACCCGCTCCATATTCACCGCCAAGCCCAAAACCTGCAACCGCTGTCCAAATCACTAACCAAGCATAATCAAAGGTAAATGCTCTCATTAATGTAGCAATACAAAAGATGACTAGAGTCCATATCAGGATTTTTTTCCGGCCAATCTTATCTCCCAAAATTCCAAAAATAATTCCACCCAACGCAAGGAAACCCAATTGGATTGAAAATAAAGAAGCAACTTGTTCGGTAGTTAAAGACAGGGATGCAGCCATTGGAATGACTAAAAAACTAAGGACAAAAACCTCATAGTAATCAAAGATCCAGCCAATATAAGCACCAAAAAATACTTTATACTTGGCGGAGTCCATTTTTTCCGGTGGATTAGGATAATTAGTTGTGCTCAGGATAAGACCCTCCCCGCTTTAAGCATTACTTGTTGCAATTAAACTCTAGGAAATACTTATAGAAGTCCGGCCAATGAACTCTATCAATAAAAGTCCTTGGGCGGGTTAAAATACAAATTTTATATAAGATTGTTACTGATTTATTTATTCGAAATTTTTGATCACTTCTAATGCGGCTTCACATACCTGCATATCATGTGCATAGTGTCCACCACTAACTCCGATACCACCGATCAACTCGCCATTAATTTTAATAGGAAAACCTCCTCCGAAAATAACCAATCTTTCGGTGTGGACAATTCCATGAAGCAATGGCGGGTCATTCTTAATTTTGTCGTACCATTCATGTGTAGGTCTGTTATAAGCAGCTGCGGAAAAGGCTTTATTCTGCGAAATCTCCAAACTTAACACTGGTGCACCGTCCATTGCCGCAAATGCTTTTATATTACCTGGTTTATCAACAATCGCAATGCTAAAGGGGATTCCGAGTTCCTCTCCCTTAGCTAAGGCTGCTTCTAACAATTTATTTGCTAATGCTAGACTAATATTTTTTGTTTCTACTACCGTTTTTAAATTTGTCATGTTTCTATCTCCTTCCAACTATTAAAATTAATTTTTTATACGTTAACAGGCCGACCGCTGCCAAATGCCTCCACGGCAGTGGCTGTTACAGCAACAGATTTAGGTAAACATAAATCGACAATGACATGGGCGATATCTATCGGTCGCAGCCAATTGTCTTTATTCACATCAGGTGCTAAATCTTCCATCATCTTTGTGTCGACAGGACCTGGGCAGACAGCATTTACTCTAACTTTGTGCGGCTTTAATTCTTCACCCAATGCTTTGGTGAAACCGATGACCGCATACTTTGAAGTAATATATGCACTACGATCGGGACCACCTTTCGTTCCCCAAATAGATGAAAGATTAATAATTACGCCATGCTTTTTTTCAATCATTTTCGGCACGACTGCCCGTGAACATAAAAAGCTTCCCTTTACATTGACATCTTGTAAAAAGTCCCATTCTTCCACGCTTGTTTCTAGAAATGGTTTTAAACTCATTACCCCAGCATTATTTACTAAAATGTCAACGGATCCGAGTTTTTCTTCTGTTTCTCGAACTGCTTGATAGACATTGAATTCGGAACGAACATCTCCGACGATGGAGATGGCTTCCCCTTTTAATTCATCCTTAATATAAGCAGCCGTATCCTTGCTTTCCGATTCGTTATCTGAAAAAACAGCTATTTTGGCACCTTGTTTGGCTAAAAGAATACAGGTTTCCCTGCCAATTCCCCTGCCGCCGCCAGTCACAAAAGCTACCTTGTCCTTTAATTCCAAGAAAATCATCCTTCCCTTTAAGACAAATTATAATTGGCTTTTTTCTTAGCTTGATTAAACCTCGAGTTTCTTTGATTGATTCAGATAGGAAACGGCATGTTCCCCGGCAAGGCGTCCAAATACAAGCCCTCTTAATACCGATGTTCCGCCTGGATACTTCCCGTAATAGAGTCCAGCTGTTTCACCCACTGCATATAAACCTGGAATGGCATCCTGATCTTGCGATAAGACGCGGCCATTGGTGTCGGTAGCTAAACCGCCATTGGTGAAAACATTCGAGCAGACAATTGGATAAGCGATATAGGGTGCCTGCTCGATTGGGATTGCCCAATTAGACTTTGGAGGTGTTATACCGACCGCTTGTTTGCCATCTTTTTTATCCCAGTGAAATTCACCCGGTTGAATGGCGGCGTTATAGGATTCCACGGTAGCTGCTAATTGTTCAGCCGGCACGCCAATCTTCTCGGCTAATTCTTCAAGCGTGTCAGCAACTATAGCAGGTTTATCCGTTTCTACTGCGCGCTCATAATTTGGAATATCATACATTTTTTTGTCACCAATCATATAGGCGATATGACCAGGAAGATCATGGAAAATTTTTCGGGCTACTTCTTCATATTGCTCGTCAACAGTTGTTTTTCCCTCATCGACAAACCGGTTTCCATTTTGATCAACCAAAATGAAGTAAGGATAGGTCATGACAGCCGCTTCTTCCCGCTTGCTTCTTGGGTCGACCGGTTCAGCATGGAACGAATCAAACTGGCCAGCTGTTTTTGCCCCGATAGACATCGCCATCCGAATGCCTTCCCCTTTGTTGAATAAGCCGCCCTCGGCTACTGTCCGAATCTTATGGGCATCTCTGCCAACATATTGGGCCATCATCTCTTGATTTCCCTGGAATCCACCAGAAGCTAATACAACTGCTCTGACTGTTAATTGGAGGGATGTTCCACCTTTTACACGGATCATTAACCCATTGACAGTACCTTCTTCATCTAAAAGTAATTTCCAAGCAGCCGCTTCATAAATAATCTCAACCCCCAGTCCACCTGCACGGCGCGCTAATGTGTCAATAATCGCCCGTCCGCCGCCCACTGGCAATAAACGCGGCTTCGATGCGGTTAAAAACATCGTTGGCAGGTAATCGAACTCAACCCCTTTTTCCTCTACCCACCGTAATGTGCTGCCGGCGTTCTCGGCGAGAGTTTCTATGTACTCTCGATCGGAATAGTTGTCTGAAAAAGCCAGCATATCTTCCACGAAGTTGTCGGCTACTTCATCGAGATTTTTCATTCGCATATACGAAGCTGTCCAACGGGAGTTCCCGCCCCTGTGGTCATAATCGGCCCGTTCCAGGATAGCAATTTTTAAGTTTTTATTTGACTTTTTCGCTGTTTCTGCAGCAGATAATGCTGCTGAGGTCCCCGCCACTCCACAACCAATTACTACAATGTCATAATCTACTTCTCTCACCACTTCAGCTTCCTCCTCTAAATAAGTTTTTACTTGTTAATTAATGACTGATTTTCAGAATAATTGTTTTCCCATTCTTTAATTTGGTTGAGTTTAAAGAGGGATTGACGCTCTTCCCATGTACAGATCAACTCGTGAACATTCTCTTGTGAACCTTCTGCTTTTAAGATTTTTAGTGACTCCGTGATACCTTTAATCGCTGAACGAAGAACGGTATTGGCGCAAAGCATGATTTTAAAGCCAATCTCTTCCGCTTCTTTTAAAGAAACGAGCGGGGTTTTACCGCCCTCTACTAGATTAATGACCTGGGGGATGCCTGTTAAAGAACTGGTTATCTGCCTAAGTTGTTCGATAGTCGTAGGTGCTTCTACAAAGATAATGTCAGCTCCAGCCTCCGCATAAGAATGTGCCCGATCCAAGGCATCCTCCATCCCATTTACAGCTAATGCATCAGTCCGGGCAATAATCGCCAGGTTTTCATCTTGCCTTGTATCCAAGGCTGCTTTGATTTTTCCAACCATTTCACCTTTTGAAATCACATCTTTTCCATTGAAATGGCCACATTTCTTCGGCGACACCTGGTCTTCCATTTGAATAGCCGCAACACCCGCTCGTTCAAACTCACGAACCGTCCGCATAACATTAATGGCATTGCCAAACCCTGTATCAGCATCCACAACAATCGGAACTGTTGTCACATCTGCCATGCGAGCTACGATATCAACCACTTCTTTTAAAGAAGTCAGCCCGACATCGGCCCAGCCTAATTGGGCATTAGAAATGCCAGCGCCAGTCGCATAAATGGCGTGAAACCCGATTTCTTCTATTAATCTAGCTGACATCGCGTCATAGGCACCCGGCACGATAAATGATTCCTTTTGTTTCAAAAGTTCCTGGAACTTTTTTGTTTTATTCATTTATTGGATCTCCTTTTTTATTTATGCATATTTAAATTTCAGAAAATTTCAAACTTTCATTCCAAAGGTAAAAACTATTCATTTTTTTAAATTTTCCAATAATTTAAGTGTCTATACTTTAAAAAATCAATTTTATTAGGTGTGGAGGTTCTATCTTTACAAGTCTGGAAAATTCTACTAACAGTGAATCCATTTATCTTATCATCCATTCCAAACAAAACTGTATTTCGAAGAGTGTAACCAATACCTTCCCTAATTGAATTCCTACTATCTTCCGTTAACCGCTGGTGCCAAGTAACCGAAACCGCTGTACCACTCTTTATGAATCGTTCCGAAACATTTAGAAGTGGGATCATTTCGTTTTCACTTGTCACAAATACCTCTATTTCTTGTGAATGACATCCGCTTGTTAACGTAGCAGTATATTTGCCCTGACCTGGCAGGGTATAGTAAGGTTTAACTTTTAATGCACTGCCGTCCCATTCACAGCCAACTTCATAGGAACGTCCTAAAAGGGCAGGCAAGTCTTCCACATTTCCCTTTAATAATTTTTCCCGAATGCTTGTTGAACTAATTTTCTCTCCCTGGCATTCGACTTTATTGACTTTTGTAACTTTGAGGATTCCGCCTGAATCTCGTTTCAAGCGTTCCATATTCCCTTCACCGCGAAGGCCATACGTATAATCAAAACCAGCAACTGCATGGACCACACCGAGATCGAGTAAATATTTAGCAGCAAACTTTTCTGGCGACAGCGATGCGAACTCCCAATCGAATTCAACAATATAAAATATATCGACACCAAGTTCAGAGAACAGTTTCTCTTTATCAGGTAACGGCATTAGATAGTCTACTTTTGTTTTTCCATTTGATAAAACGGTTTTGGGATGTGGAAAGAAACTCATTACCGTTAAGAGTAGATTTTCCTCTTTTGCCTTCCTAAAAGCTGTTTGAATGACTTCACGGTGGCCGATATGAATACCATCAAAAAATCCTAGCGCCATGATACTTGGTTTTGCTTTTTGCTGCCAGTGTGTCAGATTATCGGGATTCAAATAAATCGTCTCCATGCAGGTGCCTCCTTCTTATTTCACATTACACTTTACCCATTAATCGATACGTCAAAGCCAAATTGTGTCTTTCCAAACGCTTCAACCGAGTCTTCGTAGAGATTGGATCGATGTGTACATACTGCCAAAAGATCCCGTATGAACATTTCGATTGGATCTCCTTTAAACATCGAAAATCCGCCAAGTGTCAACAATACTTTCACGGCAATGTCCGCTACGTTTTTCGTGATTTTTGCCCTAATTGCAGCAAATTCACCGCGTTTATCTTCTTTTCCCATTTCATAGTTTTCTAATAAAGAAATATATTTGTCTAATAGACCTTCTGATTCGTAATATTTAATCGTTAATTCAGCTAATACTCCCTGATGCCGGGACTCTTTAGCGGTATTGCCACCTAATCGAACCCGCTTTTCCGTCCGTTTCTTAAATTCCTCCAGTAAACGCTCCGCTCCGCCTAGCGCGACCATAGGGAATCCGATACAAAAAGATGAGAAAAAAGGAACATCATAAAGAGGATAGTCTTTATCATAACCTTCAGGAGGTCTGCCTGTACGATCTGCAACAGTAAGTCGTATAAGATGGTGCTTTGGAACGTAGACATTATCGACAATTACCTGGTTGCTTCCTGTCCCCCTAAGGCCTAATGTATCCCAATTTTCTACTATTTGTACATCAGATACCGGTAATGTCAGCATGCATAGTTCGTTTTCTTCATTGCCGTCTATTTTTATTTTCACTGCAAGAGACACCCAGTCGCTATATAAGATTCCGCTTACAAAACTATACTTACCGGTGATCCGAAAACCATCCCCATCCTTTTCCACTTTCCCTATAGGAGCAAAAATATCTGCGATTAACCCACCCTGTTTAATAACTTCTTCTGCTCCCTTTTTCGTCATAAAAGCTACTAAACTATTATGAATGGAATAAAGAAAAGTTAACCAAGCAGCAGAGGTATTATATTTTCCAACCGTGCGGATAATCTGGGAATACTCGCTTAAATTTACTTGAGGCTCTCCATATTTTTTCGGCAGTAATAACTTGGATAATCGAGCTTCTTTCATCGCATCAATCACATTTTTTGAAACAGTTTTATTCTGGTCTGCTTCAAGCGCCTCGGATTCTGCAATTTTCCCAACCTTTTCTGCCCCTTTTAATAACAAGCTCAAATCAATTTTGTTTTCATCCAAAATATTGCTTACCATATTTCGCACCCCTTTTTAATGTTATCTCATAAAAAGATCTACCCCATTAAACCATCTTTTCTTTTCCTAGATGGACAAATCGTGCAGCATTTTCGCCGGCAATTTTCCCAAAAACAGAGCCTGCCATTAAGCCTGCACCACCAGGATAATTAAAGTAGAATAAGCCGCCCACTAGCTCACCGGCCGCATATAGCCCTGGAATCGATTGATATAAAACGTCCTGCACTTCTCCGTTCAAATTTATTTTCAACCCGCCAAAAGTAAAGGTGATGCCGCATGTAACAGCGTAGGCTTCAAATGGGCCTTCTTCCAAGGTATTTGCCCAATTAGATTTCCTAACCGCCAGCCCTTCTGTACATTTGCCATCCTTGATATTAGGATTAAACGGAATATCAACCCGGACCGCCTTATTGTACTCCTTCACAGTTTGTAAAAATCCGTTTGGATCGACACCGTCAAGCTTCTCAGCCAATTCTTCCAATGTGTCTGCTTTGACTTTTGTTACTTGTTTGCCACGATATTCTTCCCGTAATAGACCAGACACCTTTTGATCAAATATCTGCCAGGCAAATTGCCCCGGCTGTTCCAGTATCAGCTTGCCGTATTTTGCATACGTATAGTTGCGAAAGTCTGCGCCTTCATCAACAAAGCGTTTACCTTCCGCATTTATGATAATGCCAAATGGATAGCTTAGCCTTTGAAAGCCTTCTGTAAATTCCGGCAGGTATCGGTCTCCGCCCACCGAATGGCACCCTGACCAGTTTCCACTGGCAATTGCACCAATATTTAATGCCATTTGAATCCCTTCACCCGTGTTATAACGGCTGCCTCTTGCATGTGCTAAATCCCATTTCGGACCTAAATACCGTGTCCGCATTTCCGGGTTGGCGTGAAAGCCCCCAGAAGCTAAGATTACTGCTTTAGCACGGACTTCCGAGGTTCTCCCTTTATGTTTAAAAATTACCCCATGAACTCCCCCGTCATCATGAATCAGTTCTGACGCCATGGCATTAAATACTACTTGCACACCTAACCGGGAGGCTTCCTCGTGCAGTGACCCGACTAAACCTGGACCACCGCCGACCGATTCAGCAATCATACCGCCCCAAAATTTGAATTTACCATCCACTTTAAATGCTTGTCGGCCATAAATCGGCACAAATCGTACCTTATGGGATACCAGCCATTTCATCGTTTCAAAACTATTGCCAGTTAGGAGTGACGCGAGCTCTGGATCGGTACGGTATTCCGTCATTCGGCACATATCTTCGTAAAATTCCTCTTCCGGATAGGATCCGAAGTCTGTGATGGCAAAATCTTCTGCAGTCAGATCATGCATGATTTGTTGTAAGTCTTCATTGCTGTCATAAGCAAACCGAATGGAACCATGGGTGAATGTGCTGTTTCCGCCTTTTTCTGATTCAGGTGCCTTTTCCAGCACCATGACTGAAGCGCCGTTTTCTCGTGCGGATATGGCAGCACACATAGCAGCATTTCCTGCTCCAATTACCACTATATCTGTTTCAAATTTTCGTATTTCAGTCACAGACCTCTCCCTTTCTTTTAAAAAAGCTGACTCAAAATGGTGATGAGTCAGCACTTTATTTAAGCTTCAATGGTCGGCTTATTCATTTCCTTATCCATCACAGAATCCCCCCAGTAGGTATTACCAATCGAGTGCTCTTCTTCTGTCCACTCAACCGGCTCCCAATCGGGCTCAAATATTAAATAGGAACCGCTAAACAATTCCACTCGGCAGCCGCTGCCAGGATCTAATACATAGAGATAAAAAGCTTGAGATACACCATGCTTTCCAGGTCCGATAAAGTTAATCCCGTTTTCTTTTAAAATATCTGCAGCCCTTAAAATGTCTTGGGCGTTATCATGCCAATATGAAATATGATGCAGCTGATTTGGAGTTTGCGATTGTGGTCTTGAAATGACAGCAATATCATGAACTAAAGGAGTGACACTCATCCAGCCTGCCACTTTTTTGCCATTATTGTATTTCACATATTCACGGAGTTTAAATCCGAGCTGGCTTCCTAAGTAATCAAGAATTTCCCCTACATCCATCGAAGTAGCAATATTGACATGGTCAAATCTTCTTGGCGAGCAGCCGCGGGCCCAGGATTTATAGGTCTGATTTTTCAAGACGGACCGTCTTTTTTCATCTGCCTTTGGTTTTTCTACGTCATAATAAATTTCGAAAGAATGCTGACTCGGCAGTTTAAAGCGGATGGCCCGTCCCTGCCCTGTCTCTTCTCCTGCTTCAATCCATCTGACTTCTGTTCCAGCCTTTTCTAACAACTGCGCGAATCCTTCGACATCCTCAGGACGTTTGGTTCTCCAGGCAATGTGATCAATATAGCCTCGTGCGCCCCTAGTAAGGGAAAGCGTATGATGTTCAAAATCACCCCAAGCGCGCAAATAATAGATCCCATCTTTCTCTTCGGTTACTTCCAAGCCTATTACATCTCTGAAAAACCACAGTGATTTCTCAAGGTCGGGGGTAACAAGGGCCACATGTCCCAGTTTTGCAATTTCCGGTAAAGTCATTCTCAAAACCTCCATTAGAGTTTATTAGAAAAATAATCTTGGATTAATTGATTAAAACTATCTTTCTGTTCAATCTGTGTCCAATGTCCTGTTTGACCGTAGACATGAAGCTGGACATTTGGCAAATAAGATAGCAAGTAATAGCTTGATTCAATCGAGCAAACCATATCGTCTCGCCCGTGTACTAATAAAATGGGGTGTTGAATTCGTTTTAAAGCCGTAACCGGGACCGGAACAGCAGCAGTAGCAAAGATGGCATCATTGGAGCGTTGAATTTCAGGACGCATCGCGGTTTCATAACGGGATTCTGCCAGGGCATCAATTTCGGGTGCTAGTTTTTCAGCATCATAGACAAACCAGCTCATAATCTGGCGCATTTTCTTTTCCGACGGATTATCATAGAATCCCTTCGCACGGGCAAGCTCCGTACTAAGTTTGGTATTAGGTGTCCCGCCCGGTCCCATTAAGACAACACTTCTAAACCGTTCCGGATGCTCCAAGAGTAATTCTAGAGCGATCGAACAACCTAACGAATTGCCCACTACATGAACTTTTTGAATTCCTAATTCATCCAACAGTTCGATAAGTTGATTGACCCATAGATCGGTCCAGCCCTGACGATTCTTGGGCAGCGTTTCGGGATGGCTGCTATTGCCGAAACCAAGCAGGTCCGGAGCAAGGCAATCATAGTGCTCACTGCAGGCATTTAAGGCATAGCGCCAATTCGCCCATGCGTACACACCCGGACCAGATCCGTGTAAAAATAAAATTGCCTCTGAGTTTCCTTCCCCCGTACGATTAAGAAATGTTTCAAAGTTTTTGGTTTTAATTACTTTTTGTTTGATTTGATCCAAATTAAATACTCCTCTCTTTAAGTAAGGCGTTAAATAAAACCCTTTACATTTATTCGTAATCTAGTTCTTGATTAAATTTTAGAAAATTTAGTATTTTTATTCTAGAGAAAAAACCATTTGATTTATTTCTATTTTTAACTATTTTTTATTGGTTTTGGTTAGTTTTTTTATACGTAAAAAAATCCGGGTTTTTCGCCCGGACTTAAGTAGAGTCACCTAGTGACTCTATTAATTTGGTATTTCTATGATACTGTCTTCTACCTGATCTGACTTATTATTAGGGAGTAATTTAAGTGTAGTAAGAGTAATCAAGCTGATTAGAAGAAAGCCAGCAATGATAAACATGGCTTGAGTAAAATTGAAAATGCCCATAATCATCGGCCCCACGAATCCCCCTAATGAAGAAAGAGTGCTTACTAGCGCGATGCCAGCTGGTGCCGTTGATTCAGAGAAAAAGAAGGTAATATAAGCATAAAATGTTCCGGATATCCCATATAGTCCTGCAGAAGTAATCGAAAGCATTAAAACCATCATGGGAACACTTGTCACGAAGGCACAACCTAAAAAGCCTATCATCGCCACTATTACACATGCTGCTAAATGCCATTTATGTGAATTTGTTCGATCGGCATTCCAACCCGTAAACAGAATAGACGGAATAGCTATAATGGACGGAATCATGGCTAGCCAGCCGACCTGCAGATTGGTTGTAGAAGAGGCAGATAAAGATTTAATGATCGTTGGCATCCAGTACGACAGGGCATTGACTGCGATAAAACCAGCAATATTAAATAAAGCTAGCTTCCATACTTTTGAATCCTTCAACATACCAAGATGGGAGGTTTTATTTAACTTCGCTCTTATGGCTCGCTCTTTGTCCAATTCCCCTTCGAGCCAGGTCTTTTCCGCTTCGGTTAACCACTTTGCATTGGCCGGTTTATTAGTCAAATAAAATAAAACGACAATCCCCAAAAGTACAGCCGGAATTCCTTCCATAATAAACATCCATCTCCAGCCTGCTAGACCCCCCCACGAAATGGTGTCCATAATCCAGGTTGACAGTGGTGCTCCAATTAACGCACTTAATGGCAAGGCAACGAAAAATAACGCAGTTGCCCGCCCCCTCTCACGGCTTCGAAACCAATAAGTTAAATAAAGGACGATTCCAGGAACAAAGCCTGCCTCAGCTGCGCCCAGTAAAAAACGTAAAATGTATAAGTGAGTGGCGGATTGAATAAATGCTGTTAAGATCACCACAATCCCCCACGAAATCATAATCCGTGAAATCCACAATTTTGCTCCTACTTTGTGCATAATCAAATTACTTGGAACTTCAAAGATAAAATAGCTGATAAAAAATAAGCCAGACAGCAAGCCGAATGCCTCAGCGGTTAAGGCCAAATCAGCATTCATTTCTAAGGCAGCGTAGCCCATATTAACCCTGTCCAAGAAAGCCACAACATATAAAAGTAAAATAAACGGCAAAATTCTTTTCATCGTTTTCTTGACCGTACTTTTTTCAATCGATAGACCTTGATTCAATATCGTTTCCCCCTATCCATAAATGAAAACCCTTACATTTAACGATTTTAGAAAATTCAATCATTTTTATCTAGAATAAAAAGTAGTTAACTTCTTGTGATTTTTAAATAATTTATATTGGAAATGATTTTTCGGAAATTTTTATTGGTTTTTTTAACAAAAGGCTGTGTTAATCTTGTATGTTGATTTCCGCTCCAGGCGGCTTCGCTCCAATCAACATGCTAAAAATTAACAATATTCTTTAACACAGTCAAAAAAAAAGCACTCCTCTTAATGGAATGCTTTACAGAATTATATATCAAGTTCCCCTAATGCCAAAAGTGAATCTAAAATTAACTGCAACTGATAACTTTGTGTGGAATCACGTAAATCTTTTTGAAGCAGACTTTCAATTTTATTGATTCGATACATGAGCCCACTCATGGATAACGCCAAATCATCCATCGTTTGCTGCAGCTTTCCTCCATTCGCTAGAAACACATAGAGGGTTTTAACTAGCTCTTTCTGTTTCGCCTCGCCTAGTTTAAAGAGCGGTCCTAATTCTTGTTTGGCTATTTTCTTAATGCCGCTGACATTTTTAGAATTAATCAAGACACCGACAATTCCTAAATCTTTAAAATGAATAATCTTTTTTCCTGTTGCCATCCTTAAGGCAATCAATGATTCTTCTAAGCTTTCCAGAACGCTCTCAATCTCTTCAGATGAGTCACTAATTCCCATTTTACATTCATAGAGGGAATGCGTCGTTTCAACATGCTTTATCATTTTACCAAGATGACTTAACAGTTGAGCTGATTCGGGGATCAGCATTATAATTTGACCACCATACTGGCCGATTAACGCTTTATACCCCTGGATATCTAAATACTTGGCAATGGTCTCGAGAAATTGGTCGTATTGGTCTTTCCGAATGCTTGATGTATTTCCCTTTTCCTTTAAGTCTAATGCTGCCACATAAAACGGTTCTTCTAAATTAATCCCCATATACCTGCCTCGATGGATCACCTCTTCTCGAGCAGAATATTGGTGTTTTAGGATTTGCTCCAAAAAGTAACCCTTCATTTTTTCCAGAGCTTCAAAGCTGGTTTTTTCATTCAAAAGATACAGGGATGCGGCATTTGCTACCCGTTCAATAAACATAATGTTATTGTCTTCTGTCCTAGTCTCTGAACGGTTGGGATAGAGGAAGCTGCAATAACCAATTACCTTTTTTTGGACAATAATCGGTGTGATCAGGCGTTCTTGGTGGCCTGTTTTCAATCTAGTTGTTTCAGTAAACAATGGCAGACTCGGATTGTTTTTTCGACTTTTTCGGACCAAACTATCTTTTAATTCGAGACTCAAGTTTTCGTAATCTTCTTTATTGATTCCCGCATAAGCAATTTTTTGGAAGCCTAAATCCTCAATGGAAATGGGCATGCCGAGCAGTTTAAAAGTAATGTCAGCTATGTCTTGAAGATTACTTCCATTAGAGACACTTTCCGTTAATTTTTTATGGAATTTAAAAACCATTTCCATAAGTTTGCGCTTCTCTAACAATTGCTCGTAGGTATACTCCAGTTCCTCGATGATATTAATTTCGTTATAAAGTTTTAATTCCTCTCGAATCTCAGAACCCCAATCTTCCTGCAGCCTCGCTTCGAAACAGCATTCGAGGTCCCCCTCGGCAATACAGCTAATTTCTTTTACAATGACACTCTTTTTACAAACAGTAGACATATATCCGCTAGCATAGCCGGTTAACGTATGACAGGCTGGAATATTTGATTGACCATGATGCTTTAGGTGTTCGTTCGCTTCAAAGGAATCAATCCATTTTCCTTTGCCAAGGATCGATTTGATCGTGTCAGAATCGCTCATTTCGATAATTCGTTCCGATTGAATATCTTTAATATGGCCTGTGCTTAAATGAAGGATCGAAGCTTGCTGAAGGAGTTCATCAATATTGGAAGTTTTTTTCATTGCTTCCTCGGCATCGGTAACACCAAGACTCCAGCCGTAACGAAGCAGAAATCCCTTTGCCCTTGTCATTCCTAAATTCTCAATAATCCCTTTACGTAACAGTCCAAATGCGGAGGAAGTGGTGATCATTTTTTTATTCTTTTCTTCACTTGTAGTTAGCTCCAGTATACTAGCCAGGTTCCCCTTCATGGCCACACCCCTTATCGACTAATTAGAATAGAAGCATCCTTTAGACAAGAAAGACTCCTTATCATTTCATACAAGGAGTCTTTCACATCGTTATTTAAGCGTTACAGCCTCTTCTTCGGTTAATGAACGGTAACGGCCGCTGTAAAAAATGAGCGGTTCGGCATCTTCAAGCTGTATATCTGTTACCCTGCCAATAAAGAGGGTATGGTCACCCTCCACATGTTCGGCTGATACCTCACAAACGATTTGGGCAACCGCACCAGCTAATACCGGCTTCCCATCAAGGCGGTCAAAAATTACCTCTCGATGCTCTTTTAGCTGTCCTGCAAAAATCATCGACAGTTCTTGTTGATCTGCCGCTAATATATTCACAGAGAATGTCTTACTCTGTTTTATTTTTTCAAGAATACGAGCCTTTTCCCCAATCGAAATGACAACCAGCTTCGGGTCGAGTGAAACAGACATGAAGGCGTTCGCTGTCATTCCATGTACATCTCCATCCACATCAGTGGCAATCACGGTTACACCTGTTGCAAATTTCCCCATTGCTGTTCGAAATTGACGATCATCCATCCCGTTGTTCCCCTTTCTATCTTTAAAATTGGTCATATTGAAACGCTATGCTTCAATTGTCGGATTGTTTTCTGGCTTATTGTCCATTTGATCTCCCCAGAATGTAAAGCCGATATCCATCTCATCCAATGTCCATTCGATAGGCTCCCAGTCAGGTTCAAAAATTAAGTAACCGTTTGTAAACAATTCCACTCGTAATCCGCTGCCAGGATCAATGGCGTAGATATACATAGCTTGTGAAATTCCATGCTTACCAGGTCCTTTAAAAAAGATCCCATTCTCTTTTAAAATATCGGCGGCTCTTAACAGGTCCTGAGAATTATCGAGCCAATAGGAAATATGGTGGATTTGGTGTGTTGTTGGCGAGAATGGATCATGGCTGACGGCGATATCATGAACCAATGGCGTTACACTTAACCAAGCGCCAACTAAGGAATCATCCGGTGCTTTTACGTATTCCCTCATTTTAAAGCCTAATTTCTCCTTTAAGTAGTCCGAAATAACATTCGCTTTGAGAGACGTTAACAGGTTTACGTGGTCAATTCGTCGTGGCGACACCCCGCGTACCCAGGATTTATAGGTCTGATTCTTCAAGACGGAGCGTTTTGATGGCTCAGCTAACGTTTTTTCCATGTCATAGTAAATTTCAAAGCGGTGTTCACTCGGTAATTGGAAACGGATGGCTCGGCCTTGCCCGGCCTCCACTCCCGCCTCAATCCAAGTAACTTCTGTTCCCGCTTCTTTTAATAGACTAGCAAAACCTTCTACATCCTCAGGGCGTTTCGTTCTCCAGGCAATATGGTCGAGATGATTTTTGTCTCCTGCTGTGACTGAAAGGGTATGGTGTTCAAAATCTCCCCATGCACGTAAATAATGGGTCCCGTCTACCACTTCAGTTTCTTCAAGGCCAATGACTTCCTTATAAAACCAAAGTGACTTCTCTAAATCTTCCGTCACTAATGCGACATGTCCTAACTTTGCAATCTCTGGTAAACTCATTTTGAATCCTCCTAGACTATTATTTATTAGGAAAGCCCTTACATTTTAAAAAATTTGCGCCTTTGCAGCTGCCATTACTCTAGAAGTCTTGTTTATACAAAATAAGTGTTAGGTTCCTGTCCACACAGTACTCTGCCGTAGGTTTCTATTAAACTGGATGGCGTAATAAAGCCGTGTAAATGCATAGTCAAGAAATCCCGATAAACCCTTTGTAATGCGTTCGTCTCATAGGTGAACATCGAACCTACTCCAGCAACAAGGAGATCAATCGCTTCCTTACATAATTGATTTACATAACCAAAGTCCGCTTTCACTTTGACAATTTCAGCTGTATCCATTACGATTCCCCGGTCTGCATAGTCATCAATTTTATCCACAGCCCGGTAAAGATGAAATTCTGCAGAATCAATTTTAAGCTGTGCCTGCGCCACTTGCAGATGAGTGATTGGTGCCTCGTTTTGCTTAGTGTAGAAGGTGTTCCCAATCCCGGCCTTTGGAAGTCTCTCCATATATAAATCCATGGCGGCCTGAGCAAGTCCTAATGCCGGGGCAACGATCGATAAGGTTAGAGAAGGCACAAAGGACGAACGATATAACCCAACATCCTTAAGCGGATCAATTAAATAATGACCTTTACTTGCCAGCCGATCCAACGACACGCGATGTTCAGGAACAAAGACGTTTTGGATTTTGCAGCTATTACTGCCTGATCCCTTAAGACCCATTACATACCAGTCATCTAGTACTTCTAACTCGTCCCGAGGAATAACCATAATCGCCATCTCGATCCCGCCGTTGTCATCGACAAGCGGGAAGCCAAAATAGCACCAGTCAGCGTGGGGACTCCCTGAAACAAATGGCCATTGTGCTTCTTCGATAAAATAGCCGCCATCAACCTTTTTTATATTGCATTTGATTGGCTTAAAGTTACCGGCCAGCACTACATCTTTTCCAGGAGGGTAAATTTCGCTTAGTGCCTTTTGACCAAACGTATAAGAGATCATATAATCCCGTATATTACTTAACGCCACAAACCAGCCCGCCGATCCATTTCCTCGTGAAATTTCCGTTACTACCTCGGTATAGGTCCGCATATTGGTTTGATAACCGCCAAAGAGATGGGGACGTAATACTTTAAGGGTGCCCTTATTTTTCATTTCCTCAACAATTGCCTGGGGTAACGTATTTGTTTTTTCAATTTCCTCACTATGTTCCCGTAATGTTGGGATCAGGGACCGAGCATTCTCCACCAATTCTTTTTTTAATTCAACCACACTTTGCTCCATTAATAGGACCTCCTGGAATAGTAGTTTTTGGACTAGCTTAGGATACGCCGCTTTAGTTCAATGCCCTGATATTTATCACCAACAAGCTTGGCTACTCGGCGCATATGTTTTTCCATCAGATTTTTAGCCAGTTTGCTATCATTTTCCTTCAAGTAATAGAAAATCATCCAATGCTCGGTTTGTGATTGTTGTCGGCGTTCTGTGGTAAATAAGTCCTCCGGGTTTCCGACAAAATTTAGATAATCCCAAAGTTGCTTTGCCAAGTTGAAAGTATAGGTTAACTTAGAAGCTTCATAGATTGTGCGGTGAAAGTCAATGTTGAGGCTGCCATATTCATCAGCAGATAAATCTGGTTGATCCATTCGTTCTAAAATGGATTGCATATAGGCAAATTCTTTTTGAGTTAAAAGTAATGCCGCTTGCTCCGTCATTAATGCATCGAGATTTGCGCAAACTAGCAGACGTTCTAATACTTCTTCAGGGTCAGGTCGTTTCACATAGACCCCTACTTGCGGAACGATCGATAGAAAGCCTTCTTGTTCGAGCTTGGATAGCGCTTTGTGTACAGGTGTCCTGCTCATCTTTAAGGTCTCGGCAATTTCATTCACATTAATGGCGGTATCGGGCTCTAAGATCCCTTCGATAATTAATCTTTTTATATAACGATAAGCCTTTTCAATTTTCATCACATACACCTACTAGTTTCCAAGGATTTAGTTACCCCTATATTATGGTAATTTTTTCATGAAGTCTATTATTATCTAAACGATTAATAATAGGGGAGCAACGGTGTATGGGAAGGTTGATTTTAAAGTTCACCGTTGAAAAAATCGGATGTTAATTTGATAAATCTTTCTTTTTGCTCTACCTGTGCCCAATGGCCGCAGCGTTTAAAAATGTGGAGTTGAGCATTTGGCAGATAGTCCATCACATAAAGACTGCTTTCCATTGGTACAAATCGATCTCCATGTCCGTGGATAAGTAAGATCGAATGGTCCATTTGTTTTAAGGCAGAAGGTGGGATTAGCATATCTGAAAGATGCGATTTGGTGAAATTTTCCTCGTAAGATCTTCGTACTTCCGGTTTTAAAAACATCTCTAAACGCTCGGCCACGATGGCGTCGAGTTCATTTTCAAGCATGCTTTTATCATATAAGAACCAGCTTAATAAGTTTTTAAAGGCTACCGGATTAGGATCCTTATGGAAGTTTGCCAGTTTGGCAAGCTCTGGAGTTGGTTCCGTTAAACCACCGCCAGCCCCCATTAAGACCACACGATCAAATCTATTCGGAGCATACATGAGGAGATGCAGGGCGATCACACCTCCGAGGGAGTTGCCAACTAAGTGGGCTTTTTCAATCTCTAACGTATCCATTATGGCTAACACTTGCTGCACCCGCTCACTCATCCATTCAGCGCCATTTTTTGGATATTCTTCCGGGTGGTCAGTTTGACCAAATCCAAAAATATCAGGTGCGATTACATAAAACTTCTCCTTAAAATGCGGTAAGATATGCTTCCAGTTTGTGTTTGCACTTGCTCCTGGTCCGCTTCCATGAAGAAAAATAATCGTTTCAGCAGTTTTTTCTCCACCCTCATGGATATAAGTCTGATAGTTTCCAGTCTGAATTTTCCTCGTATTAACAAATGTCATATTCCTACCTCCATTCTGCACAGTCACTGTCTTTTACTCACAACTAAAATTTTAGTTGTGTGTTTTTCTCCAATTTAAGAGTTAATTAGTCAAATTAAAGCGCTTTCTTTAACTAGCTATAATTCTACCTTCACTCACTTTCCCTTGTCAATATATTCTAACTATTTTTTATTTTCAGTTCCGACCATCCTGTTTTAAACCAAAAAACAGTAAAGCTAAAATAATGAAAGTTAATCATTTCATCATTTTAGCTTTACATTTAGTAGATTATAAGGATTATTGTCCGATAGGCACTTCTAAATCTCTTTTTGGGGCTCTCACCGTTAAAGCCCAAATTATGGCTAATACAATTAAGCCTACAGCGCTTACCGCTAATGGGAATCTGCCAATTCCTTGATGAAACAGATTTTGAACGACTTGGAACCCAAATGGCCCAAGAATTCCGCCAAGCCCTTGACCGACAACCACTAAACCAGCTCCGGATGCCGCTCCAGCAGGTGTAAGCTCGGTAACCTTTGTAAATACTCCTGGCAGTCCAACCCCCATCGCAAAACCGCCGACTAAGCTTCCGGCAAATATGACTGGTAAGGAAGGTGCAAAATAACAGATCGCCATCCCAATACCTGTTATGATGACTGCAATCGGCAAGTAATAATTCGGCAGCTTATGCTTGATTTTCCCGAATAAAAATCCGGCAAGCAGTGTTCCAAAGGTAAAAACAGAGATAGCCAAGCCCGCCTCAGTTGCACTTCCTAATTTATCTGCTTGAATCACAACGGAAATATTCGTAACATATCCAAAAATGAGTCCTGAGTATAAAACCTGTCCAAGGCATACCCAATAGATTGCTTTTGGTAATTTCACCTTTACCCGAGTTTCATTTCCTGCTGATTCTATCGGCTGTTTCTTTTCAGGCTCCGGCAAATAAAGAATCGTTACAGCTAAGATCCAAATTGGGAAGAGGTACGTTAAAAACCCATATTGCCAGCCATAGGCATCAGCTAAAATTCCACCCACCAGCTGGAAAAAGATGGCCCCAATACAGGCGATCGTGGAGGTCCCAAAGCCAATTAAGAAATCTCTTTCTCTACCTTCAAAGAAATCAGTAATTACATCTACTGATAAAGGCATGGTAATCCCAACACCTAACCCTAAAACTCCCCTCATCGCAATAATCAATGGCAGACTGTCCATAAAAGTTGGCAGCGTACCACCGATGATGAAAAGACCTAGACCAACAAAAAGAAGTGTTCTTTTCTTAAACGTTTTGGAAAGTTTGCCGTAAAAGAGGGCTGGTATTATCTGAATTAATCCAGGAAAGGTAGCTACTAACATGACAATTGTCGGGTCATAGTCTGGAAATGCTTTAATAATATCTGCCATAATAGATCCTGCTACCCCTGCAGCTACATCTTGAAATGCAAGAATTACAACCAAAAACTTAAGAAAATTTCTACTGATTGTCTTCATAGCCATTGTGGAACCTCCTATAATCCATAATAGTTGCAAAGATGTTACCCAGAGGTGGAGAAACTGATCTCAGAAAAGAAATAGCTTTCTGTCATTTTTGTTGGCCGCCAAGAACAACAGACTAAAACCTTTGTACAACCATACTAAAATTTTAATTTTACAGATTTTGTATAATTTCTGTGTAAATTCCGTAAAAAAAGCGCTTTCTTTTACTAACTGTAATTCTACATAGGCCAAATATACTTGTCAATATATTCTAAATATTTTTTATTTTTAAAATAAATAACGTTATATCAAAAAAACACAAAAAAATACGCTGAATTTTTCAGCGCATTTTCTCCTTAAATTATCTAATAAAATACTACTAGTTAACTTTGAATTTTCCTCAATTCCTTGAGCTCGCATTACATAATTAGTAAGAAATTATTGAATCGAATTATTCTTCTGCCAGCTTACGGTATTTTCCACTAAAATAAATGAGCGGCTCTACCTCTTCTATGTGAATGTCCGTTACCCTGCCGATAAACAAGGTATGGTCTCCTTCGATATGCGAAGCAGAAACTTCACAAGCAATTTGTGCAACAGCACCGGCTAATACGGGAACCTCTCCTAGCCTTTCAAACTTTACCTCTTGTTCATTTTTCTGCTGTCCGGCAAAAATGATCGAGAGGTCCTGCTGCGAACTGCTGAGAATATTAACTGAAAATTTCCCACTCTTGTTTAATTTTTCAAGCATCTGAGCTCTTTCAGATATAGAGACTACCACTAATTTTGGGCTCAAAGATACTGACATAAAGGCATTGGCTGTCATACCATGTATGTTTCCTTCTACTTCTGTGGCCACAACGGTTACGCCTGTAGCAAATTTGCCCATCGCATTGCGAAATTGACGATCATCCATCCTACTGTTCCCCCTCATCCACCTAGATTAGTAATCATGATTCCAAAACAGGCTGAAAATAATAGTATATTTAACGCCAAGCCAATTAATGCCCCCTGCCCCATACGAGTCTTCCCCTTTGTAAAGCACACAATTGGAATAACAATCAAAGCAATCGCAGCTAGTAATAGATAAGGAAAAAATAACCCTGAGAACACTAATAAGATCAATAATCCAAGCAAATATATTCCAACTGTCATCCCAATCCCCACCCAAAGTTCCTTTAAGGCGCCCTTTGGTTTATTTCCTTGATTTGGATTCAATTAAAATACCTCCTACTTTTTAGTTTCAACAAAGGTTTTTCCTTCGAGCTCCGCTTGTATCTTCTTTAATTCCAATTCCTTATCATCCCGATAAAATAAATTATAGGTATCAAACGGAATAATTCTGCCATCAGGGTGGGCAATATGAACACAGGACTTTTTTACTGAACGAACATCAAAGTTGTAGGCATCTAAAAATTGCATAATAATCACCCGAAAAACATTATCATAACCTATTTGCCCAGGCATCGACACCTTTGGCAGACAGCATAAAAGATCTTGAAGTGATAATGCCGAAGAATCCGGTGAATGATTCAAAGAAAACAGTTTAAAAATCATATCCTTTATGTGATCATCTTGTTCAAATACAATCGTATTCCGTTCGCCCTCTAGAAGGATATTTGGATCAATCAATCCCGTTAATGGGGTGACAGCATCATTTTGTTTTAACGCATATCCCATCGCTAAACAATCGGGGTGGCATGGAACTGGTATGATGTCTTTTGATCCAAATACATTCGATTGGTCGATGATCATTTGCCGAACTTCACTTAATGTTAGGCGGTTTATTGATGGGTCGTATTCTTCCAATCTGCCTGCCGCCTGAATAGGCTGGAACGTAACCCCTCTTACACATTTCTGTTTCAAACCGTATTGAATGATTTTTCCAACCTCGTGGTCGTTCAAACCCTTCTTCAGGGTAACCACCAGCGTAGTCGAAATATTGTATTCATTTAAGTTTTCGATTGCCTGCTGTCTTATGTTTCTGAGGTCCACTCCCCTTAATTCTTCGAGGGCTTCTTTTTCAAAACTATCAAATTGAAGATAGATTTCAAAGCCTGGAGAATAGTCGGCAAGCCGTTTCACAAACTCCTTATCAGCCGCAATTCGAAGACCATTCGTATTAACCATTATATGCCGGATAGGCCTTGATTTTGCCAGATCTAGGATATCAAAAAATTGAGGATGAATGGTGGGCTCCCCTCCGCTGATTTGGACAATATCGGCATGCCGTTCATTTTTAATGATATTATCAAGCATAAATTCAATCTGTTCTAAGCTCCGAAAACTTCCTTTTTGCGGTGAGGATTCTGCATAACAGATGGGACATTTCAAATTACAGCGTTCTGTTACCTCTAAAAGTGTTAAACAGCTATGCTGCTCATGATCGGGACATAGGCCGCAATCATAGGGACATCCATACTTAATAGGGGTATTCCAGCGATAGGGCATTTCAGATGGTTTGATAAACTCTCGGCACCATTTATAATAGGCAACATCAGTAGATATTAATACTTTCTCTCGCCCATGCTCCATACAATGTTTTACTAAATATACTTTCTCATTTTCAATAATGACTTTTGCTTCTACTTTTCGTAAACAGGTAGAACAAATACTGTTCGTCAGTTCATAAAATAAATAGGGACGGTTAGGCATGGATTTCTCTCCTTTTTTTCACTTGTTTTTTTGAGATAAGCCATATGTAATAGATGATACCTAGTAAACTAGCGAGTTGGATATTATTCAGTATCCAATACGGGTGTGGAGTTGGTTTGATAAAATCAATCATAAAACGGAAAAACAAATAGGACAGCATAAATAATTGGAACAACATACCTTCCCAACCTACCTGCTTTCTTTTTGAATAGAATAGAATTACTACAAGTAAAAGTAAGAAGCAGATTTCATAAAGTTGAGTTGGATGCCGCTTCACACCATCTCCAAAATCTACTCCTATGATCCAGGAGGTGGGAACTCCATAAGTATGATCATCTAAACCTGTTAAAAAGCAGCCAAACCTGCCAATCATCATTCCTACTGCTAACGGCAGAACGAAATCATCTCCGGTTGAACGTGTCCATCCAATAATCTTTTTGGTGGTTTCAACGCCGATTAGTCCACCTAATAATCCACCTACTATGGTCTTTCCTTCTGCCAGGTAAATAAGATTATTCCAATTCTCAACCGTCTTTACAGGATTTTCAAACCAATAAAGGACCTTAGAACCTATAGCTGCCCCTAATGCAGCACCCACAACTACCCATATCGCTTTTTCTAAAGGAATTCTTTCCTTATTCCTTGTGTATAGGTAGACTCGGAACCCAATAAAGTAAGCTAATGATTCAAATAGCAGATGAGGGTGGATCCCAAAAATATAGAAAGGGAAATGCACCCATATCCCTCCTTCCAATAAAGATGGTTCTATTTAATATTATCAGAAAATTCAGCCCGACAGTTTTATTTTTCCAATTTTCTTTTTACTTTCCGGAACATTCGATATCCTTTTCGAATACCATCCACAAATGTAAAAGGAATCGGGGGATGATATTTAAATAGAAACGGACGATAAATTTTGTGATAAGCTTTTTTCAGATCGTCCCACTTCTGGCAATAACCTTGTTTATAAAAATCAGATACATCTACGATATAGCCTCTTCCTTCAAACATAACCACGTTCTTCCCGTGTACATCAAAGGGATTTAAGCCTACTGAACGAGCGTATTCCAACCCGTGGTCGATATCCTCAATGACCACTTTGGGAATCTGGACTCCTTTTATCAGTGCGTTAAATAGGGTGATACCTTCCAGTTTTTTTAGAATTAAATAATTTTCTCCAAAGGCATAAAGCCTAGAAAATGATTTATGGCTGCCTATCTTTTTATATACTCCGATCTCCTTTTCAAGCTCCTCATGATTACGCCCATACACCTTTACGACTAAATCCGGGTAGGATGAATGAAAAAAAACCCCGGCATAATTCCCACAGCCAATGGTCCTCCAGGAATGAGAACGGTTCTCCACAATAATTGGATCAAACGGACGAAAGACGGATAGGTCGATATTTGGCAGTAATTCAGTTTCAATTAGGTTTACATACTCATTTATATTCATTAATTACACCTTCTAAATAATATAGTACTCTTTTAATAAAAAAGACTCTCAGTCTGAATTTTACCAAAGATCCTTCTTAGTTCTAGATATTTCTTTACAACCAATATACAATAAAAGAAATATGTGCTCTGATACCATTTTAAGTTGAAACGGTGAAAATAGAGAGGTGTATTGATGTCTTTTCCGATTTTAGAAACCAAAAGATTAAAATTAATTGAACTGACCCATCAGCATATGAATGCAGTTTACGAGATACTATCATTAGATGAAGTGACCCGTTTTTATGGAACCAGCAGCTTTACATTACAAGCTGAAGCGACTCGATTAATTGACATTTATTACAAAAACTATATCGATAAGCGGGGAATTCGTTGGGGGATCAAGTTAAAGGAAAATCAACGGATTATCGGTACCATAGGTTTAAACATGTTAAATCTTAAAAATAAACGGGCTGAAATCGGTTATGAACTTCATCCTTATTTTTGGAGAAAGGGAATTGCTACAGAAGCCTTAAGTGAAGTACTTAAGTTTAGTTTTAAACAGCTGGGTTTATATCGAATGGGTGCGGTTGTTTATCCAGAAAATGAGGCTTCCTTGGCATTACTTGAAAAATTAGGTTTTTCAAACGAGGGGTTACTGCGTGGCTATATGTACCAGGATGAGCAATTCCATGATACGTTTATGTTGTCTTTATTAAGGCCGGAATGGGAAAAAAGCCAGAAATAACTACTGGCTTTTTATTCCTCAAAGTAATTCTTAACAGCTTTTGGGTTTTTCACTTCCCCATCTTGGTAATAAGGATTATTCTCAGCCACATTTTTCGGATCAAGATTTGTTTTGATCACCATCGTCGGTGTTGGCGTGCTTTCAAGAATGATCCGATCATTTAATTGATTAAAATCAGGCATTTTCTTATTTCCAGGTTGTCGCGGCTCCATTTTTGCACCTCCTAGAATCTAGGATGCCCTGAGTTTTTTAAGATTCATTCATTAAAGCAACATTTATTGGCAGTCATTCTAAATCTAAAAAACCTTCATACAATCATAAGAAAGAAAAAAACTAGGAAGTATTACCTTCCTAGTATCTTTATTCTTCTTCCCCGCCGACTAAGAAATCTGGGTTTAGTTCCTCAAACTCTTCATCATCCACATCTAATCCCCAGTCATCATCGTTGTCTTTGCAGGCTTCATGGCTTACTCGAACGCAAACTTTTGTTTCGCCGATTACTTCCACAAGGAATTCCCTTTCAACATGGACGATGATGCGGTTACCATTAGGGGAGATGACAGCTTCACAGCAGTTAGGCTGTTGCAGCACTCGAGCACAAATTTCACTGTCATCGAGGCAATCATGGTCACGATACTTTAACTTAATGACGTCTGTGTACTGAACTCGTTCAGTTACCACTTCTGTTTTGGTATTATCATTATATGAGTACCAAACATTGATATCATACGAGCCGTGTATCTCTACGGTTTTGCCAACTTTTTTCGCATTGTATTTATGGTTGATGATCCAACAGCCAAGAATGCTTGTTGGATTATGCGCCGGGCTAATCGTATGATTGGACTGGGTGAATTTACGTCCTTTCGCTACTACGGCCTTTGTAATTATCTCTCTATATTCTCCCATTTCGCGCGAACCCTCCTCATTCATTTTCATTTCATCGTATGCTGTTATATAGACTAGTGTGATATATATTTTTGTGAATACTGGTTAAAAGTTTAGTCATGCTTCATTTTATGCGGGATTTGTAGGTGTGTGCCTTTCACTGCCTGTACTTTAAACAGAAGGAGATGGGGTTTATTTAAAGAGAAGAATAATTAAAGGGCAAAAAAGAAACCAGACTTCGTTAAGAAGCCTGGTTTTATTTTAATGCTCGTGATCGCAGTCATTATGATTATCACAGGCCCCGCCGCCATTTTTCAAGCTAGCACCTGTTTCTCCCATTAATACGTCTCCACCTGTGGAAAGGATGATTTCATCCGTAACCGTATTTGAAATAGTGGAAGCAATCAACTGAAGTAGTTCATTTACATCCACTTGGGACTGTTTGAAATCCTGGACTACTGGAATCTCATCTAATTCCTTTTCGATGGAAGCTATCTTAATTTCGACTTTTTTTAATGCTTCCGATTTACCATAGTGCTGTAAGTTCACAGCCTGCTTTTGCAGCCCTTTAATATCGGAAATTAACGTTTTGACCTTTTGATTTTCATGAATATGAGCTTCCGCTCGTTTAAAAAAATCAACTTCTTCTGTGTCTGCTATCATTCGAGCAAGTTCCGCTGCGCGAGCGACGATATCGTCTTTTGTATACTTCGCCACTTTATTTCACCTCAACTGGTTCTAATTCTTCCACCATTTCTCCATTTAATGACCATGTTTTTGCATCTGTAATCTTCACTTTAATAATTTTTCCAATAGCTGATTTTGGTGCGATGACGTTTACAAGCTTGTTTCTAGTTGTATAACCTGCAAGGACGTCCGGATTGTTCTTACTCTCCCCTTCGATCAGTACATCAAGGGTTTGACCCACATGTTTTTTCATTGCTTCTAACGAAAGTTCATTCACCAAATTATTTAAGCGCTGAAGACGTTCTTTCTTCACTTCGATTGGAACATTATCCTCCATTTTTGCAGCTGGTGTCCCTTCACGAGGTGAATAAATAAAGGTATAGGCTAATTCGTACCCTACTTCACGATAAAGTGATAAAGTTTCTTCAAACTGCTCGTCTGTCTCATTCGGATAACCAACAATGATATCGGTTGTAAGAGCAACATTTGGAATGGCAGCTTTAATTTTTCTTACTAGCTCTAAATACTGTTCTCTTGTATATTTACGAGCCATAATTTTCAAAACATCTGTAGAACCAGACTGAACTGGTAAATGGATATGATCCATTAAATTACCGCCTTTGGCCAATACTTCAATTAGACGGTCATCAAAATCACGTGGGTGGCTTGTTGTAAAACGAATTCTCGGAATATCAATTTTACGTAATTCATCCATTAACTCCCCAAGACCAAAGTTCATACCCTCTAAATCTTTTCCATAGGCATTAACGTTTTGACCTAGCAGGGTAACTTCCTGATAGCCCTGCGCTGCTAAATGGCGGACTTCCTGGATAATTTCCTCAGGGAGGCGGCTGCGCTCTTTACCACGTGTGTAAGGAACAATACAATAGGTACAGAATTTATCACAACCATACATAATGTTAACCCATGCTTTTATTTTTCCACGACGGACCTTAGGAAGGTTTTCGATGACGTCCCCTTCTTTAGACCATACTTCGACAACCATTTCTTTCGACATATAGGCTTCATGCAAGATATTTGGCAGGCGGTGAATATTGTGCGTTCCAAAAATCATATCTACATGGTGATAGGTTTTTAGAATTTTATTAACAACGGATTCTTCCTGTGACATACATCCACAAACACCTAGAAGTAAATCCGGCTTTTCCATTTTAAGTGCTTTTAAATGTCCAAGCTCACCGAAAACCTTGTTCTCTGCATTTTCACGGATTGCACATGTATTCAGAAGAATGACATTCGCATCCTCCGTGTTGTCAGTTGGTTCATAACCTAATGCAAGGAAGATTCCTGCCATGACTTCTGTATCATGCTCATTCATTTGGCATCCATAAGTACGGATGTAAAACTTTCGGCCTTCGCCCATTCCTCGGAATTCTTCAGGAATTGTAAAGTCGGTATGATACTTTACTTCTTCCTTACCACGTTTTTTTGCATCTTTCAATGAAGGCGCCGTTATAACTTGTTCAAAATATTTGCTATAATCCTTGGCGGATTTTTTGTCCGAAGAATTAGCTGCTGCTACTTGCTGGCCTTCTAATCGTTGTTTTTCATTCATTTGTTCGTAAACCCCTTTCTCTAAAAATAACCTCGAAATGTCTATTAAATTGCGAATTGTTATTTATTACCTGTGCATAATATGAAAGTCCGCACATTATTATAGTATAAAGCTTTCCTTGAATGAAAACAATAGAAATCCCTGTCAACACGCTTGTTAACCTGCTAAAGAATTCATTAAAAATATTATTGAATAGATTTTAGAAAAGTAGTGTCTCAAGTTAGAAACAGCAAAAACCCGTGGATCAAATATCCACGGGTTTTCGTTCAAATATTACATAAATTCGGCAACTAGTTTATCAAAGTGTGCCTGATCAAGATTTAGTTCTGCCTTAGTTAATGGTTCTTCAGAGTAACTAGGAATTAACTCTTGATAAGAAGGACGCTCAGTGTTTTGATAAATCAGACCTGTTACTAAGCCGTTGTGCTTCATTAATGTCTGCATCGCCTGTTCACGGTTAGAAGGATCATAACCTTCAATTGTACTTAATTTTGTTAGATTTTCCTTAAACCAATCATACGTGTTGACTTTATTATAAGTTACACATGGGCTGAATACGTTGATTAAGGAGAATCCTTTATGTTTGATACCAGCTTCAATTAGCGCTGTAAGATCTTTTAAATCTGTAGAGAAACTTTGCGCAACAAATGTAGCACCTACAGTTAATGCCATTTCCATTGGAGAAATTGCTTGTTCAATGGATCCCATTGGTGTAGATTTTGTTTTAAAACCTACTGCCGAACGTGGGGATGTCTGACCTTTTGTTAAACCATAGATTTGATTATCCATTACGATGTAAGTAATATCAACGTTACGACGAATAGCATGAATCGTATGCCCCATACCAATCGCATAACCGTCACCGTCACCACCAGAAGCAATAACCGTTAAATCACGGTTAGCCATTTTAACACCCTGAGCAATTGGAAGTGAACGGCCGTGAATTCCATGGAAACCATAAGCATTAATATAACCAGAGATACGTCCAGAACAGCCGATTCCTGAAATAACTGCTAAATTTTCTGGTTCTAAACCGACATTTGCTGCCGCACGCTGCATTGCTGCTTGTACGGAGAAGTCGCCACAGCCAGGGCACCAGTTCGGTTTAACATCATTTCTAAAGTCTTTAAAAGTGGCCATTTTAGAACAACTCCTTACATTTTGAATGTACTTCGTGTGGTAGGAATGGGTTTCCATCATATTTAACATATTTTGTAATCTTTTCAGCATGACCAACATTCATTTTCATAATGTTTGCTAATTGTCCTGTCGCATTGTTTTCAATGACGATTACTTTTTTCGCAGCTTGTACTAATGGAAGAACTTCCTCCGTTGGGAATGGATGAATTAGACGAATTTGGGCATGATTTACTTTCAAGCCGTCTTTCGCTAATCGAACCATCGCTTCTTCAATGGCACCGCGAGTCGAGTTAAACCCAACAATTAATAAATCTGGATTTTCATGTGGTGCATTCTTATAAACAGGTGTGTTAAAGTGAATATTTTCAACTTTACGGAAACGTTTATCCATTTGCGCAATCCGGTTTGAAGCAGATTCTGATGGTTTACCAGTTTCCGCATGCTCAACCCCAGTAACGTGGTGAATTCCGTTTTTCATACCAGGAATGGTACGAGGTGAAATTCCATCTTCTGTTACTTCATAGCGCTTGAAATAGCCTTTATTTTCAATTTCTGGAAGCTCTTCAGTTACAAGCTTACCACGTCTAATTTCTACTTTAGAAACATCAAGAGGTTCAACGGTTTGTTTACCTAATGATAATTGAAGGTCAGATAAAACAATGACCGGGCACTGATACTCCTCAGCAAGGTTAAACGCTTCTGCAGTATCATAGAATGCTTCCTGAACAGTACTTGGCGCTAAAACGATTTTTGGAATTTCACCATGTGTTCCATAAATCATTGCCATTAAGTCAGACTGTTCTTGCTTTGTTGGCAGACCTGTTGAAGGGCCTCCACGCTGTGTATCAACAATAACTAGCGGAGTTTCTGTAATACCCGCTAATCCGATAGCTTCCATTTTTAATGATAAACCAGGGCCTGATGAAGCCGTAAGCGCACGGATACCACCATAGCTTGCGCCAATTGTCATCGTACATGCTGCGATTTCATCTTCTGTTTGAATAACAGTTCCGCCCACAGCAGGTAATTTCTTAATTAAATATTCCATGATATCTGAAGCAGGTGTAATAGGATAAGCAGCCATGAATCGGCAACCGCCTGCTAATGCACCTAACGCAATCGCATCATTTCCGATCATGTACATACGATGTTTTCCATCTGCTTTTTCTAACACCATTGTCGGTACATTCGCATCCATTTTTTCTTTCATATAATCGTAGCCGGCTTTAATTGCATCCATATTCTTAGCTACAACCTTGTCACCTTTTTTACCAAAAATCTCTCGAACTACTACTTCAAAAACTTGAATATCCAAATCTAGAACAGCAGAGGTAGCCCCAATGGCAACCATGTTCTTCATTAAGGATGTCCCTAGCTCTGTAGCAATTTCAGTGAATGGAACCGCATACAAGGAAGCTTCTGTGTCTTCTGGTTTCTTTGGATCAAATTTTGCATCAGCTAAGATTACGCCTTTGCTGTGCAGTTCTTGATAGTTAACATCAATAGTTTCTTGGTCGAATGCTACAAGGATATCCAGGTCATCAGAAATAGAACGAACCTCTGTTGTGCTAACTCTGATTTTATTATTTGTATGACCGCCTTTAATACGAGATGAAAAGTGACGATAACCATACAAGTAATATCCTAGGCGATTCAGTGCGATAGCAAAGATTTCCCCAGTACTTTCAATACCTTCCCCTTGTTGTCCGCCAACTTTCCACGAAAGTTGATTGATCATTCCCTTACACCCCTTTGATTCTTTATTTCTTG
>NZ_JBALPZ010000015.1:0-26986 GCF_036965645.1 Neobacillus drentensis
CCCTAGATGGACTGCGCCTTTTTACTATAAAAATTATCTTCTTCTATTTCTATTTCTTAGGAACGTTGGGATATCTAGTGCATCCTCTTGTGAAGCGTTCGTATTACGAACGGGTTCAGTTTGAGGAATTTCTTCACGTTTGTGCTCTCTCTTAACAGGGCTACCAGAAGATTTCACTTGTCCAAATGAAGGACGCGTTACTTTTGGCTGGGTTACTTCCTCATTAAAGCCCGTTGCAATAACTGTAACAATGATCTCATCTTTTAAATTTTCATTGATAACAGAACCAAAAATCATATTTACTTCTTGATCGGTTGCCGTTGCAACAATATCAGCAGCTTCTTGAACTTCATAAAGGCTCAAGTTAGATCCACCTGTAATATTCATTAACACACCTTGAGCACCGTCAATTGATGTCTCTAGCAGTGGTGAATTGATTGCCTTTTTAGCTGCTTCAGTTGCTCGATTTTCACCGGCTGCAACCCCGATACCCATTAAAGCGGAGCCTTTATTAGACATGATTGTTTTTACATCGGCAAAGTCCAAGTTAATTAATCCAGGAGTAGCAATTAAATCCGAAATACCCTGAACACCTTGACGCAGAACATTATCTGCTTCACGGAATGCCTCAAGCATTGGTGTACTTTTATCAACTATTTCAAGAAGACGGTCATTTGGAATAACAATGAGTGTATCTACTGCTTCTTTCATTGCCCCAATACCACCAGATGCCTGGTTTGAACGCTTTTTACCTTCAAAAGTAAATGGCCGTGTGACGACTCCTACTGTTAAGGCTCCTAAATCACGGGCGATTTGCGCAATAACAGGAGCGGCACCAGTTCCGGTTCCTCCACCCATCCCAGCAGTAACAAAGACCATATCGGCACCTCTAAGCGCCTCTTCAATTTGTTCTTTACTTTCTTCTGCAGCTTTTTTACCTACCTCAGGATTAGCACCTGCTCCAAGCCCACGGGTCAGCTTAGCGCCAATCTGCATTTTCACTTCAGCTTTTGATAGATTTAAAGCTTGTGCATCTGTATTAACGGCGATAAATTCTACACCTTGAACTCCATGTTCAATCATTCGGTTTACTGCGTTATTGCCCCCGCCGCCAACTCCGATTACCTTTATTGTTGCAAGAGAATCTAAATTTGTATCAAATTCTAACATGACAAATCCTCCTAATTCGTCGATTTACTTTTCCTTATTCGAAAAAGTAACCAAGGAATTTTTTTACTTTTGATGACATTTTTTCTTCCGGATGTTTTTCTACCTTAGGTTTAGGCTGATGTTGTTTTGGTATTCTTTTTTCGATTGGCTCAGAAACCGTAACTGCCTGGGTCGACACTTTGGTTCCCCCAGGTAATCTAGCATTCTTGTAAGCGTACTTAATCAAGCCAACCGCGGTTGTATATTGAGGTTCTCTTACACCTATATAGTCAGGTGAGGCAATACGGACTGGATTTTGGAACATATCTTGGGCAAGTTCCAATAAACCTTGCATTTTTGATGTTCCACCTGTTAAGACAAAACCACCAGGTAGATCCATTACGCCTAAGCGTTTTAATTCATTTGCGATCAGTTCAAAAATTTCTTCCATTCTGGCTTCAATAATTTCAGACACATAGAGTTGGTTAAATTGCTGATGCTGGTCACTTCCAATGATTGGTACACTAAAGAACACATCTTCTGATGCATTATCATAGAAAGCATGTCCATATTTTGTCTTAATATTTTCAGCATCCTCTGTTGAGGTATGCAAAACTTTAGAAAGATCATTTGTTAGAAGATCTCCACCAACTGGAATTACACTGGTTGCTTTTAAGAATCCTTCCTCAAACACAGCAATCGTAGTGGATCCGCCGCCGATATCGATCATGGCTACACCTAGATTTTTCTCATCCTTTGATAAGGCAAAATCTCCTGCTGCCAACGGCTGCAGGATAATATCTAAAATTTCTAAACCTGCTCGTTCCACACAGCGTAATGTGTTAATGATAATCGATTTTGAGCCAGTAATAAGGGTTCCTTCCATTTCAAGGCGAACACCAATCATCCCACGTGGATCATTGATTTCATCCTTACCATCGAGAATAAATTGTTTACGAATAACACCAATATTTTCTCTTTCAGGTGGTATAGAACCAACATGTGATGCTTCAATTACGCGAATAACATCCTCATTAGTTATTTCACGGTTTTGACTGGAAACAGCCACAATGCCATGACAGTTATGGAGCATGATGTCTCTTCCAGAAATACCGACTACTACTTCGCGGATTTCCATTCCGATCATTCTTTCTGCCTGTTCAATTGCCCGCTTAATAGAATGAACGGTATCATCCATATCAACGATAGACCCTTTTCGTAAACCTTCAGATTTCACGTTGCCAACACCTATTATATTTAACGTGTCTTTTCCAGAGTCATTGACCATTTCACCAATGATTACTTTTACACTGGATGTACCGATGTCAAGACTAACATATATTTCATTGCTGTTCATTCTATGGCACCTCCTTTTAATCTCCTTGGGTAGAACAACAATATCTTTTTTTGTTAAATACTAGTTTCATAGTCATATCATATAAAATTATTCGTCACAACTACATATTTCCCTTTAAAAATTTCAACTTTTTTCTATTTTTTCTTTGTTTGTTGACCATTTTGTCAATAATATTCTCCGTATGACGGCAATATTTTGAAACAATCTGACACCAAATGCAAAAACTGCTGCTAAATACAAGTCTACACCAAGATGAACACCGAGAAAAGCTAAACTTGCAGCAAGTACAATATTAAAAAAGAATCCTGATACAAACACCTTTTCATCATAAATATTTTGCAGGTATGCCCTAATTCCTCCGAAAAGCGTGTCAAAAGCTGCCAGAATTGCAATCGACAAATAATTGGAATACTCCTCAGGTATGCGTATTTCAGTTAGTAATCCAAGGATAATTCCAATTACCAATCCAAAAAACGGAAGCCACATCAGGAACCTCCTCCTTCTTTAATTGGCTCCATGTACTTAACCCGTATTGGATTATCATAGGCAGGTATGGTTATATCTGGATTGGGTGCTGAGACAGTAAGTCTTAAGCTCTCAGTGAAAAATTCATCCCTAGCTTTTGATACTTTCATCCGATTAGATAATTTTTCCGCAGTATTCATATCATCGACGCCTACTTTAACCTCAATGGGCAGTCTTCTTATGGAATGCCCATCAATTTTCGTTTCTCCATTAATATCCCTGATAACAGAGGTATTAATAATCCTTTGTCCATCAATTGCCACATATTTAGCCTCATACATGTTTAGTTCGTTCACTAACCTCTTCAATAGTTCAGGTGAAACAGAGTCATGAACTAAAGTTCCTAATTGAACATCCTCGATTACCGGCTCAATTAAAAGTGTAATTCCTGGACCAGTTATTTCAGTTAGTCCAGCCTCAATTTTTAATTCTTGAAGTGTATCCTTTAATGCTTGTTCTTTACTCTGTTTTCGTTTAGATTCATAGGCTGATAGTTTTTCTTCGTTCGAACGAATCTCACTTAATAAATTAGATTGAACCTCTTTTTCTTTTAGCAGGGCCTCACGAAGCTGCCATATATCTCGTGTATCACGTTCGACTGGTTTTTTCACTGTTTGAAATTGAATGGCGATCATAAATCCAACCAAAGCTGCTATTAAGGTAAAACTTAACTTTACTTTCGGCTTGTCCACTTTTTTCACCTGACCTTCTCAATTCCCATCATTGTGGACACTAATTTAGCTACCCAAGATTGGATTCAGGACAATCTCATCTTCCGATTCCAGTGTAAAAATGACATTATCATTAACTAATTGATCCTTAACTCCTCCTGAAAGGTTTAGTGATGAGGATAGGACCTCTGGGTCACCAATCGCGGTAATGACAAATGGTGCAGGATATTGTACCCCATCCACTGTAATAACTGGTCCGTTACACACAATGTAAGAATGGCTTGTCAGCCTTTGACCGTTAATGGCAATAGCTTCTGCACCCGAGATATACAATTCGTTCACTACTTTAAAAACATGCTGTTCATGAACAAGGTAATTGTTTACATTGACCTCCTGCGGGTCATAGGCTCCATCAGCAAGGGTAACCTTGACCCCCTTACCCTCTACTTTTACCTTTCCAAGGAACAGCCTATATTTCTCTGCGTCCTCTGCCAGATTAAGAAAAACTTGAGTCTCCTTCGAGAGATTTTTTTCATTTTTCAAGACCTTATCTTGCTTTTGATTTAATTCTTTTTGCAGCTTTCGATTAGTTTCCTCTTGAGCAATCAATTGGTTCCTTAAACCTAAGGTTTTTTCATATTGATTGCCTGAAAGATTCCTTTTTTCATTTTGGTGTTTAATTTTTGTAAGGTGATATGAGAATGCGACCATAAACCCCAGAACTAAACAGACAAGAGACAGGATAAAGTCCTTCCCCCTTATCTTTATCTTATTCAACGTCTTTTTCCTCCACTTCCGGTTCAAAAGCTTTAAAATAAGAACCTACTTCTAAGTCAATTAGTCCCTTTTTATTAGGATCAAGTTGGCTTATGATTGAAGGATAATGAACCATCTTTCCTGAAAAACTTCTAAGCGTCGCGCTCACTTCAAAGCCATCATTCATAAACAAGGAAATATGATAGTGATCAGTTTTTTTCGGAGAATAATGTATTTCAGAAATGGAGTTTGTAATTTCATTTGGAAGTTTTTCCAATTCTTTAACCATTAAGTTAAGAACTGAACCTTCCTTAAATTCGAAAAGAATCGGAGAGTTAACTGGAATTATTTCCGTTTTTCTATCCTTTATAATCTTACCGTTTTCCATTATCGGCAAGTAGTATTTACCTTTTTTCAGGTACGCTACCCTGCTATGTTCTTTCACTTGTATCTGAACAGAATTAGGCCACTTAATTTGAACATTAACCTCTTTAATTTCTGACAAATGGTCAAGTTTTGAAACAATATTGCTCTCTTTTATCTTCCAGATATTTGTTTGCTGAGTAATACCACTCGCCATAATGATTTCATTATCGGCATATACTTCATTCCCCGTTACACTTATATGTTTTACATGACTTAATGGAGATTGAGAATAGGCAACAACGACTATCATTGTAAAAAACAAAATAAGCAGGAGAACTAGACGTCTGTTTGCCTTTCGCCGTCTTTGCTCCTTCAGTTTTGGAATACGATCTTCAAGAGCAACGATTTTATCATTTTCCATCCATAACTCTCCCCCAAAAGAAAAGCGTGAGCGCTACTCGCGCGCTTAAGTTATAGTTTACAAGATATGTATAAAACTTTAAAACTATAAGCAGTTGCTCCAAAGCTCGTCCAACATAACCGTCACAAGAAAGAGAAACAACGGCACGAAAATTCATGCCGTCACTAATTTTCTTGCTAGAATCCACGTATTATTATTTTCTGTAATTATAACACACTATTTGTCATTCGTAAGGAATTTCTTACAGAAAAAGTAAGGTTATCGCCCGATAATCTCCACTTCCGTCTCCATTTTAACCTGATAAAGATTAAAAATAGTGTCCTTTACATACTGAATTAAGGAAATGACATCCTCGGCTGTGGCATTACCAGCGTTAACAATAAAATTCCCATGCATTTCAGATATTTTTGCGCCACCAATACTGTAACCCTTTAAGCCAGCATCTTCAATTAGCTTTCCGGCATAATTCGGAAGAGGGTTCCGAAATATACTGCCTGCACAAGGAAAATTCCACGGCTGTGTTTCTTTCCGATAATCCTTGTTTTTTTGCATTTGGGCAACAATTGCTGCCCTGTCACCTTGCACTAGCTTAAAAACAGCTTCGATGACGATCCCTGGGCGTTTCTTTTGAAGGATAGATGTTCGATAAGAGAATTCCATTTCCTCATTCGTTAGCCATTCCATCGTTCCGTCCTCAAATAGAATATGAGCTTTTGTTAGAATTTTGCTAATATCTGATCCATGTGCACCAGCATTCATGTATACTGCCCCACCGGCCGAACCAGGGATGCCGCTTGCAAATTCAAGGCCAGAAAGCCCTTTTTTACTTATAGAAGTGGCCAAACTAACAAGAGAATAACCGCCGCCAACCGTAATCTCGGTATCGTTTATTTCGAGGTGATCTAAGCCCGAACCAAGCTTAACGACCGCTCCTTCAATACCGTTATCTGAGACTAATAAATTGGACCCTCTGCCTATTGCCCGCCACTTCATACCAGTCCTTTTAATTACCTCCATAACCTTTTTTAGGCTTTCTACCGATGAAGGTTCAATAAAAAGGTCAGCAGGGCCGCCAATTTTAATGGTCGTATGATTTAACAAAGGTTCGTTTTGTTTCACTTTTCCAATATTTAGGTTTTGCAATTCAGTTAAAATTGCGTCCATCAATACCACCTAACTTTCCTAGATGCGTTTTTTTCAGTTTATGCAAGAAAATATTTTGGGCTACTTTCGATTGGATTTAACTAGCTGTTTCATAACCCCATAAAGCCGTTCAGCCGAATCCGGAACTCCCATTTTTTTCGCCTTATCTTTCATATCCTTTAAATGTTCGCTATTTAATAGGATACGATCGATTTGACTGACTAGACTTTTATTATTTAGATCCTTTTCTAGAAGCAATTGTGCCGCACCGTGGTCACTTAATGACCTTGCATTTTTTTCTTGATGGTTATTGGTCACATACGGGCTTGGAACTAAGATACTCGGGATCCCTAATGAGGTTAATTCGGCAAGTGTGGTGGCACCTGCTCTTGAAACGACCAAATCAATCCCGGCCAGCACTTCTGGCATGTTATGAATAAATGGCTTTATGACCACATTTTTGGGGTTACCTACTAACTCTACTTCCTTTTGGACAGCCTCATAATGAACATCACCCGTTATATAGAGAATTTGGTACGGCTTTTCAGCTAATTCTGCGAATGCCTTCACAACGGCTTCATTAATAGGCCTTGCCCCCCGGCTTCCTCCAAAGATTAGCACAGCCGGTTTTGTGGCACTAAGGCCTGCTGAAAGTCTTCCTTTAATGCCATCTTTACCGAGGACCTCTGAAGCTCGAGGATTCCCTGTAAATACTACTTTCTCACTTGGGAAATATTCTCTTGCTTCCTCAAAACAAATAGCGATTTTATTAACATAGCGGCTTAAGAATTTATTTGTTAAACCAGGTACGCTGTTTTGTTCATGAATTATGGTTGGAATTCGCAGCCCTTTTGCTGCGTATACGACAGGGCCGCATACATAACCGCCAGTTCCTATAACAATATCAGGTCGGAACTCTTTTAGAATTCTCTTACTATCCTGAACACCTTTTAGAAATCTAATAATGGTTTTTACATTTTCAAAAGATAGCTTTCTTCTAAAACCGGTTATATGAATCGATTTAAAAGCGATATTCTCCCTAGGGACAAGCTTGCTTTCTAAACCATTAGTTGTTCCGATATATAAAAATTCTGTTTCTTCGTTCTCTTTTTGAATTTCTCGAATGAGTGCAAGAGCAGGGTATATATGTCCCCCGGTCCCTCCACCACTAACTACTACTTTCATTTTCTCACCTCTAAAAAGTTGCTAAACACATTCTACTATAAAAACAAAAGAAAATATGCCAGAAAGAATAATGTTATTTATTTGTAATAAAGAAAAACCGAAGCGGCTAACCCTAGGTATCATCCATTAAACATAAAAAGTACCCTGCCAAATGAACAGGGTATCCTTTTTAAATTCTCGAATAGCGGCTAATATTGAGAAGAACTCCGATTGCCATAAGCATTAACGTTAACGATGATCCCCCGTAACTCAGGAATGGAAGTGTTATACCTGTAACTGGCATAAGCCCGGTAACAACACCAATATTAATCATCACTTGAATGGCAACCATGGCAATAATTCCAACTGCCAGGAAACTTCCATATAAATCAGGTGCGCCTAGTGCAATTCGAATCCCCCGCCATAACAATAGGGCAAATAAAAGCAAAATGAACGAGCCGCCAATAAATCCTAGTTCTTCTGATAGAATGGCAAAGATAAAGTCTGTCTGCGGTTCCGGTAAGTAAAAAAACTTCTGCCGGCTCTCACCAAGTCCTAAGCCGAATAATCCACCTGGGCCGATGGCATAAAGGGATTGAATAATTTGAAATCCACTCCCCAATGGATCCGACCATGGGTCAAGGAAAGAGGTGATCCGTTTAATCCGATACGGTGCAGAGGCAATTAATCCGACAAATCCCGCTACACCCAGCAATCCTAGAAATGCAAAATGACTGACACGTGCCCCCGCAATAAAGATCATGACAACACAAGTCCCCATCATAACTGTTCCGGTCCCTAAATCAGGCTGCAGCATAATCATCGCAAAAGCTATAAAGGCAAGTCCCAGAGAAGGGATAAGACCTTTTTTAAATGAGGTAATCACTTTTTGCCGTTCAGACAAATATTTTGCTAAGAAGGCAATCATGGCAAGTTTCATAAATTCGGATGGCTGTATGGAGAATGCCCCCACTCCAATCCAGCTTCTTGAACCATTTCGAACATTACCGATTCCTGGAATTAATACGAGTACTAATAAAACAAAGCAAACAATGAGGATTGTTTTGGCATAAGTCCGCCAAGTCCAGTAATTTACGTTCATAATAAAAAACATAGCAACGATTCCCACTCCGGCAAATAGGGTTTGCCTTTTTGCAAAGAAAAAGGAATCTTGGAATTTATATTCCGCCCATATTGCGCTGGCACTGTATACCATTATGAGCCCTATTGCCAGAAGTGTGAAGGTTACAATCATTAGAATAAAGTCGGGAGTTGTTCTCTTTGTCGGCACCACTATCCACCTCAAACCACGTGTTTTAGGGCTCCGCTAGTAGTCATAAGCTAAACTTAGATGAGTGTCTAGCTCCAGCGCCCAGCGGCTAGTGTCCTTCGCTCTTCTCCCTGCGATAAGCCAACATCGAATCGCTATCGCTCTTCGTGTTTCCCTTATCTCAGTCGAAGCGCTCCAGGCCATACGCCGCTAAACGGGCGCTTTTAGCTTTTCGAAGGACAAGCCCTTACTTAAGCTTATGCACCGCTTCGATAAAAATGTCTCCCCTGACTTCAAAACTTTTATATTGATCCCAGCTTGCGCAAGCAGGTGATAAAAGGATGACGTCGCCAGACTCTGAGTATCGATATGCTTCCGGCACTGCCTTTTCCACATTATCGACACGGATGATTGTTTTTATTCCGGCAAGCTTCCCAACCCGTTCAAGCTTAGGTGCGGTTTGGCCAAAAGTGATTAACGACTTTACATTATTTAAATAAGGAATCAGATCATCAAACTCATTACCGCGGTCAAGTCCGCCTGCAAGCAAAATCGTAGGGGTGTTAAAGGCTGATAAAGCTTTAATCGTTGCTAAGATATTCGTGGCCTTCGAATCATTATAAACCTTCCTACCATTGACATTAGCGACATACTGCAAACGGTGCCTGACACCAGTAAAGGTTTTGAGGACAGTTTGGATGTCACTATTTTCTACGCCTGAAAGTTTTGCAGCGGCCATGGCAGATAAGATATTTTCAAGGTTATGTACCCCTGGCAGTGCAATTTCGCTTATGTCCATTACTTTCTCACCTTTAAAGGTTAACCAGCCTTCTTTAATATAAGCACCATCTATCAGTTCTTTTTTAGTGGAGAAAGGGATAATAGAAGCTCTTGAATTCCGGGCAATTTCCATTGTCTCTTCTTGATCGGCGTTGATTACTAAATAGTCAAGCTCGGTCTGGTTTTTTGTAATATTTGCCTTCGCTTGAATGTATTCCTTTCTGGTGCCGTGATAATCCAGGTGGGCATCATAAAGGTTTGTGATAATAGCAATCTTTGGAGTAAAGGTGTTAATCCCCATTAATTGAAACGAAGATAGTTCGATAACAATCGTATTGTCCTTTGTCGCATTTTGGGCAACACCTGATGCAACCGTACCGATATTACCAGCTATTAACGGTTCCTTGTTACCTTCCTTCATCATTTCATAGACAAGCGTAGTTGTCGTTGTTTTACCATTTGTTCCTGTAATCCCGATAAAGGGAGCTTCGGAAATTTCATAAGCGAGCTCTACCTCAGTAATGACAGGGATCCCCTTTTCAATTGCCCCTTCAATCATTGGGTTGAAATACGGAATTCCAGGGTTTTTTACAATCAATTCAAACCCCTCATCCAACAATTCAATTGGGTGCTCACCACATATTACTTTAATTCCTTGCTCTAGTAATCCTTGAGCTTCAGGATTCTCTGATAATGGCTTTTTATCATTCACTGTAACAAATGCACCAAGTTTATGTAACAAAGAGGCTGCTGTCACACCACTTTTGGCTAAACCAAGTACAAGAATTTTTTTATAACGATAAGATTCGATCTGTTTCAATTACAACCACACCTCAATATAGATACCTAGTATCGCAAATATTAATCCAACACTCCAAAACGTTACAACGACCCGCCATTCCGACCAGCCCACTAATTCGTAATGATGATGCAGAGGGCTCATTCGGAAAATGCGTTTTCCGGTAGTTTTAAAGGAAGCTACCTGAAGAATGACAGACAGTGTTTCAATAACAAATACACCGCCAATGATAATAAGCAAAATTTCTAACTTTGTTAAAATCGCAATCGCGGCAATCGCCCCACCTAGTGCAAGCGATCCGGTATCACCCATAAATACTTTAGCAGGATGAGCATTAAATACCAAGAAACCTAAAACAGCTCCCACAACTGCTACTGAGAACACGGCAATTTCAAATTGATTTTGATTCCAAGCAAGTACAGCAAACGCCCCAAAAGCAATTGCCGCTGTGCCTGACACCAATCCATCGAGACCATCTGTTAGATTGACGGCATTTGAAAAGCCGACAAGCCAGAAAATGATTAAAAATACATAGCCCCAGCCTAAATCAATGGAAAAATCACCAAAAGGAAACTTGATCTCAGTTGACTGACCCGTATGTTTGTAGATTAGATAAAAGATGACAGAAATGATAATTTGACCTAATAGTTTCTGCCGTGATGTAAGTCCTAAGTTACGTTTTAACACAACCTTGATAAAATCATCCAAAAACCCGAGCAGCCCAAATCCAAATGTTACAAATAAAAGTAAAAAGGCTGTTACTGGTGTATGGTCTGCGTATTTTGCAATCATGACCAGAGTGGTTATGATGATGGAAAATAAAATCATCACTCCCCCCATTGTCGGAGTGCCGGATTTTTTTTGGTGCGATTTAGGACCTTCCTCGCGGATGCTTTGTCCAAATTTCAATCTTCGCAAGAAGGGAATAAAAATGGGAGAAAGTAAAACCGAGATCAAAAACCCCATAATTATTGTGAAAAATATAACTTGCTCCTCCATTTTATCCCCTCCTTTCCTCAATATTTTTTGGTGCTAGCTTTGCTATAAGCCCAGCAATATCATATGTTTGTTTATTTTTATTAAGAAGTGTTTTATTTGTAATTTTAAAGTTTGTTCTCTCCATAAGCTTGTTCGTTTCTCCATCTAATTTTTCAATATAAAGATTTATGATTTCTTTCATGGCTTCCGCAGAATCATTGGTAAAAAAAATCGGAAACTGGGTTGGTATGTATCGCGGAAGGGCATCTTCCTTATCCCAAATGGCAGCAACAGCGCCATTAGAAATAGCTTCTAAGAGCTCCCCAGACTCTTTATTCGAAGCTACAAATAAACCCATTGGCTGTTCCGCTGCAGCTCGATCAGACACGGTCCGGAACAGTATATCATCTTGGACTCCTCGTTTATCTTGAAACAAACTTGCCAAGTCCTTTAAAGCTAAAAACATAGCTATCTCCCCTTAATTGCTTCCCTTGCCACAAGCCTGTCATCAAAATCAAGAACTTCAGACCCTATAATTTGATAGGTTTCGTGCCCTTTACCAGCGATTAGAATGACATCCCCAGGTGATGCTTGGTTCACTGCTGTAAATATAGCCTTTCTGCGATCAGGAATGACTTGATAGTTTTCCCCTTGCACCCCGGCTTCCATATCCTTCAAGATCGCTAGAGGTTCTTCACTTCTAGGATTATCAGATGTCAAGATCGGATCTGTCGCAAACTTGCAGGCAATCTGCGCCATGATTGGCCGTTTTGTACGATCCCGATCCCCGCCGCAGCCAACAATAACGAAAACCTTTTTCTCGGCAAAATGCTGGATTGTTTTTAATACATTTTCTAAACTGTCCGGGGTATGGGCATAATCTACGATCACTGTAAAATCTTGGCCTGCATTCACCAGTTCGAACCTTCCTGCAACCCCTTCGACACTTTCAATGGATTGAATAATTTGCTCGATTTCAAGACCTGATACTAAGGCCGTTGCAATGCTGGCCAGTACATTGTAGACACTGAATTTTCCAATTAACTGCATGCTGATTGGATATGAAGCTCCTCTTATTTCAAGGTCAAAGGCTGTACCCTTCGGAGTCATTTGGATGTTTTTTGCAAAGATATCTGCTTCTTGTTCAATTCCGTATGTAACTACATGAGCAGCCGTTGATCGGCTATACATTTCTGAAGCATCGTCATCAGCATTTAGCACAGCATATTTCGGTTTATTTAAATTAAACGTATTGCCAAGCTGTGCAAATAATAAACTTTTTGCCCGCTTATATTCCTCCATTGTTTGATGATAATCAAGGTGATCTTGTGTAAGGTTAGTAAAAACCGCCACATCATAATCACATCCGTGAACCCTGCCTAAGTCAAGTGCATGGGATGAAACCTCCATCACTGCGGCAGTTACACCAGCTTCAACCATTTGTTTAAATGTTTTTTGAAGCGTAAGACTTTCAGGGGTCGTGTTTTTGGTTTCAATCTTTTTGTCATCTATTTTTGTATACATCGTCCCAATCAAGCCCGTCTTCTTCCCAGCATCGGCGAATATTTTTTCTATTAAATGGCTGGTCGTTGTTTTTCCGTTTGTACCTGTAATTCCAACCAAGTGAAGGCTTCTGGTTGGCTGCCCGTAAAAAGCATCAGCAAGTACGGCCATCGCCCTCCCGGTATCGTTAACTAGGAAAACAGGAACGTCTAGGTCCAAAGGTCTTTCAGCAAGAACCGCGACTGCTCCATTTTTAACAGCAGATTCTGCAAAATCATGTCCATCCACTGTATAACCTTTAATGCAAATAAATAAGCTCCCTTTTTGCACCTTCCTATTGTCGTTCTCAATCGATGTAATTTCTGGATTTTCTCCTTCATAGGGAACGATTGCATGCAAATTCTCAAGCAGCCTTTGTAGCTTCATTTTATCTCAAATCCTCTCATTACCGCACGTAGCTAATTACCAGTTTATACCTAAAGTGAATCCTTACGAAAGTTCCATCTTATTTTACATTAAAATTTTTTATTTTACCATTTAGTAATGAATCCGTAATAAAAATTTTAGGCGGCGGAAAACATTCCGGCCGCCTCCTGCATAAACGCTATTCATTGATTCATTTAATTAATCACCTTTACCAAAGTAAAGTCTTACTTTTGAGCCTTCTTTTACTTTCGTTCCCGGTTCTGGAGATTGACGCACGACCACATCACCTTCGCCGCTTGAATCTATCGATAGATTTATAAGCTGTTCCTGAAGTTCACTTTTTGACATACCAACAAAATCCGGTAATTTCACTAAGGGCACATCAGGCCATTTAATTTCTTTTTCGATTTGGTCTTTACGTGGTTTTACGCCCATCGCACTTAAGCTATCTTTCATAATCGCACCAACTATTGGGGCACTGACGGTACCCCCAAAGGCAGTAACCCCTTTGGGATTATCAACAGCTACGTAGATAACGATTTGCGGGTCATCTGCAGGTGCAAAACCCATAAAGGAAACGATAAAGTTATTTTCAAGATATCTGCCATTCTGAGCTTTTTGAGCCGTCCCTGTCTTACCACCTACTCGATAGCCCTCGATGAAGGCCCTTCCGCCTGAACCCTTTGCCACAACACTTTCTAAGGCATTACGAATTTCTTTCGAGGTTTCTTCGGTGATTACCCGTCTCTTTACAACTGGTGTATTTCTCATTACTACTTCCTTTGTAACGGGGTCAATTAACTCTTTTGCGATATAGGGCTTATATAAAATCCCGCCATTGATCGCCGCAGATACAGCTGTAATTTGCTGGATAGGTGTTACAGATACACCTTGTCCAAACGCAGTGGTCGCTTGTTCAACTGGACCTACTCGGTCCAAATTAAATAATATCCCTGTTCCTTCACCTTGTAAATCGATGCCTGTCTTCTGACCAAATCCAAAATCCTTAATATACTTAAACAGTTTCTCTTTTCCTAAACGTTCTCCTAACTCTACAAAACCCGGGTTACAGGAGTTTTCGACAACCTCTAAAAAGGTTTGGTCACCATGTCCGCCCCTTTTCCAACACTTGAGCCTTGCACCGGCCACTTGAACAGAACCTGAATCATGAAAATGCTCCTTCTCCAAGTTAACCTTTCCTTCATTCAAGGCAGCAGCAAGGGTAATAATTTTAAAAGTGGAACCTGGTTCGTAGGTTGACCAGACTGGAAGGTTTCGATTGTATACCTCTTGAGAAACATTCCGGAAATTAGCAGGGTCAAACGTCGGCCTGCTCGACATTGCCAATATTTCGCCGTTATTCGGATTCATCGCGATCGCTACGATACCATCCGGATTATATTTTGCCTCCGCAATATCCAGTTCTCTTTCAACGATCGTTTGTATTTTAGAATCAATCGTTAATTTTAGATCGAGCCCTTTAGTGGGCTGCTCATAATCATCTGCCATGTCATTCATTCTTTCCCCTTTTGCATTGGCATAGAATTTCACAGCACCCCTTTCACCACTCAATTCTTTATCATAATATTGCTCAAGACCCATTAAACCTTGATTATCCACTCCTGTAAAACCCAGAACATGTGAGAGATAACTTCCATTTGGATAATACCTTTTGGAATCTTCACCAACATAGACTCCTTCGAGTCCTAGTGCCCTAATTTCTTTCGCCTTTTCATGGGAGATTTTTCGGCCTTCTTTTAACCGGACGGATGAAGCTTTTTTTGTAATTTCTCGATAGGCTGTTTCTTTAGACATATTTAATACCGATGCAAGCTTCTCTGCAGTGGCTGCCGGGTCTTTAATTTGCCGTGGAATTACATAAACGGTAGGTGCACTTATATTGGTTGCTAACGCTACCCCATTCCGATCCACAATTTTGCCCCGCTCCGGTTCAAAGGGAATATTCCGGCTCCACGAACCTTTCGCTTTATCGGTCAGCAAATCACCAAGAACAAACTGGACATATCCAAGACGAACATCAATTATTAAGAAGGCTAGGACTCCAACGAATAGTGCAATCATTAGACGTTTTCGAACTGTAACATTAGAAACACGCATATAATGAATGATCCTCCTTTATTCCACATTCACTTTCAGTATCGTTCATTTATATGCTTGTACTTTTTTAAATAGAACGGGACAACCTTTGAGGCAAACATAAAAACCCCCTTAAGTTGGATGATTAGTCCAACTTAAGGGGGCACTTCAAACAAGCTGGTTTTTGTTAATCTTGAACGGTCGGTTCTCCATCAGATTGTTCATTGTCACTTTGATTATCGTTATTTGTCGATTGTTCTTCCGGTGTCTTTAAATCAATATTGAGGTAATCCCCGCTTTTTAAAGGTTCTTCCGGCTTAATATTTTGATAGGTAACAAAACCCTGACCCTTAGAATTCAATTTTAAATGGGCCAAATTAGCCACTTTCATAACATCACGGAGCGACCATCCTGCCATATCAGGTGCTGTTATTTTCCCGGAAGTTTTAATGATTATCTTTTCCCCTTCTAATATCGTAGTTCCAGCCTTAGGCAGTTGTCCCGTTATCTTTTTACCGTCACCTAGTACGACTGGTTCAAATCCATCTGCTTTTAAACTTTTAACTGTATCCTCCACAGACTCTCCCTCCAAATTAGGGAGTTTATTTATTTCAGCCACTTCTAACTTGGATGGCTGGATATTTAAATAATTGAGACTATTTTTCATAACTGGATTAAAAATTGCAGATACTGGAATTGCCCCTTGACCGGCTTCAGCTCCTTGAAGCTTAGGCTGTTGTACAGCTACGTAAACAATTAGTTTCGGGTCATCTTTTGGTGCCATCCCTAAAAAGGAAAAGACATAATTGTTTGCACCAGATAAATATTTACCATTCGGCCCTGGGATATTAGCTGTACCTGTTTTGCCGGCAACACTATATCCGTCGATTTTGTATCGTGCTCCCGTACCTTTAGGAGATGTGACAACCGTTTCTAAAATATCTCTTACTTCTTTAGCCGTATCGGCTGATATTGGTGTAGAAACAACTTGAGGTGTGGTTTTCTTTATGGTCTTTCCTGTATCGTGATCAACAATTTTCTCCACAACATGCGGCTGTAACATTTTCCCATCATTAGCAATGGCAGTTGCTGCTTGAATTTGTTGAATGGCTGTGATGGCGGTACCTTGTCCATATGCAGTGGTAATTTTTTCAATCGGGTAGTGATATTGAATTTTCCCTGATGTCTCATTAGGAAGTTCAATTCCTGTAGGCTTATCAAAACCAAACTTTGTTAAATACTCCCTAAGTTTGTCAAAGCCTAACTTTTCTTTGGCAATTTTGGCAAATGCTACATTGGACGAACGTTGAACGCCTTCTAGATAGGTAATAGATCCCCAGCCTGAATAATTGTGATCGTGGATAGTTTGACTTTTTTCTGTTACTTTATAAGATCCAGATTGATACAATTCATTTGGATTAAATACCCCTTCCTGAACAGCAGCTGCCAGGGTAAATATTTTCATGGTTGATCCTGGCTCGTAGGATGTTTCAATCGCTTCATTATGCCAGCTATCAGTAATTCCTTCTTTGGTTTCTGGCTGAAATGACGGACGCTGGCCCATTGCCAAAATATCGCCTGTTTTAGGATTAGCAACAATGGCAATAATTTTTTTCGGTTTATAATCCTTTACCACTTGATCCATGGCATCTTCTAAAAAGGTTTGAATCTTCTGATCAATTGTTAAATAAACATCATTACCATTTTGTGCTGCGGATATTTTTTCTTTACCGTCAGGCAGAATATACCCCCATAAATCACTCTCATAACTAATACTGCCGTTTTTCCCAGTCAGTTGATCATTTAAGGTTTTTTCAATTCCCATTTTCCCAACCGTTTTATAGGTTCCGTCCTTTTGCTCAGTCCGGTCTACATAGCCAACTACATGCGAAGCGAAAATTCCGTTTGGATAGAAGCGTTTTGAATCACGAGAGAAAGTAATTCCGGGTAGTTTTAGATTTTCAATTTTTTTCTTTGTATCAAAATCGATATCTCTACCTTCCTTACCAAATTCTACTTGGAAACGTTTGTTCTTTTTTCCATTTGATAAGATACTATAAATCTCAGATTCATCTAAATTGATATATTTAGATAGCTCACTTGCCGTTTTGTTAAGATCTACGACATGTTGAGGTTTTTTGGGATTTGTTGTCATTTTCTTATCTAAGATCGCAATGAGGGTGTAGGCTGCTGTATCCTCAGCAACCACTACGCCATTTCGGTCGTAGATAATTCCCCTGTTAGCCTGTAAGGTCCCATCGCGATTGTATTTCTGCTGGGCCTTGGCGGCGAGGGGTTGTCCATTTACTTCCCCAGAAATTTCAATTGAAAAATACCTGCAAATCAATACAAAAAAGAGCAGGCCGAATATTACAAATAATACCGCTGCTCCCACATTCATATATGGCTGTTTCTTATTCATTTCTGCTGCACGACCTTGACGTTATTTTCATCTTTTATTAAACCCATTTCTTTAGCCTTTGCAAATATACGGTCATAAGAACTTAGCTCACTAACTTGAACCTTAAGATCTTCATTAACCTTTTCCTGCTCGTTTATTTTGTTCTGAACGATTTGGAGGTCTTTGTTCGCCTCGTATAGTTTGGATTGATTTGAAATTAGATGTATTGCTCCAAAACAAACCATACCGGCAAACGCTACTCCAATGATTTTTTCCCCCGGAGTCAGCCAGGACTTTTTAATTTTTACTTGACGTTTAATTTGAACGGATTGCTCGGCTTGTTGCTGTTCTAATACTTTCCTGGCAAGATTACTCAAATACTTCCCCTCCAGAATCTATAATCTAATTTTAATTCCTCTTACTTGATTAATGCAGCTCATGGCATACACAGCTGCATTATAATTTTTCGGCAATCCGAAGCTTCGCAGACCGCGCACGGTTGTTTTGTTCCAATTCTGATTCAGTTGGAAGAATTGGTTTCCGCGATACTAATTTTAAAATCGGTTTATACTCATCTGGAATGATGGGTAAACCATGCGGTAATGGTGGTGTCTCACTCGCCTTTTTAAAGGCAGCCTTACAAATTCGATCCTCAAGTGAATGGAAGGTAATCACACTTATTCTTCCCTTAGGATTGATTATGTCTATGGCTTGATTTAGAGACTTTTCGAATACAGCCAGTTCATCATTTACAGCAATTCTGACGGCTTGAAAGACTCGCTTGGCAGGGTGTCCGCCCTTGCGTCTTGCCGGTGCTGGGATGGCATCCTTAATTAACTCAACCAGCTCTCCGGTCGTCTCAATCGGCTTATTAGCTCTAGCACTCTCAATTTTCCGAGCGATTTGCTTGGAAAATTTCTCTTCTCCATATCGGAAAAAGATACGGACGAGGTCTTCATAGGTCCAATGATTAATGACATCGTATGCAGAAATGTCTGCATCATTATCCATTCTCATGTCTAATGGAGCATCATGATGGTAACTAAAACCCCGCTCAGGTGTATCCAGTTGCGGCGATGACACACCTAAGTCATATAAGACTCCATCAACTTTATAAATCCCACGATTTTCAAGCTCTTCTTTCAAATTTAAAAAATTACTTTTAATAATAACTAATTGGTCACCATATTCCGCTAACTTCTCTTTCGCATTAGCAATCGCTATTTCATCTTGGTCAAATGCATAAAGTTTTCCACCTGAACCAAGTCTTGAAAGAATGAGAGAGCTGTGACCTGCCCCTCCCAACGTACAATCTACATAGATGCCATCAGACTTAATGTTTAGTCCGTCAACAGCTTCATTTAATAACACAGTTGTATGTTCAAACATTTACGTACCTTCCTTTTCCAATCGAACGATATATACAAGAAATATATTAATATAACTTTTCCCATTATATATCAAAGCCAATCATATTTTCTGCTATTTCAGCAAAAGATTCTTCAGATTCTGTAAAATAATCCTCCCAAATCTGCTTACTCCAGATTTCGATTCGATTGGAAACCCCTAATATTACACATTCTTTCTCTAATTTAGCATATTGCACTAGTGGTGATGGGATATTAATTCTTCCTTGTTTATCAAGTTCACTTTCTGTTGCTCCAGAAAAGAAGAATCTAGTAAAAGCACGGGCATCTTTTTTTGTTAGTGGCAGACCTTTTAATTTTTCCTCAATTAGGCCCCACTCTGTCAATGGATAACCAAACAAACATTGATCCAATCCTCGTGTGATGATAAACATGTCGCCAAGTTCTTCACGGAATTTGGAGGGTACGATTAAACGTCCTTTTGTATCAATGCTGTGATGGTACTCACCCATGAACATACCCATTACCCCCACTTTCTATTAAAAATGTACCACAATCCCCCACTTTCCACCACCTATTTTTTAACTATTCGCCCCACTTTCTTAAAAATCCTTTTTAAGCCCCGATTTTTTAGAAAAAAAAAGAAAAACTCCACAGCTAAAGGTGGAGTTTTTTTTATAATTTTATAACCTTATGCAAGCCATCCAATTCATAATTACCCGTCATAATATCATCGATAAAGTTTGGCCCATATTGGTTTAGGTAATAAAAGATGTTCCATACCCGTTCTTGCGGAGAACCATCTGGGCGTATGGCAAGATCAATTCGAGCATACTTTTTTAAAAGGACATCATGTCTTTGCTTTACTGATTCCTCTAATTTTGATTGCATGAAGCCAATTTCTTTCAATAAATAATTTTCATTTTTCTTAAGCATTGGTAAAAGACCACGATCCAGCTGCTCTGTTTTTGCCTCAATTAGTTTGTACTGCTCTAACAGGCGATGAGTGGTATTAGAAAATAACTGTTCTAGTTCCTGGTCTTTTATGGCTTCTAAAAATGTTTCTTTTTCCTGTTTTGTACCATTACTTAACACTTCAGCTATGCCTAAGTTCAATTCAAGAATATCAGTCTCAATCGAACGATCTAAGAAGGTGATATTTAAACGTGGTACAATTGGCGGCAGTTTGATATGAAAATGTTCAAATACAAGTTTTAGCTCCGCCCAGTATGCGATTTCCCCCGGTCCAGCTATAAAAGCTAGAGTTGGAAAAAGCCATTCCTGCATTAAAGGACGTGTCACGACATTGTTACTTAAAACGGCAGGATTTTCATGGGCTAAAGAAATTAATTCCTCTTTTGAAAATGAAATCGCTCCACTTTTCCCCACAAAGCAATCGTTTTCACGATCAAACTCCAGTAATAGTCTCTCATTTAATTTCTGGTCATAATAGAAGAGGTTGGCCGCTCTCTCGGATGCGTCAATCGTATTAGGAAAACCCATCTTTTCGATTTGCTTTTGCTGCTCTATCAAAGAGAAGGTAATCACATCATGATGTTCAATCTGCTGTTTAAAAAATTCCTTTTGCAGCTGTCGGAATTCTTTGTTACCAGAGTCAACAATGAGAAGCCCATAATCCTTAAACAGTTCCATAACGATATTGGCAAAGAAATCAACAAAGGTAGTTGATTTAGATATTTGCGCCTCAGCAAACGCTAACAGTCCGTTGGTATGTTCAGTTTCACCGAAATTTTTTATTAGATTTTGAACCCATGAAAGACAGATATCTTTATTTAAATCAATATCCGATACCATTTTCTTTTGAAGGACCTTTTCTGGATAAACCCATTTATCTACTTTATGCTGATTCTCTACAAACACATGATTAACCTCTTGAAAATCATGGTCTTCACCGGCAATCCAGAAAACGGGGATAACTGGAACACCTAGTTGTCTTTCTTTTTGTTCTGCCAGCTTAATAATCGAAATGACTTTATGTATAGAATAGAGTGGGCCTGTTAGGATCCCTGCCTGCTGTCCGCCAATTACGACAAGGCTATCGGATTTTTTTAATTTATCAATTGATTTCTTTACAGCTTCTGAAGTAGGAAAACTCTCCATAAAGCTCTCAATATGCCGGGCAACCTCGATTCGTGGAAACGGTCTATCGTTCAACTCAAGCTTTCTTTTCATATCTTCCTGTAAGTCATTAAAACGATAATGAAAAAAAGGCTGTATCAGTGCAGATTGTTCCAAATAATTCGATGCAAACCGATTAGTTGCAGGCAAAGAGAGATTTAAAATCTCCATTCGTGTACTTCCTTTCTGTTACCATGATGCATTCTTTATCGAGTATACCATTTTCCGCCTCAATAAAAAAAAACTTTTGCTCTAATTTAGGATGAAAAACTAATGGCACGTGAAACTAAACCATAAAAGGTGAGGACAAAGTAGGCGAAAAAAAATAAAATAAAATTAAAACGCCAAAACCCTTTCCATACCCGTTTTACAATGATATCCTCCTTAATCTTCCAATGAACCAAAATGAACACCATTGCAATCAAAAGCATTACTACTATTATTAACCAAAATAGTGATTTTCCCCATAAAGTAACAATTAAAAAATGAACTGAAATTATATACAGAATAGTAGTATAATCAAGAGCTCTATGGAGCGATCTTTTTGTGGTTTTTAAGAATATCTTTATTATAGTAAAGACAAGAATGGTCCCTACAATTGGAATGGCAAAGAAGAAAGTTAAAACAGCCGAAAAAACGGCGCTCATGAAATGACCTCCCCTTGTCTTTCTATACCTTTAATAAGATAGTATAGCGTTTCTAGTTGAAAGGGTGTTTTTCCCTGTTTATTGGCTTCTTCAATTAAATAGCCTAAAATGGCATCTACCTCTGTCGGTCGTCTAGCTTCAATATCTTTTAACATGGAAGATCGATTAGCTGCTGTTTTTTGACAAATAGTAATCACTTGCTCCCAACAATTTTCTGGGTTTTCAATGTTTAAAATGAAAGTAATTTCGCGATAGAGACTTTGTAATACCTTATAGTAAAACGGATTTTCTAATAACGCCCCATTATTCACTCGAAGAATGGCCGTTAATGGATTTATCATAGCATTAGCAATTAACTTTTTTTCTAGCATCGCAAGGTAATCATCTTTTATGGTCATCGGAAACACCCTTGAGACGGCAGTCGTAAACCATTGCAGAACCCCTGAATCCCCCTTATAAACGGCTACGTTGGTCGTACTTTCTCCATTGTGTCTTACTGTATAGGAATTCTCTCTAAGGGCCCCATGTTCCACCGAACCAACAAATAAATTGGCTGCCTTCATTTGATTAAGTAATTTTAAATGCCCCATTCCGTTTTGTAAAAAAAATAAATTCTTAGGAACTGATGGTAATTGGTCAAATCTTTCTATAATCGAAACTAGCTGGTATTGTTTTACGGCAATAATAGTAAAATCCTCTAACCCTTGCCAGTCTGTTATGGACAATGCTCCAACCTTTGCCACCGCTTTATCCATTCCGTTAAGCAATAAGACCCCATTTTGATTAATTTCAGCTGCTTGTTCTTGTGACCTTGTATAGACAGTTACGTCAAAAACACGGCTGAGGTAGGCAGCAAATAACAACCCAATCGATCCTGCACCAATAATACCAACCTTCATTGAAGTGTACCCCTCTTTTTTAAAAAAAATGATATTTTTGATATGCTTGCTAATATTCTATCAGATGATGCCATTTGTTAGTAGAGACAAAAAACCTTTTCGAGCATAGGTCGAAAAGGTTCATTGACTATACTGGATAGACAGGATGCTTTCTGACACTAAAGGTAACTTCTTTAGTTTCATAGTAAGCAAAACGTTGAATTAAAACATCTCTGAGTTCGGAAGGAGCAACAATTTCATCTACAATTAACTCTGAAGCTAACTTATAAATGTCAATATGCTCTTTGTACTCTTTATGCTTGTCTTGTACAAATGCAATTCTTTCTTTTGGATCGGCGATTTCATTAATCTTATTAGAGTAAACGGCATTCACAGCAGCTTCTGGACCCATAACTGCAATTTGGGCAGTCGGCAGGGCAATACAGCAGTCAGGCTCAAAGGCGGGACCTGCCATTGCATAAAGTCCTGCACCATATGCCTTTCTAATAATAACGGAAATCTTAGGTACAGTTGCCGAACTCATTGCAGCAATTAATTTAGCACCATGGCGGATAATCCCCGCCCGTTCCACTTTTGTGCCAATCATAAAGCCCGGGACATCGGCTAAAAACAATAAGGGAATATGGAAGGCATCGCAAAGCAGGATGAACTTTGCTGCTTTATCCGCAGAATCAACAAATAACACTCCGCCTTTTACCTTGGGCTGATTGGCAATAATTCCAACAGGTCTGCCATCGATTCGAGCTAATCCGGTAATAATCTCCGGTGCGAAAAGCTTCTTGATTTCATAAAAACTGCCATTGTCAACTAATCGTTCCACACATTCCAACATGTCAAACGGCGCATTTTGGTTCTCTGGAATAATCGCTTCTAATTCTCGACCTTCTTTTGCGTGGATACCAGCAGTTATTTTGGGCACTTCTTTAAAACTAGCCGGAAAGAAGCTGATATATTTTTTGGCTGAGTCAATTGCCTCTTCCTCACTATAGGCAAGTACATCCCCACAGCCCGAGACCGTACAATGCATTCGGGCCCCGCCCATTTCCTCCAGCGTTACTTTTTCCCCAATTACTTTCTCAGCCATTCTTGGAGAGCCTAAATACATGGATGCATTTTGGTCGACCATAATGACAATGTCACAAAATGCTGGGATATAGGCTCCTCCGGCCGCAGAAGGGCCAAATAATATACATACCTGTGGAATCATACCGGAGAGCTTTACCTGATTATAAAAAATCTTTCCTGCGCCGCGTCGATTTGGAAACATCTCTACTTGATCTGTGATTCTTGCCCCAGCTGAATCAACTAAATAAAATAACGGAACTCTTAATTTTTCAGCTGTTTCTTGAATCCGAATTATCTTTTCTACCGTACGGGCACCCCATGAACCTGCTTTAATGGTCGAGTCATTTGCCATCACACACACCGTCTGGCCATTAATTTTACCAATCGCGGTTACAACACCATCAGCAGGAAGATCAGCAGCTTTAAAGTTTGCAAATTTGCCATCCTCTTCATACTTACCATCATCAAATAACAATGATAACCGCTCACGCACAAAAAGTTTATTTTGCTCCTTAGCCTTCTCATGGTACTTAGGCTTGCCGCCGGATTCAATTTTTCTACGGTTTTCGTTTAATTGATCAACTAAGGTATTAATGGTTGCCATCGTGCTCCTCCTTTATCTAAATGCTGTGTTAATCTTGGATGTTGATCTCCGCTCCATTCGCTCCAATCCACATTGTCTCAAAATCAACAGGACCTTTAACACAGCCTATCTAAAAAGTGCTATTCGAGTACCAGCAATACATCCCCTTCATTTACAAAATCCCCAATTCTTACCTTTACTTCACGGACAACTCCCTCTGTTCCGCTTTCAATCGGGATTTCCATTTTCATTGATTCTAACATGACCACTTCCTGACCTGGATTTACTTGGACCCCCGCTGTAACGAAAACAGTTAAAACAGTACCTGCCATTGACGCTGTAACTTCTTTCATATAAACTCTCCCCTTATTACACAGAATTTTTATTTAAAAAATTGGTTGTATACTCTCCCAATTGAAATGAGTCTGATTCTAAAATAGTTAAAAACAGTGGGACATTTGTTTTGATACCCTCGATGTTTACATCTTTAAAGAAGTGTGTGGCAGCCGCTAACGCTTTTAGGCGCGAAGAACCGTAAAAAATACATTTGGCTATTAATGGATCATAAAAAGGAGTGACAGTTCCGCCTTCTATATAGCCAGAATCAATCCTTACTCCTTCTGCCAAATTCCACTTAAGAGAAGTAATTTTCCCTGGCGAAGGTAAAAAACGGACAGGATCTTCTGCATACAGACGAAATTCTACCGCATTACCTATCGAAGCAATATCGGATTGCTTTAATGGCAGCTTTTCTCCGCGGGCTACAAGTATTTGCCACTTCACCATATCAATTCCCGTAATCATTTCAGTTACTGGATGCTCGACCTGAAGGCGTGTGTTCATCTCGAGAAAGTAAAAGTTCTCCTGCTGATCTACAATAAATTCAATCGTTCCGGCGTTTGTATACTGGACGGCATGTGCAGCTTTAATGGCTGTTTCGAACATTTTCTGACGTGCGTTATGGGATAAAAAAGGTGAGGGTGATTCTTCAACGACCTTTTGGTGTCTTCTTTGAATAGAACAATCCCTTTCAAATAGGTGTACAATATTGCCGTATAGATCTCCAAAAACTTGAACTTCAATATGCCTGCTATCTGCAATATATTTTTCGATAAATACTTCATCCGAACCAAAATAAGTCATCGCCCTCTTCTTTGTGGATTCAAAGGACTTAACGAGCGCTTGCTCAGTTTCACAGAGAACCATCCCTATACCCCCACCGCCGCCACTTGCCTTAAGCATAATCGGGAAACCGATGGTTTTTGCCAGAGTGCATGCCTCTTCGATTGTCTGTAATCCATGGCTGCTTCCTGGGACCACTGGAACACCAGCCTTCTCCATTGTTTGGCGTGAAGCAATTTTATCCCCCATTAACTCAATTGTTTTAGGCTTGGGCCCAATAAAGATCATTCCCTCTTTTATGGTCTGTTCAGCAAAAGCAGCATTTTCCGATAGAAAACCATACCCAGGGTGAATCGCATCAACCTTTTCGTTTTTTGCAATTTCCAAGATCTTGTCGATTCGCAAATATGATTTACTAACATGCGGTTCTCCCACACATATCGCCTTATTGGCTGCTTTGACAAAAGGCATTTCCTTATCAGCTTCAGAATAAATCGCAATGGTTTCAATCCCCATCAATTGACAGGTTTTAATAATCCTAAGGGCAATTTCGCCTCGATTGGCAATTAAGATTTTTTGCACTTCACTACCCCCTTCATACCCTTTTTACGCCATCTGTTATTTTTTCTACACCACGCAAGAAATTTCCTGCTATTTTTGTAACCGCTTTCCGAATTTATATAGAGAATTTTTCGTCTATTTGTTATATAATGATAGTAATCGATTTTGAATAATGAAAATATTATTTCTCTTCATGTTATTCAACAGCATATAAATATATACAAGAACAAGAAATTAACATTTCAGGAGGCAAACTATGGTGTACAAAGTGGAAAAACTAAGAATAAACTTTAAGACACTTGAAGAGTTTAAAAAATTTAAAGAATACGGTCTTCAGGAATTATCTATGCTTGAAGATTTAGAAGCTAATATGATAGACAATAATAGCGAATCACCTTTTTACGGAGTCTATTTCGGGGACAAACTAGTAGCAAGAATGAGTTTATACCAAATTGATGCTAAATTTGACCGGTATTTCTCCCCTCCACAAAACTATCTAGAGTTGTGGAAGCTTGAAGTTTTACCTGACTATCAAGGAAAAGGATTTGGTAAAGCGCTGGTTGATTTTGCTAAAAACTTTGGTCTGCCTATTAAGACAAATCCAAGAGTACAATCTAGTGGTTTTTTCGAAAAATTAGGGTTTGATAACGTTGAATACCAAATGGAACGTGATCGCGGCGAAAATCCTCTTGTCTGGTATCCAGAGGGAGTAGAAGCCCAGAACCATTCATAAGAAAAGCGCAAGGCGCTTAGACTTCGGCTTGTGACCCCAAGCCGATGGCGCCTGGAGCTGGACA
>NZ_JBALPZ010000015.1:27051-35818 GCF_036965645.1 Neobacillus drentensis
TCCGCTTTTTTCTATTTTTCCACTCTCTCGAGATTTCCGTTTTTATCCATTTGAAACTTCACTTTTTGCTGGCGATCCTCATCCTGTAGAACGACCATTTTTCGTGCTCTTTCCATGATTTCAATTAAAGAACGGTAATCTTCTTCAATGGCTTTTAAATTTTTTGACAATCTTTCATTTTCAGCCGCTAAATAATAGGTTTTCTTTTCTAACTCTTTGATTTTTTCAATCGATTTTTTCCTCTCTTCTTCAAATCCGGAAGAAGCTTCTGCCTGCTTTTGAAGGCCCTCTAAAAAATGGAGAACAGCCGGAAATGTGACTTTGCTGCCCTGTTCTTGATTAGAAGAGGAAGAATGTATATTTTCTACAGACACTGGCTCACTTTGATCCAATTCTTTTAAAGAGACATCTTGTTTCTTTATTTCTTTTCGTTGTTTCTTAGCCAGTTCTATACCAGTTTTATATTGCTTCCTTACATACGAATTCCAACGAAATCCACATGCTGCCGAAGTACGAGTTAATTGTTTACCAACTTCCTCAAATGCCTGCAGTTGTGTTCCTCCTTCACGGATATGCCTTAAAACCACTTCAGCAAGCAACAAATCCTCATCTTGGGACCATGCATCTTGTCGAGTTGGTGACATTTGTTCATCCCTCCTAGTGTTTTTATAATACATATGCATCTACTAGAAAAGATAGACATAATCAGAAGTTGTCTTTTAATCTTTATTCATTGTTTTTTTATTAATAAAATTCATTACAAATTGTATATGAGCATCGCTTTCCCAGAGGGCAGCACAATTTCGAACTTCCTCCTCTATTCTTTCCCAAAGTTTTGTTGCTTCCCACTTTCGTATCCACACTCTTTTATAGGATTGGAGAACACTTAAATCTCTGCCTAGCATTCTTTCAATAAATTCTTCTCCAGCATGTAGCGGGCTGTTATCATATAGGGCCTCAATAAATCCAGCTTCTTTTAATTGTTCCGCTGTTTGCAGCTCTGCTTCCATCAAAAGCTTCATTGCACTAGGGGCAGAAATTTTCTCAGCTAAGATAGCCCCCCCACCCCAGCCGGTTGTAATGGCTTGTTTCCCTTGGACATACCCCGCCTTAATCCCTTTTCGTGCCAAGCGAAAATCACAGGCTGCCGCAAGTTCGCAGCCACCTCCAATGGCTGCTCCGTTTAAAAGAGCAATAGTAGGAATCGGTAAGATTAGGAGCCTATATAAGATCTGAGACATTTTAGAGAGCATAACATACGCTTCCTCTTTTGTGTGGAGTGTGTGAAAAACGGATAAATCTCCCCCTGAACAAAAGGCTTGATCGCCCGCCCCCGTTATGAAAAGTGCCTTTATATCCGGCTCTGCTGCTCTTTTTATCGCCTCAGACAACCCTTCCATCACTTCATAATTAATCGCATTTCTTTTTTCAATTCTTGTAATCGTAAATAACATATAACCCTTCTTTGATTTTCTAATAGTGTATGACAAAACTACCGTCCCCTTTGCATTTGGTTCATGGGAAGGCTGTGTTAACTTGTCTGTTGATTTCCTTTCCAGGCACTTCGCTTTCCGCGGGCGGTTCGGGGGAGCCTCCTCGACGCTTTAACGCCTGCTGGGTCTCCCCTGCCCCGTACTCCCGCAGGAGTCTTCGCGCCTTCCACTCCAATCAACAGAGTGTAAATATCAACACTTACATTAACACAGCCAATTAAAATTATGTATGTATAAGTATGTGTATAAACGACAAAAGCACAAGGGCATAGGCTCCTTGTGCTTTAATCCTAATGAAAATTAGTCGTTAACAACTTCTTTTCCCTTGTATGTTCCGCAAGCTTTACATACGCGGTGTGCAAGTTTCATTTCACCACAGTTTGGGCAACTTACCATACCAGGTACGTTTAATTTAAAATGAGTACGACGTTTTCTTTTTGCAGTTTTAGAAGTTCTTCTAAAAGGTACAGCCATTCTTCCCACCTCCTTAAAGAGTATTAAGAAAGTAATGAAGGCCAGGAATGCTGGTCCTTCACTTTGCTTCTTAGATTTTGCCGATTATGATTCGGAAGAAGAATTGTTTTCGTCAAAAAACTTTGCAAGTCCTGCTAGTCGCGGATCAATCTTTTTTGATTGGTCTTCTTCAGAGACAACTTCCCAATCCTTTCCAGATTGCGGGGCTGCTTCATCAGACTTGACATCATCACAAAACACTTGCATTGGAACCTCAAGTAATAGGATTTCACGGATGATTGGCAAAAGGTCAATCACGTCACCCTTTACTTGATGTGTCTCCTCTTCAGTTTCATAGACTGATCCTTGTAAGAGGAAAGTTTCAGTTGTGTCGACATTAATTGGAAGTTCTACATCCACTAAAGTACGAGAACAAGGAAGAATTAAATGACCTTCAATTTTTATATGAAAAGTCACTTTCGTTGAGTCGATATCTCCCCGACCGGTAATATGCATCGGAGAAACTTCTCGAATGGTGGAATCTACTTGTTTGATCTCGTCCACACGAATTATCTCATCAATGATAAAATCCTTGCTTCGATATTTTTGTAATTGGTTTAATGTCCATTTCAATTGAATCACCCCAAGGCAACAAAAGTAATTATAGCCTTCGATAATATTTTTGTCAATGTTTTTTCTTTACACCTAGTAAGGTGACTTTTTCTATAAAAATTAATTGACGTAAAAAGATTTCCACTACTAGTGTATCCAGATGTGCCCTTTGCAAACATCTACAACATCTTATCATAATATTTGATTGGTTTCCTTAAAATTTTGCTATAATGTTAAAAAAAAATAAAAACTCCTAACAAGGAGTTGAAATAATTTGACTAAGGAGAATAAAATGAACGCTGTTGGGTTAATCGTGGAGTATAATCCTTTTCATAATGGACATGCTTTCCATTTAAATGCTTCAAGGGAAGCAGCAGATGCCGAAGTTGTGATTGCTGTAATGAGCGGTAATTTCCTGCAACGAGGTGAGCCGGCACTTGTCTCAAAATGGTATCGAACAAAGATGGCGCTGCTTAACGGAGTGGATATTGTATTTGAACTCCCTTACATGTTTGCCGTACAAAAAGCTGAAATCTTTGCGGGCGGCGCGGTGTCTATATTAGAAGCGGCAGGATGTGATGCCGTTTGTTTCGGCAGTGAAAGCGGTGATCTCTCCTCTTTCTTGCAGACCCATAATTTCATTACGGAACATAAGCAGCAAATAGAAGAAAATATCCATCGTTTTATAGAAACTGGAGTAAGTTATCCAAAAGCCGTCTCGCTGGCTTATCATCAATTGTCAGATTCCACCTCTTATTTAGATTTAGCAAAACCAAATAATATATTAGGAATCGAATACATAAAAGCAATAAAAAAACAAAAGAGCCGTCTTAAACCTATGACAGTTGCACGAAAAAACGCTGATTATCATGATGAACATTTTGCCTCTGAAACCATCGCGAGTGCAACAAGCATCCGGAAGGCAATCTTTTCGAAGGAGGGGGACCAAAATTCGATTGGTCAGTATGTCCCCGTACAAACGAAACAATTGTTAACTGAATATCTAAAAGAGTACCAAGTCTTTCATCAATGGGAAAACTACTGGAATTACCTGCAATTCCGGCTGCTTCAGTGCAGTCCGGCTGAATTAAGGGATATCTATGAGGTGGAAGAGGGGCTGGAAAATAGATTATTAACGGCAGCCTTAGTCTCCGGAAGCTTTCATGAGTTTATGGAAAGGATAAAAACAAAACGGTATACTTGGACAAGGCTGCAACGATTATGTGTACATATTCTAACGAATACGAAAAAAGGACAAATGGCAGGTCCATCGGATACAGCAAGCTATTTAAGACTTCTGGGAATGACGCGCAAAGGTAAAGAATATTTAAACCGGCGAAAAAAAGACTTCTCTCTTCCGCTTGTTTCGAAGCTTTCCTCCTATAAGGAAAGAGAGATTCAGCTTGACCTAAAAGCTGCCCGCGTTTATTCACTTGGTGCAGCCAATCATTTAGTAAAAGAATTAATGAATCAAGAATTTAAACAACAGCCCATAATCATTGAAAAAGGATGATTAATTATCATCCTTTTTCTTTCTCTGGTAATTTTTCAAGATATTGTACTGCTTCATCGAATGTATCGATTGGTACAATTTTCATTTTTGTTTTTATATCCTTGGATGTCTTTAAAGCATCCCGGTAATTGGCTGTCTTTGACCCGTTTTCGTTGGGAGCTAAAAATATTTCAGCACCGGCCTTATCGGCTGCCACGATTTTTTGCTCAATTCCGCCAATTGGTCCTACATTTCCTTTCTCATCAATGGTCCCTGTACCAGCAATTTTGTATCCTTTTGTTAAATCCTCACTCGTTAATTGATTATATATTTCTAGTGAAAACATCAGACCTGCAGAGGGACCGCCAATTTCATCTGTCTTTACATTTACTTTCGGTTTCACAATAATGGATTTGTCATCGACAAGTGAAATTCCAATTCCGATTTTCGTCGGGTCCTCTTTAAATCGCTGCAAACGAACTGTTACCGTGTTAGTTTTCTTATTTCTTAAGTATGTTAATCTAATCTTATCTCCCGCTTGTTTTTTACTGACATATTCAATAAACTTTTCAGAAGATGGAAAGGTGTGTCCATCCACTTTAAATATCCGGTCTCCAGCATGGAGTTTTCCTTCAGCAGGCATCCCTGGCACAACTTGGACGACATAGATTCCTTTATATTTATAGTTAACTGGAAGTCCCGCTTTTCGATAGGCAACTGCAATAGCATTCAACTTCGAACCCGCCATCATTTGAAGCTGCCTTGCATTATATTCATCCTCAGTCTCTTTATCAGCCAAGATCATATCCATTGGATAAATTTCTTCATAATTTCTTATTTTGGCTTCAAGGTATGAATAAATATTAGCCCTTCCCATTCTTACCGTTGTCAACATAAAGCTTCCTTCCTCTTTATAGCCGTCTGTGACTGTAATGATGGGCTCTAATTCTTTGGCCATCCCAGGTTTTGAAACATAATAAGGCAGAGAGTAATACATACCGCCCATTAGGATACAGACCAGAAAAAAAATGGTCCCTACATATATTTTCCTTCGCATTGCTCGTGTTACCCCTTCCACTTATCGATGATGCTTTCTATCTGTTTAATATGTTTTTTCGTTTCTTCCTTGCCAATATTAATTATATCTTCTGTATTCGTGAAGGCACGTGAGCTATACATTTCCACATGGGGACGAATCATGATATCTGCAGATGTTTCCCTGTAGTTGATGATTTCCGTCTGCATAATGTCAATACTTTGCATGATGACATCGTATATCGTTGTTATTTCAGCGTTTCGCTTTACCCGTGATACATCTACAGCAATAACAATATCTGCTCCCATTTCTTTTGCCACTGATATCGGGACTCGGTCGGCCACACCGCCATCCACCAATAATCTCCCATTATATTTCTCCGGAACAAATATACCTGGAATGGAGATGCTTGCCCTAACGGCTTCTGCAACAGGCCCTTTTTGAAAGACTACCTTTTCACCTGTCAATAGGTCAGTTGCCACAATGGCAATCGGGATTGAGAGTTCCTCAATGTTTTTCCCATGGGTAAAAACCTTGATAAATTCTTTAATCTTTTTACCAGAGATAAAACCCATTTTAGGAACAGTAAAGTCTAAAAAATACTTTCTTTTAAAGGCAGTCGACAATTTATATAACCGATCCAAATCAAGTCCAGTACCATAAAAACTTGCCACAAGTGCCCCCATGCTGCTTCCAGCAATTAAATCGATTGGAATTCCGGCTTCTTTCAATGCGATTATCACACCTAAATGAGCAAACCCGCGTGCACCACCTGAACCAAGTGCTAAACCAATTTTTGGGTGCTCCATAACAACTGACCTCCCATTAATCATACTTTTAAGTGTTTGGAATAAAGCGAAACTCGTTCAATCTTATGGTCTAAATTACTTTTCTATGAGTATATTTGATGTATATGGGGACAAGGATCAACTAATTTTTATAAGTTTAATCTATATTTTAGCATTGATACTATTGATTTGCACGATTCGAGCAATCGTTAGGAAGGAGGTATCTTAATTGGTTCTGTCAAAACTAAAAACGGTCCTTTTATCCGTTTCTGTTACTATACTAGCTGCTTCACTTATTTCATTTCCAAGGGAATCCTTTGAAGCATCTATTAGAGGTCTTAATATGTGGTGGAAGATTGTCTTTCCTTCCCTTTTGCCTTTTTTTATTATTTCTGAAATGCTCATTGGCTTTGGGGTCGTTAAGTTTATTGGGGTATTATTAGAACCCCTTATGAGGCCATTATTTAAAGTTCCTGGAGTAGGCGGTTTTGTATGGGCAATGGGGATGGCTTCCGGGCAGCCAGCTGGGGCAAAATTCTCTTCACGCTTACGTCAAGAAGGACAGTTAACGCAAATTGAAGCTGAAAGGCTTGTATCCTTTACTAATTCCTCAAATCCATTATTTATTTTCAGTGCTGTAGCAGTTGGATTCTTTAATAACCCTAGAATCGGATTACTTTTAGCTGCTGCCCACTATTTAGGAAATATATGTGTAGGCATTATCATGCGTTTTTATGGAAAGGAAACACCCGAAGAGTCTCGGGATGAGCGAAAAAAGTTCAAATTTAGAAATGCCTTATCTGTTCTCCATCAAACAAGAATAAAAGATAAGCGGCCAATCGGAAAACTCTTAGGTGATGCTGTAAATTCATCCATTCAAACGTTATTAATGATCGGCGGCTTTATTATTTTGTTCTCTGTGATTAACAAATTATTATATCAACTACATATAACTGAAATATTAGCAAAATCAATTGAATTGCTGCTTTCCTCTTTATCGTTTCCTGATATGTTAAGCATCCCTTTTATATCTGGTTTATTTGAAATCACAATGGGGAGTCAATTAATCAGTGACGTACATGATGCCACCCTTCTTCAAAAAGCGGTCATTACTAGTTTTATCTTAGCTTTTAGTGGCTTTAGTATTCAAGCTCAAGTTGCAAGTATCCTTGCTCAAACAGATATTAGATTTAAGCCCTTTTTTATTGCAAGGATTCTTCAAGGGATTTTCGCCGCCTTATTTGCTTTTCTTTTATGGAAACCACTCTATGTCCACTTAAATCGATATGAACATCCCGCCAATGCCTTACCAGTTGGTTGGTTTGGAGATGGTACATGGGCGAACCATTTTTATCTGAAAATGGTCGAGGCAGGACCGCTTATTACGATTCTTTCACTTTTTGTCTATACCCTGATTTTATTTTCACGATTGAAAAAGAGCTAGGCTTTAGCCCAGCTCTTTTTAGTTTCATTCTCACTTCACAAGCATATTTTTGCTTATCGCCCAAATTTTTTGTTTAGTTCTCTCTCAACAATTGGAGGAACTAATGAAGAAATATCGCCATTATACTTTGCTACTTCTTTTACAATACTTGAACTTAAAAAAGAGTATTGACTATTGGTCATAATAAAAAAGGTTTCAATATCTTCATCTAACACCCTGTTCATTGAAGTTATTTGCATTTCATACTCAAAATCTGAAACGGCCCGTAACCCCCTAATAATGGCATTAGCATTCACTGATTTAGCGTAATCGACAAGTAATCCTGAATGAACATCAACTCTTACATTTGGAAGATCCTTTGTAACAGTCTTAATCAGGCTCATCCGCTCTTCAAGGGAGAAAAGCGGACTTTTGGCGGAGTTATTCAACACACTCACATACACAATATCAAATACCTTCGCACCTCTCTTAATGATATCTAAATGACCATATGTAATCGGATCAAAGCTTCCTGGACAAACCGCAATTCTAGCCAACTGGACTCCTCCTCACTCCTATTACTTACCATTTGTAAAAATGGACACAGCAATAATCCCATACTTTTCATGTTTTATCTGGTTAAACCGCCCTACCGTTTGGGGTAATTCGACATCAAAACTATGTTCACAGACAATGATTCCATCTTTTTTTACTAAATCTTGTTGATCCATTTTTTCCATCAGACTGACAAGCTGCTGTTTTTTGTAAGGAGGATCTAAAAATATGTAATCAAAGGAAAGTCCTCTTTTTATAAGGGCCTTTAACGCTCGGTCAGCATCATTACGATAAACTTCTACTCGATCTTCCAATTTACAGGCCTTTATATTTTCTTGAATAACATGTATGGCCTTTGACTCTCGGTCAATAAAAATAACCTTTTCTAACCCCCTGCTTAGCCCTTCAATCCCTAACCCGCCACTGCCAGCAAATAGATCCAAACCCATTCCTCCATCAAAATAAGGACCAATCATATTAAACAAGGCTTCTTTGACTTTATCAGTGGTCGGACGTGTTGTATTACCGGAGACAGCTTTAAGCGGCCTACCTTTGCATATACCTGAAACCACTCTCATGGACATATCACCACATTTTTGAAAATCATTTTTCTTAATACATCCTATCATAATTTATAAAAAAGACAATCAGTTCCGACTATCTTTTCTATTGATCAGCTAATTATGTTCTTCTAATAGGAAAATTTATTAAAAAGACGTATAAGGTTTTCTGTTGTGGAGATAATATAATTAACAACATCAATTCGAGGATGTTGTTGCCAACCGCGGAGAAGACTTACGTTTCCCCATAAGTTCTTCCTCCGGTTTCTCCTCTCCCTTTGCCTTCTATCCTAGCTTTAGGATATAGAAGGACCCTGCAGATTATGTCTGCAGGGTTTTTTTTATTTATAGGCTG
>NZ_JBALPZ010000016.1:0-12396 GCF_036965645.1 Neobacillus drentensis
TCGTGCCTGGAAGGCGGTGAAATAATGTCAACGAAGAATATTGAGGAAAAACAGTATCTGTTAAGGTTTAAGTGTGATACCAAGTCCCATTTGACAGTACTTGATCATGACATCTGTATGACTAAATGTCCCGATAAAATTTGTACAGTATTTTGCCCTGCTGAAGTGTATAAGTGGGAAGGAACAAGGATGCAAGTAGGTTATGAAGGGTGCCATGAATGTGGCAGCTGCCGAATCGGCTGCCCATATCAGAATATAAAATGGGAATATCCGAAAGGCGGACACGGAATTGTTTTCCGGTTGGCCTAAAAATAGAGAAGCTTCTTACGCTCCAATCAACATCCAAGTTTAACACAAGCAACTTATTAAAAAGGACGGTGCTTCCTTATTGAGCATCGTCTTTTTGTTTTTACCTTGTTTTTAATTATTTATTGATACACAATCTGGAAGCCTTGCAAATATTTTCGTAAAATGTTACACTATACAAGAATTATTTTTGTTCGGTGTAAAGGATAGTATAAGATTAACTTTTCGTCTTGATGATCACTGAGTGCAAGGATAGTAACACAATGTGTGCAAAGCACACAGCAGGAGGAAGTAAAAATGGAAAACGGTAAAGTAAAATGGTTTAACTCAGAAAAAGGTTTTGGATTCATCGAGCGTGAAGGCGGAGAAGACGTATTCGTTCATTTCTCAGCTATCCAAGGTGAAGGCTTTAAAACTTTAGAAGAAGGTCAATCAGTGACTTTCGATGTTGAGCAAGGTCAACGTGGAGCTCAAGCGGCTAACGTTCGTAAAGCTTAATAATCAAAATTAAACCAAACAGGCTCTTATAGAGTCTGTTTTTTATTTTAGGCTCTGTTATTATTTATTGTTGATTTTAGTGCAGGTATGAGAATTCTAATAGGCGGGGAATTTCCGTCTAATGGATAAAGAGGAAGCTTAAGAAGCACCTATAAGCGGAGTTATTTCGATTAACTGCTCTAAATAAGTCAAAATCTAAAGATTTGGATAATATAAACGGAAAAACTTCCTTTATTTTTAAGGAAATATGGGTATTTCCCAATTCAAACGGAATTTTACCGTTTATTTTTCAAACATGAGGAATCAACATTCAGTTATAACAGAGACTTATTAAAAAAAACAAAAAAACCCTGCTCACGAATAATGAGCAGGGCACATGAAACAGTAGTTCAAATGGTAGACTCATTGTATCATACATGTTGGGAATAACCTAATGAGATTAAATAAGAGCCAAAATGAATCAATAGTGTAAGGTATGCTTCATATTGTTCTAAAAACAATGTGATCATAAGATACAGGTTGATGGCATTTACACTTTTATTACGATATGTAAGTTTTTTCACAAATGGGAGTAAAAAGAAGGTGAAGCAGAAGGTTACTATTAAGTAGATTTAGCTTATCTTCTCTAAAAGAGCAGCGGAAGAAAGTTCATCTTTGATACTAGATTGAACTAATGAGGAGGCTAATTCATTCGCATAATCAATTAATTTCATATTGGGTGAACAATAGTAGGGAGCTTTCCAATTAAAATCACCTTCGGCTGTTGCCGGATAGATACTAACTTTCCAGTGATAATATATTTTGGGTTGTGGCAGCTGTACTCCTTCAACAGCAATGAGCCAATGGGTAAAGGAGTTATCAGGACAATAAGCATCGGATTTTTGTAATGAGAGCAGGTCATTTATACCGATTGGAATTAATGCCTTTTCATAAAAATCATGATAATTTGGAGTTTTCATCTATATAACCCTCCCTTATAGGTATATCTATATTATATGAAACAGTACCTCCTTATTTGTGTGATAAATGTTAAACTTTTCAAAAAATTATAACGTTTTCACTAAATTATCACAATTACGCCATTTTGTATATAAATTTTTGTAAAAAGTGACCCCTATCACTACCTGCTTATTTGGTTGTTTATATACTTAAATCACTTAAACGATATAGAGGTGAATGGAATATGAGCAGCTGTATGAGTGGTTTTGGCAGTTTGGCCGAGGAAGAATTAAGTGAGGGTCTTGCCCGATTAAGAAGTGAACATCCTGGATTGAGAGCACAAATGGATGGTTTGTATAGTTTAACTGAAAAAATTGCTCAAGATATTGATGTGGAAGAGAATTTTGATAAATTAATCTTTAAGGTTAAAGAGTTTAAAGGTAATTTAGATCCGCATTCTGAAAGAGAAGAAGGTGTTCTATTTCCCATGATGGGTGCTTATATTGGTACCACATCTGGGCCAATTGCCGTAATGGAGTATGAACATGACCAGGCAAAATCAAATATTGCCTCTTTTCTTGATAACGCAGAAGTTGGGGGAACGACAACTGATGAAAAGAAGAAATTAACTGTATTAGTTCAAAATGCATATTTGATTTTAACTGACCACTTTAATAAAGAGGAAAATGTATTATTTCCAATGGCTGAAAGAATGCTTTCCGATCTAGAAAAGGCGGAGTTATTACGAAAGATCAAAGATATACAATAGAAAGGATGGGCAAGCGCCCATCCTGTTTTTTTTGAATTGATTACGCAAACGTATTACCCTTGTTGATTCCATTCCCGAACCTTCTGATCACTTGGAAGCAGGAAGGCAATCAGCCCTAGTAATGGAAGGACGCCCAGCCAAGTAATCATGGACTGCAGGCCAATCCAGTCGGCAATGGACCCGAGTCCGACTGAGCCTATGGCTCCCATTCCGAATGCAAGCCCTACCGTTAATCCTGACATCGTACCAATCTTGCCTGGAACTAATTCCTGGGCATATACCACGGTAACCGAAAAACTTGTCATTAAAATAAAACCTGTAAGCACAAGGAAAATGAAGGCCAATGTTGGCGGTACATGCGGAATCAAAATCGAAAAAGGAACAGTCGCTAACATCGAAAAGGAAATGATACTTTTCTTTCCAAATCGATCTGATAGCGGACCGCCAAAAAAAGTTCCGATTGCACCTGCAACTAAGAATGCAAATAAAAACACTTGAGATTCCTTAATGGATAAAGCATATTCCTTAATTGCATAGAAAGTATAGAAGTTTGTAATCCCAGAAGTATACCAAGTTCTTGCAAAGATTAACAGCAAAATTAATACCAATGTGTTTTTAACTTCTTTAGACAAGCCTTGGCTTTTATCTTTATTTAAATCCTTTTTCTTTACCCGCGGTGCAACTAGTAATCTTTGTTGATACCAATTTGCGATATAAATGAGTAGAATAACCGCCATTGCAGCCACTATGGTAAACCAAGATGCGCCAATTTGTCCCAGGGGAACCAAAACTAGTGCAGTAATCACCGGTGCCAATGCCTGACCGGTATTCCCCCCTACCTGATAAATAGATTGTGCTAGCCCCCGTCTGCTTCCTGCAGCCATATAAGCAACCCGGGAACCTTCTGGATGGAACACGGCTGAGCCCAGGCCTATGAAAATCACGGACAAGACGATCAGTGTAAAATTCCCCGCAAATCCTAAACCAAGGATGCCAAATAAAGTAAAAGTTAGACCAATTGGCAGAGCAAAGGGCATGGGCTTTTTGTCTGTATAAAAACCGACGATTGGCTGCATAACTGACGAAACCATATTTAACGAAAAGGCAATAATCCCTAACTGGGTAAAACTTAAACCCATCGACTTTTCCAGGATGGGAAACATGGCAGGTACAACTGCTTGAATGGCATCATTCAATAAGTGGCAGAGGCCAATGATAAACAAAATTTTAAACATAGTTGATTCCATGGCCTTCGTAGTCTTTGCGGATAAAGCTGCTGGTTGATTCATATAATCCCTTCTTTATTTGTATTGTTTTCCTTATCTTACTACTTAATTACTAAAATAATAAACAATTATTTCTATTTTCGAAATATAAAAATTATAATATTAAAAAGAGATAAATAAAAGGGGGAAATATGGAAAAATCCGTTGAAGTTTTATTTACCCAATCTATTTTAGATCGATTATTAGTTTGCTTTCAGTTGGAAGGAATGGTCAGGAAATTAGGTGACTTTGAAAATTATGTTTTTGAGGTGAATAGGGAAGGAAAGCCGCTAATTTTAAGAATTACACATAGTTCTCATCGGAATAGAACAGAAATTGAGGCTGAGCTAGGTTGGATGAATTTCCTTTACAAAAATAAAGTGAATTGCTCAGAGGTCATTCCGTTGTCTAGTGGTGAATTCATTCAAACTGTAAATGCGGCAGATGGAACTTCTTTTTATGGCTGTCTGTTTTCAAAGGTTAAGGGAGAACCTGTTAAAATGAATTCTAAGCAATATAACGAGGAATTGTTTTATTCTTGGGGGAAAGAAATTGGCAAAATGCATCTGGTCACAAAACAATATCAACCAAAAAAGGGTGAGAGCCTGCGCCCTTACTGGTACGAGGAGGAACTGCTTCGGGTTGAAGACCTTTTTCCGCATGATCCTGAGATAATTGAAAATACGGAACAGCTAATAAAAGAGTTACGAGAGCTGCCGCGGAACCGTAATAATTTTGGTCTAATTCATTCTGACATCCATTCCGGAAACTTTTTCTTTGATGGAGAGGAAATCCACGTGTTTGACTTTGATGATTCCTGTTATCTTTGGTTTGTTTCTGATATCGCCATTCCGTTATATTATTCATTATTTTACGGGTACAATCATGCAAAAGAGGATGAAAAGACAGTGTTTTCTTTATTATTCTTAACCCATTTTACACGGGGCTATGAGGTATACCATCCACTGCCGGAAAAATGGAAAGAGCAGTTATCACTTTTTTTAAGACTGAGGGACATAACACTTTACTCTGTGTTTCATAAAAAAATAGCACCGGAGGACCGGAGTGAACAGTTAAATCAGATATTGGTGGAGTTAAGGCGAAGAATCATTCTAAAAGAAGCGATCGTTCAGAAACTATTTTAAAATAAGTGAATTTGACAGCAATTAAAAAATTTTTTATAATTAATTTTGAAATCAAGATAATTTATTGGATGAACTCTTACCCATCTTATCAAAACTTAAAAGGATGAGTTTCTTATGGAACACGAATCAGTAGAAAAGTCATTAAAGTTATTTATAGTCCTATCAAGAGCATATAAAGCGATTAATGAACATGTAAATAAAGCTATTCAGGCAAACGGATTGAATCCAACGGAATTTGCGGTGTTAGAGCTTCTTTATCATAAAGGGGATCAGCCAATGCAGCAAATTGGCGGAAAAATACTTCTTGCTAGCGGCAGTATCACTTATGTAGTCGACAAACTGGAACAAAAGGGTCTTCTAAGAAGAATTGCGTGTCCGAATGACCGACGGGTAACATATGCTCAAATCACAGAGCAAGGAAAAGCATTTATAGAAGAGATTTTTCCTGAACATGCAAAACAAATTGATCAACTTATGTCAAGTTTGTCTGAATCTGAGAAAACAATTGCCATAGACCTGCTGAAAAGGATAGGAATACCGGCAGGAAAATTTTAATACGGCCAATGGTCGTATTTTTTTTATCGGAGGAATACTATTAATAGTGTTGAATTGATAGTATTGAAAGACTTGAAAGGGGTATAAGCTATGAGCTTTGAAAATTATACATATGAAAGACCAAATTTAGGCGAAGTTTCGGCCAAGTTTGATGAAGTGTTAGAAAGTTTTAAACGTGCAGACACTGTTGAGGCACAAAGCCGGTTTATGGAAGAAATTAATCAACTGAGAAATGAATTAGGCACAATGTTTAATCTTTGCTATATCCGCCACTCTATTGACACCAATGATGAATTTTATAAGGAAGAACAAGATTATATGGACGAAATTCAGCCTGAAGTGGAGGGCTTAGTGACCAAGTATTACCAAGCATTGGTTGACTCGAAGTTTCGCCCGGAGTTAGAAAAAAAGTGGGGAACACAACTTTTTGCCCTAGCTGAAGGACAATTGAAGACTTTTAAGCCTGAAATTGTTTCCTTACTACAAAAGGAAAACCGATTGTCAACGGAATATACCAAGTTGCTTGCTTCAGCTAAAATTCAATTTGAAGGTGAGGAAAGAACACTTGCTCAACTAGACCCGTTCACTGAATCTAAGGATCGTGACATGAGAAAAAGAGCGAGTGAAGCGAAATTTGGCTTTTTTGCTGAACATGAGGAGCAGTTAGACCGAATTTATGATGATTTGGTTAAAGTAAGAACAGAGATTGCCCAAAGATTAGGATTTAAAAACTTTGTCGAACTTGCCTATTATCGAATGATGAGAACCGATTATGATGCAGAAATGGTGGCAAACTTCCGTAATCAGGTGAAAGATTTCATTGTACCGATAGCTACAAAATTAAAGGAACGTCAACAAGCAAGAATAGGTGTCGACCAATTAAAATATTATGATGAGGGTTTTAATTTTCAATCCGGAAATGCTGTTCCAAAAGGGAAACCAGACTGGATTATTGAAAATGGACAAAAAATGTACGAAGAACTTTCTAAAGAAACAGGGGTTTTCTTTAGCTATATGCAGGAAAATAATTTAATGGATCTAGTTGCCAAGAAAGGAAAAGCCGGCGGTGGTTATTGTACATTTATTGAGAATTATAAGGCTCCTTTTATATTTTCCAATTTTAACGGTACATCAGGGGACATTGATGTCTTAACACACGAAGCAGGCCACGCCTTCCAGGTGTATTCAAGCCGTCATTTTGAGATACCAGAATACTACTGGCCAACTTATGAATCAGCTGAAATTCATTCGATGAGTATGGAGTTTTTTACATGGCCATGGATGGAATTATTTTTTAATGAAGATACCGACAAATATAAATTTACGCACCTAAGCGGGGCCTTGTTATTTCTTCCTTATGGGGTTTCCGTAGATGAGTTCCAACACTGGGTCTATGAAAATCCTGCTGCAGCACCTGCGGAACGGAAACGTCAATGGAGGGAAATTGAGAAGAAGTATTTACCGCATAAAAATTATGAGGGAAATGTCTATCTTGAAAACGGCGGCTTTTGGCAGCGTCAGGGTCATATTTATAATTCACCATTCTATTATATTGACTATACGCTTGCACAAATTTGTGCCTTCCAATTCTGGAAGCGGTCAATAGAAAACAGGGAAGAGGCATGGGCAGATTATGTTAAGCTTTGTAATCTAGGCGGCAGTCTATCTTTCACAAAACTTGTTAAGGCAGCTAACCTAATCTCGCCATTTGAAGATGGATGTGTTGAGTCCGTTGTTGGTGTGATAGATGAATGGTTAAGTTCAGTTGAGGATCTAAAATTATAACTAAAAAGCGAAGCCAAAATTGGCTTCGCTTTTTAGTATTAGTTAACAGAAGCAGGTTCAGAAACAACCTTTAGTTCACCATTATCTAGGACAGTGACTAATTCTTTAGCATCAGGATCTTCTAAGATAAAGTCAGCAATTTTATCTTCGAGCTGTTCTTGGATGACCCTGCGGAGCGGACGTGCACCAAACGCTGGATGATATCCAAGTTCAGCTAATTTCTCTTTAGCCTCTTTCTTAATCCTCAATTCAATGTTTTGTTCCTTTAATGTTTCCTGTAATTCGTGGATCATTAAATCGACAATGGACAAGATATGTTCCTTTTCAAGAGAATTAAATTCGATAATGCTGTCGAAACGGTTTAGGAATTCCGGCTTAAAGAAACTGCCAAGGGAGTCAAGGATGCTTGCCTCTTCAATTGCATCGCTTGCTCCAAAACCGACGTGGATAGTTTTATGACCTACCCCCGCGTTACTTGTCATAATAATAACGGTGTCTTTAAAGCTTACCACTCTACCTTGACTGTCGGTTAGACGGCCGTCTTCAAGAATTTGCAGGAACATATGCTGAACATCGGGATGTGCTTTTTCAATTTCATCTAATAAAATGATGCTATATGGATTCCTGCGGACTTTCTCCGTTAATTGTCCTGCCTCATCGTGGCCGACATAGCCTGGAGGAGAACCAATTAATTTAGAAACACTGTGTTTTTCCATATACTCGCTCATATCGAGACGGATCATCGAATCCTTGCTGCCAAATAATTCTTCGGCCAGTGTTTTTGTCAGCTCGGTTTTACCTACCCCAGTAGGACCTGCGAATAAGAAGGAACCAATCGGACGATGTTTTGATTTTAAGCCCGCACGGCTGCGTCTGATTGCCTTAGCTACTTTCTTCACGGCTTTATCTTGACCGATTACCTTCTTTTTAAGGTTAGCTTCTAATTCACGCATCTTCAGCTGTTCATCTTGCTGCAATTTACCGACTGGAATTTTTGTTTTTTCTTCAATGATTTTTTGAATATCAGAAACTGTAACAACAGGTCTAGTTCCAGTTGAGTCGGCATTTACTGCTTTTTCTAGTTTTGCTTCCTCATCTCGGAGTATGGCTGCCTTTTCATATTGTTCATTTTTAAGTGCTTCTTCTTTTTCAAGAGCAATCTCTTTTAATCGTTTTTCCACTTGTTCAGTGTTTTTGTAATCCGAAGTTAGATTTAATTTCGAACCAGCTTCGTCAAGCAGATCAATGGCCTTATCCGGTAAAAAGCGGTCTTGAATATATCGTTGTGATAACTGTACACAAGCGTGTAGTGCTTCCTCAGAATAGGTGACCTCGTGATAGTCTTCATATTTCTTTTGAATACCTTTTAAAATTTCAATTGCAGCTTCTGTAGTTGGCTCAAGAACATGAACTGGCTGGAAGCGGCGTTCTAGGGCAGAGTCCTTTTCAATTTGACGGTATTCTTTTAAAGTGGTAGCACCAACAACCTGTAACTCGCCTCTGGCAAGGGCTGGTTTTAAAATATTCCCTGCATCCATTGAACCTTCAGCTGATCCTGCACCAACTAGTAAGTGAATCTCATCTATAAAAAGAATAATATTTTTTCGTTCCTGTAATTCTGAAATTAATTGTTTCATTCTTTCTTCAAATTGACCACGGATACCGGTATTTGCGACAAGTGAGGCAACATCTAATAAGTACACCTCTTTATTGCGTAATTTACCTGGAACATCTTCGCTGGAAATTTTCAACGCTAGACCTTCAGCAATGGCTGTTTTACCGACACCTGGCTCACCAATTAAAACTGGATTATTTTTATTTCGTCTATTTAAAATTTCAATTACACGTTTTATTTCTTCATGACGACCAATGACTGGGTCAATTAAACCTGCCTTTGCCATTGTGGTAAGGTTTCGTCCAAACTGGTCAATAAAACCGTTATTGGAATGTTGTCTTTTCCCAGCATGGGTTGAATGATCAATCGTCTCTTCAGCTTGTGGAAATCCTTTCGCGATAAAAAGGTTATCAAATGGGAAGTTAGGAAATGAATTCATATTTGAACTAAATCCTGCACCTAAAGATTGCTTTTCTTTTGTATAGCATTCGTGGCAGAGTTTCATTTCCTTACGTTGTCCATTAATATTCAAACTTAATTGTACTTTGGCCTGATTTTGCTGACATTGTTGACAAAACATAAGCAAATTACCTCCTACTATTCATTCATTTATTAGTTAATCATAAATATTGACTTTGACTTTGACTATCTTTGACCTTGTAAGCATAGTATACTCTGACCTTTTTTGACTTTCAAGTAGTTTGTTTAAAGAAATGATTTCCAAAATACGAAAAAGCTCGTCTTTGTTTGTCCCTTCTTTCATATATTGATGATAAGGGGGAGATTAGGTGAAGAAGAGTTGGACTCAAGCTTTTCAAATCGCTGCAGTTTATGTGGGAACTGTAGTAGGGGCCGGATTTGCCACAGGCAAAGAAATTGTTGAGTTTTTTTCTCGATTTGGTTTATTCGGTCTAATCAGTATTATTATGAGCGGTTATCTCTTTATTATATTGGGTTCAAAGCTGATGAGAATGGCTGCCTATATAGATGCAAAATCATACCAAGAGTTTAATAGGTATTTATTTGGTAAATGGCCAAGCAGAATTATCAACGTCTTTATGCTATTTATGCTTCTTGGCGTAAGTGCAGTAATGCTTTCAGGCGCGGGGGCAGTATTTGAGGAACAACTGGGCCTATCAAAAAACGTCGGTGTATTTTTGACCATTATACTTTCAATCCTCGTCATGTTAGTTGGCACAAAAGGTCTATTTGCTGTAAATACGTTTGTAGTTCCTTTAATGATTAGTTTTAGTGTTATCCTTATGATTTTTTCAGTGCAGCTGCCGAATTTCATCGACCAATTAGTATATATACCCCATGCAGATGATGGATGGAAAAGTGTAGTAGCACCATTTTCATATGTGGCATTAAATCTTGGTTTAGCTCAGGCTGTGTTAGTACCAATTGCCTCTGAAGTAAAAGATGATTGGACGATTAAATGGGGGGGGATTCTAGGGGGAGCGGCTTTAACATTAATATTAGGTGCAGGTCATTTTACCCTAATTATGCTGCCGGATTTAGACCAGTACAATATTCCGATGGCAATTGTTATGAAAAACCTCGCACCCTTCCTTTATTGGATTTTTGTTCTCGTGATTTATGGTGAGATTTTCACATCAGTGATTGGAAATGTCTTTGGTCTTGATCGTCAATTGAAGCAATATTTGTCTATTCCTACAATTATTTCTGTTACCGCTATTTTTTTAGTGTCCTATCTCATAAGTCTGGTGAACTATGGGACGTTATTGTCCTATCTATATCCCTTATTTGGGTATATTTGCATGACCTTTTTTGTCTTGCTGTGGATGAAGCCTTTTCAATTTAATAAAAAAAAATGAACAGCTGTGAACTGACAGCTGTTCTTACGTTAATGGCATTATCATAAAAATCATCATATCAAAAATGAGGTGAGAAACAATGACTAGCGGCATGCTTCTCTTCCAATAATATAGTCCCCCCCAAGCAAGCCCGGAGACAAAGGCTGCAAAAACTAACAAGAAGGAACCTGAATAAATATGGACGGATGCGTAAAAAACGGAGCCGAGTAAAATGCTCCAAATGGGTTTGAAATATTTTAAAAGGCTTTTTTGAATAAAACCGCGCCAGAAAAGTTCTTCACCTGGTGCTGCAACCAATATAAGGGCAATATATTGCCAAAAAGCCTTAGGAGCATACCAGCGGTACAATTTATTAATGGATTTTTCAATAGGAAGGTCCATTATTTGAGAAGCTTTAAAACCAAACCAAAAAATAAAAAATAACAAGAAACCAGATAAAGCTCCGAAAAATATATATTTAGCAAACGATGCTTCATCATCCACTTCTCCTTGGAGCATCGCATATGCAATTAAAATAAGGATTGATCCGGAAAAAATATACCAGAATATTGTTTTATCATGGAATGAAAAATAAATAAGTGCATGTGCAATGATGAACCCCAGAATAAGTCGTAAATCTAGGAAGCGTTTTTCCATCCTAACTAGCTCCTTTTTAAATCAATAAAATTTATTTTAACAAATAAGTTTTTTAAAAGGAAATGATTTCTTTAAACATTTTATCCAAATCTGCTGATAAGAACTTACTTAAAAGAAAAAAATAAGAAGGAAAGGAGTGAGTAGGGTGAGTAAATCTAAGAGCCAGCAGGAACGGGAATGGACCGTTCGTAAACAGGATCAGAATCCACACGGCAAAGTAAAGTCTCTAAAGCAGATTTCGAAGGAAACTGATCAAGGAAGGTAAATAAATAAAAAACCTCGCCAATTTGGCGAGATTTTTTATTATTAAGGATAGAAATGTCAGTAAAATTGTTACATTTCTACCAATCTATTACTTAATAAGCGCTTTCTTTTACCACTTTATAGTTTTTATGATTTACAACTGTACGCTGATCCAATTCTAGATCACGGTAATTATCCATAATTGTTAGGTCGACTATAACAGAGTTTTCATTTACCTTTTCAACTATCCCTTGCAGGCCACCGCGAAATTCAATGATATTACCTACTTCTGCTTTTCTCATTAGTCTCTCTCCTTTGGCTTCAAAAACTATTAATAAATTGTTTATATAACAGTTTGCACTATCTTTTACATTTCGTAAAGGCTTTTGTTTGACAATTATGTTAATTCTTTTAGAATATTATAGTTTATGAAAGAAAATTAAAAAAAGTACAGAAAACGCTTACAAAGATCAAGTGGAGAATTAGACAAATTTGCATTAAAATATAGATGAAAAGGTGGGTGCTTTTTTATGAATGAAGAATTAGTAACCGAAGTATTAGATAAACTTATGACAGGCGAGCTTTCAGAATATTATATAAAAAATGAAGACTTTATGGATTTTAGAATGGTCTTAGTGAAGAGAAAGGATTTTAAACACTTCCGTGGAATCGGTCAGCGAGGCGGGGATGTTCTTTATCAATATCTTAAAGAACCAAGAAGTTAATAACTTTTGGTTGTGTTAAAGGTGACTGTTGATTTTGGAACAATGTTGATTGGAGCGGATAAGCTCGACTCCTGCGG
>NZ_JBALPZ010000016.1:12463-27599 GCF_036965645.1 Neobacillus drentensis
AACATCCAAGTTTAACACATCCTAACTTTTAAAGAAAATCACTAAAGTGAGCTATTAAATAAAAATGAGGGGAGAATGCCATTGGAAAAATATATACTGTCACTTGACCAAGGAACTACAAGTTCACGGGCTATTTTATTTAATCACCAAGGTGGAATCCTGCATACCGCACAGAAGGAATTTACACAACTTTTTCCTAAACCAGGCTGGGTTGAGCATAATGCTAATGAAATATGGGGATCCATTTTGTCGGTTATTGCGGTTGTTTTATCAGAATCCGGAGTAAAACCGGAACAGATCGCAGGAATCGGGATCACGAATCAGCGGGAAACAACAGTCGTTTGGGATAAAGAAACAGGTGAACCTGTTTATCAAGCAATTGTTTGGCAGTCAAGACAAACAAGTGATATTTGTGAGGAACTAAAAACAAAGGGATATAGTGATATATTCCGAAAAAAAACAGGCTTACTCATTGATGCTTATTTTTCCGGTACAAAGGTTAAATGGATTCTAGATCATGTAGAGGGGGCACGTGAGAAGGCTAATCAAGGAAAATTACTTTTTGGTACCATTGATACATGGCTTATCTGGAAGCTTTCTGGCGGAAAAGCCCATGTAACCGATTATTCTAATGCATCGCGCACGTTAATGTTTAATATTTTCGAACTTAATTGGGATGATGAATTATTAGCCATTTTAGATATCCCTAGATCCATGCTGCCCGATGTAAGGCCCTCGTCAGAAATATACGCTACTACTATAGACAGTCACTTTTTTGGTAGTGAGGTGCCGATTGCTGGTGCTGCGGGTGATCAGCAGGCTGCTCTATTTGGCCAAGCATGTTTCGAGAAAGGAATGGCGAAAAATACCTATGGTACAGGCTGTTTTATGTTAATGAATACTGGCGAAAAGGCGGTCTGCTCGGAACATGGTTTATTAACAACAATTGCTTGGGGAATCAATGGGAAGGTGGAATACGCCCTTGAAGGCAGCATTTTCGTTGCCGGTTCAGCAATCCAGTGGCTTCGTGATGGTTTGCGAATGATAAAAGATGCAAAAGAAAGTGAAAGATACGCAGAGACGGTCGAGTCGACTGACGGAGTATACATTGTGCCAGCATTTGTCGGGCTTGGAACACCTTATTGGGATAGTGATGTAAGAGGTGCGGTATTTGGTTTAACCCGTGGTACAACTAAAGAGCACTTTGTAAGGGCAACACTCGAATCACTTGCTTATCAAACAAGAGATGTCTTATCTGCTATGGAGGCAGATTCAGGTATTAATCTAAAGACTCTACGTGTCGACGGAGGTGCTGTTATGAATAATTTCTTAATGATGTTTCAAAGTAACATATTAAATGTCTCAGTCGAAAGACCCATTATTCATGAAACTACCGCTCTAGGTGCTGCATATTTGGCTGGCCTTGCGGTTGGCTTTTGGGGAAGTAGAGATGAAATTGCCAGGCAATGGGCAATCGACAAAAGCTTTATCCCCGGAATGTCAAACGAAAAAAGGAATAAATTATACGAGGGTTGGCAAAATGCAGTCAAGGCAGCTAGGACTTTTAAATAGATTTCACAGACCACAAAGAATTATTACTAGAATTCTTTGTGGTCTTTTTTTAATTCGTTAATAAATTATCAGAAAGCTAAATACGATAACATCAGGAGGGAAGCATCATGAATTTTTCTACGTTCTACCGTGAAAAAATACAACATAAACTGCGAACCAAGCAATATGATGTTTTAATTATTGGAGGAGGAATTACCGGTGCTGGAATTGCTTTTGATGCTGCTGCAAGGGGGATGAGCACCGCACTGATTGAAATGCAGGATTTTGCAGCCGGCACCTCTAGCAGATCAACGAAATTAGTCCATGGCGGATTACGCTATTTAAAACAATTAGAAGTTAAATTGGTTGCTGAAGTAGGAAAAGAACGAGCCATCGTTTATGAAAATGGTCCCCATGTGACAACCCCTGAATGGATACTCTTACCCATTTATAAGGAAGGAACCTTTGGAAAGTTCACAACATCGCTGGGTTTACGAATATATGATTATTTGGCAAAGGTTAGAAGATCAGAACGTCGGAAAATGCTGACGGCGGATGAAACGATTAAACGGGAACCACTTATTAAAAAGGCCGGTTTACTAGGCGGAGGATATTATGTTGAATATCGTACTGATGATGCCCGCTTAACTCTTGAAGTAATAAAAGCAGCTGCTACTAACGGAGCAATCGTTTGTAATTATTCTAAAATAATTGAACTTGTATATAAAAATAATAAAATAGCGGGTGCTGTTGTAGAAGATCAATTGAGTGGTGAAATTTTTGAGATTAGTTCTAAAAAAGTTGTCAATTCTGCCGGGCCATGGGTGGACAATATTCTGTCGTTGGACCAATCTAAAACTGAGAAAACCCTAAAGCACACAAAGGGTGTTCACATTGTCATAGACCAATCACGTTTCCCATTAACACAAGCAGTTTATTTTGATACACCGGACGGTCGAATGATGTTTGCAATTCCACGCGATGGTAAGACGTATGTTGGAACTACTGATACTTTCTATAACCAAGAAATTGTTCATCCGAAAATGACGATTAGTGACAGAGACTATATAATTAACGCCATCCATTACATGTTCCCATTTGTGGACATTAATGAAAAGGATGTTGAGTCGAGCTGGTCAGGAGTCCGGCCATTAATTTATGAGGATGGAAAAAATCCATCGGAACTTTCTAGAAAAGATGAGATTTGGAAATCACCTAGTGGTTTAATCACAATTGCTGGTGGTAAATTAACCGGTTATCGTAAAATGGCTGAAACCGTTGTAGATCTATTAGCCGAACAGTTCATTTTAGAAGAGGGAATAAGATATTCAGGCTGCAATACAAAAGAAATACCAATATCGGGAGGCCATGTAGGCGGCTCGCACAATTTCGAGAGTTATATCGCCGAGAACAGACTAAAAGGATTGGAAGCAGGATTAACTCTTGCCGAGGCTGAGCAATTAACCAGAATGTATGGTTCTAACGTGAAAACTATTTTTGAATTATTAAGGGAAAATCTTAATGATGCGGACAAATTTGGATTGCCTAGAGTTTTATTTGCGAAGTTGGTTTATGGGATAGAGGCGGAAATGGTGGTAACACCATTAGATTTTTTTAATAGGAGGACGGGATTCTTACTGTTTAGTATAGAGTTAGTGGAGAAATATAAGCAGCAGGTGATGAATTATATGGAAATGAAGTTTATGTGGAATGAACTGGAGAAACAAAGGTATTGCTTAGAACTGGAAGAAGCGTTAATCACCGCAAAATTCCCAGTAAACATATGACCTTTCTCTTAAACTGAGTAAAAGAACTTTGTTGATTGGAGCGGAAGGCGGCGAAGACTCCTGCGGGAATACGGGACAGGGGAGACCCCGCAGGCGCTTTAGCGCCGAGGAGGCTGCTCCCCGGCACGCCCGCGAACCGCTTGCCACCTGGAGCAGAAATCAACAACCAATATACGTACACAACATACATTTAAGGGACTTTTTCAGTGCCCTTTCTTTTTTTATGTCGTTTTTGAACGTTTCATGAAAGATTATGAAATATATTGGAAGTTTTTGACGGAATTGTGAACATTTCAAATTTCTGAACATAAGTAGTTGTCTGAAAAAGACGAAAATGGTATTCTATCATGTATGTAACAACAGCTTAACCAATGTAAAAAAACTGTATGATTGTTTTTAAATTTGGAAAAATAAGCGAAATGAACTAATTTGTTTACTGATCGTTTATCGTCTTAGTTGACTAAATGATGAGAAATGTTTATTTTTATTAAGGCAAGTTTTATTTCTACTATTTATTAAAGGAGTTTGATTTAGCATGTCAGAAAAACAATTTAAAGTAGTTGCAGAAACAGGAATTCACGCAAGACCAGCAACTTTATTAGTACAAACAGCTAGCAGATTTGATTCTGAAATCACTTTAGAATATAAAGGAAAAACCGTTAATCTAAAATCTATTATGGGTGTTATGTCTTTAGGTGTAGGTCAAGGAGCAGATATTAAAATTGCAGCTGAAGGCAATGATGCTAACGATGCATTACAAGCACTAGAAGATACAATGAAAAAAGAAGGATTGGCTGAATAATGACTTTCTTAAAAGGTATTGCTGCATCAAATGGTATCGCAATTGCAAAGGCATACCGTCTTGTTGAACCGGATTTATCGTTTGAAAAAAAATCAGTTGAAGACGCTAATCTTGAGGTTGAACGTTTCCGAAAGGCAATGGAAAAATCTAAATCTGAACTAGAAGCCATTCGTGAAAAAGCGCGAGTTGAACTTGGTGCAGATAAAGCAGCAATCTTTGAAGCGCACCTTCTTGTTCTAGGAGATCCAGAGCTAAATGCTCCGATTGAAGATAAAATACAATCCGACAAAGTTAATGCTGAGTCGGCCTTAAAAGAAACGGCAGATATGTTCGTTATGATGTTTGAACAAATGGATAACGAATATATGAAAGAGCGAGCTGCAGATATTCGTGATGTCACCAAGCGTGTACTAGCGCATTTGCTAGGCGTTCAGCTTGTTAATCCAAGCATGATAGCAGAAGAAGTCATCATTGTTGCAGAAGATTTAACACCTTCTGACACAGCTCAATTAAACCGCAATTTTGTTAAAGGATTTACTACAAATATTGGCGGCCGTACATCGCATTCAGCTATTATGGCCCGTTCTATGGAAATTCCTGCTGTAGTAGGTACAAAAACAGCAACAGAAGAAATCAACAATGGCGATCTTGTTATTGTTGATGGTCTAACCGGGGAAGTTCATATTAATCCAACTCCTGAAGTAGTAGCACAATATCGTAAAACCCATGAAGAATATGAAGTACAAAAAGCAGAATGGGCGAAGCTTGTTAATGAACCGACTATCTCAGCAGATAGCCACCATGTTGAATTGGCAGCTAATATTGGTACACCTAACGACTTAAAGGGTGTTATTGCTAATGGCGGCGAGGGTGTTGGGTTATATCGAACTGAATTTCTTTATATGGGGCGAGACCAGCTTCCAACTGAGGATGAACAGTTTGAATCTTATAAAGCTGTCCTAGAAGGAATGGCAGGGAAGCCTGTTGTTGTCCGTACATTGGACATCGGTGGAGATAAAGAGCTTCCATACTTGGACCTTCCAAAAGAGATGAACCCATTCTTGGGCTTCCGTGCAATTCGTTTATGTTTAGAAGAACAAGATCTTTTCCGTACACAGCTTCGTGCGCTTTTACGTGCGAGCAGTTATGGGAATTTAAAGATTATGTTCCCAATGATTGCTACCTTAGATGAGTTCCGTTCTGCAAAGGCGATTCTTGAAGAAGAAAAAGAAAAGCTTCTTTCAGAAGGTCAAACAGTAGCTGAAAAAATTGAGCTTGGCATCATGGTAGAGATTCCTTCTACAGCCGTCCTAGCTGATCAATTTGCTAAAGAAGTTGATTTCTTTAGTATCGGTACTAACGATTTAATTCAGTACACGATGGCTGCGGACCGAATGAATCAGCGCGTTGCCTACTTATATCAGCCTTACAGTCCATCAATTCTAAGATTAGTTAAAATGGTAATCGATGCAGCTCATGCTGAAGGAAAATGGACAGGCATGTGCGGAGAAATGGCTGGAGATGAAACAGCAATTCCAGTCCTTCTTGGGTTAGGCCTTGATGAATTCTCGATGAGTGCTACTTCTATCCTGAAGGCCCGTTCACTTATTCGGAACTTGAAAAAATCCGATATGGAAAAATTGGCTCAGGAAGTATTAAACATGCAAACAACGAGCCAAGTGATTGAAGCTGTTAATAATGCTACAAAATAAATTAATATTTTTAGAAGACCAACTAGTGATTAGTTGGTCTTTTTTCTATATAAAGCGAAAGACTTTTATTTTTTTCATTTGTTCCCAATGTTATAGGTCCATAGAAATTAATTTTGTCGTAAGTAAATGGGTCTAAAAGTACATAAGCTAGATATAGATTCGATGGAGGTGAATGTTGGATGGAACAAAAACCCGTACATTATGATGGAAGTTCACAACTAGGTTTGGCTGCTTCAGAAGAAATAGTTAATGAACCATTTCAAATGACTGATGAATTAAGATTGAATATTGGTCGTAATCCATTCTCCTTGGACTCAGACGAATAAAGCGAAGTGGAAAAAGGAATTTGGCTAAATTGGCAAATTCCTTTTGATTAATATCTGCCATTTTGATTTATACTAAAATGACTTTAAAACCAGCTGAAAGGTGAATGAAAAATTGCTAAAGTTTTGTATATTACAGCACATCCTCATGACGAGACACAGTCCTACAGTATGGCAGTAGGTAAAGCATTTATCGAAGAATATAAACAGGTCAATAAGAATGATGAAGTCATTCATTTAGATCTTTATAAAGAAAACATACCTCACATCGATGCTGATGTTTTTAGCGGCTGGGGTAAACTCCGTTCAGGACAAGGGTTTGATCAATTGACTGCCGAAGAACAGGCAAAGGTTGGAAGGTTAAATGAATTAAGTGATCAATTTGTAGGAGCTGACAAATTTGTGTTTGTTACTCCGCTTTGGAACTTTTCATTCCCACCAATTATGAAAGCTTACCTAGATTCTGTAGCGGTGGCAGGAAAAACATTTAAATATACCGAAAGTGGTCCTGTTGGGCTGCTGCCAGATAAAAAGGCGTTACACATTCAAGCGCGCGGTGGGGTCTATTCAGAAGGACCTGCGGCACAACTCGAGATGGGGCATCGATACATTGGTGTCATGATGAGTTTCTTTGGTGTACCGTCTCTAGAAGGCTTATTTGTGGAAGGACACAATGCCATGCCGGAAAAGGCGCAAGAAATAAAGGAAAATGCCATCGCCAGGGCAAAGGATTTAGCTCATACATTCTAGTTAAGTTGTTAAAATGAGACAGAAAATTGTCTCATTTTTATTTGTTTTCCCAAGAGTTTCCTATTTATTTTTTGTATAATAAAACTAACTAGTACTAAAAGGAGGACTGGATAATGGGTCTAATTTTACTTATATGACAGGGAATGTCTAACTTGTAGATGGGGTAGGATAAAACGAATTTATCTCTTTTTATTTTCCAGTTATTAACCTTTCTTAATGTTTATTACCAATGTTTTATGGCCAAGGTAAGAAAATAAGGGAGTGTTATGGATGAACAAGAAAATCAACTTTATAGGTACCTTTATGATTGGACTAGTTTGTGTTATATATTTAAGTGGCTGCAGCTCACTCTATCCGAATGAATTAATTGTTAATCGATATGCAGATGCCTTACTGACTAAAAATAATGAACTGCAGTTCCGTTTTCGAATTAATAATGAAATCCTCGATGGTAACCAATTATATAAGGTGAGGGTAACCATTCATGATGACAAACTTGCTCGAGCTATCGGAAAAAGAGAGATCATTTATGGGGAAGAACAAGTCCTTAACGGTGATTATTTAGAAACAAAAGGGCATCGTGAGAAGTACATATTTATGGACCCGCTCCCGTTAAAAGAGGACCTGCATATACAAGAACTTCGTAATATGATTGAAAGAGACCAAGCGGTATCCATTGAGGTATTTAATGATAGAGAAGTATTAGGACGTGCCTATTTAACAAATTTTTCTTCGGAGTTATAAACATGTTTAATAATTATGGATATAGGACAATCTTAGGATGTGCATAAATTTGGAGATGGAGCACTAAGGCCGGACGTTTCAACGTTCCGGTCTTATTTACGCTTGAACCTGCCTAAAATTTTAGGAAAATGGTAAAATAAAGAGAATCAGAAAGGGAGGATGAGTTATTTTGTTAGTACCAGAAAATACAGTTATAGGTTTTATTGGAACAGGTGTAATGGGGAAGAGTATGGCAGGACATTTATTAAAAGCTGGATATCCATTAGTTGTCTATTCTCGAACAAAAGAAAAAGCGAATGAATTATTAGAAAAGGGTGCAGAATGGGTAGAAACCCCTAAAGCAGTGGCGGAAAAAGCCAATGTTATTTTTACCATAGTTGGATATCCGACAGATGTAGAGGAAATTTATTTGGGAGAGAAAGGGCTAATTCCAAATGGTACGGCAGGTAGTTATTATATTGATATGACTACTTCATCACCGTCTCTAGCTGACACTATTTATGAAGCGGCTAAAACAAAAGGGATTCAGACCATTGACGCCCCTGTTTCTGGTGGAGATGTGGGAGCAAGGGAGGCGACGCTGTCGATCATGGCCGGTGGTGAAGAAGAGGCTTTTGAAACGGTCAAACCTTTATTTGAGCTAATTGGAAATAATATAGTTTATCAAGGGAAGGCGGGGGCTGGCCAGCATACAAAAATGTCTAATCAAATTGCAATCGCCTCAAACATGATAGGCGTATGTGAAGCCATTATATATGCTGAGAAAGCAGGATTAAACCCTGAGAATGTTCTAAAGAGCATTTCCTCTGGTGCAGCGGGCAGCTGGTCTCTTAGCAACCTTGCTCCGAGAATGTTAAAAGGAAATTTTGAACCAGGATTTTACATAAAACATTTCATTAAAGATATGAAAATTGCTTTAACAGAGGCAGAGAGAATGAACATGCCAGTACCGGGCTTGACCTTAGCTAAGTCTTTATATGAACAATTAGCCGAAATGGGTGAAGAAGACAGCGGCACCCATGCTCTATATAAATATTGGAAGTCCTAGATAAATCATAGTGGCCAAAATATGGGCCGAATAAAGTAAACCTCCTATCAAGAAACTATTATTGATAGGAGGGATGATAGTGGCTAAACGGACAAAAAAGAATGATCCACAGCAGAAAAATAAAAAGGGTTTTGATTCAGCAGTATTAAATGAAGAATTTGCCCATGAAATGGGTTCTGCTGATACCAATAAAATTCACAAAGATAAAGCTAGAAAAGAAAAAGCCCCTAAAAATAACGGTAAGTATAAAGGGGAATAATGAACAAATTAAACCCTCACAAATCTGTGAGGGTTTAATTTATTTCATCTGATTAAAAAAGGATTCGATTTTGTTAAGGCCTTGCTCTAAATGATCCATCGAACAGGCAAATGATAAACGGAAGTATCCTTCGCCATATTCCGAGAAGGCACTGCCCGGAACCACTGCAACCCTCGACTCATTAGCCAGCTTCAAAGCAAAGTCAAAACTGTTTAAAGTTATGGCATCCGGTATTTTTACAAAGAAATAAAAGGCACCATCAGGTTTTACTACATCAAGTCCCATGCTAGTTAATCGTTGATAAACATACTCTCTTCTCTTGCTATATTCCACTTTCATGACAGCGGCATCATTAATGCCAGCCGTCAAGGCCTCATACGCCGCTTTTTGGGCAATGGAGTTGGCACATGACACATTATACTGGTGAACCTTTAAAATATGCTTTGTGAGGTATTCAGGCGCAAATAAAAAGCCGATTCTCCAGCCTGTCATCGAGTGTGATTTGGATAACCCATTTATGACAATTGTTTTTTCCTTTAAAAATCTGGCAATTGAAGTGTGTTTTTGTTCAAAAGTGAGTTCACTATATATTTCATCTGCAAGTATAAAGATGTCTTTGTCTTTAATAAAGTCTGCTATTTCTTTTAATTCTGTGCTTGATAGACTCACGCCTGTAGGATTAGATGGATAAGGCAGAACAATACAGCGGGTTTTATCCGTGATAAAAGGTTTAATTATCTCTAGAGTAAACCGGAATTGATTGTCCCGTATATCAACATGTACAGGAGAGGCTCCCATCATCCGAATAATTGGCTCATAGCCCGGATATATTGGTCCCGGTAATAAAACCTCCGATCCTTCTGTAAGAATGGTTCGGAAAGCAATATCAATGGCTTCGCTAGCTCCCATGGTGACAATTACTTCTGTTTCAGGTTGATACTGTAAATCATATTTTTTTTCTACAAACTGGGTTGCTGCTTTTCTTAATTCCAGCATCCCCGCGTTATGTGTATAGGAGGTAAAGCCATCTTCAATCGCACGAATTCCTGCCGCTTTTACATGGTCAGGAGTTGGGAAATCTGGCTGTCCAATGGTAAAGGATATAAGGTCATCTATATCCGCGACGAGATTAAAAAATTTTCTAATACCGGAAATTTCAATACTTTTAACTCTTTGATTGATTAAGTGTTCCATTATGTACATCCTTCCGACAAACGATCATTAACATGATTATAGACTATTTAGGGGGTACTTTTCTACCTTTCCGGTTTTAATTGACGATAAAAAAAACGGCACGAATTTTTGTTCGATACCGTTTTTATTAGGTAAATTATAAATTATCTAAGTTCAATATCCATAGGCCCAATCAATTTCATCCTCATGCCAAAAGACAGGTGACACTAAACCCGTATCCACAGTTTGATTTTTCTTTTGGCAGATACAATTCTTACACTCACATTGTTCTTTGATGTTCTCGAAAAAGGAATGTTCAACATCTTCAATAAATGTAATGTTTCTTTCCTGAAAAAGGATAGCCGTTCCCTTCATTCTTAAAGCACCTCTTTATTAGTTAATCCTGTATAAATTTTATTCCGCCATTATTGTAATTCGGATTCATAATGGAGTCTATGAGTTGCAAAGGTTGTTCACAAAATTCTCAAGAAAATCTAACAAAATTATGAAATCGTTTACACTGGAAAAGAGAAAGCTGCCTGAACAGTAAAGCAAGGCTAAATACGGACTTTCTTTAAGACGAGAAAGTTCGTATTTAGCCTAGACCAGCAAAAAAGCCAGGAGCCTTCCTGGACTTTTATATATATTTAATAGCGTTCGCCTAACTTTTTAAAAATAGGTTTTTGGTAAGTTCGTTGATTTTTCCGAGGGTAGGATGACTGATTTTCCATCTCAGATATTCCTGTATAAGATTGCAATAGGGATTTAGCTGCGTTAAGCGAGATATGGGCCTTGGGATTTCTAACATTGCTATCTAGTTTTCCAAGATGGGGAAGATCCTGAAAATCTGCTTTTGTTGGGGGAATATGAAATGTATAGTTTCCACATTCAACAAGTACATCTGATTGTTGCTGGCTATTTCGCGGATGATCAGAAAAATGGAGACCAACCTTCCTAGCTTTTCCTTCAACAATCAATTTTTTTAATGCTTCTTGTTTTAATTTGTATAAAAATTTGGGGTTAACTGCTGTTTTGGCATGACGATTCACGATAAAGACAGCTTGGGAGAGGTTTTCGATCGTTAGATTTAATTTGGTTCGAGGATAACTCTGATCGTGATTCAAAATATGAACTCCTTTCATTCTTTAAAAACATCTATATTATATCTTTTTTTTAGGAAAATAGAAACAAGTTGAAGATATTTTCCCGATTTTCCTACAATTCCCAAAATGAACTAGGCTGATTGAAGTGTTAATATGGTCAGCTCAGGTTGGGCCATAAACCGAAACGGAAGTCGGGTTGTACCTATTCCTCTATTAACATATAGGTTTAAGGGATATTTACCCTCAATCTTATAGAGGCCCTCTGGATACCTTTGTGCAAACGGCGGCTTAATTAGTGCCCCAAGGATTGGCAGTTTAACTTGTCCACCATGACTATGCCCGCTAAGCTGCCAATGAATCGGAAATTGTGCAGCCGTTTCGGCAAGATCTGGTGCATGGGATAACAATAAGTTAAAGTGATTGTATGGTATTTTTTTTAAGGCAAATGGCAAGTCGGGGTTTCCTAACATAGCATCATCGATCCCAATCAAACAAAAACTGCTGCCATCCTTTTGTTTGATAGTTACCGTTTGGTTCAAAAGGACCTTAAAATTCGTAGACTCCATTATATTCCGGTATATTTCTGATCCATAACCGCCATGGTCATGATTTCCATAAATGCAAAATTTACCAAATGGAGCATGTAAGCTTTCTAATAGGGGGATTAATTTACTTATTTCAGTATATTTATTCGGTTCATCCATTAAGTCCCCAGTAAAGAAAATGATGTCAGGATTCAAACTGTTGATTCTATTCACTAATTTTCTGAATTGAGATAAATTGTATTGAAAGCCAAGGTGAGTATCGCTAAATTGAATCATCCGAAATCCATCAAAACTTTTTGGTATTAACGGGTGTTTGATTACTAATTCATTGATTTCCAGCATGGAGGGTTCAATTTTATTTGCATAATAATAGCCTCCTGAACTTAATCCGAGAATCGCCAGGAAGGAACCGATAAACTTTTTTAAAAAAATTCTTCTAGTTTGCTTTATTCCCATCATTTTAACCATCCTGCCTTTTTTTACTTACCCATTAAGCCAAGAGTTTATGTTTGTACAAAAAAGGGTATTTCTATAGTGTTTATTCAAAAAAATTGAAAAAATGCTAAAAAAGCAGTCAATTTAGACTGCTTTCTACCGGTAGCTAACAGCTCGTGATCGCAAAGCCTTCCAGGATGTAATGAATTGTTCTTTATTCACCCTTACTTGTTTTCGTCCTGACAAAGGATCATTTAAATAAACATAGTTGGTATCATAACCTACTAAAACCACTGCATGCAAATCAAGTGGTGTTTTGATGAACTGATTTCCATGATACCAGCCTTCCCAGCGGTCAGGGAGCCGGTAATCTCCCGTTGTCCATACAACCACCGGATAACCCGCCGAAACATGAGCTAATACCCGGTCAAAGGGCTGGTTGGTTAAATTTACTGCCCTCCCCGGAAGTTTTTGATTGATTAAAGCAACCATTGGTCTATCAAATACAGCGTACCCTGCACGTCTTCCAGTCATGTCACCCACGAATCCATCAGCAGGGTTTCCCCAGCGTAAAATATCGCCTCTTGATGACTTAACAAGCGGGTCCGGATCTTTCTGAATTCTTCGGTACAGGTCCATTTTACCTGTTTTAACTCCAGCGTAATTCAAAACCATCGCCAGACTGGTCACTTCACAACCATATCTTAATTCCGGATTTTGTTTAATTAACACGACATTTAGCAGTGTGGACTGCTTTCTTTGAGTAGTACTAACAGTATGTTCCGCTTTTTTCATACCTTCAACATTCGTTACCTGCTCTTTTAGATCATTTATGGAGTAAGACTTACCGGTTATCTTTTTAGGTAATGTTTCCTTGGAACTATTTCTATTCAAGTTAGAAGAACTTTTGATTTTCGCTTTCTCTGATATTTGCTGATTTGATAGGCTATGCGAGTAGCTGCAGCCAAGCAATATCAGTATAGATGCTGATAAACATAGGATTTTCACAAAACTGCCTCCTTTAACAAATCCCTAAGTATAGGTTATGATTGTATCATTGATGCTATAATGGTATCCTTTTGGAAAAAGAACGAGAAGCGGAAAAATGCGTATCGTATAATGAGAAAAATTATATGGAGGAAATCGGATGGATGCATTGGAAATATTATCGGACCTTGAAAATGTCTTTCCTTATTTTCAACCGATATTTAATGCGGATGAGCAGAGCGTTATAGCTTACGAAGTATTGGGACGATACCAATCAAACGGAAATGTCATCAGTCTTGGACCTTTTTTTCATGATGACCAAATTCCAGATGAATATAAATACGAAGTGGACTTAATAGTCGTAAAAAAGGCACTTGAAAAGGCGTTGAATCTTGATGAGGATGTCCTGATCTTTTTAAACCGAAATGCAGAGTTATTAATGTATGGACATGGGGAACCTTTTTTGCAAGAATTGTTAGAGTTTGAAAAAAGGGGATTGAGTTTAAAACGGATTATTTTAGAAATCTCTGACCGGAATTATCAAGGAGATTTAGATCAATTCGATCATCTCCTCCAATATTATCGAACTTATGGGCTAAAGATTGCGATGGCAAGTATCGGGGACGAAAGTCACTATTTTGAGCGGATTGGACAACTTGAACCCGATATTCTTAAAATAAATCTCCAAGCACTAAAATCAACTGCTATCGGTGTGAATTTCGCTGATGTCTTGTTCTCCCTATCACTCTTGGCAAGAAAAATAGGGGCTACTCTTCTTTTTGAAAATATTGAAATGAATTATCAGCTCCAGTTTGCATGGAAAAATGGCGGACATTATTATCAAGGTTACTACTTACATCCGCCGACTGAGGAATTTATAAATCGGGATCTCCTCAAGTATCGCTTAAAGGAGAAATTTCATGATTTCATTGCTTATGAGAAGCGGAAGTTAGAAGCTGTCTATACTGCTGCCGAGTATTTTCAAACAATGGTGCAGGACATTGTGAATAAAAACAAAAAGGCTAGTTATGAAGTCTTATTTCAAGCGTTGATTAAGGAAATGGATAATATAGCTTTTCGGATGTATGTGTGTGATGAGGATGGTTTTCAGAAATCAGTCAACATTTTTAAAGGGGAGAATGGCTGGACGACCCAAGCCGTGTATTTAAATAAAAATTGGAGCTGGAGACCGTATTTTTTGGAAAATATAATCAAGATGCGGCATGACCAAAAAGGAAGATTATCCGATTTGTATGGTGATATTGAAACAGGCGAAACGATTCGTACCTTTTCTTTCCCAATGAACGAACACGATTATCTATTTATTGATATTTCCTATCGATATTTATTCGAACATGACCAATTATTGTAAGCTCCTGAAAGGGTATAGATTGATTCTTAAAGAGGGATTTTAAACATAACACTCATAAGAAGGAGCTTTTTTCATGAATTTTTTTGTCGATATCCTAGCTATTGTGATTATTGGAGTGCTTGCCTTTTCCCTCCTTTATTCATTTTCAGTTGCCAAACAGCATAAGGCAGCATCTGGTAACTTAGGGCATGATCACCAAATCTCTAAACCGGTTCAAAAAAATATTTATACAAGGAACCCAATTTTTATAGCCTATGGAATCTTTTTTGCTTTACTATTGTTTATCGTCCTTTTTTTTGCCATCACATTTTATTGATAGGTCTCGTGTTAAGAGGCCTATTTTTTCATGTTTTATTAAAAAATTCATGATTTCTTCATTTTTACTTGGACAAATGGAGTCTATTATTTTATTCTTTTAATATTGGCATAAAAACTTCACTGTCAAATTTTGAAATCAATTGATTAGGATAGATTGATGCCAATTGAGAAACATAACTGTAGACAGTTTGTTTGTGTTAAAAGGAGGATAATATTTGATGTCACAG